>CP032507.1:2955000-3555000 GCA_008375315.1 Ectothiorhodospiraceae bacterium BW-2 | reverse complement strand
GGCCAGTTCTAGTAGCCGTTTTAGGTACGCTAGCGGCGCGACTCTGCCGCTAGGGTTCCCCGGTGAGCAGAGGTAGAAGAGTTGACAGCGCTGCCAGATCTCTGTGGGTATCGACTCTAAATCGGGCAGGAAGTTATTCTCTAGGTGGCAGTGGAGGTAGTAGGGTTCAGCACCGGCTAACAGCGCCGCCCCTTCATAGATCTGGTAGAAGGGGTTGGGCATCATCACAATCGCTCTGTCGGCGCGGTTGGTTAACGCTTGAGCGACGGCAAACAGCGCCTCGCGGGTGCCGGCTACCGGTAGCACCTCTGTGTCGGGGTCAACCGACTTTAGCTTAAAACGGCGCTGTAGCCAGCGAGCTATCGCCTCTCTGAGTGCCGCTTCCCCTTGGGTGAGGGGGTAACGGGCGAGATCGCTCTCTAATTGTTGACAGAGTTCCTTTGTGGCAAAAGGGGGCGGGGCGTGTTGTGGTTCGCCAATAGAGAGCTGTATCGGCTCTAGGTGGCTAGGCGGGGTGATCTTGCCTAGCCGTTGGCGCAGTTTTTCAAACGGGTAGGGGTGGAGTTGAGTTAAATCTTGGTTAATCATCAGGGGGTAGGCAGTGGGCAGTGGGTAGTGGGTAGTGGGTAGTGGGTAGTGGGGTTAATGATATCCCACTTGATTGAATTGCGTCTAGTGGGGGCGCCAGCACGACTGTGGTAAACTTGCCATCGGTGAATAAAATCGTAATTTAAGGAGATGAGTGTGGAACTTAACCCCTATCTAAATCAAATCAAAGAGCTGCAACAGCGCACCGATGCGCTAAGGGGGTATCTTTGACTATGAGGCTAAAGCGGAGCAGCTACTTGAGATCAATCGGGAGTTAGAGCAGCCTTCGGTTTGGGACGATCCGGCTAGAGCGCAGCAGCTAGGGAGAGAGCGGGTGGCGTTGGAGCGGGTGGTCGAGACTATTAACGCCCTCGATAACGGTCTGCGTGACGGTAGCGAACTACTGCAGATGGCGGCGGCGGAGGCCGATGAGGCGACGCTACAGGAGGTGGGGGTCGATCTCGATAGGTTGAATCAACAGCTAGCGCAGTTGGAGTTTCGGCGTATGTTCTCCGGCGAGATGGATTCCCATCACGCCTATCTCGATATTCAAGCCGGTTCGGGGGGGACTGAGGCGCAGGATTGGGCTAATATGTTGCTAAGAATGTATCTGCGTTGGGGGGAGGCGCACGGCTATGAGTGCGAATTGATGGAGCTCTCTGAGGGGGATGTGGCCGGTATTAAGAGCGCGACTATCTACTTTAAGGGCGAATTTGCCTTTGGCTGGCTGCGTACCGAGATCGGCGTCCATCGGCTGGTGCGTAAATCGCCGTTCGATTCGGGAAACCGTCGCCACACCTCGTTTGCATCGATCTTTGTCTCGCCGGAGATCGACGACTCAATAGAGATCGACATCAATCCAGCCGATCTACGCATCGATGTCTATCGCGCTTCAGGGGCAGGGGGACAGCATGTTAATCGTACCGAATCGGCGGTGCGAATTACCCACCTGCCGACCAATACCGTGACTCAGTGCCAAAATGATCGCTCGCAGCACAAAAATCGGGAGCAGGCGATGAGGCAACTTAAAGCGAAGCTCTATGAGTTAGAGATACAGAAGCGCAGTGCTGAGCAGCAGCAGCTAGAGGAGAACAAGGCCGATATCGGTTGGGGTTCGCAAATTCGCTCCTATGTACTCGATCAGTCGCGCATTAAAGATCTGCGTACCGGCGTTGAGAGCGGCAATACTCAAGCGGTGCTAGATGGCGATTTAGATCGCTTTATTGAGGCGAGCCTGAAGAGCGGAATGTAGCTTTTAGGCGTGATTTTGGTCTGTTATTGTAAAGATGACTCAACAAACGGGCCAAAAAAGTGTAGAATCGCGACCAATTTGTGTCTGCAATACTGCGGGAACTTTAAAATTTAGCCAAGTGGAGAGACTCTATGGCGTGGAATGAACCGGGTGGATCGAATCGTGACCCTTGGGGACAAGGGGGAGGGGGTAGTGGTGAAGGCCCGCCCGATCTAGATGAGATAGTGCGTAAGCTGCAGCAGCGATTCTCCTCTCTATTAGGGGGGAGAGCGGGTGGCAGTGGTAAGGAAGATAACAACGGCTCCGATGGCGGGGGCGGCGGTCGTCTTGGCCGTATCGGTGCCTCGCTGATAGCCATTGTCGTGGCGCTTATCTGGTTTGTCTCCGGTCTCTATATCGTCGAGGAGGGGTATCGGGGCGTCGTGCTACAGCTAGGTTCCTATCAAAGTACTACCGAACCGGGGCTACACTGGTACCCCCGCCTGCTGCAGACGGTAGAGCAGGTCGATGTCAGCAGTATTCGTAGCGCTAAGCTCGGTTACCAGACCAGCGAAGGGCTGATGTTGACTCAGGATGAGAACATTATCGACATTAAATTCGATGTGCAGTACCAGATTAAACCTAGCCCGATAGCGGCACGCGACTTTCTGTTTAATGTGCGTGGTATTGATGGTCGCATGGCCAGCCATGAGGAGCGATTGCAGCGACTACTACAGGATGCGACTGCTAGCGCCGTACGGGAGGTGATCGGCCGTAGCTCTATGGATTTCATTCTGACCGAGGGGCGGAGTCCGGTGACGATTCAGGCGCAGCAGATATTGCAAGAGACGCTCGATCTCTATCAAACCGGTTTGAACATTATTCAGTTGACCATGCAGGATGCCCAAGCACCACAACAGGTGAAGCAGGCTTTTGATGATGTCGTCAAGGCGCGAGAGGATTCGGTGCGATTCCAGAATGAGGCTGAGGCCTATGCGAATAATGTTCTGCCAGAAGCGCGAGGTAAGGCCGCTCGTATTGTCGCCGAAGCTAGCGCCTATAAAGAGCAGGTGGTTGCCGAGTCTGAGGGTCGTACTAGCCGGTTTAATCAGCTATTAGCCGAGTATAAGCAGGAGCCACAGGTGATGCGTACCCGACTCTATCTCGATACGATGCAGTCGGTTTTAAGCCGTAGCAGCAAGGTGATGATCGATGTTGAAGGTGGCAATAATATGGTCTATCTGCCACTTGATCAGCTACGCCGTTCAGCGACTACGGCCGATAGCGAGACGATGCGGCAGACAATGGAGCTGCTCTCCCAGATGGGGGAGGGGAGTCAGAGTGGCCGCTCCACTGAAGAGCGGTTGCGCGATACACTGCGTCGGCGGGAGGTGCGTTAATGGAAGGCAAGACTATGTTTAAACTCATTGGAGTGATTGTCCTGCTCTGGTTGGTCTCAATGTCGCTCTTTGTCGTTACCGAACGGGAGTTGGCGATTAAGTTCCAGTTTGGAGAGTTTGTTCGCGGTGACTACGAACCGGGGCTCCACTTTAAGATCCCCTTTTTCCAAAAGGTGCGCAAATTTGAGCGGCGGATTATGACTATCGACTCACGGCCGGTGCCCTATCTGACGCTCGAAAAGAAGAATCTGCTAGTCGATTCGTTTGTGATGTGGCGCATTAGTGATGTTGGTCTCTACTACCGTTCGATGCGAGGCTTAGAGGCCAATGCGACTGAGCGGTTAAGCAAGGTCATTCAGGAGGGGCTGCGCAATGAGTTTGCCAAACGGACGATTCAAGAGGCGATTTCGGGTGAGAGGGCCGAGATTATGCGGGTTATCTCCGAAAAAATAGTCTCCCAAGTCGCTGAGTTTGGTCTTGATGTGGTCGATGTGCGAATTAAGCGTATTGAGCTGCCGGTTGAGGTCTCAGAGTCGGTTTTCCAACGGATGCGGGCTGAGCGACAGCGAGTAGCGACCGAGCTGCGCTCCCAAGGGGCGGAGAAGGCCGAGAAGATTCGTGCTGAAGCTGATCGTCAGCGAACCGTTATTCTTGCCGAGGCGGAGCGCGATGCGCAGATGCTACGAGGCGAGGGGGATGGAAGCGCGGCGGCGATCTATGCGGCCTCTTTTGGGCAAGATCGCGAATTTTATGAGTTTTATCGCTCGTTAGAGGCCTATCAGCAGGCGTTTCAGAGTAAAGACGATATGTTGTTGCTAGATGCCAACACCGACTTCTTCCGCTACTTTACCAATAGATCCCCTTCACCTGCGCCGGTTCGGCGTTAGTCTGTCGCTTCTATGTCGGATGATCTACTTGCAGCCCTAGCGCTAGTGCTGGTGATTGAGGGACTCTTACCCGCACTTGTGCCCGGGCTCTATCAGCGCACCATGGCAGCAGTGACCCAAATGTCACATACCTCCTTGCGCAGCATGGGTGTGGTCAGCATGGTGCTAGGGGCGCTGCTGCTCTATGTCATTAGGCATTGATTCAGACGACTAAGGAGTTTTGGTATGGAATCCAACTGGAAGTAGCCCATAGGCTGTTATGAATCGAACTCAATCTCATCAATCTCATCAATGGGTATTGCCCCAAGGCATTGAAGAGCTATTACCCGCCCAGACGCGCCAAATTGAGCAGGTGCGCCAGCGGCTGTTGCAGCTATTTAATCTCTGGGGCTACAACCAGGTCATTACCCCTCTAGTTGAGTATATCGAGTCGCTATTAATCGGCACCGGTGCCGAGCTCGACCTACAGACCTTTAAGTTAATTGATCAACAGAGCGGGCGAATGCTTGGTATTCGGGCCGATATGACGCCGCAGGTGGCTCGTATCGATGCCCATCGACTACACCATGTAGGCCCCAATCGTCTCTGTTACATCGGTACGGTTCTGCATACCCTGCCGGGGGAGCGCGGCGGCAGCCGCACACCTAGACAGGTGGGGGCGGAGCTCTACGGCCATGCTGGGGTTAACAGCGATATCGAAATTATCCATCTAATGTTAACCGCTTTGCAGGAGCTCGATTTAGGTGCCGTTACGCTCGATTTAGGCCATGTCGGCATCTTTCGTACCCTGATGAGCGAGGAGGGCGTTGATTCAGAGACCGAAGCTGAGTTGCGACGGCTCCTCTCCGCCCGTGCGGTGCATGAGGTGAGCGCCTTTTGCCGTCAGCGAGAGCTAGCGCAGCCACTGACAACGGCGTTAGCCCTGCTGTGTGATCTGCAGGGGGGGGAAGAGGTACTAGAACGGGCGGGTGCCCTCATCGATGCTTCGGCAGCCATTGCCGCCCCGCTCGACTATCTGCGGCAGGTGGTGGATAGCCTTAATCAGCTACCGGGGGTAAGCTTTGCGCTCCATCTCGATTTAGCGGAGCTGCGGGGCTACCACTACCATAACGGCCTGCTGTTTAGCGCCTATCAGCGGGGGAGTGGTCAGTCGTTGGCTCAGGGGGGGCGCTACGATGGGATTGGTGAGGTTTTTGGACGCCATCGAGCGGCGACCGGATTTAGTATGGATCTGAAACAGATTATCGATTTAACCGCCCGACCGATACCGGAAGAGCCGGAGGGGGTCTGGGCACCAGCGGGCTATGCGCCGGCGCTGCAGCAGGCGATTTCAAAACTGCGCTCTGAGGGAGTGCGAGTGGTGCAGCAGCTAGGAGAGGGAGCTGAGATGCCGCCGCATCACTGTCGGCAACAGCTCGTATTTGAACAAGATCAGTGGCGTTGTCGCCCACTGGAGAGTAGGTAAAACGAAAGCTATGGGAAAAAATGTGGTCGTGGTCGGTACCCAGTGGGGTGATGAGGGCAAGGGAAAAATTGTTGATCTGTTAACCGAAAAGGCTGATGCCGTGGTGCGGTTTCAGGGGGGGCATAATGCGGGTCATACCTTGGTGATTGAGGGCAAAAAGACGGTATTGCATCTTATTCCCTCCGGTATTTTGCGCCCCGATGTCGCCTGTATGGTCGGTAACGGGGTGGTGCTAGCTCCCGATGCGCTGCTAGATGAGCTTAAAATGTTGCATAACTCCGGTGTCGAGAGTGACGGGCGGCTGACGATTAGCGCAGCGGCGACGCTGATTCTCGACTACCATGTCGCGCTCGATCAGGCGCGGGAGTTTGCCCGTGGCAGTCGGGCGATTGGTACAACCGGTCGCGGTATTGGCCCTGCCTATGAGGATAAGATCTCCCGTCGGGGACTCAAAGTGGGCGATCTACTGGATGAGAAGCGCTTTGCCGATAGATTGCAGGAGGTGATGGCCTACCACAATTTTGTCCTAGAGAGGCTCTTTGAGCGGCCGCAGGTCGATTATCAGCAGCAGCTCGATAAGGGGTTGCAGATGGCCGAGGCGATTCGCCCTATGGTGGGGGATGTGACCGCTCTACTGCACCGACTACGCCGTGAGGGTAAAAATGTGATGTTTGAGGGGGCGCAGGGGGCTCTGCTCGATATCGATCACGGTACCTATCCCTATGTCACCTCATCGAGCCCAACGGCGGGGGGGGCGGCGACCGGTACTGGGGTCGGTCCGCGCGATTTGGATTATATTTTGGGGATTACCAAAGCCTATACCACTCGAGTTGGTGCAGGGCCATTTCCAACCGAACTCTATGATGGCGTCGATTTGACTGATGCGGTTGGTAAACAGATGGCCGATACCGGCTGTGAGTATGGGGCGACCACCGGACGACCACGGCGTTGTGGCTGGCTCGATGTGGTGTCGCTGCGCCGTTCGGCGACGATTAATAGCCTAAGCGGTATCTGTTTGACTAAAATGGATGTGCTAGATGGACTGGAAAGCTTGAAAGTGGCGGTCAGTTACCGTCGCGGGGGGCAGGTGCTTACTGAGCCCCCCATCGGTGCCGATGCCTATCAGGAGTGCCGCCCCGACTATATCGAACTACCAGGGTGGCAGGAATCGACGCTTGGCGTGCGCGACTATGATCAACTACCAGCTAATGCTAAAGCTTATATCAGTCAAATTGAGGAGCTGATTGGGGTGCCGGTCGATATTATCTCTACCGGACCGGATCGGGCCGATACGATTGTATTGCGCGATCCCTATACGAAATCATTGAATGCTTGAGACGACAACTAGAGAGGCGATATGAACGCTGCGGATAAAAAACGACTATTGCGGGAGATGCTCTTTGCCCGCCGCTTTGAGGAGCGGTGCTACGAGGCCTATGTAGAACGCAAAATTGGGGGGTTCCTCCACCTCTATCCGGGGGAGGAGGCGTGTGTCCATGGAGTGATGGAGGCCGCGCGACCCGGAGTGGACTATGTGATTACCGGTTACCGCGATCATGTCCATGCGCTTAAATGCGGGGCTGATCCGAAGGCGGTGATGGCGGAGCTCTATGGTAAGGAGAGCGGCTCTTCGAAAGGGCGTGGCGGTTCGATGCACATTTTTGATGTTAAGCACCGTTTTATGGGGGGCTATGCGCTGGTTGGCGGCCCGTTCCCGTTAGCCGTTGGGATGGCTAAGGGGATTAAGTTAAAGGGGGGCGATGAGATCTCCATCTGTTTTCTAGGCGATGCGGCTAATAACCAGGGCACCTTTCACGAATCGATGAATATGGCGGCTATTTGGGAGCTACCGGTGCTGTTTGTAACTGAAAACAATCTCTATGGGATTGGGACTCGCATTGATCGCTCCACGGCAGTGCAAGACCAATACAAACGCACCTGTGGCTACAATATCCCCTCAGCGCAGGCGGATGGGCAGGATATCGATCAAGTCTATGAGGCGGCCAAAATCGCGGTCGATCATGTTCGCTCTGGTCAAGGCCCCTATATGCTGGAGTTAATGACGTATCGTTATCGTGGCCACTCAATGTCTGACTCTAATGCTTATCGGAGTAAGGATGAGGAGCAGATGTGGGGCAAACGCGATCCGATTACGATTTTGCGCAACCGCCTCATTGAGGCCGGAGAGATGACCGATATCGATTATCAGCAGCTAGATAAGGAGATTATCGAGTCGATTGAGCGCGATATTATCGCCTTCTGTGAGGCGTCAGCCGAGCCCGATGTCGCGGAGCTAGAGCGGTATGTATTGGCGGAGAACGACCCATGGGTCAAAGGAGGGGTGGCATAATGGCTGAGATCATGTACTGGGAGGCGATTCGTCGCGCTCACGATGAGGAGATGGCTAGAGACCCTTTAGTCATCTGTATGGGAGAGGATATCGGTATCGCTGGCGGAACCTACAAGGCGACCCAAGGGCTCTATGATAAGTATGGCCCGGAGCGAGTGATCGATACGCCGATCTCAGAAAATAGCTATACCGGTCTCGGTATTGGGGCCTCTTTTGTTGGCGTGCGACCCATTATCGAAATTATGTCGGTTAACTTCGCTTGGCTAGCGACCGACCAGATTGTCAACTCGGCGGCCAAAGTGCGCTATATGTCGGGTGGTCAGCTAGAGGCACCGGTGGTGATTCGCTCCCCCGGCGGCACGGCGCACCAGCTCGGCGCCCAGCACTCGGCGCGAATGGAGAAGGTCTTTATGGGGATTGCCGGCCTGCGCGTGGTGACCCCCTCCAATCCACGCCAAGCCTATGGTTTAATTAAATCCGCAGTGCGTTGCAACGATCCGGTTTTTATTAACGAACATGAGCTGATGTACAATATGAAAGGCGAGGTGCCCGATGAGGAGTACTTCCACCCGCTCGAAGGCTCAGAAGTGGCCCGCAAGGGGAGAGATATCACCCTGTTTGGTTACAATGTTTCGGTACACTGGTGCCTACAGGCGGCAGAGACGCTGGCTAAAAAGCATGGCATCGATTGCGAAGTGGTCGATCTCTATGCCCTCAATCCGCTAGATCGGGTAGGTATTCGTGAGTCGGTCAGCAAAACGCATCGGGCGCTCATTGCTGAAGAGGCCGAGCCTGCTGTGGGTGTCGGCGCTGAGGTGATGGCCCTTATTAACGAGGAGTGCTTTTTCGAACTCGATGCACCACCGGTTCGGGTCTCAGCCGCCAATGTCCCGATCCCCTATAACCATGGCCTGGAGAAGGCGGCGATACCGAATGCTGGCGCTGTGGTTCAGGCTGTGCTGAAGATAGTCGGCAAAGTCTGATTGTTACCTAACTGTATTTACCAAAACCGGAGAACCATAACCGATGGCCGAACCTTATGTCATAAAGATGCCGCAGCTCTCAGATACCATGACCGAAGGGGTTGTGGTGAGCTGGGAGAAGCAACCCGGTGACAAGATCGAGCGGGGGGATGTGGTCGCCACCGTAGAGACCGACAAGGCGATTATGGATGTCGAGGTGTTTCGGGAGGGCTATCTCTCTGGCCCGCTAGCCGAAATCGACGCCACAGTTGCCGTGGGTGCGGCCCTCGGTTATCTAGTGGCTAGTGCGGCAGAGGTGGGGCGCGATATCGCCGCAGTGGCTGAACCGGAACCGGCCTCTGCAAAGGCGAGCCATACTATTAAGATGCCGCAGCTCTCAGATACCATGACCGAGGGGGTGGTCGTTGGCTGGGAGAAGTCGATTGGCGATAGAGTCGAGCGAGGCGATATTGTCGCCCAAGTCGAGACCGATAAGGCGATTATGGATGTCGAGGTCTTTCGTGAAGGGTATCTCTCCGGGCCTATTGCCGCCATCGATTCGGTGGTCGCCGTCGGTGAGGCGATCGCCTACCTTGTCGATAGCAGAGAGGCGGTGGTTGCGCAGTCGGTCACTGTCACCGTCGCTGCAAAACCAAACTCCCAATCTGAGCTAGCGCCCGCCTTCGCACCGGCTGCGATGGCTGTCGCGGTGACTCCGGCTCCTCGTCCAGCCAATAAGAGCGCGACCCCCTATGCGCGCAAGGTGGCCGCCTCGCTGCAGGTCAATTTGAATAATCTTAACGGCAGCGGCCCCCAAGGCGAAATTAACGCCGAGGATGTGCGTCGTGCCCAGCCGGTGAGTCGGCCGACCCAAATTGTCGAACCGGTGCCGGCGCATATTTTACCGCAGGTGCAGGTGCCCGGTGAGGGGCGGCCGATGAGCGCGATGGAGCGAGCAGTCTCAGCCTCGATGACCGCTTCACTCACCATGCCGACATTCCATGTGACCCGAACGATTCAACCCGAAGCGTTGATTAAGGCGGCAAAAAGGGTCGGTGTTTCGGTGACCATTGCGATTGCTAAGGCGTGTGCCGAGGCGATTAAAGCCCACCCCTCCCTCAATTGGTGCTATCAGCCGGTCGATAAAATTGTCGAACGCAGTCAGGTCGATATCGGTATGGCGGTGACGGCCGAGGGGAACGGTCTAGTCGTGCCGGTGCTCCGACAGGTGGAGTCGCGGCCACTGGAGGAGCTACATAGTAACTGGAAAGATTTGGTCGATAGGGCGCGTAAGCGGCGTCTTGCACCAGAGGAGTATGCCAATCCTACCTTTATGATCTCCAATATGGGGATGATGGGGGTTGACTACTTCGATGCCATTCCTACCCCCGGAACGGCGGCTATTGTCGCCATTGCCGCTGCGGGGGCTGCTGGCATGCCGGTCACAGTCACGGCAGATCACCGCGTGGTGAACGGGGCGGAGGTGGCGGCTTGGCTCAATACGGTGAAGGAGAAGATTGAGCAGCCTGAGAGCTGGATGGGGCCGTTAGGCCCTGCGATTCCAGAGGGGGAGTGGGACTACGATGTCGTGGTCATTGGCGGTGGCCCCGGGGGTGAGGATTGCGCCCGCGATCTGGCCGGTCACGGGCTGAAAATCGCTATGATTAATGATGCCCCCTATCCGGGCGGCGAGTGTCTCTGGCGCGGCTGTATCCCCTCTAAAGCGTGGCGGGCGGCCGCGGATAGGATGCGTGATCGCGCTCACGATGCGCTGTTAGGCGTTGAAGGGACGAACCGGCCAACGCTAAACTGGCCGGTGCTAGAGCAGCATCGCCGTTCTGTATTAGAGACGCGCGGTAAGATGGCACTCAATACTGATCGCGGCGTTAAAATTGATGTTATTCAGGGGTTTGCTTGGTTTGAGACCGATCATAGGCTCTTCATTGATACCTCAGCGAATGCCGATAATCCCCACCAGCGAGCCTTAGTTGGCGATGGCTCTGAGGGGCGTCACCTAACCTTCGGCTGCGCCGTCATTGCTACCGGCGCACCGCCGTTTCTCCCCCCTATTGCCGGCGTCGATGAGGGGGTGAGCTGTGGTGGCCTGCTCACATCGGATAGTGTCTGGAGCCTGCCTGAGATACCGAAGAGGCTCGGAGTGATTGGTGGCGGTGCGATTGGAATGGAGATGGCGCAAATCTTCCAAGATTTTGGTACCGAAGTGGTGCTGCTCGAAGGCAAGGATAGAGTGTTAGCCGAAGTAGAGTCGGAGGTGGCCACACAGCTCACAGCGGTTCTAAATCAAGACCCTAACTTAACCCTCTATACCTCCGTTAAGGTGACCCAGCTTAGGGGCAAGCCTGGGGCGATGGTGATGGAGTTCGACGATAGTGACGGCCAGTCGCGCCAGTTTGAGTGCGACTATGTCATCATGGCAACCGGTAAGCGGCCGGTATTGGAGCCACTAAAGCTCGAAAACGCCGGGGTGGCTGTCGCTAAGGGGGTCATTCGAGCCGATAGCCGCTGTCGTACCTCTGTGCCGCATATCTTTGCGGTAGGCGATGTGATTGGCGGCTTGATGTTAGCCCACACTGCCGGAGAGCAGGGACGCGTTGCGGCAGCGGCTATTTTGGGTGAGGAGAGCTATTACGATGAGAGCAAAGACTCCGGGGTTATCTTTACCCGACCGGAGGCCGGTTTTGTCGGTCTTTCGGTGGAGCAGGCCAAGGCGCGGGGGATCGATGCCGTTGAGATCAAGGTTCCTATGAGTATCGATGCTAAAGCGATGCTTACCGGTGAGAGCCACGGTCTGATTAAGCTAGTGGCCGATAGGGTGAGCCATAAAATTATCGGGGTGCATCTGTTAGCCGACCATACCGATACCCTCATCGGGGAGGCGGTGCTGATGGTCAGTGGCGAGATGACTTTAGAGCAGGTTGGCCGCGCTATCCACCCCCATCCGACCCAAACCGAACTGTTTGGTGAGCTGGCGCGTCGTCTTGCCTCACGCCTTAATCGCAGCAAAAAGAGGGGCCATTAACAGCAAATTCACCGATAGCTAAACGGTTACAGTAACAGGAGTGTCGCCAACCCTAAAAAGGTGAGAAAGCCGACAATATCGGTCACGGTCGTTAAGATCACCGCCCCTGATAGCGCCGGATCGATATGGAGCCGCTTCAGTGTCAGCGGTACGATCACTCCCGATAGCGCCGCAGCTAGCAGATTAAGCAGCATGGAGATGGCGATAATGAGCGTAATGCCACTATTACCGAACCAGAGATAGGCTACTAGAGCCACCACCGCCGCCCACAGCAGACCATTAATCGCCCCTACCGCCAACTCCTTCATGGTTAGCCAGCGAATATTACCGCTCGCGAGCTGATTGAGTGCCATAGCCCGAATGGTTAGGGTTAGCGTCTGACTGCCGGCGATACCGCCCATACTCGCGACAACCGGCATCAGTACCGCCAGAGCGACAATCTCGTCTAGCGCCTGCTCAAAACGGCCGATCACCCAAGCGGCCATAAAGACGGTAATTAAGTTAATCCCGAGCCAGAGCCCGCGGCGGCGGGCACTCGACCAGACTGGAGCAAATAGATCCGCCTCCTCATCCAATCCTGTCCCCTTTAACCAAGCCTCATCGACCTCCTCTTCGATGAGAGAGAGCACTTCATCG
This sequence comes from Ectothiorhodospiraceae bacterium BW-2, assembly GCA_008375315.1. Taxonomy (NCBI): domain Bacteria; kingdom Pseudomonadati; phylum Pseudomonadota; class Gammaproteobacteria; order Chromatiales; family Ectothiorhodospiraceae; species Ectothiorhodospiraceae bacterium BW-2. The sequence continues at coordinate 3,542,441 of CP032507.1, read as the reverse complement.
ACTGTCACTCGGCCGAGCAGTCGGCCATCGCTATCGACTACCGCGACTGCTGCAATCGTTTGGCGCTTAAAGAGCCCCGCCACCTCCCGTTCGGGGAGATTGGGTAGAATCGATTCACGATGGGTCTCCATAATCTCCGCCACGACCGTCTCGGGAGGGGAGGTGATTATGCTAGCTAGGGTAAGGGTGCCGCAGTAGTGGCCATCGGCATCGGTGACCATGAGAGTATCGCTATAGGGGGGGAGGGTGGTGTGACGGCGGCGCAACCAGCGTGTCACTACCGCTAGAGTAACATTCGCACGCACGCTAAGCAGCTCGGTGCTCATTAACCGTCCGGCACTCCCCTCCTCAAAGGCGAGGGTCTGGGTGATGCGGCGGCGGTAGTCCTCATCTAAGCTCTCTAGCAGCGGCTCGACCGTCTGTGGTGGGAGCTCCTCTAGTACGGTGGCTAGATCTGAACCTTCAAGTTGAGAGACGGCGGCAGCGAGCTCGCTCTGCGCCATGCGGTTAATGATGGTGGCACGCGCCTCATCGTGTATCCACGGCAATATCTCGCCGTGCAGCGCTGTCGGGGTGATCTCCCATAGCTGTAGCCGCTGCTCTAACGGCAGCGCCTCGAGTAGCGCGGCGATATCCTGCGGGTGGATATCAAGTAGCGTCTGCTGTAGTTCTGCGCTGCGCTGGTGGTGTAGATCGGCAATGACCCAAGTGAGTAGATCGGGGGCCGGTGAGGGGTAGTAACTATCCATAAGTAGCCATCTGTTAAGTGCTTTTTGGTGAATCGGGACGAGAATGGGGCCGATTGTAACAAAGGGCGTTCGGTAAGATCAGAAAAAACAGAACCCGCCAGAGGGCGGGTTATTTTTATCAAGGCTAAGGACAGGCTGATTATGCTGAACAGGCGTCTTGGTAACGCTTTTTTCCAGCTCTATTGTTACCCTATCTATCGACTGGGGAGGGCTCAACTTTAGGGGAATGATGAACAGCGTGTCAATGTATGGCTCAAGGGCTAGCTGTTGTGGTACTGTTAGCGCGGTTTAATAGCAACGATGGGTGAGAGGATGAGCAAAAGCGTCACCGAGCTGCTCGGCAGCTCATTTTTGTATGGTGCAAATGCGCCCTATATTGAGGCGCTCTACGACGATTATCTTCAAGATAGGCAGCGAGTTCCGTTAAGGTGGCAGCGCTATTTTGACGATCCCCACGCCTCAGCGCCGCCCCAAGTAGCGATTGAACAATCAAGGCAGTTAAACGCTCCACCGCCTGTGGCCACTCTCGTTGCCGAGACTACCGCACCCCGACCGACAGCGGCTAAACAGGGGGCGGTGCTGCGGCTGATTGACGCCTATCGTGTTCGTGGCCATCAGTGTGCCGATCTCGATCCGTTAAAGCACTATCCAGCGAGCGGTATCGAGGAGCTCAATCCGGCCTATCATCAGCTAACTGAGGAGGATATGAGCCTCTTTTTTGATACCGGCTCGTTAGTCGCTCCGCAGGAGTTAATGCTCAAAGATATCCTCGCCCAGCTCCGCCAGAGCTACTGCGGCACGATCGGGTATGACTATATGCACCTGAGCGATACGGCCGAAAAGCGGTGGTTACAGCAGCGGATTGAGCGTCCTCGTCCCCCCCTCGATAGCCTGACCCGACAGCGGCTACTACAGCGCATTGTCGCGGCTGAGGGGCTAGAGCGCTATCTCCATAGCCGTTATGTCGGCCAAAAGCGCTTTTCGCTCGAAGGGGGGGAGGCGCTGATTCCGCTACTAGATGATCTAATACAGCGTTCAGGTGAGCAGAAGATAGCGGAGATTGTCCTTGGTATGGCCCATCGGGGGCGGCTTAATGTGCTGATTAATATCTTAGGTAAAGCGCCCCAACGGCTCTTTAATGAGTTTGAGGGGGAGCTAGAGCAGCCCGGTGCCGGTGATGTGAAGTACCATAAGGGCTACTCCACTAATATAAATACCGCCGGCGTACCGCTCCATCTCGTGTTGGCCTTCAACCCCTCCCATCTGGAGATTGTTGCCCCTGTGGTACAGGGTTCGGTGAGGGCTCGCCAACAGCGCTATGGTGACCATCGTCGCGAGCGGGTCGTGCCGGTGGTGGTGCATGGCGACTCTGCTTTTGCCGCTCAAGGGGTGGTGATGGAGACGCTACAGATGTCGCAGGCTAGAGGCTATACCACCGGTGGCACACTCCATATTGTGATTAATAACCAGATAGGCTTTACCACTAGCCATCGCCGCGATACCCGTTCGACCCTCTATGCGACCGATGTGGCGAAGATGGTCGAGGCACCCATCTTGCATGTCAATGGCGATGATCCCGATGCAGTGGTGTGGGTCGGACGGCTGGCGCTGGCGTATCGACAACACTTCCATAAAGATGTGGTTATCGATCTAGTCTGCTATCGGCGCCACGGCCATAATGAGGCCGATGAGCCGGCAATTACCCAACCGATGATGTACCAAAAGATCGCCACCCACCCAACTCTGGTGAGGCGCTACAGTGAGCGGCTGATAGCCGAGCAGCTATTGACTGAAGAGGGGGTAAAACGGCTCCAGCACGACTATCGTCAGCGGCTAGTGGCGGGGGAGGTGGTAGCGCTTGATATCGGGCCGAGCCGGATTGAGAGTGAGTTTCGGGTCAACTGGCGTCCCTATCTAGAACAGAGCTGGGAGCTGCCGTGTCAAAGTGCGGTCTCTTTAGCGCGTCTGCGGCTAGTCTCAGAGCGCTTACAGCAGCTACCGGAGGGGTTTAAGCTCCACCCCCGTGTGGCGCGAGTGTTAGAGGATCGGCGCAAAATGGCCGCAGGTGCCCTCGCTATTAACTGGGGGGCGGCCGAGACCTTGGCCTACGCTACGCTGATTATGGAGGGGTTCGATATTCGTCTCTCGGGGCAAGATTCGGGGCGAGGAACCTTCTCCCACCGCCACGCGGTACTGCATAATCAACATCAGGCGGAGGCCTATATTCCGCTGCAACACCTTGCACCGGAGCAGCCGGAGTGTAGTGTCATCGACTCGCTGCTATCGGAAGAGGCGGCGCTCGCCTATGAGTATGGCTACGCTACCGCAGAGCCGAAGACGCTGGTGGTATGGGAGGCGCAGTTCGGCGACTTTGCCAATGGGGCGCAGGTGGTGATCGATCAATTTATCAGCTCGGGCGAAGCGAAGTGGGGGCGGTTGTGTGGTCTGACGATGTTTCTCCCCCACGGCTATGAGGGGCAGGGGGCGGAGCACAGTTCAGCTAGGCTGGAGCGCTATCTACAGCTCTGTGCCGAACAGAATATTCAGGTCTGCCTCCCCTCGACTCCGGCACAGCTCTTTCACCTGCTGCGGCGGCAGATGGTGCGCCCCTATCGCAAGCCGCTCATTGTCATGATGCCCAAATCGCTGCTGCGTCACAAAGAGTCGATCTCATCCTTAGAGCAGCTCTATCAGGGGGAGTTTTTCACTGTGATGGATGATAGCGATGCCCCTAAGCCGCGAGAGGTCACGCGGCTGCTGCTCTGTAGCGGCAAGCTCTACTACGAGCTGCTGCAAAAGCGGCGTGAACTAGGCTGCAAGCAGGTGGCGATTATTCGCTTAGAGCAGCACTACCCCTTTCCTAAAGCGTGTTTAACCGGCGTGTTACAGCGTTACCGTTACACCACGCAGGTCGTTTGGTGTCAAGAGGAGCCAAAAAATCAGGGGGCGTGGTATGCTAGCCAGCACCCTATTCGTCAATGTCTGCTGCCACAGCAGCAGCTTGAATATGTGGGACGCTCCTGTAGTGCGGCGCCTGCCGTCGGTTCATTTAAGCTGCACGCGGTGCAGCAGCGGCAGCTGTTAGAAGAGGCGTTTAGCCAGTGTGACGACCCACAATAACCGACACTCGGCACCTTTGGCCTAAACCGGTACCACCGGCTCCCCCGTCTCGCGCTGCAACACCGCCCCGATCTCGGGCGTTTGCAGCAGATCGATTCGGCTTAACTGCGGTAGCCTTGGCACTAGCGCCGCCTCAATGTGGTAGAGCAGGTTGGGCAGCGAGGGCTCGGCAAGCTGTTGGTTTAGTAGCTGGTGATCGAGCTGCTGATAGATCGGTTGAAAGAGCTGTTTGACCTCTCCGTAATCGACTGTCCAGCCCAAAACGGCATCGAGCGGGGCAGTCAGATGGAGCCGAATACGGTAGCTGTGGCCATAGAGTCGTGGTTGACCGGCCACGGCGCGTTTTAGGGCGCTCTCAAAACGCAGCTCTTTCCAGATATGGTACTGTTCGCCATTATAGTGGCAGCCTGAGCTGTGGGTCTCGTAGCTAGTTACCCAGGAGAGTAGCGGTAGTTTGGGTTTTAGCTGGCGCCAAATCCAACGGCAGAGCTGTTCGCTGGTGGGGTTCTCCAGTCCGGCAATATCGTTCAAACAGCGCTGGTGTAGCTGTTGATGTAGCGGCTGCCATAGCTGCTGTAGCTGGCGATAGTCGTAGCCCATGATGGCTCCATGGAGGGGCTGTTGTAGATGGAGAATGACCTCAAAACCGTGGCCATGCATTCGACCACATGGGTGTCCTGGCGGGACATTAGGTAGCTGGTGGGCCGCTTCAAAGCGGAACCTATGCCAGATATGGGCACTCTCTTGACTATCGAGATCGACCCCTTGGGTGGCAACGCTCTGGATGCCGATCTGTTGTGGCTGAAGCGGTTTAAGTTGGGTATGCAGCCAGCGGGCGATATTCTCATCGCTCGGTTCGGCGATCACCCTATTTAAATCGCAGTAGTCGAGCGGGGTAACCGCCTGCTGTAGCTGCTGTCGTAGCGCTTCGGGATCGCTATGATCGGGATAGCGACAACGCAGCTGCGCTAGATAGGAGTGGCCGTGGAGTGCCCGTGCCGGGTGGTGGGCAGGTAGCGATTCGAGGCGGCAGGCGGCTTCGAACGATGCGGTGGCTACGGCATAGAGAGGGCTGCTCATGGGGTTAGGCCTAATCGTTGTCGTAGTGGATCGACCACGCCGGCGGTGGCAAAACCGGCCGCTCGTAGTTGGCAGGCAGCGCAGTGGCCACAGGGGGGGATGCTACCGTTATAGCAGCTATGGCTCCAAGCGAGCGCCTCCATCGCTCCGAGCTGTTGTGCTAGTGTCACCGTCTCTGCTTTGGTGAGCTCCATGAGCGGGGTATGGATAGTTATATCGTACTCTAGCCCCAGTTGTAGCGCTCGCTGCTGGGCCGCAATCGTCGGTTGGCGGCAGTCGGGATAGCCGCTGTAGTCGGTCTGGGCGACACCGGTGACTAGGTGGTGTGCCCCCTGCTGCCAAGCTAATGCGGCGGCAAAGGTGAGAAAGATGAGATTCCGACCCGGGACAAAGGTATTGGGTAGTCCCGTTGTCGGCGGCTCGACAGCAATCGAGGCCTCGGTTAGCGCAGTGCCACCGAGGGCGGCAAAGGTATTTAGCGGCAGTTCGAGATGGCTAACTCCCGCTAGTGCGGCAATCTGACGGGCAGCGTGAAGCTCTGCTCGGTGGCGCTGGCCATAGTCGAAGGTGAGTGCAGTCAGTTGCGTTCGCTCCCAGCGCGATAGCGCCCAATAGAGGCAGGTGGTGGAGTCCTGCCCGCCTGATAAAATGACAACCGCTTGCTTCATACCGCGCTGCTCCTTTGCTGTGTTGGTGGGTCGTTATCGAAACGGAAAAAGGGTTCGCAAGAGTGCTATGTTACAATACCCCTAGTGAATATAGGGGGGATTTTTTCTAGGAGAGGGCAAGGTTGATGAGAGAGAGATCGGGGCAACAGGTCAATTTGCATCGTTTGCGCCAACGGGTTAAAGAGGCGATGGAGAGCCATCAGCGCTGGTTAGCCGAGCACGATAATCCGACCGAGCCTCTGAGCGACGAGTCGGCACTGGTGCAGCAGCTTTTAGAGGAGCTACACCTCTATCAAGCCGAGCTGGAGCAGCAGAATCAGGAGCTATTGGTGGCCGAATCGAAGGCGAGTCTCAACTTAGAGCGCTACCGGCTACTGTTCCATCTGATTCCACTACCGGCGCTGGTGGTCGATAGTCGTGGTATTTTGGTGGAGTTAAATCAGCAGGCGCAAAAGCTGTTTCAGCTACAAAGTAGCGAGCTTCTCCATCGACCGCTACTACGCCTATTTCAACGACAAGATAGGGAGGTGCTGCATGAGCTTTTGAAACGAGATACCGAGGGGCAGCCCTATACCTTAGGCCCTGTGCGGCTAGCTGGATCGCTTGACAACCGTGGCGAGGAGGGCGTGGTCGATATTCATCTCATGGCACTGCCGGGAGGGGAGACGGCGGTCGGACAGCAGCTACTACTGTTAGTTGATAAGGAGACCGAGTTTGCGCTACAGCAAGCGAGTGCCGAGCTAGTAGAGCACCAGAGACATCTGGAGCGGCTGGTCGCCGAGCGTTCAACCGAACTGTTACGGTCACAGCAGCTCTACTCCACTGTGTTGCAATATACGGTAGATTGGGAGACTTGGATTAGAGCCGATGGTGAGCTGCTCTTCTGCTCCCCCTCCTGCTACCACATTACCGGCTACCATGAGAGGCAGTTTCAGCAGCAGCCCGATCTACTACTAGAGATTGTCCACCCCGACGATCAGCGACAGGTTAGGCACCACTTTGCGAACCACTTTGATAATGAGGCCCCCGGGGCGATCACCTTTCGCATCTATCGAGCCGATGGCAGTGTGTGCTGGTTAGAGCATATCTGCCGCGCGGTGGTCGATAGCGAGTCGGGCGAGATTAGCCGCCGCGCCTCCAATCGCGATGTGACCGAGCGGCAGGAGGCTGATCGGCAGTTAAAGCAGAGCCGACAGCGTTTAGAGCAGGCGATTATCGCCGCAGAGAACGCTAATCGAGCCAAAAGTCAGTTTCTAGCCAATATGAGCCACGAAATTCGCACCCCGATGAATGCGATTATCGGCATGAGTCAACTCGCGCTCAGTGGGTCGTTAGAGGCCAGAGAGCGAAACTTTTTAGAGAAGATCCACCTCTCGGGTAGAAACTTAATGCGTATTATTAACGATATACTCGACTACTCTAAAGGGGAGGCTGGGAAAATTACCTTAGAGAAGATTGAGTTTAACCTAGAGTCGGTGCTCGATAGTATCGCTAATCAGCTTCGGTTGCAGGCAAAGGAGAAGCAGTTAGAGTTCAATATCGTGTTACAGCCACAGCTACCGCTCAATCTCATTGGTGATCCACTGCGCCTAGAGCAGATTCTCTCCAATCTTAGCGCAAATGCGATTAAATTTACCCCTAAGGGGGGGGAGATAGAGATCACGATCTCTCTCGCTAACGAACAGTGTTCGCCTGAGTCGGTCGAGCTCCTCTGTTCGGTGTGTGATAGCGGTATCGGCATCTCGCCTGAACAGCAGCAGTTTCTGTTTCAGCCCTTTGTGCAGGCCGATAGCACTACCACGCGCCAATATGGCGGTACGGGGTTAGGATTGTCGATTGTCCAGCAGTTAGTGACGCTAATGGGGGGGCGGGTCTGGCTAGAGAGTGAGCTTGGCCAAGGGAGTCGGTTTTCGTTTACCGTGACACTAGGGCGGCAGAGGGTGGTTAGCTCTGCGGGTGATAGTAAACGCTTGCAGCGGCTTAAACTGCTGGTCATTGACGATAATCGGGTGTCAATGAATGCCCATGTGGCACAGCTACAGCTTTTGGGTGTCCGTTTCGAGAGTGAGAGTTTAGTCTATCAGGCGTTAGCCAAAATAGAGGCGCAGGCGCGAGCCGGAGAGCCTTACACCCACCTGCTGCTAGACTGGAGGATGCCTGAGATGACCGGCGTTGAGCTGGTGCAGCGGCTAATGTGTATTGAACCTCGTTTCGAGCTGCCTAAGGTGATCTTTGTGACCTGCCACAATGCACAGCTAGTTGCCGAACAGACCCAAACGATGCCGAGTGTGGTGGCGGTGCTCGATAAACCGCTGCTCCCCTCGGTGTTAAAGCAGGCGCTGTTGGCCACCACGACTCTGAAACTCATCGTAGCCGGTGATATGCCACGGCGGCGGCGAGCGACTGTGCCCCACTCCCTGCCTCGGCGACGGGTACTGTTGGTGGAGGATAATGATCTCAATCGTGAGTTAGCGCTAGAGCTGCTCTCTCAGTATCCACTACAGGTGGTGAGTGTCAATAATGGCGCTGAGGCGCTGCAACAGTTCGAACAGCAGCGGTTTGATCTGATTTTAATGGATATTCAGATGCCGGTGATGGATGGCTACAGCGCGACGCGGGAGATTCGGCGCCGCGGTGCCTCTGCCCAAGTGCCGTTTCAGGTGCCGATTATTGCTATGAGCGCAAACACGATGGCCGAAGATCGACAACGCGCCTTTACCGCCGGCATGAATGGCTATCTTACGAAACCGATTGATACCGAACAGTTTGAGGCGACCTTAATGAAGTGGTTAGCGGCAGAGAGCGGCTCTGTTAATCCAGCTAGCGCCACGATTGAGGCTGATCTCCTCTTAAGAGGCGTAGCGAGCAGTTTAGCGCCTTTAGAAGGGGTGATTAATGTTCATCAGGGGCTAAAAGCGGCTAACGGTAACCCGAAGCTCTATCAAAAACTGCTCTACCGATTTATTGACAATCAAGGCCACTTTAGCGAGTCGTTTACCCAAGCGTTAGAGGAGTCGCAGCCGCAGACACTTATCCGTTTAGCCCATACCCTAAAGGGGGTGGCGGCGAATATAGGTGCCGAGCGGCTCTCTGAGCTAGCTAGCGTGCTGGAGCTGCAGTGCCGCGAGTCGAGCGCTGACTGTGAGTCGTCGTTTTTGGCGCTTAAGCAGGAGCTAGAGCGGGTGATGGCGGCACTAAAGGCCTGTCATTGGGAGGAGCTAACCCCCGTTGGGGACGATAGCGATGAAGCGGAGATATCATCGTTCGATAGGGAGGCGTTAACTGAGCAGCTCAATAGCGTGTCGCAGGCGATGCAGTGCTACCAGTACGATACGGCACAGAAGCTACAGCCGCTGTTTAAACTGCTCGGCTCACGACAACAGGATCAGCTAGAGCGGGTGGCGGCGCTGGTGGATGAGTTTGAGTATGAAGAGGCGCATCGGCAGTTAACGGTGCTAGCACAGCGTTTGGGGGCTAAATTAACTGGGTGAAAAAGGTAGGGGGCTGAACAGTTCAGCCCCCGAGCGCTTCAATTTCAATTAGGCGATAGAGTCGATTTTATGGGCACCGTTTTTAACGGTGATGGTGGTGATGCGTTTGGCCGAGGTGTCGTAGTGGCTGGTCAAAATATTATCTAGTTGATGATACTCCGCTTTAGCCTGCTCTTTGGTGAAGGTCACTAGGGTGTAACCGCGATGCTTCATATCCAAAAACTGATTATCTTCGATATAGTAGTTAAATATGCCGGCAAATAGATCGGCATCAAACTGCTCCGGTGTGATGACTCCACCGCTAACTAGCAGCTCTTGCAACTCCTTTTCCAGTCCGACCGAGGAGACGCTGCTGCCGGCAAATTCGACTCCTACCGGCGTTTCAACACCGCTTGTCGGATCGACAAAACGGAGGTTGTTAGCCCAAGAGTTGTGGGAGTCGCCGGTTAACACGATTAGGTTGCTATGAATGCCCGCCGCGATCTTGGTCTGGTGGATCTGAGCGGCCATTCCCATCACTGTCGCCTGTTCGTAGGGGTAGCCATCCCACGCATCTAAGTTGTAGGGCAATTTGGTCTCTTGGGCTAGCTTTTCCAGCTTCGTCACCTTTTCGGGAGCCATAGCAGCGGCCTGCTCCTCGCTCAGACCGGCTTGAATTAGAGCCGCCACAATCGCAGTTTCCAATCCATCATCGGTCATTGTTGCCGCCGTTGGAGCTCCGCCCATGGTGGCATTGTATTGCAGCATTGCTGCGATAGCGGCAAAATCGGTCGCATCTAGCTCAAATAGCAAAATAGATTGTGGAAGTTTCATCTGCGCCATCATTGTCTCATTCCCCAAGACTTGCCACGAAGCCATTGAGGCGCTCATTTTCTGTTGCAGCCAAGCCATCTGGGTCTCTCCCATCAATTTGCGGGAAGAGTCGGCTAGTGTCGCGGTGAGATCGGCCATCGCTGCCTGTCGCTCTGCTGGGTCTTGGATAAGAGCTAGCTGGCTCTGCTTTCCGGCTGCCGACAGATCGCGAGCTAGAAGCCGGGTCTCCAAAACATGGAGACTGAGCAGATCGCCAAAATCGAAACTGCGGTAGGCCTGCGCTAGGTCATTCGGATTTTGGATACGAATCGGTAGCCACTCATAATAGGCTTGAAGAGCCGCCGCTTTACGGGTGATATAGTCTCCCTCTGACTCATCATGATTTTCCGCGCCCTCTTTGTAGCTATCGTTGGCCACCTCATGGTCATCCCAAATCACGATCCAAGGGGCGATGCGGTGGAGCTCCTGTAGCGCCGCATCGGTTCGGTACTGGGCGTAGCGTTGACGATAGTCCTCTAAGGTGACGATCTCGTGGGTCGGTTCAAATACCCGTATCGGGCTACCTGTTGGAGAGGGATATTTGCCACTAGCATACTCATAAATATAGTCTCCACTATGGAATACGACATCCGGAGACTGTTTTGCGGCATCGGCGTAGGCGTGAAAATAGCCATGCTCCCACATGGCGCAGGAGAACAGAGCCATCTTGAGACTATCCAGACTGCCGGTTGGCAATGTCATGGTTTCACCGGTTGCCGAATAGCTATTGCCGGCTTTGAAGCGGTAGTAGTATTTCGTGCCGGCAGTCAGACCCCGTACATCCACCTTAATCGTATAGTCGTTGCTAGCCTCAGTCGTGGTGCTGTCGGTGTTGACTAGATTGGTAAAGCCGCTATCGGTCGCCACCTCCCAAGAGACGACTACCTCTCCACTGTTAACTGGCGTTACGCGAGTCCAGATGATCACGCTATCGCTGAGCGGGTCGCCGCTGGCTACCCCATGCTCAAAGCTCGCCTCTTTATCATCGTCGTTACATCCTGTCAGACCCAAAGAGATCACACAGGCTGTACTTGCCTGCGCCATCGCTATTAAAAATGCTCGTCTTGTCAGCCCATTCATCATCACTTAATCCTGTCTGTTGTATAAAAAATAGCTTCGCCAAAATTTAAGGAGAGTGGGGTGGGGTAAGGGGATATGCTTAGTTTCTAAAAAACAAGCAACCTCACAGGTTGCCCACCCCTGCCGGAGATTATGCTACTTTTGGCCTGTTTAAGCTACGATTAGTGAGGCCCTCTGTTTGGACATCGACGAACTGGGCGGTTTCGGGTTTGGTAGGGGCGGCCGTCGAAAAAGCACAACCTAAATCACACCCGGAAATCTGTAAAGAGTGGCAAAAAATTGCAAAAATAGGTACTCTATCCCCCCTGTTCAGGCCGTACTCTCTCTGTTAATGATTTGGATTGCGGTGGTTATAGCCAATAAAAAACCGTTTTGGAGGGTTGAGTATGGTGTCAATTGGTGTCGTTTCACGCCAGTTAGGGGTTGAAGTAGGTACACTTAGACAGTGGGAGAACCGCTACCAGTTTCCCCGTCCAGAGCGCCACCCTAAGGGGCAGCGCCACTATAGCGACTCGGAGGTAGCGCTACTGCGACAGGTAGTATTACGAGTTCGCGCCGGTGAACGGGTAGGGGGGGTGATTAAGGAGATATTAGCTGCTGAGGCGACTAACGCTGACTCTGAGTCGCGGCTAGAGGGTGATTTTGAGACGATTTTTGCCTCGTTAACGCCACGGGAGGTCGTGCTGTTTGAGGCGCTGATCCACCACCCAGCTCGCTACTATCAGCAGATGGAGCAGGCGCGGCTCTCTTTTGAGACGCTGTTAGAGTTTATCGAGCAGTGCGCCGCCCCGTTAGCGCAAGCTGTCGGTGATGCGTGGGCAAAGGGGCTCTTATCAGTCCATTTAGAGCACCTGTTCACTAGCCACATGGAGTGTCTGCTCAATCGGGCACTCCATCCCCACCCCTTCTGCGCTGGGCAGCAGTCGCTGCTGTTAGCGACCCTCTCAGGAGAGGGGCATACGCTGGGGTTAAAGATGTTTCATACCGTGCTGCTAGAGCGAGGCATCCCCTGCACCCTAATCTCAAGTTCGCTACCGGTAGAGCAGATTATTGACGCCGCAAGGCTATGTCAGCCGGCTATTGTCGCACTGTCAATCAGTCTTGCCTACCCTAAGCGGGCGGTGGATGGGCAGCTACAGGCGCTGTCGCGCGGCTTGTCACCGCAGTGCGAAATCTGGTTGGGTGGAGCAGGAGCGGCTAAGGTGGTGCAGTTACCGTCGCGCTGTCGTCGTTTTTATAGTGTGACCGAGGCGATAGAGGCTTTAGAGCCGTTGGTGCCGCTGATGTCGAAGATGATGTCGCTACCGGAGGCGAGGTGCCCCTCTTTGCGAGGATAGGGGTTTTTCATTTAGTTTTTTATTTTTTTTTATTTTTTTTTTTTTTTTTTTTTTTTTTTTTTTGCGATTTTTTGTATATTTTTATGCTGTACAAAAAGCGGCTTTTCGGTTATACTCCCCGCTTAATTAAAAGCTAATAGGCTGAAAAACTAATATTTATTGTAGAGGGGTGTCATGAGCCTAAAGCTCGGTTGCAATAGCTGATGATCACTCTAATTTGATACTTTCAGGTCAGCTATGGATACCGAACTAGAGACTAAACATTCATCCACAACGAGCGACGACACTAGCGAGGTGCTAGTTAATGAGGAGCCAGAACCCTTTAGCGGCTATATTGTCTCTATTGGCGCCTCAGCCGGCGGTCTTGATGCGTTAGAGCGCTTTTTCAGCCACTGCCCCTCTGATAGCGGGGCGGCCTTTGTGGTGATTCAACACCTCTCGCCAGATCATAAAAGCATTATGAACAACCTGCTCGCCCGCCACACCCGTATGGGGGTGAGTGTGGCCGAGGAGGGAATGGCGATCACTCAAAATCACCTCTACTTGATTCCGCCCGGGGTGGTGATGCGGATTAGTCGGGGGCGACTGCTGTTAACCCCTAAAAAGCCGCGCCAGCTAACTCTGCCTATCGATATCTTCTTTACCGCTATGTCGGAGGCCTACGGCTCACGCTCAATCGGCATTATTTTGTCAGGTACCGGTACCGACGGCACTCGCGGGGCGGTAACGATTAATGCCGCCGGGGGGCTGCTGTTAGCGCAGAACCCCGATAGCGCCGCGTTTAACGGTATGCCGTTAAGTGTGATCGCAACCGGACTGGTCGATGCGATCTTACCCCCTGAGGAGCTACCTGTGCGGCTGATGGCCCACATACAGCAGCAGCCCTATGAGGAGAGTGAGTCTTTGCGACTGACGATCCCCTATATCACCATGACGGAAGAGGAGCTGCTAGCCGAAATTATCCAGCGGTTGATATCGGTAGGTGGGATCGATTTTAGTGACTACAAACCCTCTACCGTGATGCGCCGTATCGAGAGGCGGATGCAGATTCGCCGCGCCCCGACGCTGCACCAGTATCTCGATCTGCTAGAGAGCGATACCGCCGAACTAAGGACGCTGCGGCGCGATATGTTGATTTCGGTGACCAACTTCTTTCGCGATAGCGAGGTCTTTGCGAGCTTAAACGCTAAAGTGATTCTGCCGCTAGTTGCTAGTTGCCAGGTGGGGGAGACGATTCGGATCTGGGTGGCCGGTACGGCGACAGGGGAGGAGGCCTATACGCTGGGAATGCTATTTCTGGAGGCGTTTGAGAGTCAGCGCCGCTGGCCGAGTCTGAAGATATTTGCTACCGATGTCGAACAGCAGTGCATCGATACCGCCGGTAGCGGCCACTATCCCGAATCGGCCGCAGCAGAGCTCTCACCGGAGCGGCTAGAGCGGTTTTTTATTCGCAAAGGGGATAGCTTTGTGGTTAAAAACGAGCTGCGGCAGTGCATCGTCTTTGCCCGGCATAACCTGCTCTCCGATCCCCCCTTTACCCGAATGGATCTAGTCTCCTGTCGCAACACGCTCATCTACTTTCGTAACGGCGCCCAAGATCGGGCGCTGCGCTCTTTGCAATACGCCCTTCGTGATGGGGGAGCGCTGCTACTCGGTATTAGCGAATCGCTCTCGGGGAGTGAAGATGGCTTCGAGACCCTCAGCGCCCGCCATAAGCTGTTTCGTCGCATCGGTAGTGTGATGCCGCCGCTGCCGCGCTACTTTACCCCATCGCTAAGTCGTCAAAGCGCCCTACGCCCTCTAACCAGACACAGTGTTGCCGACCAGAACGAACTGCGGCCTGAAGAGCGGGCTCTCTCAACACTGATTAAACAGTTCGCCCCGCCGGCGCTGTTAATTGATGAGAATCAAGAGGTCGTGCACCTCTATGGCGAGCTAGGCCCCTACTTTCGTGCCCGATCTGGCAGCGCCAGCCTCCACATTAACCGTATTTTGCCGGAAAAGTTGGTGCCAATCGCCACCGCCCTGCTGCACAAGGCGTTTCGGGATCACTGCTCGCTCGCCTCAGATCTCATCGATCTACCGCTAGAGGAGGGGAGAGTTGAGCGGCTAAGGCTCTCAGTTCACCCCTGTGGCAGTGATGAGAGCGCCCAAGTGCTGCTCTGTTTTGAGGTGGCCGAACAGCTTCAGCACCCGCCGCCGTTAGTCAATATCAATGTCGAAGTAGAGACGCTAGGGCGGATTCAGACGCTAGAGCAGGAGCTCGATGCCACCCGTGAGAGTCTGCAAGCGACGATTGAGGAGTTAGAGACCTCCAATGAGGAGCTACAGGCGACCAATGAAGAGCTAATGGCCTCTAACGAGGAGTTACAGAGCGCCAACGAAGAGCTACAGTCGGTTAACGAGGAGATGAGTACCGTTAACGCTGAGTTTCAGGAGAAGGTGATTCTGCTTAACCGCGTCAATGCCGATCTCGACGGGATGGCCAAAGCCGCAGGTATTGCGACCCTCTTTGTCGATAGCGAACTGATGATTACCCGCTATAGCCCCGATGCAACGCAAATTTTCAAACTCCGAGAGGGCGATTTAGGGCGGCCTCTGGACGATATCTCCCACCGGCTCGACTATCCGTCATTAATGGCCGATCTACGCACCACGCTCAATCAGCGACGGATGATTGAACGGGAGGTGGAGTCGCTCGATGAGCAGCAGACCTGGTTGGTGCGTCTGTTCCCCTACCAAATCCCCTCCTCTGAGAGGCTGGGGGCGGTGGCGACCTTTATCGAAGTGACAGCGATTCACGATGCTCGCAGGCTACAGGCGGTGCTCGATGCGCTGCCGCAACATATCGCCGTGTTGGGCTTTGATGGCCGTATCGAGATGGTCAATAGCGCCTGGATTCGGTTTGCTAAAGCGAACGGGGATCGGGAGCTGGCGCATACCGGGGTCGGGACTAACTACCTAGAGGTGTGCCAGCATAGCGAACTGATGGGCGATGGTGACTCCTCTCGCGCAGAGTGGGGGATTCGGGAGGTGCTAGAGGGGAGCCGGCCGGAGTTTGCGATGGAGTATCCCTGCCACTCATCAGGGGAGCGGCGCTGGTTCATAATGCACGCGGTGCCGGTGCGAGGCGAGGCGTTCGGTGCGGTGGTGAGCCATGTCAACATTACCGATTGGTACGCTGATGAAGAGAGCCATGACAAAACCGAGAGTTAATCTACAGCAGCTACGACAGCGAGCAGAATCGGCGCTTAAGCAGCAGGGGGAGTGGTTACGCGAGGAGGCGATCGCCTCGGATCCCGAGTCGGTGCGTTGGCTATTAGAGGAGCTGCGCCTCTATCAGGCCGAACTAGAGCTACAGAATCAGGAGCTGTTGCAGTCACAGACGCAGACGACGCTCCACCTAGCTCGCTATCGGCAGCTCTTTTTGCAGATGCCGCTGCCGGCGCTGGTGGTCGATAGTCGCGGGGTATTGATCGAACTTAACCGGCAGGCGCGGCAGCTATTCAATATCAGCGCCCTCGCCTCACTACAGCAGCAGCCGGTACTGCAACTATTTGAACACGACTCGCGCGAACAGCTCTATGAGCTGCTGCGCTTTAGCGCCCTAACCCCTAGCTCTCAGCCGCGCTCTGTCGGCCCGCTCGAACTGCGCAGCCAGCGCCATCAGAGAGGACGGTGGGTAGATGTTCATCTGATGCCGCTGTCGGCAAGGGAGCTGGAGAGCGGCCAGCTACTACTACTGTTGGTCGATAAGAGCGCCGAAGTGGCGCAAAAGGAGGCGACACGACGCTTCGAGAGCATGGCTAACCATGTACCGGGGGTGCTCTACCAGTATCAGCAGTGGCCCGATGGTCGTACCGCCTTCCCCTACGCTAGCAAGGCAATGGAGTCTATCTATGGCCTCTCACCGCAGCAGGTGATGAGTGATGCTGCCGCGGTATTTAAACTGCTCCACCCCGATGATTTAATGCGGGTGGTCGAATCGATTACGGCCTCCATGACGCAGCTAACCCTATGGCGCGACACCTATCGGATCAATCGAGTAGGTGGCGATACGATTTGGGTCGAAGGAGAGGCGACCCCAGAGCGGATGGCCGATGGTAGCACCCTGTGGCACGGCTATATTCGTCGGCTGGCTAGCGAAACCAAGAGCGTTGGAGGGAACGATGGCGCGGCTTGATGATAATCAGCGACTGCAGCAGATGCAGGAGCTGCTGCTAGGGACGCATATCGCCTTTTGGGAGTGGAATGTCGCCAGCGGCGAGGTCTATTTTAACCAGCCGTGGTTAAGCATGATAGGCTATACCCAAGAGGAGGTAGCACCGATCACCTTTGAGACATGGGCGAACAGAGTTCATCCCGAAGATCTAGAGTTGGCGCAGCAGGCGCTAGCCGACCACTTTGCCGGCAAGACAGCGCAGTATGAGTGTGAACTGCGAATGCGCCATAAGGAGGGGCACTGGGTCTGGATCTATGTTCACGGTAAGCTCTTTAGCCGTACCGAAACGGGCGAACCGGAGTGGATATCGGGGATCCATCTGAATATCACCTCCCGCAAACAGACCGAGACCGAACAGTTAGCGCAGCAGCAGACGATGGCGCAAATTTTATCGGTCTCACCGGTAGCTATTCGGATCTCCGCCTTTGATGATAATCGGCTGCTATTTATGAATCGCGCCTATGTCGAACTGCTACAGATCGAAAATGCCCGCCTCAATCAGGACGATATTCGCCACTACTACGCCAAACCGGCGCAGTATGAGACGATTAAGCAGCAGCTAGCCCAAGGGGAGTCGGTGCTTAACCGCCTAGTCGAACTGCGGCTGCCCGGCCGTAGCCACGCGGTATGGGTATTGGCTAGCTATACCACGGTTGAGTTTGATAGGCAGCGAGCCGTTTTAGCGTGGCTGCTAGATGTGACCACTCTACAGCAGGCCAAGGAGGAGGCCGAGCGGGCGAATCAGATCAAAAGCCAGTTTTTAGCCAGCATGAGCCACGAAATTCGTACCCCCATGCACGCTATTTTAGGGATGCTTGAACTGCTGCTACAGAGTGAGCAGGATCCGACTCAACAGCAGCAGCTACAGTTAGCGCATCAAAGCAGCACTGAGCTATTAGCGCTTATTAACGATATTCTCGATATCTCCAAGGTGGAGGCGGGTAAAATCGAGTTAGAGCGAATTAATTTTGAGCTGACCACGCTGATAACCGAACTGATGGCGCTATTTAAAGAGCAGGCGCAGCAAAAGGGGGTACGACTACTCTTAACCTGTGTGGAGCCGCCAGCGCTCTGGCTACTAGGCGATCCGCACCGACTACGACAGATATTGACCAATCTGCTCGGTAATGCGCTTAAATTTACCGAACAAGGTGAGGTGCGGCTCGGCTGTCGCATGATCGATATGACCGATGGCAACATTGAGCTACAGTTTGAGGTGAGCGATACCGGCATCGGCATCCCCCCTGAATCGCAGTCGCAACTGTTTCAGACCTTTTCCCAAGCCGATAGCTCGCAGAGCCGCAAATATGGCGGCACCGGTCTGGGGTTGGCAATTAGTCGTCAACTAGCCCAGCTCATGGGGGGCGACATTAGCTTCACTAGCCATGAAGGGGAGGGGAGCACCTTTCGGGTCAAACTGCGGTTAGAACAGGGAGAGGCAAGAGCCCTATTGTCGGATCTGCAACCGCAGCCGTCACAATCGCTGCAGGGGCGAGTACTGGTAGTCGATGATGTGAAAGCGAATCAGATGGTGGCGGGAATGATGCTAACCCGTTTCGGCTTAACAGTTGACTATGCCGATAGTGGTCAGGAGGCACTAGCGCTCATTGAGTCGCACCCCTACGATCTGGTATTAATGGATGTACAGATGCCCATTATGGATGGGCTAGAGGCGACCCGACGGCTGCGGCAGTGGGAGAGTGAGCAGGGGCGGGTGCCACTAGTCGTGGTAGCGATGACCGCTAACGCGATGAGCTCCGACAGGCAGCGGGCACTAGAGGCGGGAATGGATGACTACCTCGCCAAACCGATAGGGATAAAAGCGCTATTGCAGCAGCTACAGTTCTGGTTGGGCAGCCACACCCCCCCCCAAGTTGATCCCGAACCGCCTCCCCCTGCGGCAGAGAGTCGCGTCGAGATTGCCCAAGAGGTGAGCGAGAGTAAAGCCCACTTTCTGGCGACGATGAGCCACGAAATGCGTACCCCGCTACATATTCTGTTAGGGTTGAGTGAGCAGCTACTCGATGACTCACTGTCACAGCAGCAGCGCCAAGCGCTACTGCTAGTACAGCGAAGTGGCAAGGTACTGCTAGATCTGGTCGAACAGGTGCTCGACTTTTCGGCAGCGGCAGAGGAGAGACTGCAACTAGAACCGGTCGATTTTGATCTAACCGAGCTGCTAGACTCGCTAGAGCGGCAGTTTCGTGCCCCAGCCGAAGCGAAGGGGCTACAGTTTGAGATCGATATGCTCCACCACCAGCCACTAGTGTTGCGAGGTGATCTGCCCCGCATCACCCGCCTCCTCTCTAACCTACTCGACAATGCGCTTAAATTTACCCCCACTGGGCGAGTGCTACTACAGTGCCGTCTCGCTGAGCTGACCCAAAACGGCTGCAAAGTGCGGTTTAAGATCGAAGATAGCGGCATCGGGATTAGCGCTTCAGATCAAAAACGGCTGTTTCAGCCCCTTACCCAGCTCGATAGCCGCCTATCGCGATCCTATGAGGGGGCGGGGATGGGGCTGGCAACTAGCGCCCGCCTGATTCAACTCATGGATGGTTCTATTGAGCTAGAGAGTCAGTTAGGCGAGGGGACGATATTCGCAGTGATGTTACCGTTAGAGCGGAGTCAGCTCTCGCAGCCGGTTACCCGCCTACATGGACGGGTCTTGGTGGTCGATGATGTCGCGCCTAACCGAATGTTAGCGCGGTTGGTGTTGCAGCGCCTCGGCTTGGAGGTCGATGTCGCCGCCAGTGGTGCCGAGGCGCTGCAACAGCTAGCCGAGAGCCCCTATGACGCGGTACTTATGGACATTCAAATGCCCACAATGGATGGAGTGGAGACGACTCAGCGGCTGCGTCAACGCTCAGGGGGGGCGACAGCCGCGACTGTTCCCGTGGTTGCGATGACCTCCAATACCCTAGCCGGTGAGCGCGAACGGGTGTTAGAGGCGGGGCTAGATGAGTTTGTTCTTAAACCGGTGACCGAAGCCGATCTTGGCTATAAATTGCAGCGCTGGCTGAAGGGGCAGGGTTGTGGGGCGGACGAGGGCTCGAACGACCTAGAGGGAGCTACCTTGGCGTGGGTGGATAAGGGGTGTCCGACCTGGCCTGCCGCGAAGCTAGTGGAGGGTAACTTCGGTGGCGACTGGTCGATTTTGCGCCTAGTGTTAGCGGAGGTGATCAAGCTACTGCCAGAGACGATGGAGACGATTAGCGCCGCCGTGGTGGCAGCCGATAGCGACGCGCTAGTTCAAGCCTGCCACAAATTAAAAGGGATGGCGGGCAATGTCGCCGCTGAGAGGCTGAGAGTAGCGGCGCTACAGCTCGAAATGGCTGCCAAAGCGAACTGTTCAGCCCACTACCAGCCGCTGTGGGAGCAGCTACAGCAGGAGCGAACTCAGTTTGAGCAGGCAGTGACGGCAGAGAGTGACGATTCGCTACCCACCCCCCAGATCGCCAAAGGCTAACTGTAGTCGGCTTAACGCCACAATCGTCGCCGTTTCGGTGCGCAAAATCCGCCGACCGAGGGTAATAGGGATAAACTGCTGCTGTCGTGCCAGCTCAATTTCACTGTCACTGATCCCCCCCTCTGGGCCGATATAGAGCAGAGCCGTGGCCGGATGGAGGGGAGGCGGTGGCTGCAAAGGGGCCTCAAGGGGGGTCGGGTGGAGTAGCCAACGCAGCTGCTGCGGTTCGGGGGGGTGGGTCTGTAACCACGCCTGTAGGCTCTGCAACGGCTCAATGGTAGCGATACGGCAGCGCCCCGATTGCGCTGTGGCGGCGGTAGCGATAGCTTGCCACTGCTGCTGCTTCTTCTGCTGCCGCTCTAGGTTGAGTTTGACTACGCTGTAGTCGCTCAAAATGGGCACGATGCGACTCACCCCTAGCTCGGTCGCCTTCTGTACGACCCACTCCATGCGATCCCCTTTAGAGACCCCCTGTAGCAGGGTGATATGCAGAGGCGATTCGCGTTCAACCGGCTGCCAAGCGCCGACTTCGACGAGGCAGTGGCGGCGATCCATTTGCACGATGGTCGCGTGATATTCACCCTCAGAGTGGCCGTCAAATAGCCTAATCGACTCCCCGACACGCGCTTTGACGACATGGCAAAGATAGTGGCTATTGTCAGCAGAGAGCGCTAGCTGACAAGCCGCACTCAGGTGGGGTTGGTAGAGTCGGTGGTGGCGCATGGCGGCAGTCTAGTCGTGATCTGTGTAGGATCGGTTAGGGACCCCCCAGCGGGGGGAGGTTGGAGGGGGGAATCATATCTTGATGTTTCATCGCTAACCGGCTTAACTCAGCAACCGAGGTCTCTTGTGGCAGGTTATTTTGGCGCCATTGAGTATAATCAAAGGGTTCGCGCATCATTAGGGCAATAAACCGCTCGGCTTCTACCTCGCCGAGGCCATTAGCTAAAAGCTCCATGCCGCGCAGCCTGATTTCGGTATCGGTCATTGAATGTACTCCTTACAAAATAGTCAGATGAGACTGATCATCGTAGGGTCGATTAAAGCAACAGTTATCGAGATAAATTCGCATTAAAAACTAACACCTGAGCCAAAAACTCGAGAATAGGGCAGGGGTAAGCGGGTTAAACAGCCTAGCGAATGCAGCTACAACTGTTAACAGCTCCTCCCATTAAGCGGAGAATATGATGCCCCTATTGGCCGATTTAAACCACGAATTTCCCGCTATCGCAGAGCCATAATTAAAAGACGATGGAGATCCCCGCTCCGAAATTCGGGATAACCCTCATTACACACTGGAGACAAGCTCACTCAACACCGCTGTACAATTTGAAATAGCTGACTTTTCAACAAGGAAATGTTGAGAAGAGGGGGGGTTATTGTCGCCAAGAAAGCAAGGCTATGTAGTGATGCTGGTTTGGCGGTGACTCTGAATTGCTGATGTGGAAACAGTGTGTTGAAGGTTTAAGTGATCCTGATTGTGCCACAGGCGGTGCAGAAAACCTAACCTGGGATGTAGCACTACAGCGTCCGGTAACCCTAAATGCCGGTGGTGGTTTTGCTGGGTATACAGATTGGCACCTGCCCAACCTTAAAGAGCTGTTAACTTTGGTGGAAAACTGTCGTATCAATCCTGCCATTAATGAGACGATATTTCCCAATACGCCATCGGCTTTTGTCTGGTCGGCTTCGGCCAATGCCTACAATAGTGGCAATGCCTGGTATGTCGATTTCAACTATGGCAACTCCGACAACGGCAACCGTGCCAACTCTTTCGGTGTGCGGCTGTTTCGTAGCGGACAGTGATTTTGATTTTTTATTTTTTATCCTTTGCTTCCGCTGTGGCTGTGGGGGTATGGTTGACTCTGTTTTATCTCGTTCCCACGCTCTGGCGTGGGAATGCGGATCGTGCTTTTGTTTTGTGACGGGTAGGGGTTGAAGCACAGCGTGCCCAACTTATTGGGTTCAGGTTATAATGACTACGCTTAACCGAACCGCTACAGGAGCAAAAAACAGTTCTTGATTTTTTATTTATTTGTCATTAGAATTTTCCACCGTAGATAGGTTATCTACAAGCGCGAAAGTTTTGCGTGCCATGGTTAGAGTCGAAGTCGAATCGCAAGGTTGTTCTCTGTTCAGGATGAACATCGAGGCAATTTTTATGGCGCAAGCTGGGTTTCGATGGCTGAAACTGCCCATGTTGCCGGTGTTGACCGGCCATCCGGTTGGGACTGCTCAACCAGGACTCCAGTTGCTCGCCCGCAAGGGTGTTATCAACGGAGAGCGAATTACCAAAAACCGCCATGAGCAACTTTGCTTAGGTTTTTAGGAACAGTTGAATATGAACACAGAAGAGAGAGTCGGCCCTGAAGAGGTCTGGAAAATCCTGCGCGAAGTGGCCGAGCAATCTAAAGAGACCGACCGCCGCATTCAGGAGAACGACCGCCTGATAAAAGAGCAAAGGGAGGAGACCGATAAATGCTTTAAAGAGACCGATAAACGCTTTAAAGAGACTGATAAGCGAATTAAAAAGCTTAACGACCTCTTTACCAGCCAGTGGGGTCGGTTAATGGAGTCGTTAGTTGAAGGGGACTTAGTACCACTTTTGACCGCTTATGGAATTGAGGTAGCCGATACCACCACCCGCCTGAAGGGGCAACGCAAAGATGGTGGCAGTTATGAGTTTGACATCATCGCCCATAATGGCAACGAAGTGGTCTTTATCGAAGTCAAAACCACCCTGCGCCCGGACGATGTTAAAGCGTTTTTGCATAAACTAAACCACATTGAACAGTGGGTACCGCGCTATAGCCATAACACGATTTATGGCGCTATGGCGTGGTTGCAGGCCGATACCGGTGCGGAGAAGATGGTCGAAAAGCGCGGCCTGCTCAGTATTCGTGCGACCGGTAGCTCGGCGGCGCTGGTGAACCGGAAAGGTTTTAAAGCGAAAGCGTGGTAGGGGTATTGTCGGGTTATGCTGTGCTAATTCGATCTGTGATAGATAGTGATGATCCTTAATGCAGCGAAATTATGAGTTATAGATGAGTGAAAAAATGAATTTTACCCTTGAGTGTGAACAGGAAAATGATGGTCGATGGATAGCGGAAGTGCCTCAACTGCCTGGTGTGTTAGCTTATGGTCAAACCGAGAGTGAGGCGATGATCAGAGCTGAGATTTTGGCTCTTCGGGTCGTCGCAGAGCAGTTGGAGAATAGTGAAACCGGGCCAGTGGTGATTAACCTTTCATTATCAGTAGCTGCATGAGCCAGTGGGGTTCGGTTAAAGCTCGGCGTCTCTATGCTGCTCTGCTACGAATAGGCTGGTTGCTAAAGCGCCAAAGCGGTTCTCATCGAACTTTGGTGCGTGAAGGTTGGCCTAATTTTACCTTCGCTTTTCATGATTCAGAAGATATTGGTCCACATATGCTGGCGCGTATTGCTAAACATACCGGGTTAAAACCAGAAGATCTGTAAATAGTGTGTGGTGCGTGATCGCTTATGGTATCGAGGTAGCCGATACCACCACCCGCCTGAAGGGGCAACGCAAAGATGGTGGCAGTTATGAGTTTGATATCATCGCCCATAATGGCAACGAAGTGGTCTTTATCGAAGTCAAAACCACCCTGCGCCCAGACGATGTTAAAGCCTTATAGCCATAACACGATTTATGGCGCTATGGCGTGGTTGCAGGCCGATGCTGGTGCGGAGAAGATGGTCGAGTGCGTGGTGCTATGGCGTGGTTGCAGGCCGATGCTGGTGCGGAGAAGATGGTCGAAAAGCGTGGCCTGCTCAGTATTCGTGCGACCGGTAGCTCGGCGGCGCTAGTGAACCGGAAAGGTTTTAAAGCGAAAGCGTGGTAGTTATGTAGCTATGTAGCTCGGGTTAGCCCACGGGGCGTAACCCGACAGCCGGATAGATTCGGAGGATTGTCGGGTTACGCTGCGCTAACCCGACCTACACACCCTGTTCTAAAAATTAACCCCCAGTTTTAACTGGGCCGTGGTGTTATTTATATTATCGTTACTATTTTCCAAATCTTCGGTCGCCTGATAACGCACACCGGCTCCGGCAAACAGGGCGCCGCTGCGATACTCGACCTCTGCACCGGCCTGTAGCGACCAGCCACCCTCTCTGTTCTGACCATCGTCTAGCCACGCATAGCCAAAACCGGGACCGATGCCCCAGGTAAGCCCCTCCATCGCAAAGTCGAAGAAGAAGCGGGGGTTAATCTCCAGTGAGCTATAGTCGCTACTATTACCAAGATCACTGACACGGTAGTTAATCTGCTGTCGCAGGCGCAGTTCAGGCGGGGCAAACCAGGGGCAGTTTAGTGAAAGCTGTATGCCGTAGCTGCTCTCACTCTCATCTTCAAACGAGATTGGGCCAGCGGTAATGGCTAGGGTTGGTTCAGCCTGCCACCCCTCATCGAGAAAGGGGGCAAAGGTCCAGCCACTAGCGGTAGCGGATGTGGTAGCACCTAAAGTGAGTGCAGAGAGCAGAAGCAGGGAGGTGGAGGGGGTATTTGACATAAAAGGGACTCCTTTGTTGGTTTAAGTGTGTGTTATGCCATAGGTGGGCGTAGCTGATCAAGCGGCCAGCGCGGTTTACCAGAGCCCGATGTGAAAGCTATACCGATGTGTCGCCGATCACACCCGTCGTCATGAGAAATATGGCCCCACATGGGCGTTCATGCTACTCTCTGCCCCTAGTTTGAGAGCAAGGAGTGAACTATGGCAACTTCAGTAGTCGTTGAAGATTTTAGTCTGCGTCGGCAGGCAAAAAAGGGGCACGAGCTATTTATGGTCGGTATCGGTATTCAGCTACTGCTCGGGCCGGTGGCGCTGTTTGTCGATTTAGGGCGCTGGGGCATTGCGCTGCCGCTGGCGGTCTGGATGCTATTTTGGCTTATGACCCGACAGCGTCTAAATCGGTCACAGCCGCCCTTTGTCGCCGCTCACTGGCGCTTGGCGTTGCGGCGGTACACTATTATGGCTATCGGATATGGGATAACGGTGGCGCTGCTGCTGTTGAGCTATCTCATTGAAGCGAGTGTGACCGGCCATAGCCCACAGCAGCTCTTGGCGGTGGCGCTCATTCGCATTGGGGTGATGCCGGCGATTATTGCGCTATTTGTCTCGCTGGTGGTCGGTAATGGCGGGCTGAGTCAGGCGAATCAGGGGCTTTGGCCTAAAGGGTTGGCACCAGAGGATGGCGCTATCGAGTCCGATTAAGGCGGCTGCGCCCCACTCAGAGGCGGAGCTGTGGCAGCGAGCGCTGGCGCTAGCTGGGCTCAGCTTGGCGGAGCTGGCCGACTCGCTCCACCATCAGGTGCCAAAGACGCTGTTACACCATAAGGGGTGGGCAGGACAGCTATTAGAGCAGGCGCTAGGTGCCGATGCCAAAAGTCGTCAGCAGCCCGATTTTACCGCTATCGGTGTCGAACTGAAGACAGTGCCGCTGTCGCACTCGGGGCAGCCGCTGGAGAGCACCTATGTCTGCACCGTACCGATGTTGGGGGAGGATTGTGGCTGCTGGCTCGATTCGTGGGTGAGTCGAAAACTGTCACGGGTATTGTGGCTGCCGCTACAGGGGGAGCGAACCTTAACGGTTGCCGAGCGGCGTATCGGCTGGCCTAAGCTCTGGAGCCCCTCAAAGAGCCAGCAGCAGCGACTACAGTGCGATTGGGAGGAGCTGACCGAACTCATTTTGCAGGGGCAGATTGAGCAGATTCACGGCAAAATGGGGCAGGTGCTACAGATTCGCCCCAAAGCGGCCCACAGCCGCGTTCGAGTCACCGCTATCGGCAGCGAGGGGGAGCTGATTCAGACCAATCCGCGCGGTTTCTACCTGCGACCGGCCTTTACTGCGGCGATTTTGAGTTCGGAGTGCTAGCTGCTAACAGCGTTACGCCTTAGGTAGCGTGACGCCGGTTTGACCATGATATTTGCCGCCCCGATCTCGATAGGAGACCTCACACACCTCGTCCGATTCGAAGAAGAGCATCTGCGCCACCCCCTCATTCGCATAAATTTTGGCCGGTAGCGGAGTGGTGTTGGAGAACTCTAGTGTGACATGCCCCTCCCACTCCGGCTCTAACGGGGTGACATTGACGATAATACCGCAGCGGGCGTAGGTCGATTTACCGAGACAGATGGTCAGCACATTGCGCGGAATACGAAAATACTCCACCGTTCGCGCTAGGGCAAAGGAGTTGGGTGGAATGATGCAGACATCGCTGTAGAGATCGACAAAGCTGTTCTCATCAAACGATTTAGGATCGACGATAGCGTGGTTAATATTGGTAAAAATTTTAAACTCATTGGCGCAACGGACATCGTAGCCGTAGCTCGATGTGCCGTAGGAGACGATCTTCTCACCATCACGCTGGCGGATCTGACCGGCCTCAAACGGCTCGATCATCCCCGCCGCTGCCGCCTCTCTTATCCAACGGTCAGCTTTTATCGTCACGCGCTCTCACCCTCAGTGGCAAATTGGGAGCCGCCGAAGCTGCCGTTACCGGTGACAAAGCGGTAGTAGAGCTCGGCAAACTCGGGCACTACCGACTGTTTTACCGCCTCTCGTTGTAGTAGCTGCGCTGCCCACTGGGCCGTGTGGGGGGTATCGGCCATCAGCGCCATGGGTCGCCACGACTCCAGTAGGTTTAGACGCATAAAGAGGGGGGCGGCGGCGGCATCGATCAGGTGTAACGACTCACCGGCAAACAGTGGGCCGTCAATTTGAGCCTCCAAGGTGGCTAGTTTCGCCTTTAACTCCTGTTGCGCTTTGGTAAACATATCGCTATCGGCGGCATGAATCATCCCATGCTGGCTCATAAGCAGGGTGGAGCTGAACTCAATCCAAGCCCGATGCTGCGCCTTTTGGAGTGGATCGGCAGGATGCAGCGAAGGGGGCGATATCTCATCGAGATACTCCATAATCACCGCCGACTCAAATAGCACCGTCTCGCCCACCCTAAGAACCGGCACCTTGCCGAGCGGGGATATTTGGCCAAACCAGTCGGGCGGCTCTTTAAGGTTGATATAGGTGATATCGTAATCGACCCCCTTCTCTAGCAGCACAATGAGGGAGCGCTGCACAAAGGGGCAGAGTTTAAAGCTAATCAGTTCCGGTTTCATAAGGTATCCTGTCGCTATGGTTAGGCTTATCAAAGAGTCGTGAGCAGGGTAACGCTGTGCCTGCTGCGGGTCAATGGTCAGTTGTGCTATCGTGGCCGTTAGAATGATCGCCTCTCTTTCGCCAGCGCTGTAGGGCTAACTGTAGCAGCAGCAGCAGCAGTGGAAGTAGAATGATCCAGACAAGATAGAACCAGCCCCCTACATTGAGCAGCAGGGCGATAACGATCCCGATGAGGGTGTGTAATAGGAGAGCGATAAACATGGTGAGACTAACAACTCGATTGAATAACAGCGGAGGCAGGGCGCTATTATACCGATTTTTGACGGCACTGTTATTCGGTTCGGTCGCGCTGCCGCTGCTAGCGACCCCGATGGAGGTTATCGATAACGAAGGTAATCAGATTAGCGTCGAGCGGATGGCGACTGAGGGGGAGCTATTAGTCATCTGGCTCGATGATCACCAAGAGCGCCGCGAGGGGCTAGATAGGGTGGTGCAGCAGCTCCATCGAGCGGGGATCGAGCTATGGCGTATCGACCTGTTGAGCGACTACTTTTTAGCTCGTAGCGCCGAGAACGAGGTCAACCTCTCTGGCGAGGGGGTAAGGGCCGTTATCGAGCAGGCGCATCGACAGAGCGAGAAGAGGATTCTGCTCGTCGGGTACGATAGAATGCCGTTAGCGCTACTAAGGGGAGCCTACCTTTGGCAACAGCAGCAGGGACGAGGGCGGTTAGCGGGGGCGGTGCTGCTCTACCCTAATCTCTATCGGCTGGCTGAGCAGGCGGGGGAGCTGCCGCAAATTGCCCCGATTGTGGAGCGAACCACGCTACCTCTGGTGGTACTACAGCCGGAGGCGGGTACCCACCGTTGGCTGATTGAGCCGGTGATGGCGCAGTTGTGGCAGCAGCGGCGACCGGCCTTTATTGAGCTACTCCCGGGGGTGCGTGACTGGTACATTATGCATCCGCCGCAGAGTGCAGCGCATCAGTACCAAATTGATCGACTAGCGCCGCTGCTACAGCGCTATGCGACTCTGCTGCTGAGTCTTGAGGCCGAGGCACCGCAGCAGCCGCTGCCAGAGTCGAATCAGCAGCACACCGTCGCCGAACTGGTGCCGCTATCGCCGCCGCAACACTATAGCCATTTTGAGCTGCAAGAGGCGGTCAGTGGCGAGCTACTACGCCTTAGCGACTATCGGGGCAAGGTGGTGCTGCTCAACTTCTGGGCTAGCTGGTGCCCCCCCTGCGTGGAGGAGATTCCCTCGATGAATCGACTACAGCGTCGCTTCTCAGATAACGATTTTAAGGTGGTCTCGGTCGATTTTCGTGAGTCAACGGCGACGATTGAGGCGTTCATTAAGCGGGTTCAGGTGGAGTTTCCGATCATGATGGATAGTGACGGTAGAGTGGCGCACGCTTGGCGGGTCTTTAGCTTTCCTAGCTCATTTATCCTAGATCGCAGCGGCGCTGCCCGCTACTCAGTCAATCGCGCGATAGCGTGGGATCAGGCGCAGATTTTGCAGTCGATTCAAGGCCTAATCGAAGAGCCGTAAAAGTGGGTTTTGATGGGCTGTGGGCGCTGATTTACACCCTAATAAGCATCGTAAGTTAGCTTAATGTTTTTGAGTCAGTAAGTTTATAATGTCTCTGAACATGTCCATTTTAGAGAAAAAATCGGGGCAAATTTATTGAAATAAAAGTACGATTTTCTTTTCCATTTTGGCCGGTTTCTGATACTCTTACATTTCACAAATAGTGTTCTAAATTTGATTGTAAGGAGAGTTGACTCGTGAGATTGATTCTGTTAGGTGCCCCTGGCGCTGGCAAGGGGACTGTGGCGAAGAGGTTAACCGCACTTGACGGTTCGGTACAGATCTCCACCGGTGACATTTTACGCGGCGCGGTTCGTGCCGGTACTGAGCTAGGCCAGAAGGCTGAGGGCTATATGACGGCCGGTGATCTGGTTCCTGATGAGCTGATTCTGGATATTATGGCGGAGCGGTTACAGCAGGAGGATTGTCAAAAGGGCTTTCTGCTCGATGGCTTCCCCCGCACCATTCCCCAAGCTGAAGCGCTCAAAGGGATGTTGCAGAAGCTCGATATTGCGCTAGATGGCGCGGTTAATCTGGATGTCCCGCGCGATGTCATCCTTGATCGTCTCACCACTCGTCGTACCTGCGTTAACCCTGAGTGTCAGGCTATCTACAATGTCAAAAGCATGCCGCCTAAAGTAGAGGGGGTGTGTGATAAGTGTGGCAGCCCGATCGTACAGCGGGATGACGAGACCGAAGAGGCGATTAGCAAGCGGCTCGACACCTACAATGAAAAGACGGCTCCTCTGGTCGATTTCTATCAGCAAGAGGGCAATCTGCTTAATGTCAACGCCACTTCAAGCGATGCGGTGGTTGAGGCGATTAAGGAGAAGCTGGGGATGGGCGGCTAATGTTGCTGCACTGAACTGGCAAAAAAAAACCTCCCCCCATGCCACTAGGGGAAGGCTTGAAAATCAGCTTCTCAATGAAGCTGGAGATGAAAACCAAGTAGGGATGTCAAACTCTGATGTGCTGTCACAACGGGGCTATCTTAGCCAAAAAAAATGCGGCTGCCAATGTTTTGTTGATGGTCTAAAGACATTCATGTATGAATGTTTATTTTTTTCTTGGCTTAACATCCTTCCTGACTAACTAACCTTAAAAGTGATGAAAGTATTGATTTTATGAAGATTTTAATTGTTGATGATCACGCATTTGTACGCCATGGCCTAAAAGCTATCCTGAAAAGCATCGATGAAAATGCTAATTTTGTTGACGCAGTGGACTGCGAAAATGCCATGGAAATTATTAATTCGCAAGATGTCTTCGACATGGTGCTGCTCGATATCTACTTGCCCGATACCCAAGGATTGAAGTGTCTGGAGCAGGTTCTGCGTCGTGTCGGTAATCCGGTGGTGATAGTCTCGACCCTAAGAGATCCTAAAATGATTTGGGATGCGCTCAAAATGGGGGCGAGGGGCTTTGTCTGTAAGGGGATGCGCCCTGAGCAGATGGAGGCGGCCTTTAAGATTATTCACTACGGTGGCCACTACATTCCTAGCGAGGTGTTGGCCATGCCGCTGTGTGGGGAGCGCACAGGTCATCTGACCCGACGCCAGACCCAGGTGCTGGAGTTGATTGCGCAAGGGCTGCCTAATCAGGAGATTGCCGATCAGATCGGCTGCCAAGAGAAGACAATTCGCTCCCATCTGACCCAAATCTATAAATTTCTTAAAGTCAAAAGTCGCGCTGAGGCGATTAAAGTGGCGCAGGAACGCGGGGTTATCGAGTAACTTCGGTTACCTTGTCATCCTGCTCTGTTTAGCTCGCTGTGAACGCTCTGTTCGTGGCGAGCTATTGTCTGGGTTGAGCCCCTCGCCGTCCGCTGGCGGCGAGCGGAGCTTTCCCCCCTAATTAAACTTAAACTTAAACATAGTCTGTTATTGGATGCGCCATGTCATACTATCAGCACCACCTCTTTTTTTGCCAAAATCGCCGCGATGAGGAGCAGCCCTGCTGTGGCCGCTTTGCCGCCGATAAGTTGCGCGACTATGCTAAAAAGCGCTGTAAGGAGCTCAATTTGACCCAAGAGGGTCGTGGTGTTCGGGTCAATAGTGCTGGCTGCCTGAATCGTTGTGGGGCGGGGCCGGTACTCGTTATCTATCCCGATGCAGTGTGGTACACCTATGTTGATCGCGATGATATTGATGAGATTATCGAATCGCACCTACAGCGTGGCAAAGTGGTCGAGCGGTTATTGGTCGATAGATCGCTGTAATGAGCGATATCTATTTTGATAATCTGCACCTGCACCATATTTACGATGGCTTGGAGGAGGATCTCTGCACCGGGGAGACGATCTTTGTCTCTGGGGCGAGCGGTAGGATAGAGGTTTTAACCTCCTGTCCCGACTGTTATCGGGGTGAGCTGCCGATTGTTATTACCTGTCACCCCCACCCACTTCATGGGGGGACGATGAAAAATAAAGTGGTGCATATCTTAGCTGAGACCTTTGCGAACATGGGATTGATGAGTGTGACCTTTAATTTTCGCGGGGTCGGCAGAAGTCAGGGGCGTTACGATCAGGGCCGAGGCGAGAGTGAGGATCTTATCGCTGTCTGCCACTATTTTCAAAGGCGCTATCCCCGCACACCGCTCTGGTTGGCCGGATTTTCGTTCGGTGCATACATTGTACTAAAGAGTTATCACCAGGTCGGTGCGAAGCGATTGTTGCTCGTCGCGCCACCGGTAACGCTGTTCGATTTTAATACCCTGCCTGAGATCGATGTTCCGTGGATGGTCATTCAGGGGGGTAAAGATGAGGTTATTGAGCCGATTAAAGTGGCCGAGTGGGTAAAACAGCAGCCGGAGCGGCCGACTCTGCGCTGGATGAGCGATGCGGATCACTTTTTTCATGGTCGTCTTAATCGGGTACGCGATTCGCTATTAAAATATTGGCGCCCCGAGGCGGTCGAAAACTGTTAAAACACGGAGTTAAACGATGAGTCAAATAGCTGCTAAGCCGTGGACTGGCCGCTTTACGGAACCGACTAACGCTTTTGTGGAGGCGTTTGGTGCCTCGGTTGGGTTCGATTACCGCCTCTATCAGCACGATATTCGCGGTTCGATAGCCCATGCGACTATGCTCGCCGAGGTGGGGGTGTTGACTGATGCTGAGTCTGGGCAGATCGTGGCTGGACTAAAGCAGATTGAGGCTGAGATCGAACGGGGCGAGTTTCAGTGGTCGGTGGCGCTGGAGGATGTCCACATGAATATCGAACAGCGACTCACCGAGCTGATTGGCGTGACTGGTAAAAAGCTCCATACCGGCCGCTCCCGTAATGATCAGGTGGCGACCGATATTCGCCTCTATCTGCGCGATGAGATCGATCTGCTCCAGCAGGAGCTACAGCGGCTGCGGCGCAATATCATAGACCACGCCGAACGCGAGGCCGAGACGATTATGCCCGGCTTTACCCATCTACAGATCGCTCAGCCGATCACCCTAGGCCACCATCTGCTGGCGTGGCACAGTATGCTGCAACGGGATAGTGAACGGCTAATGGACTGTCGCAAGCGGGTCGATGTGATGCCGCTCGGCTCTGCTGCTCTAGCAGGGACGACCTATCCGATTCAGCGTCAGCGCACGGCACAGCTACTCGGTTTTGCCTCTGTCTGTAGTAACTCGCTAGATGGGGTCTCCGATCGCGACTTTGCGATTGAGTTTACGGCGTGGGCAGCGCTGCTATTGATGCATCTGTCGCGCTTTTCAGAGGAGCTGATTTTATGGAGTTCGCAGCAGTTTAACTTTATTGAGCTCTCCGATGCCTTCTGTACCGGCTCGTCGATTATGCCGCAGAAGAAGAACCCCGATGTGCCGGAGTTGGTGCGAGGGAAGAGTGGTCGTGTCTATGGCCATCTACTGAGTCTGCTAACTTTAATGAAGGGGCAGCCGTTGGCCTATAACAAGGATAATCAAGAGGATAAGGAGCCGCTGTTCGATACTGTCGATACGGTCAGAGGGGTTTTGCGCGTCTATGCCGATATGCTCGGCCCGAAAGAGGGGGGGGGCGGGGAGTCCCATTTGCGCTTTAATCGGCAGAGGATGCGTCAAGCCGCCGTGGAGGGCTTCTCGACAGCGACCGATCTAGCCGACTATTTAGTGCGTAAAGGGGTCGCGTTTCGCGATGCGCATGAGATAGTCGGTAAGGCGGTTCGGTTAGGGGTAGAGAGCGGCTCCGATCTCGCTGAAATGGCTCTAGAGCAGCTACAGCAGTTTAGCGAGGTGATCACCGCCGATGTCTATGAGATTTTAACCCCCGAGGGGTCGGTCGCCGCCCGCAACCACCTAGGGGGCACCGCACCGGCGCAGGTGCGTTTGGCAGTTGTGGCGGCTAGGGCGCAGCTCGAACAGGGCTACTGAACCTCCTCCGGTACCGACATCGCCTGCACATGGTAGCCGGCATCGACATAGAGTACCTCGCCGGTGATGCCGGAGGCGAGATCGGAGCCTAAAAAGGCGGCTGCGTTCCCGACCTCCTCAATCGTGACATTGCGGCGCAGGGGGGAGTTTCTCTCACCATAGTCGAGTAGTTTGTTAAAGTCGCTAATCCCTTTGGCAGCTAGCGTTTTAATCGGCCCTGCGGAGATAGCGTTAACTCGAATCCGCTCTGGCCCCATATTGGAGGCCATGTAGCGGACATTCGCCTCTAGTGAGGCTTTGGCCAGCCCCATCACATTGTAGTGAGGCACCGCGCGCACGGCTCCTAAGTAGCTTAGGGTCATGAGTGAGCTACCTGCCGTCAGCAGGGGGCGTGCCGCTTTAGCTAGGGCGACAAAGCTGTAGCTACTGGTCTCGTGGGCGATGCGAAATCCCTCTCGGGTGACATCGTCGAGATAGTTGCCATCAAGCTGGCCTGCTGGGGCGAAGGCAACCGCATGGACTAAGATATCGAGTTGAGCCCACTGCTGCTGTAGTGCGCTAAAGAGGGCATCAATGTCAGAGTCGTCGTTAACATCGCAAGGATAGAGTAACGAGGAGCCACACTCGGCAGCGACTCTGCTAACGCGGCTCTGTAGTTTATCGTTTTGATAAGTAAATGCGAGCGAGGCGCCCTCGCGGTGCATCGCGGTCGCGATTCCGGCAGCAATAGAACGGTTACTAGCTACCCCAACAATGAGCGCGGTTTTTCCTTGCAAAAAACCCATGCGATTCTCTCCTTAATGGCTGAAATATGGTCAAATATCGGACTGAAAGCGGGGATTATACCCGCTTATTTGGCGAGCGGCGAATATCTGATGGTTGATTGGCGGTGAAATATCGCCACAATATGGCTAATGCGTTACGGCGCAGCTATTGATCTTGAGATCAAACCGGTTCAATATAAACAAATTAGATTTTACTCATTAACCAAAGCAGGAGAGTGCTACTATGTCTATTGAGCGTATCGTTTTTGCCGTGGCCGGCTTTTTCATCATGTTAAGTCTGGCGCTAGGAGTGGAGGCGAGTCCGATTTATCACCACTCCTACTGGCTCTTCTTTACCGCCTTTGTGGGGCTGAATCTGTTTCAGACCGCCTTTACCGGCCTCTGCCCGATGTTTTTTATCCTCAAGGCGCTCGGCTTTAAAAAAGAGAGCGATAAGGGGGGCGATGCCCCTGCGGTTTGAGGCTAGCTTGACGGCGATAAATTCTCAACTCACCCCGCCTAAGGCGGGGTTTTTTGTACCCTTTCACCGATAACGGTGAGATAATGGGTGCCATTGTGATTCACATCAGGGGGAGCTATGCAGCAGAAGAGTGAGGGAGAGCGTCGGCGCGGTATCTACCTGTTACCGAATCTGTTTACGACCGCCGCACTCTTTTTCGGCTTTTTTGCCATTATTTCGGCGATGGAAGATCGCTTTAGCGAGGCGGCTATCGCTATCTTTTTGGCGATGATCTTTGATGGTCTCGATGGGCGCATAGCCCGCATGACCAATACCCAAAGCGCTTTTGGGGCCGAGTACGATAGTCTGGCCGATATGATCTCTTTCGGTTTAGCGCCCGCTTTGGTGATCTTTGAGTGGTCGCTGTACAGCCTTGGCAAAATTGGCTGGCTGGTCGCTTTTGTCTATACCGCAGCGGCGGCGCTACGGCTAGCGCGGTTTAATACCCAAAGCACTACCGCAGATAAGCGCTATTTTCAGGGCTTAGCGAGTCCTGCGGCGGCGGCGACTGTGGCGGGGATGGTTTGGGTCGGCTCAGATTACGCCCTATCGGGGGTCGATATTAGCTGGGTGGCGCTAGTGGTCACGCTGCTAGCGGCGCTGCTCATGGTGAGTAATATCCGTTACTATAGCTTTAAAGATTTTGATCCGCGCCACCGTATCCCCTTTGTCGCGCTGATTTTGGTGGTGATGGTGTTTGTGCTGATCTCTATCGATCCTCCACAGGTGCTATTCGCTGCGGTGGTGATCTATCTCTTTTCGGGGCCGGTGCTGACGGTGGTGATGCGATTAAAGGTGCGTCGTCAGCGCAAGTATCATTGAGGAGTATCGAAGTGGCTACCCCCTATCATGTCGTTGATGCCGCACAGTTTACGGTCGCAGAGCTTAACGATCTCTTTATTAGTGCCGATGAGATGGAGGAGTTGGTGCTCCGTAATGGCGTCACCGATACCTTGGCTAACCGAGTGATGGTGATCCTCTTCTATCAGCCTTCAACTCGCACTCGGCTCTCGTTTGAGGCGGCGATGTCGCGTCTTGGCGGGCACTATATTTCGACCGAAAATGCATTGCACTTCTCCTCCCATGCCAAAGGGGAGTCGCTTGAAGATGCGATTCAAACGGTCGCCTGCTACGGCGATGTGGTGGTGCTGCGCTACCACAAGGAGGGGGGGGCGAAGCGGGCCGCACGGGTCAGTCCGGTGCCTTTAATTAACGCCGGTGATGGGCCGGGTGAGCATCCGACCCAGGCGCTGCTCGATATGTACACTATTCGCAAACAGTTCGGTAATATCGATAATTTGGGTATCGCCCTAGTCGGTGATCTAAAACATAGCCGCACGATCCACTCACTCGCCTATCTGCTAGCTAGTTATCCTGTCAGAAAGATCTATCTGGTCTCTCCTGAGTCGGTCACCATGCCTAGGGCGCTGCTAGAGCATCTGTGGCAGTGTGGGGTGGTGGTTGAGGAGAGTCGTCAACTGGTCGATGTGGCTGAAGATGTCGAGGTGATCTATACCACCCGCCTACAGCAGGAGTACTTTGATGAGCCGGAGCTCTATCAGGCGACCCAAGGGCAGTATATTTTGACCGATGAGGTGATGCAGCTACTACCGCAGGAGGCGATTATTCTCCATCCGTTGCCTCGCAATGAGGAGATCCCCTATAAAGTCGATCACGACTCTAGGGCTCGCTATTTTCAGCAGGTGCGTAATGGGCTCTATATGCGTATGGCGCTCCTTGAGCGGGTGCTGCTAGGGGTGGATTGAGTCTTGGGGAGGGGCAGGGCTAAAAGGTGGTGCGTTGAAAGTGGCTGTGGTGGCACTTGGGGCAGGGGGGGACTCGTCCCGGTTTGTAGAAGTGGAGCGAATGGCGACACTGTTGGCACTCCAATGTACCGAGGGTGACAATTTGGCCAGTGTGGATATTGCGGCTCTTTTCAGCCTCAGTGGCAAAATAGTTGAGTTGTTGTGAGAGTTGTAGTTGGGTCTGATCGGCGAGTTGAGCCACAATATCGGCGAGCCGCTCTTCAATAAGTGCCATGTCGAACTGGAGCCAGCTCTCTAGCTCGCTGCCCGTTTCGTGCAGGTAGTGGACGACGGCGTGGAGATCCCGCTTTAGGTAGTCGCCGAGGTGATCTATCTCCTCTCGGGTCAGTTCGGTCAGTTCTGATAGCTTCTCTAGCGCTGTGTCGATTCGTTGAGTCAGGGGTTGTTGTCGATTTTGCGTCTCAATTGAGTCGAGTAGCTGCTGGTACCCCTTTAGCAGTGGATCCTCGGTGCTGTGCTCGGTTTTGGGGGGGGTATCTTTGTCGGCCATGGGTTTGAGTTCCGTAGTGGTGGATGGAAAAACCCGATTGTAACGAGATTGGCTAGTTAATTAAACCTATCTGTGCGCCGAGCTGTCAGCTAACTTCAAAACGGTTTCATATTCGTTTTTGCTGATATTTGCTATAATCGCCGACAACGGTTGGCAGGGGGCGTGCCTCTGCCGGTGTGGTGTGGTGTCCGGTTTGGGTTGGCACCGTTATTTATAAAGCTTATTTTTGGAGTGTGCTGTGAAAAAAGAGTCAACGAATTTTGGGATGAGTATCGCTATCTTTGTTGTTTTGGCGCTGGTATTGGCTGGGTTAAGTCGATTGATAACGACTGCCTACCTCCCTTCGAGTAGTGGCGATATGAGCCCTGAGGCGGTTGCCTTGCGCATCGCCCCGGTGGGTAAACTCAATACCGGTGATCCTATCGTTGTTGCGGCCGCAGAGCCGGCAGCGCCCGCCGGAGGGGCGAGATCGGGTGAGGCGATCTATCAAGCCTCCTGCTTTGCTTGTCATGCGACTGGCGCGGCGGGGGCACCGCTCTTAGGCAATGTTGAGGCGTGGGCACCCCGAATCGCACTCGGGATGGAGGCGCTGCTAGCGACTGCGATTAGCGGCAAGGGGGCGATGCCGCCACGGGGCACTTGTGGTACCTGCTCAGATGATGATCTGATGGCTGCGATTGAGTATATGGTGTCGCAGAGCCAGTAAGTGCTGAACAGCCGCGATGGCTGTGTTGATAGGTGACTGCGGACCGGTCAGTGGAATTAACTCTGTAGCCGCCCCAGCCCTTTTTGGGGTTAAAGTTTTTGCTGACGACTGACGATTAAGTTGCAAATGTGGCATTATTGTTGAGTGTGCCTGCGGGTATCGGGTGGGATTCTCTGAATAGTTGGAGTATGAGAGGGTGGATTTAGCAACATTAGTTGGTTTGTTAGGGGCTTGGGTGGTCATGATTGCAGCGATTGTTCTCGGTGCGAGTCCAGGCATGTTTCTTAGCCCGCCCTCAATGCTCATTGTGTTAGGGGGAACTTTTGGCGCAGTGATGATGAAGTTCAGTATGGCGCAGTTTTTTGGTGCCATGAAGGTCTTTATGAAAGCGCTATTTAACAAGCTGCCGAGCACTGATACGCTAGTAGAGGAGATTGAGGAGATGGCGGCGATAGCCCGTAAGGAGGGGCTGCTGGCGCTAGAGGGGCGCGAAATCTCGGATCCGTTTTTAGAAAAAGGGATTCAGATGATGGTCGATGGCCATAGTCCGGAGATGATTCGCAGTGTGATGGAGAAGGATATGCAGCAGACTAGTGAACGACATGAGCTAGGGGCCTCCATCTTTAAAGGGTTTGGCGACTATGCGCCAGCGATGGGGATGATAGGTACCTTGATTGGTCTGGTGCAGATGCTCTCTAATATGGATGATCCAAAAGCGATTGGACCGGCGATGGCGGTCGCACTGCTGACCACCCTTTATGGCGCGATGATCGCCAATATGTTCGCCCTGCCTGCGGCCGATAAGTTGGGGCTGCGTGCGGCAGACGAAAAGCGGATCAAATCGTTAATTATCGATGGTCTGCAGTCGATTCAGGCGGGGCACAACCCCTACATTATCAAAGAGCTGCTCGCTACCTATCTCCCCCCTTCTAAACGCAAGGTTGAAGAGGAGTAGAGCAGAGCTGTGTCAGAGAGTTGCGATTGTCCGAAGTGTCCCCCACCCGGGGCACCGCCTTGGGTGATGACCTTTGCCGACCTAATGTCGCTGTTAATGTGCTTTTTTGTGCTGCTGCTCTCTTTTTCGGAGATCGAGGCGCAAAAGTTCAAAATGGTGGCCGGATCGCTAGAGAAGGCGTTTGGGGTGCAGCGGGAGGTCAAGGCGGAAGATACCCCGAAAGGGACTAGCATTATTGCGCAAGAGTTTAGCCCCGGTAAGCCGCAACCGACACCCATTAATGAGGTCAAGCAGACGACGACCATAGAGAAGCCGAATATCGAACTGACTCCTAATGAGGGGGGAAAACAGTTTAGCGAAGCGGAGATGGAGCGAGCGAGACAGTTATTAGCCGAGGCGGAAGCTAAAGTGGTGGCGCAGCAGGCGGCCGAACGCAAGGCGGAGGAGACCGCAGCACAGCTACAGCAGCAGCTAATACGGGAGATTGAGCAGGATTTAGTCGAGGTGGAGACCGTAGAGGATAAGGTGATTATCCGCATTAAAGAGAACGGCTCCTTTCCCTCTGGTTCGGCCACATTAATGAACGACTTTTTACCGACTATGGAGCGGATTACCGAAGAGGTGGCCTCACTCGATGGTCGAGTGGTGGTCAACGGCCATACCGATGATGTGCCGATTAGTACCGCCCGTTTTCGCTCTAACTGGGAGCTCTCTTCGGCGCGAGCGGTCTCAGTCCTGCAATTTATGCTCCAGTCGGGGCTGCTGCGGGAGAATCAGATGGAGGTTAAGGGGTTAGCCGATACCAAACCGCTAGTGGCGAACGATAGCGAAGAGAATCGTGCCATTAACCGCCGCGTTGAGCTGGTGATTGCGCCTAATTAGAGCGATTGACAAGCTAGCGTTGGAAAATCGTCGCCGCCATTTTCGGGTAGATAGTGTGCTCTCTGTGGGTTGGAGAGAGGTAACTGCGGCTGAGATTGACGCAATTCGCACCGACTACCTAGCTGTAAGAGAGTTCTCCGGTGAGCAGTTGCAGCAGGAGCAGGCGATTTTGCAGGGGCTGCACCGTGTCGAGCAGCACTATCCCGACCTAGGTGAACTGTTGATGCG
Organism: Ectothiorhodospiraceae bacterium BW-2; assembly: GCA_008375315.1. Lineage (NCBI taxonomy): Bacteria > Pseudomonadati > Pseudomonadota > Gammaproteobacteria > Chromatiales > Ectothiorhodospiraceae > Ectothiorhodospiraceae bacterium BW-2. The sequence continues at coordinate 3,502,913 of CP032507.1, read as the reverse complement.
GCTAAATAGCAAAATAGACGCTCTGCGGGGTGAGGTTGAAGCGATGCGCCAACGCCATCAGCGGCACAACGATATTGCTAACCGAGGTCACCATAGCGTCAATTTGAGCGCTAGCGGTATGGCGCTACTGCTTCAGCAGCCGCTAGAGCGAGACTCTCAGCTACTATTGCAGCTAGAGCTACCCGCTATCGGGCTGCCGCTACAAGTGGTGGCCAAGGTGATCTACTCACTATGGCAGCCAGAGGAGTCGCTATGGCGTACCGGCATGGAGTTTGAGTATCTGTTTGATGACGACCAGCAGCTAATTCAGCACCATGTGATGCAGGTGCAGCAGCAGCAGTTAGCCCAAAGAGCTCAACACAAACCCCCGTTAGCGTGAAAAGCGCTAGTGGTGCACCCTATTAATCGTTATAATGGCCGCCGTTTTTGCCCTACTATTCTGTTTTTAAGGAGTTCCATCTATGCAGGTTTCTGTTGAAGCAACGGGAGATATCGAACGAAAATTAACTGTCCAAATTCCCGATGCAGGAGTTGAAGCACAGCTCGAACGTCGTCTTAATTCGATGGGAAAGACGGTGCGGATGAAGGGGTTTCGTCCGGGCAAGGTGCCGTTTCGGGTGTTAAAACAGCAGTATGGCGCTTCGATTCGTAACGAAATTACCAGTGAATTAATTCAACAAAGTTTTGCTGAGGCGCTGCATCAGGAGGAGTTACGGCCGGTCAATACGCCCGTATTCAGCCAGTTCAAGGAGGAGGGGAATCAGTTTGAGTATGTGGCGACCTTTGAGATTTTACCTAAGCTGGAGCTAGCCCCCCTTGAGGGCATTGAGATCGAGCGGGTAGAGGCTGAGGTGACCGATGCCGACCTCGATAAGATGCTCGAAACCCTGCGCAAACAGCAGGCGAGCTGGGAGGAGATTAGTGAGGCGGCTATCGACGGTGATAGACTCACTGTTGACTTTCACGGTACGATTGATGGTGAGGAGTTTAGTGGTAACCGCGCCTCGAACTATGTCGTGACCATCGGTGGTAAGCGGATGATTAGCGGTTTTGAAGAGGGGTTAGTTGGGGGCGAAGCGGGTCGTGAACTGACGCTGGAGCTACAGTTTCCCGACGATTATCGCCTCACCACTGTCGCCGGTAAGCCGGTACACTTTCAAGTGACTGTCCACAAGGTTGAGCGCCCCTCTCTGCCTGAGTTGGATGAGGCGTTCGCGAAAAAGTTTGGTATCGAAGATGGTTCGCTAGAGCAGCTACGCAACGAGGTTCGAGCCAATATGGAGCGAGAGCTAAAGCAGCGTATTCGTCAGCAAGTTAAGAAAAATGTGCTGGGTAAGTTACTGGAGCTAAACCCTATCACCGCCCCAACCTCCTTGGTTGAGCAGGAGACTCAACTGCTTTTAGAGCAGGCGAAGCAGAACATGACTATGCCTGAGGGTAGTGATTTTAAACTCTCCGCTTCGGCCTATACCGAGGCGGCCAGAACCCGAGTTAAATTGGGTATTTTGATAGGCGAGATCATTCGTGCTAACAATATCGCGATCGATAGACAACGGGTTGACGATAAGCTACAGGAGATCGCCATCGCCTATGAGCAGCCAACGGCGATTATCGACTGGTACCGCTCTCATCCGGAGTCTATGAACCAAATTGAATCGGCCGTTATAGAGGATCAGGTGATCGACTGGGTGCTTGAAAATTGCCAGGTCACCACCACTCAGTCGTCATTTGAAAAGCTAGTTAACAATCTGTAATGGAGCCATTATGAGTTTTCCCCACGCCTCTGCTGCCGAAATTCAGTCGGCGCTCGTCCCTATTGTTGTCGAACAGACTGCACGCGGAGAGCGCTCCTACGATATCTACTCTAGGCTACTTAAAGAGCGAATTATCTTTGCTGTCGGACAGGTAGAGGACTACATGGCTAACCTGATCGTGGCTCAGCTACTCTTTCTGGAGTCGGAAAATCCCGATAAAGATATCTACCTCTATATTAATTCCCCCGGCGGCTCGGTGAGTGCTGGGCTCTCCATCTATGACACAATGCAGTTTATTAAACCTGATGTCAGTACGATGTGCATGGGGATGGCGGCCAGCATGGGGGCGGTACTGCTCGCCGGTGGTGCGACCGGAAAGCGGTTCGTGCTGCCCCACAGTCGGGTGATGATTCACCAACCGCTAGGCGGTTACCAGGGGCAGGCGAGCGATATCGAGATTCACGCTCGGGAGATATTGAAGACTCGTGAAGAGCTCAACCGTATTTTAGTCCACCACACCGGTCAGACGATGAAGAAGATTCAGAAAGATACTGACCGAGATAACTATATGAATGCAGAAGAGTCGGTTGAGTATGGTCTGGCCGATAAGGTATTAGAGCGCCGCGCGGTTGAAGCTGAGGCGGAGAAGAAGAAGTAGAGTGTCGGCTTGATTTTGTCCCCTTAAAGGGCAATGTTGCGGTTATGTTAATTTTTGTGTGGAGGTTATAGGATGGCTGGTAACTACGACGGTGAGGATAGCGGCCGAGTGCTCTATTGCTCTTTTTGTGGCAAGAGTCAGCACGAGGTTCGGAAGATGATTGCCGGCCCGTCGGTGTTTATCTGTGATGATTGCGTCGATCTCTGTAACGATATTATTCGTGAAGAGATGGAGGAGAGTGCTGAAGCGGATGGCGAGCGTAAGCTGCCGAAGCCGAAAGAGATTAAGGCGATCTTAGATGACTATGTGATAGGTCAAGAGCAGGCGAAGCGAGTTCTCTCAGTAGCGGTCTATAACCACTATAAACGGCTGCAGAGCAATGAGGGTAGAAGAGATGAGGTAGAGCTCTCTAAGAGCAATATTCTGCTCATCGGCCCGACCGGCTGCGGCAAAACCTTACTCGCAGAGACACTAGCGAGAATGCTTAATGTCCCCTTTACCATTGCCGATGCCACCACACTAACCGAGGCCGGCTATGTAGGCGAAGATGTTGAAAACATTATTCTAAAACTGCTACAAAAGTGTGATTATGATGTCGAAAAGGCGCAGACGGGGATTGTCTATATCGATGAAATTGACAAAATCTCCCGCCGCTCCGATAACCCATCGATTACACGCGATGTCTCTGGTGAGGGGGTGCAGCAGGCGCTACTGAAGCTAATTGAGGGGACTGTCGCATCTGTTCCGCCTCAGGGGGGGCGCAAACATCCGCAGCAGGACTATCTGCAGGTCGATACCTCTAATATTCTGTTTATCTGTGGCGGTGCCTTTGCCGGTCTGGAGCGAGTGATTCGTGCTCGAACCGAGACGGGGGGGATCGGCTTCTCGGCGGATGTCAAGACCAAACAGGAGTCGAAGCAGCTATCGGATGTGATCTACGAGGTCGAAACCGAAGATTTAGTTCGTTATGGCCTCATTCCAGAGTTTGTTGGCCGCTTACCGGTACACGCGACGCTCGAAGAGCTCGACGAGGAGGCGCTAATTCGTATTCTCACCGAGCCGAAAAATGCCTTAACTAAGCAGTATCACAAACTCTTTTCGATGGAAAATGCTGAACTTGAGTTTCGTGAAGCGGCACTGACGGCGGTTGCGCGAAAGGCGATTAAGCGCAAAACCGGTGCCCGTGGATTGCGGTCGATACTGGAGGCGATTCTACTTGATGTGATGTATGAGCTCCCTTCAGCTAACGATGTGACTCGAGTTGTGGTCGATGAGTCGGTGGTCGAGGGTGAGTCAGAGCCGCTGTTAATCTATGAATCTAAAGAGAGTAATTTAGCCGCGATTGCCCACTCCGGATAATGTTTTGTAATAGAGAGTTGATAAGAGAGTAGAATCCATGCCCCACTCCCGTACTTTGCCCGTGTTGCCGCTACGAGATGTCGTCGTCTTTCCCCACATGGTTATTCCCCTCTTTGTCGGTAGGGATAAGTCGGTTCGAGCACTAGAGGCAGCGATGGCTGCCGATAAAAAACTGCTGTTGGTGGCTCAAAAGAGCGCCTCTGAGGAGAGCCCGAGATCGGAGAGTGAGGTCTATGGTGTCGGAACGCTAGCCAATATTTTGCAGCTACTGCGTCTGCCCGATGGGACGGTTAAGGTGCTAGTCGAGGGTAAACAGCGGATTGAAGTTCTCAACTTTGATGTGACCGCGAGCTTCTATCAAGCGACTGTGGCTGAGATGGGGGAGAGCGGCCCGATCCGTGGCGATGCGCAGGGGATGATTAAGGCGGTTCTATCTCAGTTTGAAGAGTATCTGAAGCTTAATAAGAAGATTCCCGCTGAAGTTCTTACCACCTTAGAGGGGATTCACGAAGTGGGTCGTCTCATTGATAGCGCTGCTGCCCACATGGAGCTCGATATTGATGCGAAACAGCGCCTTTTAGAAATTGTCGATATTGAGCAGCGCTTCTCTGAACTGCTCGATCTGATTGAGCAGGAGCTTGATAAGCTACAGATGGTCAAACGGATTCATGGTCGAACCCGCAAGCAGATGGAGAAGAGCCAGCGCGAGTACTATCTGAATGAGCAGATTAAGGCGATTCAGAAAGAGCTGGGCGATCTCGATGAGGGGGGAACTAGTGAAGTCGAGGAGTTTCAGGAGAAGATCGAGAAGGGTGGCCTAAGTGACGAGGCGAAAAAGAGAGCTAACTCTGAGCTTAACAAGCTGAAGATGATGGCCCCTATGTCGGCTGAAGCGACCGTGGTGCGTAACTATCTCGATACCCTAGTCTCGCTGCCGTGGCGCAAAAAAACCAAGGTGCGCCACGATCTCAATCGTGCTGAGGCGATTTTAGACGAGGATCACTACGGTCTGGAGAAGGTGAAAGAGCGCATTTTAGAGTATCTGGCGGTACAGCAGCGGGTGAAGCGGCTTAAAGGGCCAATTTTATGCTTGGTCGGGCCGCCTGGGGTTGGTAAGACCTCGCTTGGCGAATCGATTGCGCGAGCGACAAACCGTAAATTTGTCCGTATGGCACTCGGTGGGGTGCGGGATGAGTCAGAGATTCGTGGCCATCGCCGTACTTACATTGGCTCCATGCCCGGCAAAATTATTCACAATCTTACCAAAGTTGGTACTCGTAACCCGCTGTTTTTGCTAGATGAGATCGACAAAATGTCGGCTGATTTTCGTGGAGATCCAGCCTCAGCACTGCTAGAGGTACTTGATCCGGAGCAGAACCACACTTTTAGCGATCACTATCTGGAGATAGATTATGATCTCTCTGATGTGATGTTTATCGCCACCTCTAATTCGATGAAAATTCCCGCGCCGCTACTCGATAGAATGGAGGTGATTCGTCTTGCCGGTTACACCGAAGATGAGAAGCTAAATATCGCTCGTCGCTATCTGATTCCCAAAGAGCAGCAGGCTAACGGCCTCAAGCAGGGGGAGATGGAGATTACCGACGAGGCGGTGATGGCCGTTATTCGCCACTATACCCGTGAGGCGGGGGTGCGCAATCTGCAACGGGAGCTCGCTAAACTCTGTCGTAAAGTCGTTCGTAGGGTATTGCAGCAGAAGAGCTCTGAGACAGCGGTGATTGCGGTGGCCGATCTGGAGGAATATCTGGGGGTTAAGCGCCACCGATACGGCCTAGCCGATGAGCACGATCAGATCGGCCAAGTGACCGGTTTAGCTTGGACTGAAGTCGGTGGCGAGCTGTTACGGATTGAGACTGCGGTGATGCCTGGTAAAGGCAAACATACCATCACCGGACAGCTAGGCGATGTCATGAAAGAGTCGATTCAGGCCGCGATTAGTGTCGTTAGGAGCCGTGCGGCAGCACTCGGTATTGCGGCCGATTTCTACGAAAATCGCGATATCCATATCCATGTCCCAGAGGGAGCGATCCCTAAGGATGGGCCGAGTGCCGGTATCGGTATGTGCACCGCGCTAATTTCGGCGCTAGCGGGCATTACCGTTAAAGCGGATGTGGCCATGACCGGCGAAATTACCCTTCGTGGCGAAGTGTTGCCGATTGGGGGATTAAAAGAGAAGCTGCTAGCGGCCCATCGGGGTGGTATTAAAACCGTTATTATTCCAGAGGAGAACCGGCGTAACCTGAAAGATGTGCCCGACAATGTCAAAGGCTCACTAACGATTACCCCTGTACGCTGGATCGATGAGGTCATTCGCTTAGCGCTGACCCGCGAGCCGATTCCACTCGATGATATCGATATGGCTGTGCAGGAGGGGGCTGAGATGACACGCAGAGAACATGCCTCCCTGCCGATACAGACTCACTGAGATGGGCAAACTTCTTGACACATTTTTAGCCGACTTGGTATAAAATGGCCTCATAACTGGGGTGCGGCTGCGGTACACCCTATTTGATTACTGAAATTTTATTACTAAAACAGGGGGATTATCTGTGAATAAATCTGAACTCGCTGACGCCATTGCCAAACATGCCGATATATCAAAAGAGGCAGCCGGTAAAGCGATTGATGGCATGACGGCCGCCGTTATATCGGCCTTAAAAGAGGGGGATGAAGTCCGTCTGGTTGGCTTCGGAACCTTCTTAGTTCGTACTCGTGCGGCCCGTACTGGCCGCAATCCGTCTAGTGGGGAGACGATTAATATACCCGAAGCAAAAATTCCTGCATTTAAAGCTGGTAAACTGTTAAAGGATGCGGTAAAATAGCCGTCATTGAGTTGGAGTAAAGATTGGGTGCTTAGCTCAGCTGGGAGAGCATCGCCCTTACAAGGCGAGGGTCGCAGGTTCGATCCCTGCAGCACCCACCAAGTTAATGTTTTGGAGCGGTAGTTCAGTTGGTTAGAATATCGGCCTGTCACGCCGAGGGTCGCGGGTTCGAGTCCCGTCCGCTCCGCCAAACTCAAAGGGCGCATCTGTTGCGCCCTTTTTTTTGTCTCAAAAAAACGCAGAGTCAGAGAGTGTAACCTATATGCTGAACTTTATTCGTAATCGGGCACAGAGCTGGATCGCCTGGGTGATTGTGGGGTTAATTATTATTCCGTTCGCGCTGTTTGGACTCAATCAATATATGGGTGGCGGGAAAGATCTGCCGGCTGCGACAGTCAATGGAAGTGAGATTACCAAACGCCAGCTAGAGAGCGCCTACTATCGCCAGCGCACTCGGCTGCAGGAGATGTTCGGTGGCGAGCTGCCGGCTAATCTCTTCTCTGAGCAGGCGATGAAACAGCAAATTTTGCAACGACTGATTGAGGATGAGATCGTATTACAGCAGGCTGCTAAACAGCAGATGCGGATCGGGGCGGTACAGTTAGCGCAGGAGATTCGTGCGATTGAGCTATTTCATAACGAGGGTCAATTTGATCCACAGCAGTATGAGACCCTGTTAGCTCGACAAGGGATGTCGCCGGCCTATTTTGAGGGGCAGATGGCTCAAGATATGTTGCAGCAGCAGTTTCGTAACAGCATCCACGCTAGCGCCTTTATTACCCCCACCGAAGCGGCCGCCTATTACCAGTTACAGCATCAGCAGCGCGATGTCGGCTATCTACTGTTGCAGCCACAGAGCTACTTAGAGCAGACAGAGGTGGCTGAAGCCGATATTGAGGCCTTCTATCAGCAGAATCTGCCCACCTATCGCACGCCAGAGCGGATCTCGATCAACTATCTGGAGCTTAATCAGGCCGATCTCGCTGTCGATATCGCAGTGGAAGAGGCGGAGCTACAGAGCCGCTATGAGGCGCAAAAGCTCAACTACCGTACCGAAGAGGAGCGCTCTGCCGCCCATATTCTGCTAGAGGTAGGAGGCGATGAGGCTGCTGTGAAAGCACAGGCTGAAGAGCTCTATCAGCAGCTACAGCAGGGGGCCGATTTTGCCGCCCTAGCTCAAACCCATTCACAAGATCCAGGCTCCGCCTCTCAAGGGGGTGAGCTGGGTTTTTTTGGTCGTGGGGTGATGGATGATGCCTTTGAAGAGGCAGTTTTTACCCTGCAAGCGGGTGAGATTAGTCAACCGATACGGAGCAGTTTTGGTTACCACCTTATCAAGCTAAATGAGATTCGCGGCGGGGAGAGTAAATCCTTTGCTGAAGTGAAAGATCAACTTAAGCAGGAGATTCAGCAGCAACGATCCGATGAGAAGTTCTACGATTTGGCCGATAAGCTGGCCAATTTGGCCTATGAACACCCCGATTCACTGGTGCTTGCCGCTGAAGAGATCGGTTTAAAGATTCAAACTAGCGAACTCTTCTCCCGTCATCGGGGGGGCGGCGGGATCACCGATATTGGCGCGGTGCGCCAAGCGGCCTTTAATGATGAGGTACTGCTCAACGGCTATAACAGCGAAGTGGTGGAGCTAGATAAAAATCATATTGTTGTGGTGAGAGTGAATGAGCGCATCGCCGAACAGCAGCAGCCGCTAGAGGAGGTGCGAACCACAATCCTAGAGCAGTTGCGTCAGCAGCAGGCGGTTGAGACGGCCCAAAAGGAGGCGCTTAAGCTACAGCAGCAGTTAGCGCAGGGCGGTGAGCTTGATCCTACGCTGAGTTGGGAGCGGATTGAGGCGCTCAAGCGTAGCGCTACTGAACCCGATCCGGAACTAGTTCGGGCGCTATTTAAACTACCGCACCCAGAGCAGGCGCCGCTGTTTGACCATATCGAACTGGCCGATGGGCGTCAGGCGGTAGTGGCGCTCTACCGTGTGATCACTCCCGAACTGCCGGCAGAGGGGCCGTCGCAGCTGACACGATTGCAGCAGGCGCTGAGTGAGTACGATCTGCAAGCAACGCTCGACTATCTCCGTAGCCAAGCGGAAGTGGTGATTCCGCAGTAGCGTTAACTCTAGTCGAAATAGCATGTTATCTACCATCTCCCCCCTACTTATCTACCACGCTAACTGCCTCGATGGTTTTGGGGCGGCCTGCGCTGCTGTCGCCCATTTTGGCACCGAAGGGTGTGAACTATTTGAGGGTCGGCATGGTGATCTGCCGCCCGATGTCGCCAATCGAACTCTCTATCTGCTCGACTTTAGCTACAAGCGAGAGGTGTTGCGAACGCTATGCCAGCAGAGCCAGCAGGTGGTGATTATCGATCACCACCTTAGCGCAGCAGAGGATTTGGCTGGATTAGAGTCTGAGATCGATAACCTGCGGCTCCATTTCGATATGGAGCAGTCGGGCGCTACGCTCAGTTGGCGCTATTTTCATCCGCATAGCGCAGTACCGGAGCTACTGCTCGATATTGAGGATCGAGATCTATGGCGCTTTACGCGACCAGAGAGTATCGATGTGACTACCGCGCTCAGCTCCTACCCGTTTGAAATCGCCCGTTGGCAGCAGTGGATGGCGCAGCCCGCCATGCGCCAACAGCTACAGCAGGAGGGGGCGGTGATCAATCGCTTTCGCAGCCAGATGGTTGAACGATACAAACGGCGGGCGTTTGAGGCCGACATTTGCGGCTATCGAGTGCCGGTAGTCAATGCCCCGTCTGAGATTACTAGCGAACTGTTAGGCGAGCTGTCGCAGCAGCGCCCCTTTGCGGCTAGCTATCAGGATATGGTTGATAAGCGTAGCTGGTCACTGCGCTCAAACGGCAAACAGGGGGTGAATGTGGCCGAAATCGCCACCCGTTTTGGTGGCGGAGGGCACCGTAATGCGGCCGGATTTTCGACCGCTGTCACGCTACCGTTTCCGCTCAACCCCACTTAAACGGGCCTCTTTGTGACCGAGGAGCAGCTATTTGCTGATTTAGCCCAACTGAGTGCCACCTTTGCCGCAGAGCTACAGCGAGTAGCCGAGCAGCAGAGCCTTGGTGCCACGATTTTGGTGTTAGCTAATGCGATTCAACAGCCGGCGTTGTGGCGCTCCTTAAGCCCCTCCCTCGTGCCGCTGTTTGAGCGCCAGGCCGATACCCTGCGCCAGCAGTTGCGTCGGGGCCTCTCTTTGAGCGAGAGTGAGGACGATGTGTTGGTATTTTTAAAGCTCATGGCTATCGGTCTGACGGCTTTGCAGCCGGCTCAAACGCACCAGTGTGGTCGGTGGGAGCTACAGTTTAACCCGTTACGGGCGTTGCGTCCGCCTCGTGCGGCCAAAGAGAGAGTCGTGACCAACCACAAGCCGTTTGATGCGCAAGGGTTCCACTTTAACCGACCCTTCTTACGCGCCGAAACTCTATGGCAGGGGGAGCTACAGGGGCGAGCGGTCGATCTGCTCTATAACAAATTTCCTTTTATCGATTACCACCTGCTGCTAGTGCCTGAACGGCAACGAGAGGCGGCACAATATTTGACCGAGGCCGATCATAACTATCTGTGGGGGGTCATGCGATGGCTAGGAGAGAGGATCACCGGCATAGGGGGGGGATATAACAGCTATGGAGCCTTTGCTTCGGTCAATCACCTCCATGTTCAGCTCTTTGTGCGCCAAGCGCCGTTACCTGTTGAGTCAAGGCAGTGGTGCCATCATGGCGGCAGCGATCCCTACCCGACAGAGGTGATGAGTTTCAGTGGCGCCGAGGAGGGGTGGCGAGCGATTGCACACCTTCATGAACAGGGGGTCAGTTACAACCTACTCTACCGACCTGATAGGCTATATCTGTTCCCTCGCCGCTATCAGGGAACACGCCCGCTAGCGAAGTGGAGTGGGGGGGCGGCTTGGTATGAGTTATGTGGTGGTGTGGTCTGTTTTAATCGTGACGATGTTCAATCTTTAACCCCCGTCATGATAGCGGCTGAACTTAGCGCTCAAAAACGCAATTAAATCTTGCTAATAGCGGGGAGGTTAGTTAGAATTGCGGCTCTTTTTCGGGGTGTAGCGCAGCCTGGTAGCGCAACTGCTTTGGGAGCAGTGGGTCGGGGGTTCGAATCCCTCCACCCCGACCATTTACAATATAATTTAAATAACATAGTTAACCACCATGCTATGCCATACACTCCTCTGTTGGCTTCTCGGCTTGAGATCACAAAGCGGCTAGTTGCATGAGCACTACTCAAGCGACAATTAGATCGATTAATCTGGTCTTTGTCTGGTTGGTGACGCTCTTTCTCTGCCTAACGGTTATCTCTCTTTGGGTCATTAACCGGCTCGATAGACAGGTGGAGGTGGTGATTCACGATCACTACACTAAGATCGATTTAATGGGGTCGCAGCTAAAGATGGCCCGCGAGCGCTCGCTAGCGATACAAAATATGTTGTTGGTCAAAGATCCCTTTGCACTCGATCAGCTACTAATGGATATGGGCACTGTGATGGCCAACTATTTTGCCAACCGCGAGCGGCTCTTGTCGATGCCACTTAGCCTGCGGGAGCGAGAGCTCCTAGAGCGGCAACATACCCAAACACTCAATACCGGCAGAGTTCAGTCTCAAATCTCTGAACTGCTGCTAGGAGAGGAGTTTGCGGCCGCCTACACCCTCTTTTGGCAACAGTCACTCCCCTCTCAGGAGCGGGCGATGGCGCTGATGGAGGAGTTTATTGCGCTACAGCGGCAGCTAATTAGCGAAGTGGCGGAGTCAATGCGTAGCCAGATAATGACGGCGACGATTGAGTTGCTGCTACTGCTAGCGAGTGGGATTTTAAGCAGTATTGCCCTAGCGCTATGGGTCACTAAGCATCTAAAACTAGAGATTAACCGGCGCGATCAATTTGAGCAGGAGTTAGAGCAGCGGGTGGCTGAACGCACCCGTGAGCTCGACTTTCTGGCCTCTCACGACACGCTAACCGCACTGCCTAACCGCTCAATGTTTACCACCTATGTGACCCAAAGGTTATCTCATCTACAGCGAAAAGGGGGATCGGCGGCGCTCTTTTTTCTCGATTTAGATGGATTTAAAGCGGTGAATGATAACTATGGTCACCAGGCTGGGGATCGGGTTTTACTCGAAATTGCCAATCGACTGAAAGCAATGATTCGTAGCGAAGATATGGTCTCCCGCCTCGGTGGGGATGAGTTTACCCTGTTTGTGGCTGATATCTCCAAAGAGGATAGGGCAGCACTTACCGTTGCAAAAAAGATATTGGCAGTTATTAACCGGCCGATTTGCCTAGAGGAGCAGGGTATCGCGTGTCAAGTGGGTGTGTCGATCGGTATCGCCTATTACCCTCATAATGGAGCTACATTTGACGACATTCTAACCAGTGCTGATAATATGATGTACGATGCGAAAAAGGGTGGTAAAAATCAGATCATAGAGGCGATTTAGACTATGGTAAAGGCAATAAAAGCGTTACCATGCGTTTTGGCAAGTCAAGATCAGTAGAGAGAGCATTTAACAGCTATGAGCACCAGCAGTAAAATATTGGTCGTGGATGATGAATCACGCAATCTACACCTATTACGACAGATATTAAAAGATCAATATACGCTAATGTTTGCCAAATCGGGTAGTGAAGCGATCCATAATGCGCTGGAGCAGCAGCCAGATCTAATTCTGCTCGATGTGATGATGCCGGAGATGGATGGTTTTACCGTCTGCGATAGACTTAAACACGATCACCGTACCTCAGAGATTGGCATCATCTTCGTCACAGCGTTAGACGATATTGGCGATGAGGCGCGCGGTTTTGAGCTCGGTGCCGTCGATTACATTACCAAACCGCTACGACCGGCGATTGTGCGGCGGCGGGTCGAAACCCATTTAGCGCTGCTCCAGCAGCAGCAGCAGTGTCGGCAGCAGCTGCGTAATCAGCACCACGAACTGCGCGATACCCGTTTTAAGAGCCTCATTATGCTCGGCAAAGCGGCTGAGTTTAAAGATAACGAGACCGGTATGCATGTACAACGGATGTCACGCTATAGTGAGCTATTAGCGCGGGTCTCTGGCTGGAACAGCGATAGCTGCGAACTGATGCTTAACGCCGCCGCGATGCACGATATTGGTAAAATTGGTATTCCTGACCATATTTTGCAAAAGCCGGGGCGTTTGACGGCCGAGGAGTTTGCAGTGATTCAAGAGCACCCGCAGATTGGGGCGGAGATTATCGAACAGGTCGGTTCCGACTCAGAGCTGTTTGCAATGGCGAAAAATATCGCCCTAACTCACCACGAAAAGTGGAACGGTAAAGGCTATCCGCGGCAGCTAGCGGCAGAGGCTATTCCACTAGAGGGGCGCATTGTCGCAGTGGCCGATGTCTTTGATGCCCTCACCACCCGTCGCCCCTACAAGGAGCCGTGGCCGTTAGAGAAGGCAGTCGAGCTGCTACAGGATCAGGCGGGGGAGCACTTTGATCCTCAATTAGTTAAACGATTGCTTGACCATCTACCAGAGGTTATCGAGATCCGTTCGCGCTGGATTGAAGGGGTGGAGAGATAGCCTTGAACCTCTCCTCCCGTCAGCAGGCTAGTGAAGAGTGGGAGCAGGAGCTACAGGCGCTTAACCACCATACCATTGTCAGTGTCGCCGATGCTGGCGGCACCATTGTGCAGGTTAACGAACTCTTTTGCCAAATCTCCGGCTATAGTCGCCAGGAGCTATTAGGACAGAACCATCGCCTAATCAAATCGAACACCCACGATAGCGACTTCTATCGTCAGATGTGGCAGACCATCAGTCGTGGCCAGATTTGGCAAGGGGAGATCTGTAACCGAGCTAAAAATGGTCAACTCTACTGGGTCGAATCGACTATCGTACCGTTTGTCACCGAGGAGGGTACCCCCTACCGCTACATCTCGATTCGAACCGATGTCACCCGCATTAAACAGATGGAGCAGCAGGCACGAAAGCTCTCCGATAGGCTTAGACGAAGCCAGATATTTGCCAATATCGGCACCTGGGACTGGAATATCGCTACCGGCGAGCTCTACTGGTCGGAGCGAATCGCCTCACTATTTGGTTACCCTTCCGGCGAGCTGGAGACTAGCTATGAGAACTTTTTGCAGGCGATTCACCCCGAAGATCGTGACCGAGTGGTAAAGGCGGTTAATCGCTGCATTAGCGAGGGGGCGATCTATAATATCGAGCACCGAGTGCTCTGGCCTAGTGGCGAGGTGTACTGGGTACAAGAGCGGGGCGATGTGATCCGTAACCGTGCTGGCGAGGCGCAAAATATGCTCGGGGTGGTGCTTGATATCCACGAACGGAAAATGGCCGAGCTAGCGCTACTACAGGCAGAAGAGATGGCCCATTTGGGCCACTGGCAGGCCAATTTAGTGACGGGGGAGCTAGAGTGGTCGGCCGAAATCTACCGCATCTTTGGGTATGAGCCCTACGCGATTACCCCCTCAATAGAGCTGTTTGAGCAGTCGATCCACCCCGATGATAGAGCGCTAGTCTCTAGTAGCGAGAGCGCTGCGCAGCAGTGCGGGGTACATGAGGTCGTTCACCGCATCCTTCGTCCTGATGGCGAAGTCCGCTATGTACATGAGCGGGGCGAGGCGCAATTTTCGGCGAACGGCGAGATGGTGCGTCTTATCGGCACCGTACAGGATGTGACCGAACGGCAGCAGGTAGAGCAGCAGCTAGCGCTGGCAAAAGAGGCGGCAGAGGAGGCTAATCGAGCTAAATCGACCTTTATTGCCAATATGAGCCACGAAATTCGGACTCCGATGAATGCGATTATCGGCCTAACCGATCTACTACTAGAGGAGCCGCTGCGGCCAAAGCAGCATAAACAGCTTACGACCATCGCGACAGCGGCCAAACTGATGTTAACACTGCTGAATGATGTGCTCGATCTCTCCAAACTAGAGGGGGGCAAGCTGGAGTTAGAGCAGCTCCCCTTTAGCCTGCAACAGCTACTCGACGAGGTGCGGAGTATCGCAGCCATTCAAGCGCAAGAGAAGGGGCTCTATTTTGAACTGTGGATCGATCACGCTGTGAGTGACTGTGTGGTGGGAGATCCGACCCGTTTGCGGCAGATTATCCTTAACTTAGCAGTGAATGCGGTCAAATTTACCACCAAAGGCGGGGTGATCATTGGTGTCAAACCGACACAGGTGGCGGATAGACTCTATTTTAGTGTGAGCGATACCGGCATCGGTATTGACTCGAAGCGGCTAGAGCGAATATTTGAACGCTTTGCCCAAGCCGATGAGTCGATTAGCCGCCAATATGGGGGCAGTGGTCTTGGCACGACCATCTCGCGCGATCTAGTCGAACTGATGGGGGGACGGATTTGGGTTGAGAGTGAGCTGGGCAAGGGGAGCTGCTTTCAGTTTGAGCTACCGCTACCGAGGGCGGAAACCGATGTGCTCTCTCTGCCGAATAGCGATATTGACGGGGCAGCGTGTGAGACATCATACCCACTCACCCTGCTGTTAGCGGAGGATATTGCCGTCAATCGCGAACTGATAATCCGACGCCTAAAACAGCACCAGATTGTGATCGCTAATGATGGCGAGCAGGCTGTCGAGCTGTGGCAGCAGCAGCCGGTCGATCTGATCTTAATGGATATGTTGATGCCGAAAATGGATGGGTTACAGGCAGTGCGGCGCATTCGCCAACTAGAGTCGCAGTTAACGCGACCTAAAACCCCGATTGTGATGCTAACGGCTAATGCGATGCCGGAACAAAGAGCGCTATCGCAGGCAGCCGGTGCCGATGAGTTTTTGACCAAACCTATCGATTTTAGCTGCCTAAATCGGCTACTACAGCGCTACTGCCGGCAGCCGCTAGAGACCGAAGATGGTGGCGGGGAGAAACAGCCCCCAATGGCGGGGCTCGACTATCAGCGCGGATTAGCGCTATGGGGTGATGAGGTGGCCTACTGTCGGGCGCTCTCTAGCTTCTGTCGTGACTACCAACCGCTGCCACAACAGTTGCAGCAGCTAAGTGAGCTGCAACGGTGGGATGAGCTGGCCGCTCTCTGCCACACCCTCAAAGGGGTGAGCGCTAACTTAGCTCTCGATAGTCTCAACGAGCTGTTTAACCGCCTACAGCAGCGGGCAGCAGCGGCGCGACCACCACAACCTGATCACTATCAGCTATGGCAGCAGCAGTGGCAGCAGCTACAGTCGTGGCTCGCTGAGGCCACTCCTGCTGTAGCGACGACATTAACCACCTCCCCAACCATCGACCAGCGCGACATTGTGGCTGCGCTACAGCAGCTTGAGACGGTGCTACTGCGTGCCGATGTCGATGATCAGGCCTTGGCGACACTCAAATCGAGTCTCGATTTTAGCGACTATCGGCGGCTAGAGCGGGCAGTGGAGGAGTTTGAATTTGAGCAGGCGTTGGCGATTATCGGCGAGCTGAGCCATGCGCTGTACAAAAATGAGGCCATGGCAACTTTATACCTTGACAACTTAGGGGCAGGCTGAGAATGGATAGATTGATGACCCTACTCTGTTTGATAGTGGGGCTGCTGTCGCCGCCGCTTTGGGCCGAGGCACCGTTTCGGTTAGGGATACCCAAACAGCATTCGGCACCTATCTACGACCAGATAGCCATTGAGCTGCGCAAGCGCGGCTATATTGAGGGGGAGAACCTCACCACGATTGCGTTTGATCTCAATAACACAACGGCAGAGGCGATTGAGGCGGGCGTCGATATCTTCTACTCCTCCGGTGATCGAATTACCCAACTCTACGAGATTCAGCCTCAAGTACCGATTCTCTTTTTGACTATGCAAGGCTCCTATGCCATCCCTAAGGAGATGCAGGAGAGGGTGACCGGAGTCTATCGTACCGCCCATCTAAAGAAGGCTTTTGACGATATGAGCCGTATTGTGGAGGGGGTCACCCGCGCGGTGCTTATCTATAACGACTCGTCAGGACTAACTCAACACACCCAGCAATATCTACAGGCGGCAGAGGAGATTAAGCTAAATATGGCGGTTGAGACCTATCGCGATGCGGCCGATTTAGAGCGGCTGATGGCGCAGATTGCAACCCATTACGAGGTGGTGTTTCTCTTTCCCCCCTCAGTACCGACGCCGCTAATCCCGCTGCTTGTCGAGCTACAGCACCGCTATCGGATACCGGTGATAACCCAAGTTGCCACACATGTCGAGATGGGGCTGGTGGCCGGTTATACCACCAACTATCAACAGATCGCAGTACAACTGGTTGACTACATGGAGAGTATGCTTAACGGTAGAGCGGCCAAAGATCTACCACTGAGCTACTTTTCGGCCGACAATTGGGTCAATTTGAGGGCGGCTGATGCGCTACAGATCAAATTAAATCCCGAGTTTGTAGAGAGTTCGCACATTATCGGGATCGCTAGCCAGCCGCTTGAGACTGCGCTGGCGGCGGAGGCGGCGGCTCCCCTTATTGAGGGGCACTATCGGGTGGCGCTTGCGAACCGCTCTCCTCAATGGTTGGTTGACGCCTATCTGCAACAGATGGCACAGAGCGGTTATCGTATCAAAGAGAATCTCACCCTCGACTACTTTGATGAGATAGAGACGGTAACGGCCGATTTAATTCTGTTGACTGGGAATGTCCTTGAGGGGATGTTGCCCGATTTGGGGTCACAACCCGCGGTGGGGGTCACTCTGTACTCTCCAGCTACAAAGGGTGAGGAGGATGAAAAGGCGATTGTCTATCTCTATCGTTCATCGTTTAAGGCGCTAGCTGAGTTTATCCATAGCGTCAAACCGGAGACTAAACGGGTGGTGGGGATTATTCACGCAGATGAGGCGTTAGCCTCCCGTCTTGACTGTATCGAGTCTCGGCAGCTATTTCAGGCGCAGCAGATGGCGCTAGAGATTGTCCACTATCAGCACGATATCGACCCCCTACTAGAGCAGCTAACCCAGCGGGTCGATCTGCTACTGCTCTTTCCCTCCTCCCTGCCACGGGCCGATATTCAGAAGCTAGTGGCGTGGCAGTGGCAGCACCGTACTCCCGTCGTGGCCCAAACTCGGCACGATGTTGAGCAGGGGCTACTCTATGGCGTGGTTCCAGATTTGCAACGAATGATGGATATCCTAGTCGAGATGAGTAACGCCATACTGCTCAAGAAGATACCGCCTCAGCAGCTCAATAATCGCTATCTCAAAGCTGACTATCTGATTAATTTAGAGAGCGCCCAACGGATGGGAGTTAAGTTGCCCGATACGGTGAGCGAAAAACTACACATCATTATCAACCAATAACTTTGAGAGTGGTGCTGTGTTCAATGGGAGCAGGGGAAGGGTGAGTCGCGGCTTAAGACTTAGTCACCAAATTCTGCTGTGTATTGTACTGCCGCTATTTCTCGTGTTTTTGATGCTACTCGGTTTTTTGCGACAGAGTTATCAACAAGAGAGTTTTAGGGAGCTGACCAATAGTGTTGAGGTGCAAAATCGCCTTCACCGAGACGAGTTACTAACCGAATTGAAGCGATTTGAACAGTCGCTCAAGCTGTTAACGACCTTTACCCGTCTAAATGAGGCAGACCACCTTGCCAATCGCGCCGACTTTCTCTCCTTTATTGGTGCCGATGAGGCGCTGATTCAGTTACAGGCGCTCTCCCTGCAAGGTCGGGCGTGGCTAACTGTCTCGGAGGTGCACCCCGATGCCCTATTGCGGCAACAACAGCAGCTCTCCTATTTTAATGATCCCCGTTTTCGCCATCCGCTGCTAAATGGGGGGATCTACTTTAGCTTGCCCTATTTTGATCACTCTACCGAACAGCTAGTTATCGATCTATCGCTCCCCTACCGCGCTGATCGAGTGGGGTCGTATCAGGGGGTGCTACTAGCAACCTTTCTATTGCAGCAAGTCCAGAGCAAGATGATCATCAGCTCGCCAGTTGAGACGACTATTCTGTTGGCATTTGAGACCCAACATGTTGAGCTAAGCCAGCAGACGCTGACAACACAGCTACTGCAGCAGCCGCAGTGGCGCAGCGCGACACAGCTAACACTTGATGGGCAACGGTTCTGGAACTTTGTTGAGCCGGTACACTATAAAACCTTTGATGCCCAGCTCTATAAAATGGTGCCACAACGCTACTTTGATCAGGAGTTAACCAAGTTAAGTCAAGAGTTGCAGCTACTAGTGCTACTGACGCTGATACTGTTACTAGCTATCACCGTTATCTTTACCCGCTACTTAACCCGCAGATTAGAGCGAACCACGACGCTCATCCTTTCAAAAACCAAACGGGTTGTCTCCTATGGAGGGGGCGATGAGCTAGCTGCTCTGGAGCAGGCCTTTTTAGCCTACGAAGAGGAGATATTGGACAAACAGCAGCAGATTTCGGCACTTAATCACGACTTAGGGGAGCTACTGCAGCAAAAAATGGTTGCAATAGAGCAGGCCAAAAGCGCGAGTCGGGCCAAAAGCCTCTTTTTAGCCAATATGAGCCATGAAATTCGCACCCCGATGAATGCGATTATTGGCATGGCCGATCTGGCCTGCAAAAGTCGCGATAGGGTCAAACAGCAGAGCTATATGGCCAAAGTCCACCGCGCCGGCATTAACCTGTTGGGCATTTTGAACGATATTCTCGACTTCTCTAAAACCGAAGCGGGTAAGTTACAGCTAGAGCAGATACCCTTTAGGCTAGAAGATCTGCTGGAGGATTTTAAGGAGATTATCGGCTTTAGGGCTGAGGAGGCGGGGGTGATCCTCACGGTGACTCTAGCCGAGGAGGTGCCGGTAGGTTTGGTGGGAGACTCGCTGCGGCTGTTGCAGATTCTCAATAACTTAGGAGGCAATGGGGTTAAATTTTGCCCTCGCGGCGGCGTGGTCGAAGTGGAGGTGGCGTTAGATGGGGAGGCGAGTGAGACGCAGGTGAGGCTGCGTTTTAGTGTCACCGATAGCGGTATCGGTATAAGTGCGGAGCAGTTGAGCGAGCTATTTCAGCCGTTTCAACAGGCCGATAACAGTACCACCCGCCGCTATGGGGGTACAGGGCTTGGGCTGGCGATCTGTAAACGGCTAACTGAGTTGATGGGAGGCGAGATCGGGGTAGAGAGTGAGCTAGGGGTGGGCTCTAAGTTCCACTTTACCGTGGTGTTACAGCGGCAGATGGGGGAGCTCTCGCCCCGACGATCGCAGTTAGCCTTAGGGGAGGAGGCCCTGTTTCGTAACCTACAAGGGGCGAAGGCGCTGTTAGTGGAGGATAATGAGCTCAATCGGGAGCTAGCGACCGATATTTTGGTTGAGGTGGGGGTCGATGTCGTGATCGCCGAACAGGGTGCCGTGGCGCTGCAGCAGCTACAACAGCACTCTTTTGATATTGTGTTAATGGATTGTCAGATGCCGGTAATGGATGGCTACAGTGCCACAGAGGAGATTCGACGCCATCCTAGATGGGACAACCTACCGGTGATCGCGATGACGGCAAACGCGATGCGAAGTGACTATGAGCGAGCTATGGCGGTTGGTATGAACGACTATTTAACCAAGCCGATAGCACCGGTAGAGCTCTATAGCATGCTGGCCAAATGGCTGCCCGACTTAGCGAGTCGGGGGCTAGCGCCTGCTGTTGTGGAGTCTGTTCTGGATGCTGAACCGCTGCCTAACGCAGTCACCGGGCTCGATATTGAGGCGGGGTTGCGCTATTTAGGCGGTAAACAGCAGCGCTATCTTAAACTGCTAGCGAAGTTTAAACCGAGAGCAGAGGAGCTGCGGCTAAGCTGTTTGAGTGACTATCAGCGAGGGGAGCTGCAGGGGGCGGTACGCGCTGCCCATACTCTGAAAGGGCTAGCGGCGACACTAGGCGCGGTTAAGCTCTCCCTAGCAGCAGAGCAGTTAGAGCAGGCGCTGCGCCGGCAGGCGTGGGCCGAGATCGAACCTATGCAGCAGCAGCTACAGCAGGCGCTAGCGGAGGCGCTGGTGGGGGTTGAGCAGCTATTGTCACGATAAAGAGCTACTCAGGAACCACCGGAAAGCGGCTGACTATCTCATCGGCTTCATCGGCTTTAACGCTCATGCCCATGGTGAGATAGGTGTGGTGTAATTTTTTCCAAGCGCGGTAGTTATTGGGGTTAAAGGCGATTGCAAAAGTGAGAAAACCAACCATCTGCTGCATACTCTCCTCTGCCTGATGTTGATAGTGCTCTGAGTAGTTTTGGCGCTCAGTGATGGAGAGCTGCTGCTCGTCGATTCGAGTAAAGAGCTCTGATAGCGAGAGATCGGTATCGGATTGGGATAAAAATGGCGGAGGCTGAGGGGGGGCGCGGGGGCTACTCTGCGGTTGTGCTGTCGAGTCCTCCTGCGGATCGTCTGGTAGCAGCAGCCAACTTCCAACCCCAACGGCTACAATGATAAGTGCCGCTATCAGCCACCTCATCCAGCGCCAGAGTCGATCTGGCCACGGTGAGGGGGAGGGTTCCGAGCCGTCCCCTTCGGTATCGCTGTCGATATCTAAACTATCGAAATCGTAGTGCTGCTCTACCGCTACTTTACAGCCGTGATTTTTGATCTTGCGACAGATCTGCCGGACTTGGGCGAGGGAGTCAAACTCAATGGGGAGGAGATAGGGTGGATGCTCTAAGCCCTCTCTTAGCTCTTTAGGGGGTAACTGTAGCTCGCTTTCGAGCTGAATAGTGAGAATGTCGAGGTGGTACGGGTTAACTTTAGTCACCTGCACCGAATAGTAGTTGGAGGGGGTGGGGCTCATGTCGGGTTAATCGCGGCAGATCGTGGGGTTATTTAGCAGTGTTAGCCGTAGCTGTGTCGTCTCACCCTGCTGCTCTAGGATTAGATCGCCACCGTGTAGTCTGGCCATCTGTTGGGCGGAGTAGGCTTTTCCCGGCAGGCCATCCTTTTCGTGGGTAAATTTCTGGAAAAACTCCTCCACTAGGGTGCGGTGGAGCAGGATTGGCACTGTCACCGTAAACTGCTGCCCTTTTTTTAGCCCCTGTAGCTGCATCGTTATCGTCGCTGGATTGGGCGCGATGGTCAGGGCGCTAAGGAGTATATTTTCGATGATGGATTGGCACAGTAGCTGCTCTGCCCGAATGATCCCCTCTCCTTGGCAGCTCAGTTGGGGTTTGAGGGGGGACGATTTGGCTAGTTCGCTACTTACCGTCTCGATGACTTCACGCAAGTTGACTAAGTTGCAGTCGGGTTGGTAGCTGTTATTTTCGATTTGGGTCAGGACTAGGGTGCGGTTGACTTGACGCATTAGCTGTTTAGCGTCTTGGCCGATTTGCTCTAGCTCCCGTCGCGCCTCCTCATCGATACCGCGACTTTTGCTAAGACGGAGGGTGCGGGTTAGTAGATCGGCGATCGGTTTTTTCATGTTGATGTGGTGTAGCTGCTCCATTTCGAGCTGTAGCCGCGCGGTCTCTGCTAGGGTATCGACCTCGTTTTTCATGCTATCCATACTCTGTTTGAGGTGGATATGGGCCTTGACCCGAGCGAGTAGAATCGATGGCTCAATCGGCTTAGTTATGTAGTCAACCGCGCCGGCGGCAAAACCTTTTTGTAGATCAATGACATCAGAGAGTGCGCTCACAAAAATCACCGGAATGTGTTCAAACTCTGGTCTTCTCTTTAGGGCGCGGCAGGCATCGATACCATTGATTTTCGGCATCATGATATCGAGTAGGATGAGCTCAATATCGGGATTTTTTTGTACTGTTTGCAGAAATTTCTCGCCATCGGTGGCGGCGACAACTCGGTAGTCAGCCTGTAGAATATCGCCGATAAGCATAATATTGTCGGGCTGATCATCGACTACCAAAATTTTGCTCCGCTTCTCTTGGGGGGAGCGGGGGGAGGGGGCGGTGTTTGTGTCAGCTTTTGCTTGTGGGGAGCGGGTCGAAAGGGGGCGCTTTTCGGGGCTATAGATGAGTTGGTGTAGCTTCTCTTGCAGGGTTTTGCCATTAAAGGGTTTGAGCATAACCCCGCTGACCCCCGCCTGTATGGCGCGAATAATATCACTTTTGACTTTGGTGGCGGCCATGAGTAGAAAGGGAATCGAGCGGTATCGCTCACCGCCACGCAGCTCTTTGAGGAGCTCTAGGCCGGTGGTATTGCCCAGATCCCAGTCGCAGACGATGGCACTAAGTTCGAACTCCTGACGGTTAATCACTTTTTTAGCCTCATCGTAGCTCTGAGCTTGGGAGATATCACGAATACCCATCTTATAGAGCTGGTTTTTAATGCTGATTCGAGTCGTCTGGTGGGTCTCTATCAGCAAGATATGTAACTGATTTAGTTCGATATTGTGAGAGGTGCTCGGGGTCTCATTCAGCGGAGAATCACTCATGTCGTTTTCGTATAGTTAAAGTGTTATAACATTGAAATTGTGTCAACCTTTAGGGGTAGCCAATGGTAACTAATCGGGCTTTCACTGTCAAAAGAGCTTTTCGACGCTGGAGGGAGGGTTAGCCCTCTTGACTTATCTGGGGTTAAAAATAATTTTTATTTACGGATAAAATTGATAGCTGGGGCTGTAGTCATTATCGCGTCGGTGTGGCAATATTGGAGGATTGAAAAAAAGTTTGTCCCCGCATTACCGCAGGGGGCTGTGCTTATCGTTTGGCCATCTGAGCACAAAGGGGGGCACGAGTGAATGGCATTACGAAGGAGGGGGGAGATGGAGCCGTATCTGCGCCGCAGCCTAGCGCTGCTTTGGCTGTTGTTGGGTTTGGGGTGGGGGTCGTCGGCATGGGCCGCGACAGAGCCGCCGGGTGAGTCGTTGGTCTTTGGGATCTACCCCTATCTCTCACCGAGTGAGATTGTGACCTACTTCTCGCCACTGGCCGACTACCTACAGCAGCAGTTAGGTCGAGAAGTGGAGTTGCGTTCTGCCCCCGACTTTAACGCTTTTATCGATAGGACACGAGGGGGCGACTATGATCTGATCTTTACCGCCCCCCACCTAGGGCGGCTGGCGCAGAAGCAGAGCGCCTTTCAGCCGCTAGCGCAGAGCGGATGGAGGATTGAGGTGCTGGTCGTGACTCGTAAAGAGGGGGCGCTGCAGCAGCTAGATGATCTGAAACACCACTCACTGGCTATTGGCGCGAAGCTCTCTATGACCTATCAGCTAGTTAACCACGCCTTGGCGCTGCGTGGTTTGCAACTGGAGCGGGAGGTGGAGTTTATTCAGACCGCCAGCTTCTCTAATGTCATTGAGGCGGTCGTGCGCGGCGAGGCCGATGCGGGGGCGACCGGTACTATCTTATGGCAACGAGCCCCAGAGGCTCAGAGGGCGGCGCTCAAGGAGATCTATCGCTCCGAGTCGGTGCCCGGATTTCTACTCCTCTCCCATCCCCGTCTAGGGGAGGCTCGTTATCGGCAGCTACGGCAGGCGCTGCTCTCTTTTGCCACGAGTGCCGCGGGGCAGCGCTATTTTAGTACGACGGGGCAGATCGATTTTCGCCCGTTAGACGAGGAGACGATGCGCTCACTCGACCCATTTACCGGCGTACTTCGCCTGTTTAAAGCGTTACCGCACTGACGCGATCATGGCAGAGGTTAACCATGATGAGAAGCTGCCGTGGCAGCGATCTATTCGCCTTAAACTGGTCGTTACCGCGCTTATCATTGAGGCGATAATGTTGTCGCTGCTGCTAGCGAACAGTTATCGGCTAGTTAGCGAGGCGCTCGACTCGCAGACGCGGATGCGCTTAGAGTCGCTGACGCCGCTGTTGAACGCTTCGCTAGCGGGGCTGGTGTTTCAGCGCGATCATAGCGAGATTGAGGCGATTTTATCGCAGCTCTCAGGGGGCGAGAGGAGTGAGTTTCGCTATCTCACTCTCTACGATATGCGCGGTCGGCTGCTAGCTCATAGCGGTAGCATCGCGCGGCATGAGGTGGGGGATATTGATAGCTCCGTGGCCGAGGCGCTAGACGATCTAACCTATGATACCGTCACGCCCCTGACCCTTTCGGGAGATACCGAAGTAGGTCGGGTGGCTTTCGGGCTCTCGCTACAGGCGCTGTTGACGCTGCGGGGGCGGGTCTTAACACAGAGTCTGATAATTGCAGCGCTGGAAATATTTCTCTCGCTACTGCTGCTGACCTCAGCGGGCTATCTACTCACGCGCCACCTTGCTCAGCTACTTGCGGCAACTCGCCGCGTTAGTGCTGGGAACTATAGTCAGCCAATTGAGGTGCCGACACAGGATGAGATCGGTATCTTGGCCGATAATTTTAACGCGATGACCAGCATGGTGCGCGAGCGGGTTGAGGCGCTAGCCGAGAGTGAGAACCGCTTTCGCGCCATTTTTGATGCCGCAGGCGATGCTATCTTTATCCTTGATGCCGATACCGGGGCGGTGCTGGATGTCAATCGTCGTATGTGTGAAATGTATGGCTGTAGTCGGCAGCAGGCGTTAACTCTCACTCTAGCGGAGATGAGCAGCAACCATCCGCCCTACTCACTTAAAGAGGCGCTAGCGCATATCGCTCGCGTGCGAACTGACGGGCCGCAGAGCTTCGATTGGCAGGCGCGGCGGCTAGAGGGCACCCTATTTTGGGTTGAGGTCAATCTAAGACAGATGGTGCTCAATCGAGGAGAGCAGATCGTGGCGCTGGTGCGTGATATTACTGAACGCAAGCAGATAGAGGAGCAGCTACGGCAGTCGGCGAGTGTGTTTGAACATGCGAGCGAAGGAATTTCGATTACCGATGCGAGGGGGACTATTATCGATGTCAACCGCGCCTTTAGCCGTATTACCGGCTATTCGCGCCAAGAGGTGCTCGGTCAAACTCACCACATTCTTGCCTCCGGTCGCCATAGCCATCGCTTCTATCAGGCGATGTGGTGCTCTTTAATAGAGCAGGGGCGGTGGAGTGGCGAGATATGGAATCGGCGTAAGAGCGGTGATGTCTATCCAGAGCTGCTGACGATTAGTGCCATCTATGATGACCATGGTCAGATTAGTCGTTATGTGGCGCTCTTTTCCGATATCTCCTTACTAAAGCAGCATCAGCAGCAGCTAGAGCATATCGCCCACTACGATGCGTTAACCCACCTGCCGAACCGAGTCCTCCTCAACGATCGCATGGCACAGGCGCTTGCGCACTCACAGCGCCATCAGAGTCGGTTAGCGGTGGTCTATCTTGATCTGGATGGTTTTAAGCAGATTAACGATAACTACGGCCACGCTATCGGCGATAGGGTGTTAGTCGAGCTATCACAGCGGATGAAATCGGCGTTACGAGAGGGGGACACACTCGCCCGTATCGGTGGCGATGAGTTTATTGCGGTGCTGCTGGAGGTCGAGCCATGTGATGACTGTCTGCCGCTATTGCAGCGTGTGCTGCACGCTGCAGCTAAGCCTATGCAGATTGAGGGGAGTCGGCTACAGATATCGGCCAGCCTAGGGGTGACCTACTATCCGCAGAACGAAGAGGTCGATGCGGATCTCTTGTTGCGACAGGCCGATCAGGCGATGTATATCGCCAAACAGCAGGGCAAAAATCGCTACCATCTCTTTGATGCCGAGCACGACCGCCAAATGCGAGGACGGCATGAGTCGATAGAGAGGATTCGCCAAGGGCTAGAGCGGCAGGAGTTTGTGCTCTTCTATCAGCCGAAGGTGAATATGCACAGCGGGGAAGTGATCGGTTTTGAGGCGCTCATTCGGTGGCAGAACCCGCAGCGGGGATTACTGCCACCGGCCGCCTTCTTACCACAGATAGAGAACCATTCGTTAATTATTGAGGTCGGTGAGTGGGTGGTGGAGAGTGCGCTATCGCAGATGGAGCAGTGGCAGAGGCAGGGGATCAAGCTACCGGTTAGTGTCAATATTGCCGGACGCCACTTTCTGGAACGCGACTTTGTCGATAAGCTCGAATTAGCACTTACACGCCATCCAGATGTCGCCATCCAGCTAGAGCTAGAGGTGTTGGAGTCGAGTGCGTTGGAGGATATCTCGCTCGTTTCAGCGACGATTGACGCCTGCCAGGCGCTTGGGGTCACCTTTGCGCTGGACGATTTTGGAACCGGATACGCCTCGTTAACCTATTTGAAGCGGCTACCGGCGCAGCTCCTTAAAATCGATCAGAGCTTTGTGCGCGATATGTTGGAGAGTGTCGATGACTTGGCGATTTTGGAGGGGATTGTTGGCCTAGCCGAGTCGTTTCAGCGCCAGCTAATTGCTGAAGGGGTGGAGACTCGTGCCCATGGCGAGATGTTGCTAAGGCTAGGCTGTCTATTAGGGCAGGGGTATGCGATCTCTCGACCGATGCCAGCTGCAGCAGTAGCGCAGTGGCTAGCGCAGTGGCAGCACGATGCCGCTTGTGCTCAGATAAGACGGGTAGAGCGTCACGAACTACCTCTGCTGTTTGCGATGGTAGAGCATCGCGCTTGGATAAGCGCCCTAGAGCGCCATCTGCTAGAGCAGCAGCCGTCCCCCCCAGCTCTGGAGCCGCACCAGTGCCGTTTTGGTAAATGGGTGGCCGCACAGGGGCTAGCACCCTACACCGATACCGATGCTGCAACGACTGCCCATATCATAAAACTGCATACCGCTATCCACCAGCGGGCGATAGCGCTATTGCAACAGGTGTCGCATCAAAAAGGAGAGGGAGAGGTCGAACAGGTGCAGCAGCTACAACAGCTACAACAGCAGCGAGATCAACTCTTAGCAGCGCTGGAGAAGTTACTGCGATAGCCTCCAAAGTCGTTATCGATAATGACAAAAGCATAAATCGGGGTTATGATTTGAAACTCCCACGACATGTTTGATATTGGCAGCCGTTTAAGAGCGGTTAAAGGAGTTTTACCCCCATGAACGAGCGATGGCACCACTACCGTAGTAACGGCTGTTTTGATGAGTTAATTGATACTCAGGGGCGGTTTCGTTCTGCGGCTAGGCAGGTAGGAGAGTACTTTAACCGTCTGACCGATATCGAGCTGAGTGAGCGAATTAATGCCGCTAACTTAGCGATTCAGGTGATGGGGATCTCCTTTACCCTCTACTCAGAAGATGAGGGGCGCAGTATTGACCGTGCCTGGCCGTTCGATGTCATTCCACGCATTATTGCCGCCTCTGAGTGGCGTCAGATTGAGGCGGGATTGCGGCAGCGGGTTAGGGCGCTGAACCACTTTATCGACGATCTCTACCACCAGCAGCAGATTGTGAATGAGGGAATTGTCCCGCGCCATATTCTCGATAGCTCTAGTAACTTTCGCCCTGAGTGTGTCGGCGTCTCCCCCCCGGGCCATATTTGGGCCCATATCTGTGGCAGCGATCTGGTACGAGACGATCAGGGCAAGGTCTATGTGCTGGAGGATAATCTGCGTGTCCCCTCCGGCGTCTCCTATATGCTCGAAAATCGCCACCTTATGAAGCGCACCTTCCCAGAGCTGTTTGAGCAGCATACCATTTTGCCAGTCGATGACTACCCCTCACAGCTCTATGATATGCTCTGTTCGATGGCACCGGAGGGGCAGGAGAGACCCGAAATTGTGGTGCTCACCCCCGGCATCTACAACTCGGCCTATTTCGAACACGCCTATTTGGCCCAACAGATGGGGACAGAGCTAGTAGAGGGGCGCGATTTAGTGGTCGGTGACGATGACTGCGTCTATATGCGCACCATTAGCGGCCATGCGCGGGTCGATGTGATCTATCGCCGCATCGATGATCTCTTTCTCGACCCGGAGCTGTTTCACCCCGACTCGGTGCTCGGGGTGCCGGGGCTGATGCGGGCTTGGAAGGCGGGTCGGGTGACGCTAGTGAACGCCCCTGGGGCGGGAGTGGCCGATGATAAGGTCGTCTATGCCTATGTTCCCGACATGGTGCGCTACTATCTGAACGAAGAGCCGCTAATCGATAATGTACCGACCTACCTCTGTGACGATGTTGAACAGCGCGACTATGTGCTGCACCACTTAGAGCAGTTAGTGGTAAAACCGGCTAACGAGTCGGGTGGCTATGGCATGCTCATCGGACCCCATGCCGAGCAGGCGGAGAGAGAGCAGTTTCGGCAGCTAATCAATAAAAACCCGCGCAACTATATCGCCCAACCGATGCTCTGTCTCTCGACCACCCCGACGGTGATTGAGAACCGTTTTGAGGCGCGACACATCGATCTGCGCCCCTTTATTTTGAGCGGTATGGAGGGGAGTGTGGCCATTACCACCGGGGGCTTAACCCGAGTAGCGATGCGTCGCGGCTCAACGGTAGTGAACTCCTCGCAGGGGGGGGGAAGCAAGGATACTTGGATTGTGGAGGAGAGTGAGTGATGATGCTGTCTCGTGTTGCAGAGAACCTCTACTGGATGGCGCGTTATCTGGAGCGGGTCGAAAATGGGGCTAGACTGATCTTGGTCAATAGCAATCTACTCATGGATCTGCCACTGAAGCTGCGCCCGGGGTGGAAGCCGATGATCACCATCGGCAGTGCAGATGAGCTCTACTGCCAGCGCTATGAGCAGTACGATGAGCGTTCGGTGATCACCTTCTTACTTAACGATCCCGAGAATCCCGGCTCCATGCTATCGTCACTAGAGGCGGCGCGAGAGGATATTCGTACCGTGCGCGACTATCTGCCTAAGGAGGCGTGGGAGCAGATTAACGAACTACGGATCTATGCTCGCGATAGCGCCTATCGCGGTATTGAGCGTCGCTATCGTCACGACTACTTAAATCAGATTATCAGTCGGGTGCAGCAGATTACCGGACTGCTAGCCGGTACGATGATTCACGATGAGGGGTATGAGTTTTTAAAGATGGGGCGCAATTTAGAGCGCACCGATATGACACTACGAATTATCGATGTTCGCTCGGTAACGACACTCCCTGAGACCGGGCAGGAGGAGCTAGCGACTTTTGAGAATATTCAGTGGATGACGCTGTTAAAGTCGCTCTCTGCCTATCAGGCCTATCGGCGGGCGATGCAGTCACGGGTGCGGCGCTTTGATGTGCTAAAGTTTCTGTTTAAAGAGCGGCTCTTTCCGCGAGCGCTCTACCATACCGTCTCTGAGGTCAACGGCTGTCTGCAGCGGCTGCCGAAGCGGGATAGGCCACTGTTACGAGTGGCACAGATGCTGGAGATGATTCAGATCTCCCACCCCGATCTGATGGATCAGGCGCAGCTACACCAGTTTATTGATGAGTTAGAGCTGGCGCTAATTAAGATCAATCAGGCCATTAGCGAGACCTATTTTTTGAAGTAGCTGGCTGACTAGGCAATCAGCTCTTTTAACTCCCGCTCTAGTAGCTCGGTGCTACCTAAATTGAGCTCAACGATCCGTTTTAGGTGGGTAATGCTGTCGAGATCGATATTCTCGCAGCAGATACCCACGGTGGGGGCATGAATGTGGGCGAGGTGGCCTGCCATCTCGATCACAATATCGCTATCGGCGAGCTGTAGCTGTAGGGTGCAGCCCATCTGTGGCTTAAGAGCGGCAGCCTCATCGGTTAGCTCTAGCAGCGCCCCTTTTAACGAAATATCGATAATGTGGCAGCGGTAGTGGTGGGTGGCAACGCTCAGCACGGCGTCGGCATCGACCTTAATGCGGCTAAAATTGCGTTTTTCGATCATTAACTTCCTAGAGTAAAGAGCAGTTTAATGTTGCCAAGCTGTAGTTGATCGCCATTTTCGAGCTGATGGCTGTTGTCGCCAATCGCCCTCCCATTGACCTGCGGCGAACTCTTCCCTTCGAGGTGGGAGAGATAGAAGCCCGAATCGCGACGAATAATCACCGCCGCCTGGACTCCGGCCTTACCGATATTGGTCATATTGCGATTGAGGGTAATGGTCTTGCCTACATTAGCACCATTCATAATTTGTAAAAAGGCCTCCTGCGGCTTTGTGCGATGTAGCACGCCACTCTCATTATCATCGCTGTTAGCCGTCGGATCGTGCTGTGGCTCGGATAGCTCGTCGTTGAACGACTCCTCCTCCTGATAGAGGAGGGTATGCTTGCCGATACCGATCTCATCCCCCGGCTGTAGCAGAGCGCTAGTCTGCTGCTGCGTACCGTTGATCTGAAAGCCGCTACCGAGATTGACGATCGAGACGGTTTTGCCGATAAAATCGAGCCGCGCGTGCTGCTTATTGATAGCGAGACTGTCGATAACAATATCGCAGCGACTGTCTCGTCCTATCAGAGTACCATCATGAACTGGATGGGATTCCAGCTTCTTATCTTTAAAATAGAGGGTTAACTTTCTCAAGAGGACTCTCCAGACAGGTTAGTGACCTAGGGTCACAGGCGAGACAACCCGAGCTAGCCCCGGATCGATACGAACAGTCTTGACAATATTGTGACTGGTTTGAATGATCTCTATCGGGTAGCCATCGAGTAACAGGCTAGTGCCCGGTTCAGGGATCGTCTCCATATACTCCAATATCTTGCCATTTAGGGTTTTCGGGCCGCTGGTATTGAGCTCCCAGTGGAGCAGACGGTTGAGCTCCCGAATCGAAATTGTACCATCAATCAGTAGCGTGCCGTCACTCTGCTGATGCACTTCACGAATATTACTGGAGGGATCGGTGGTAAATTCGCCGACAATCTCCTCTAAAATATCATCTAGCGTGGCCAATCCCTGAATATCGCCAAACTCATCGACCACTAGCCCGATACGGTGGTGCTCACGCTGAAAATTGAGGAGCTGGCGGCTTAGCGGGGTCGATTCGGGAATATAGTAGGTGGGTCTGACGATCTGCTCCACTGCCTCTTTGCTAATCTCTTGGCGTTTACTCAGTGAGAGCACCTTACGCAGGTGGATAAAGCCGACCATATTATCGATATCACCGCGATAGACCGGCAGGCGAGTGTGTTGTGAGTTAATTAGCAGGTGGTGGATCTCTTCGAGCGAACTCTCCAGATCGATACCGACAATCTCGTTGCGGGGCACCATAATATCTTCGACAGTGACATTCTCCAGATCGAAGATATTGAGTAGCATACGGCGATGGTTGCCGGAGATAGAGCTGCCCGCCTCATGCACCACTGTGCGCAGCTCTTCGGTATTTAGACTCTGGTTTTGGCCATGCTCCACACTTAGGCCAGCTAGCTTGAGCATGGTATTGGCGATGGCATTAATGACATAGACTAACGGATAGAAGATTTTAAGGAGCGGTTTGAGTAAAAAGCTGGCCGGAAAGGCAAATCGCTCTGGATAGAGCGCAGCGACTGTCTTGGGGGCGACCTCAGCAAAGAGTAGAATAACCACCGTCAGTACCAGAGTCGCGACGGCGACACCGCTCTCACCTAATAGCCGTATAGCGACAATGGTAGCGATAGCGGAGGCGAGGATATTCACAAAGTTATTGCCGAGCAGAATAATACCGATAAGGCGGTCGGGGCGCTGCAATAGATCGTAGGCGCGGGTGGCACCGGGGTGATTTTTATTGCGCAGATGTTTAAGTCGATAACGGTTGAGACTGAAGATGCTAGTTTCGGAGCCGGAGAAGAAGGCTGAGACCATAATTAGCACGACCAGAACCGAGAGTAGGGTACTGATGGAGACTTCATTTAACAAGAGTTGGGGATCCTTTATTCAGGGGCGGTTAAGCAGTAACTCTAGCACAAATTTGCTGCCAAAATAGGCGAGTAGTAGAGCGATAAAGCCTGCCAGAGTCCAACGAATGGCCGTAGCACCACGCCAGCCACGACTGAGCCGCCCCCAGAGTAGGGTGGCAAAAATGAGCCAAGCGACGATTGAGAGCACTGTTTTATGGATCAGATGCTGCTGCACCATATCTTCAAGATAGGTAGCACCACTTAAGAGCGAGGCGGTTAGCAGAATATACCCTAGTCCAATCGTGCGAAATAGGCTCGACTCCATCCGTTCAAGGGGGGGGAAGAGGGAGATAGCGCGTAAAAAGCGGCGACGGCGCAGCAACGAGTCCTGAAAGGCGAGCAGTAGTGCCTGTAGTGCCGCCAGACTAAGCAGACTATAGCTCAAAATAGAGAGAAAGATATGCAGTTTAACGCCGGCCGCTAGCGACGCTAGGTGACTCTCCTCAACCGACAAAGTAGCGGCTAACAGTAGCGAGAGCATCGCGATGGGGTAGGTAATGAGCCCGGGGGTATCGGTACGGCTACAGACGGGGGGGATGAGCGCTAAAAGGTTAATCGACCAAGCGGCGAGCGAGAGGGCGTAGAAGAGGGTTAAATTGAGCGTGGTTAAGGGCTCTATCTGCTGCCAAAGAGCGGTGGCGTGCAGCAGCAGCGCTAAGAGGAGTGTCGTTAGCGCAAAGCGGTGCGAGAGTAGTCCGCGATAGCGGCTCTGGGCGATAGCGCTAGCGGTCGATGAGTTCACTAGACGCAGGTAGAGCGATAAAGTGGCCAGTAGATAGGCCAGCACGGCAATAGCAGTGATCGCAATGGTTGGCAAATCGTAGTTCCTAAATGTCAGTAGTGCAACGGTGATAGTCTGTTAATTGCTCTATGGAGCGAGGCGGAAGTTTACCGCCAGTGCCCGTTTTTCTCAATCCATTTATTGCCGAGTTAGCCACTATCGACAAAGAGTAGTCACTCTCTAGCACTTTTTGGCGCAATAGGGTCTATAATGAGCGGTAGAGATCGTTGATGCAATCTTGTCATTACCAATTGCGAGGAGTTATCGCTATGATTAATCCAAACAGCCCACTCTCATCCACTGCACCGCTCTATCGTGCCGAAAGAGAGCAGGGGAGCGCCATGGAGCGCATCGGTTCAGGGCGCCGTATTAACCAAGCTGCCGATGATCCGGCGGCGCTCGCCATTGTTGCCCGTATGGCGGCTCAATTCGGCGGTGATACGCAGGCAACGCGCAACATTAATGATGCGATTTCGCTGACTCAGGTGGCGGAAAATAGCCTAGCGCAGGTCAATGCGTCGGTTAGCCGGATGGGCGAGCTTGCGGTGCAGGCGGCGAATGGGAGCCTGAACGATAGCGATCGAGCCAATCTACAGGCGGAGTTTCAGCAGTTGCAGCAAAATATCGGCGATATCTTCGGTCGTACCGAATTTAACGGCATCTCACTCCTTGCGAATGAGGGGACGGTCGATGTGCAGGCCGGTGCCGATAGGGGCGAATCTCTAGGAGTTAATACCATTGATGTTGCCGCTCGGGCGGAGATGGTGGCGTTAATGACAGCCGATATCAGCACCTTAACCGGAGCCTCAACGGCGATGGAGAGTCGTGACGGGGCGACCGATTTAATCTCCTCGTTTCAGGCGCAGTTCGGAGCCGATCAGAGTCGTCTCGCTTCGGCCTACCAACAGCGGGTGAGCGCCAATGAGGTTAACGCAGCGGCGAGTGGACGGCTAGCCGATGCCGACTATGGCAGCGAGACCGCCGCGCTAGTGCGGGCGGGTATTTTGCAAGATAGCGCTACCGCGATGCTAGTGCAGGGCAATGTGGCGCGGGAGAGCGCCCTATCACTGCTAAGGTAGTCGTTCTCATCACAGACTTTCTTATCCTTAAGGAGTAGTTCATGCTGCGTTTGTTGACAGTAGCCGCTATGGTCGCCACCTTATGGCCGATGGTGGGAAGAGGGGAGAGCGACTATGAGCGCTACCTTCAGGGGCAGGTGGGGGCGTTTCAGAGCTATCTGGCTGCGGTGAATCAGCAGTTTGCCGACCAACTACAGCAAGAGTGGCGGCAGTTTGAGGCCTTTAAGGCAGAGCAGCTCTACACTGTACCAAAATTGACCGAGGCACCGATCGCCGAACCCGAACCTCGTGAGCGTGAGGTGGCGGCGGCGATAGAGGCACCGACGGAGCTGCACGATATCGACCTTCGGCGGCTGTTAGGGGACTACTTTAGCGCCTTTGAGTCGGCCGAGGCGGAGCCCCTTGAGTCGCAGCGGAAGGTAGAGAGCGCTACGGCGGTCACCGCCGATGAGATGCGAGTGCGCTTTTTCGGTACCGAGATGGTACTACCAAAACGCGGCCTAGATCGCTATCAGCTAACCGGGGAGATCGATAATCGCACCCTAGGAGGCTACTGGCAACAGCTATCGGGAAGCGACTATCTTCCCATCGTGGCTAGCCTGAAACGGCAGGCTGAGGCGCTAGATTTGAACGATTGGGGCTACTATCTACTGGTACAGCAGTACACGCTAACCCTACAGGATGCCGCGCTACAGCAGCGCCTGTTGAGCTGGTTTTTGCTAAATCAGAGCGGTTATCAGGTCAAAATTGGCTATAACCGTGACACTGTCTATCTACTAGCGGTTGTCACCGATGAGGTGTACGGCATCCCCTACTTTAAGCTGGAGGGGGAGCGCTACTACAATCTAACCACGCTCGATGTGTTCGATGAGCCGGGGTCGTTGCGAATCTACAAGGGTCATTTTAGTCAGGCAGAGCGAAAGATGACCATTGCCACCATCCAACCACCACAGCTAGGAGAGACGCCCATGGCTCGACTGCTCAGTTTTCGCTATGGGGAGCGCAGTTACGAGGTTCCGGTCGCCTTTAATGCTAGCCTAGTGCAGTACTACGATACCTATCCGCAGGTAGGGCTATCGGTGCTATTTCAGGCACCGGTGGATCAGGAGGCGGAGCAGTCGATGCTAACTCGGCTACAGGAGATTATCGCCGGCCAGAGTGAAGTCGAGGCGGTTAATATTTTGTTGCGCTTTGTTCAAACTGCCTTTCGTTATATGCGCGATGAGGATCAGTTTGGTGGCGAGCGCTATCTCTTTGCGCAGCAGACACTCAGCTACCCCGCCTCCGATTGCGAAGATCGAGCGGTACTCTTTCGCCATCTAGTGACTCGGCTATTAGGGCTTGAGGTGGTCGGGATTCAATACCCCGGCCACATGGCGACGGCCGTCCACTTTACCACTTCGGTGGCAGGAGATAGCCTGCAACACCAAGGCAAGCGGTTTGTGATCTGTGATCCGACCTATATTAACGCCCGCGTAGGGGAGTCGATGCCTAACTATCGCGGCAGAGTCGAAGCGGTACTTGGTTCGGGGTGAGGAGATCTGCATGAGTCGGTTAGCTCCACTTTGGGCAGGGGTAGCGATTGCTGTGGGGGTCGTGGCGATAGTGGTGACCCAAACATTGCGCGACTCCCCGCCCGAGAGTGATGAGGAGTGGCTCGCCCCAGAGGCGAAAATTGAGCGGCCAGCTAAGGTTGAGTTTGGTCAGAGGGAGTTAACCGAACCGCGCTATGAACAGATGTGGCAGGTGCTCTTCTCTGGCTGTGGCTTTAGTTGCCATAACCCGATGGCGGGCGATTTTAGCGAATTAGGGCCAGATATGCAGACCAAAGAGCGCTTCTATGCAGCAACGGTCGCTAAAACCGTGGCAGCGGACTATCCGGCGTGGCAAGCGGTGCGTAGTGGCGACTGTCATCAGCTAGCGCTGATTCACCCAGGCAGAGCCGATCGATCTTTAGTCGTCGCTGTTATGGTCGCCGAAGTCGCTGATGCTATCGCCAGTGAGCTAGGGTGCGAGGTGAGCTACAATCTGCACGATATTAACCGCTACGCTCTGTACGATAGCGGTAAGATTGCCCTGTTAAAAGAGTGGATTAACCAGGGGGCTGCCGATAATTGAGCGGCCTACTGTGCCAATAACACATAGCCGCTAGTCTGTTATTTTTAAGCTGTTTAGTCCACGAATTAGGCTCAACTAGCGTTGGTGCGATTTCCCCTAGCTCTTTCCAAAAACTCCTTGTATTTAACGGAAATACCCGTTATAACTGATGTCGCTTACCAAGCGCAAAGATGACAGCAATCGTCATCTGTTTGAAATAACAGTGCCACATAGAGTGGATAGTCTTAGTGGCCAATATCACTTTGCAACTGATAGTTGCCGGTTAATACTTGAACATATTCTAAATTTTATACAATCAGTAGAGGAACAATCCTATGGGTACACTACAGCAGTTACAACAACAGAGTCAGCATATCGATGAGTTGTGTCGAGTATTAAATGTCTTAATTAAGGAGCCGAGTGTCTGTCAGACTACGCTCTGCCATGAGATGTTTGATAGCTTTCGTGACAACATTAAAAACCACCTGACTTTAGAGGAGAGCTCTCTTTATGCGCAGATGTTAGCTCACTCTGATCACGATATTCAGCAGCTCGCCGGTCGCTTTAAGGAGAATTCGCGCGAAATTAAAAAGCTGTTTATGCAGTATGAGAAGCGCTGGTGTAAAAACGGCATCTCTAAGGTAAAGGATAAAAACCGAGAGGAGTTTATTCAGGAGACCACCGATATGTTTAGCGTCATCTTGAAAAGGATTGAGGCTGAATCGAACGACTTTTTTCCAATAGCCGAGAGAGCAATCGCTGCCTAGTCTCGTGTTGTAGCGAGTAGATCGTAGATCTGGTGGCCAAGTTTGAGACCTCGCTGCTCAAATTTGGTCACAGGACGCCATGGCGGACGGGGGGCAAAGCCGCTCTCAGGGTAGCTGTTCTCAAATCCGTCATGGCGTGCTATTTCAGCCTGCATCTGCAGGGCATACTCTTCCCAGTCGGTTGCTAGATGGAGTAGTCCGCCAGAGACCAGTACTCGGTGTACTAGCGAGAGCCACGGCTGCTGCACCAAGCGCCGTTTATGGTGGCGTTTTTTAGGCCAAGGATCGGGAAAGAAGAGCTGCAAGCGCTGAAGCGACCCCGCTAAAAAATAGTGCGCTAGTAGTTCGGCCGCGTCGGCATGAATGAGCCGCACATTCTCAACCTCTTCTTGGGCTAACTGCGCGAGTAGTCTGCCCATTCCAGGGCGATAGACCTCAACACCGATAAAGTTGACCTTAGGCTCTGCCAAGGCTTGCGCTAGCAGCGACTCGCCCCGACCGAAGCCGATCTCCAGCGTTAGCGGCTGCTCGGTAGCGAACCAGTGTGTCGGTTCGAAGGGGGAGGCGGTAGGATCGATCCCATACTGCCCCCAGTGGTCGCGAAAGGCGCGTTGTTGCGCCGGAGTAAAACGCCCCTCACGGCGCACAAACGAACGAATGGGGCGCAGCACCGTCAAAACAGCTCAAAAGAAGAGATCGGTTAACGGCGAGGAGGCGGAGGCGAAGCGTCGTTTGGCCATACGGCCGGCGAGAAATGCCTCCCGTCCCGCCTCTACCGCCTTTCTCATCGCCGAGGCCATCAATACCGGATTGTCGGCGGTGGCGATGGCGCTGTTCATTAATACCCCATCACACCCTAGCTCCATCGCTCGGGCCGCATCAGAGGCGGTGCCTAAACCTGCATCAATAATAATCGGCACCGAGGCGTTTTCGACAATAGTACGAATATTAAAAGGGTTAATAATACCAAGACCCGAGCCGATAGGGGCGGCGAGCGGCATCACCGCGACACAGCCGAGCTGTTCGAGCCGTTTGGCCATAATCGGATCGTCAGTACAATAGACCATCACCTCAAAGCCTTCGCCCACTAGCTGCTCGGCGGCCACTAGCGTTGCCGACATATCGGGATAGAGAGTCTTGGGATCGGAGAGCACCTCTAGCTTAACTAGCGTGTGGCCATCGAGTAGCTCTCGTGCTAGACGGCAGGTGCGCAGCACCTCTTCGACACTAAAACAGCCGGCGGTATTGGGGAGCAGGGTATAGCGTTCGGGGGGGAGGATATCGAGTAGATTCGGCTCGTCGGGGTTTTGGCCGATATTGGTACGGCGAATCGCTACGGTGACAATGTCGGCACCAGCCGCCTCGGTCGCCTCTCGCGTCTGTTCGAGATCGCGATATTTGCCGCTACCGGTCATTAACCGTGAACTAAATTGGCGTTGGCCTATGGTTAGCGTATCAGATGGCATGGGGAACTCCTTTAGGTTTAACCGCCGCCTATGGCATGAATAATTTCGACCACCGCATCGGCCTTAAGTAGGGTCTGCTCAAAGCGGGAGCGAGGCACGACATCGCCATTAAGCTCCACTGCAAGCCGTTTTTCGGCTAGGCCTAGCTGCTGCAGTAGGGCCGCAAGGCTAGTCTCTGCCTCACACTGATGGGGTTGTCCGTTCAACTGAAATGTGATCATTGGTACTATCTGTCGGTGAGGGTTGCTATAATCTGGCGGCAAGAATAACAAAGCTGCTGCTCTATGAACAGCGCTTCGGTGCGCTAAAGGTGAGTCGGCGCCACCGTCATGGGCTGGAGCGAGTCTCCAACCTGTCGTTTAACTACTGGAAGAGTTAGAGTCATGATGTCAGAGAAGAGCGAGGTTCCGTTTATCCTGAAGGGGGGGCTGGAACCGATGACTATTTTGCGAATCAATCGACTCGATATCGGTTCGATTGAGGCGCACCTAGAAGAGAAGGTAACTAGGGCACCGGAGATGTTTAATAACACCCCAGTGATCGTCGATCTACAGCCGGTGAGCGAGGAGGAGGATGCGACCAGTTTTGACGCCTCAGCGCTCTTTTCGCTGTTAAAACTGAAAGGATTGATCCCGATTGCGGTGCGTAATGGCAATCCGCATCAGCTCCGATGCGCAATTGCGGCCGGTATAGGAGTCCTAGAGGGGCGCATCGGACGCAACGAGGGGCAGACAGAGGCGACGATTGCCCCCCCACCCGCTCAGGAGCCACTGGTTAAGTATGCGGCCAAAATTGTGGAGCAGCAGGTTCACTCTGGACGGCAGGTTTACGCCGATCAGGGGCGGGATCTGATTATCGTCGGTTCGGTCAGCGCGGGTGCCGAAGTGCTCGCCGATGGCTGTATCCACATCTATGGGGCGTTGCGCGGACGGGCGCTAGCTGGGGTGAAGGGGGATAGCTTAGCGCGTATCTTTTGCCACAATATGGCGGCTGAACTAGTCTCCATTGCCGGAAGTTACCAGCTATTCGAAGATAACAGCCAGCATCGGGCCGAACCGACTCAGGTTTTTCTTGAAGATGATAGAATTATTGTCAAATCGATTTAGTCTCGACAGCTAAGGCTGCGGAGCAATTTTGGTTGGGTTCTCCATTCGCCATTTTAACCCCGGGCGTCAAATTGATATACTATATCGATAGAGCGGGCAAAAATTGGAGACAGTTAACCCGTCAGTGTCAATTTTGTGCTGTCTATACAGTGGAGGATATCTAGTTTGGCCAAAAAAATAGTGGTGACTTCCGGTAAAGGGGGGGTTGGTAAAACCACCTCTAGTGCCGCCTTTGGAACTGGGCTGGCTCTGAAAGGGCATAAAACGGTCATTATCGATTTCGATGTCGGCCTGCGTAACCTCGACTTAATTATGGGCTGCGAACGGCGAGTTGTCTTTGATTTTATTAACTATATTCAAGGCGATGCCAATCTGCATCAGACACTGATTAAGGATAAACGGGTCGAGAATCTCTACATCTTACCGGCATCGCAGACGCGGGATAAACTGGCCCTTGAGCCGGAGGGGGTCGAGAGAACTATGCGCGATCTCGAAAATGAGGGGTTTGACTATATCGTCTGTGACTCGCCGGCTGGGATTGAGCATGGGGCCTATATGGCGCTCTATTTTGCCGATGAGGCGCTCATCGTGACCAACCCTGAGGTCTCTTCAGTGCGGGATTCAGATCGAATTTTGGGGATTCTTGACAGCAAATCACGCAAGGCCGAGCGGGGAGAGCGGGTGAAGACCCATCTGCTAGTCACTCGCTATAACCCCGACCGAGTTGCAGAGGGGGAGATGTTAAGCACCGACGACATTACCGACATTTTAAGTATTCCACTGCTCGGTGCTATTCCCGAGTCGGAGGCGGTACTCAACGCCTCCAACTCTGGAACACCGGTGATTTTAAACGACAAATCGGATGCGGGGCAGGCCTATCACGATATTGTCGCCCGCTACTTGGGGGAAGATCGGCCAATGCGCTTTTTGACTCCATCCAAGAAGAGCATTTTGCAAAAACTGATGGGACGATAGATGCCGTTACCAATATTTGAAGCTATATTTGGCTCCAAGCAGCCGCCGACGAGTACCGCTAGAGTCGCTAAAGAGCGGCTGCAGATGGTGATTGCTGTAGAGCGAAGCTCGCGACATCTCGACTTTATGCCGCAGCTTAAACAAGAGATCATTGATGTTATCAAAAAGTATGTCAAATTTGATAACGACAATGATGTGCAGATTAATATGGGCCGTAAAGAGAACTATGAAGTACTGGAGGTCAATGTGACTCTGCCCGATGATCCTCCAGCTCGTTAGGAGGGAAGGGTGGTCGAACTCTCAGCAATTGTGCTGCTGCTGCCGCTAGCGGCCTATTTAATCGGCTCACTATCGGCGGCGATTATCGTCTGTCGGCTCATGGGTCTGCCCGATCCGCGTACCCAAGGCTCTCACAATCCGGGGGCGACCAATGTGCTGCGCATTGGCGGTAAAAAGGCGGCGGCGGTGACACTATTAGGCGATATGGTGAAAGGGGTGATTCCGGTCGGAGTGGGGCTGGCGCTCGGTCTCTCTGATCCCCAGCTCGCCGCCGTCGGCCTAGCCGCCCTGCTCGGCCATCTGTGGCCGCTCTTTTTCGGTTTTCGGGGCGGTAAAGGGGTAGCAACCGCGTTTGGGGTGATCCTAGTGCTCGCCTGGCCGGTGGCACTCGCTGCGCTGTTGACTTGGTTGGTAGTCGCGAAGCTGTTTCGTATCTCCTCTTTAGCGGCGCTCATTGCCGCCCTGCTAACCCCCCTCTACGGCTGGTGGTTCGAACAGCCGGCCATCATCTGGCAGCTCTTTGTCGTGATCTCTCTACTACTACTACTGCGCCACCGGCAAAATATTCGTAACCTCCTCTCTGGACAGGAGGGGGCATTGGGTCGATAATGAACACGATGAAAACTTAAGGGATAGTCGCATTACAGTGTCGGTACAAAATTTGAACATGCTAGTGGTTACTGAGCATGAGCAGCTACGAAGTCTGCTAAAACAGACATTAAGCCGTCTTGGGATACAGGGGACTCAGCTAGCGGCAGATGGCGAGGAGGCGAAGAACCTACTAGCCAAACATCCGTTCGATCTAGTCGTGATCGACTTCTACCTACCAAAACTCTCCGGTATCGAGCTGCTGCGCTACCTGCGTGAGGAGTCGGAGTCGGTGCAGGCGAAAGTGCTGATTATGACCTCAGAAGGGAGTCGTAAGCTCT
This sequence comes from Ectothiorhodospiraceae bacterium BW-2, assembly GCA_008375315.1. Lineage (NCBI taxonomy): Bacteria > Pseudomonadati > Pseudomonadota > Gammaproteobacteria > Chromatiales > Ectothiorhodospiraceae > Ectothiorhodospiraceae bacterium BW-2. Next base: position 3,461,221 of record CP032507.1, on the reverse strand, counting down.
TAAACGAGATGGTTAAACTAGGCGTGAACGGCTTTTTGGTCAAACCTTTTACCGCCAAAATGTTTGCCCAAAAAATAGCGCAAGTGGTGCGAATGGAGGGGCTGACTAAGGGGGAACTACTCGCACCCGCTGCTGCCGTGGCGGAGGAGAGAGCGCCCTCTCTCGCTAAGAGTGAGAAGCCGACGATTCTGCTAGTCGATGACGCTGCGAGCAACATTAAGCTCATCGGCAATATCCTCAAAGAGGAGTTTAATATTCGTGCTACGAATGAGGGGAGTAAGGTGCTAAGAGTTGTCGCCACCCCACCCACTCCCGATCTCATTCTACTTGATGTCATGATGCCCAATATGAGCGGTTTTGAACTTTGCAAACGGCTCAAGGCGAATGAGGAGTGGGCCGCCATTCCGGTAATCTTTCTTACCAGCCGCACCTCCTCCGCCGACATAGCCCAAGGGCTAGAGATAGGTGCTGCCGACTATATTCCCAAACCGGTGAGTCCGGTGGTGCTTAAAGCGCGGGTGCGCAACCAGCTGCGTATTAGTCGCGCCCACGAAGATAGACGCGAACAGCTCGATATGCTGTTAGAGAACGCCCGCCTAAAGGGGGATATGGCCTATGTGACCGAGGCGAACCCCAATCCGCTGTTAAAAGATGCCCTGCGGGCGCTCATCGACCTAACCCCCGACTCGGCGGTAGGGATTGTGGAGCAGTCGATCTTTCAACTGGTTGATATGACCCTAAGGACGATAGATCTCTATAAACTTGAACAGGGTAAAATTCCGTTACAGCGAGAGAGAATCGACTTAAAACGGGTAGTACAGCATACGCTGCGCTTTGTAGAGCGGCAGTTTGAGTCCAAAGCGTTGCGGTTTGAGTTTAAAGTTGCCGACGGTAGCGACTACACTATGAGCTGTGATCGACAGCTACTCTACGGCATGATAATGAACCTCCTGCGCAATGCCGCTCAGGCCGCCCCAGACTCAACTCGAGTCTCGTTACAGCTACAAGGAACAGAGCAGCAGCTAGAACTTAAGATAGACAACCAAGGCGCGATTCCGGCAGCGCTGCATAAGCGGCTATTTGAGCGATCGCAGGGGGGGAGAACTGAGTCGCACCCAAAGCTTGGCTGCTATCTGATTCGGCAGATTGCGACCCTATTGAGAGGCGAGGTACAGTTTGAGATTCGCGATGCGATCGCGACAACCTTTACCCTCTCCCTGCCTCGCCACTAACCGCTACCGACCATGCTTTACCGTGAGAGTCGGCCCCCCTCTCATCGTCGGGTAACTTTAGAGGAGTTAAAACCGTTTTTACGACGCCCGCTGAACTCCTTGCGGGGGCGACTGCTGCTAACACTAATCGCGCTTACTAGCTCCATTTTGCTCTTTTTTTGGTGGGTCTGGTTTCCCTTTAACCATCTTGAGCTGCTGCACGATTTTCAACAGCTCTCTCAAACGCAGTTTGAGCAGGTACTAGCGCAGCGCAAATGGTTCTGGCTGCTCCAGTTAGTCTTTATGATGGCTCTGGTCTCGCTGGTGCTGATGCTTTTTTTGCGCAAATTAGTGACTTACCCACTGATGGCGCTCTACCAAGCGTTCGAAAAGTTAGAGTTAGGCGACTACAATGCACCACTGCCCGGTATCACCATCGGTCACCTAGGTCGAGTCGTGGTCGGATTTAAGCATCTACGCCAAGTGCTACAGCAGCAAGATAGAGAGCTAAGTGAGGCGTACCACTTTAATCAGGCGGTATTAAACTCCAGCCCAGAAGGGATTGTGGTCTTTGATCAGCAGGGTCGGCTATTAAGCTGTAATCAGGAAGCGCAGCGACTCTTTGCTACCGAAGAGCAGAGTTGGTCAGCGCCGCTAAAGATCGATAGCTGTATCGAGCTGAATGTTGCGCAGCTATGGCAAGAGCTCACCTCTCTGAGCCAAGGGAACTATCTGCTCAAAAGTGCCAATGGTGTTGCGTATGGTCGTGATGAGCCCTTTCCGGTTGAGCTACGCCTCTCGCCGATGCTACTGCATGGTGAGCAGCTCTGTGTCGCCGTGGTTCGTGATCTGAGCATTGAGAAGAGTTTTCATAACTCAACCGACGAGCTAGTCAAACTGTTAAGCGATATGGCGCTGCGGGAGAAGGAGTTACGGCAGCGAGCCGAGGAGGCTACCCGAGTTAAAAGCGAATTTTTGGCCAATATGAGCCACGAGATCCGTACCCCCATGAATGCCATCTTAGGCATGAGCCGACTGGCGCTACAGGGGGAGCTTTCGAGCCGACAGCGCCACTATATCGAGACGGTCAACAGCTCAGCAGAGCTGCTACTGGGAATTATTAACGATATTCTCGACTTCTCTAAAATCGAAGCGGGCAAGCTAGAACTCCATCCGCAGCCCTTTACACTCGAAGAGCTGCTCGATAGTCTCGCCTCCATTACCCGAATTCGGGCGCAGGAGAAGCAGCTAGAGCTACTGTTTGATACCCAACGAGAGCTGCCGCAGCGACTGCTAGGTGACTCGATGCGTTTAGGGCAGATATTGATCAACCTAGTCGGTAATGCGATTAAATTTACCGAGCAGGGGAGTGTGGTGGTAAAGACTAGCCGCTACCCCGGGTTAGAGCAGAGTGAGCGCGATATTGGACTGCTGTTTGAGGTGATCGATAGCGGTATCGGCCTGACCGAAGCACAGATTGGCCAATCTGTTTCAGGCCTTCTCCCAAGGCGATAGCTCGGTATCGCGCCACTATGGCGGCACGGGGCTAGGGTTGACCATTAGTAAGCGGCTGTGCGAGATGATGGGGGGCACCATCGGTGTCAACAGCCGTTATGGTGAGGGTTCAAACTTTTACTTTACCATTCGTGCCGAGCGCATGGTTGAAGAGAAGCGCTCGGTTGTCGCGCCGGGGTTACAGGGGCGGAGGTTGCTGGTTGTCGATGACAACATTGTCGTGCGCAATATTTTACTCAACCTGCTACAAAGCTACGACTGTGAGGTGACAGCGGTCGATTCAGGGACAGAGGCGCTGCGCCACCTAGCCGATGGGGGACGCTTTGATGCGATGATTATCGACTGGCGGATGGAGCCGATTGATGGCTTAGAGACGGTGCGCCTGATGCGGCAGCGGTTAAGAGAGGGTCAGCAGCCGCAGGTGATTCTACTCTCAGCCCACAATGAGGCGGAGCTTACCGAAGCGACTGCCGATCTCGAACTACAGGCGGTACTCACCAAACCGGTCCTCCCTAATCTGCTCTATGACACCCTGATCGAACTGCTGTTCCACTCCCAACGATCTACCAAACCGCACCCTAAATTGGCATCGGCACAGGCCGTCGCACCCACTTTTGGCGGAGCCCATCTGCTACTAGTCGAGGATAACGCCACCAATAGAGAGCTCGCGCACACCTTGCTACAACAGTTAGGCGCAGAGATAACGATAGCGACTAACGGGGCTGAAGCGATTGCACAGCTCAATCAAGGGGAGCCTTTTGATGGGGTATTGATGGATTGCCAAATGCCGCTCATGGATGCGGAAGCTGTCAAGTAATTTGAGACCAGTTGTTAAAAAAATAAAGCTCTAAATCTAGCCGGTGATTGCCACTGCCCTCACCGGCAAATTTCGCCTATGTTGAGTCATGACGCAACAAGGAGCGAACATGACCCTCATGGCCCTTTGCCGCAAGAGCCAAGCCCTTCAGCAAGGGGGAGCTGCAAGGCGAACTGCAACCCCTAATCTAGGAACCTCCCTCCTGCACCGCGTTACCCACAGCCCGCCCCCCTACGATAATAAGGGGGTCTCCGGGGGGCGGGCTATGGATAACGCTCTGTCATTCAGCCACCACAACCGGCTAAAGCCATCGACGATAGACCCACTAGCGGCACCGTCACTCATCTCTCCTTCGCTCTATTCAGGGTTGGATAGTTGACCTCCAGCGACCCCACCCCCTCCTCCGGTAGAGCGGGGTTAATCCATACCTCAGTAGGGGGTTGCTTAACCTTGGGCTCACCATGAATAAAGCGTTTCGGATGCTGCTGATAGGCCTGCTTCAGCGCCTGTTCACGCTGCTCGCTAACCTCCTTGTAACGACCGGTAAATACCTGCTCTGGAGTGAACCACGCAATCCCTCGATGGTGGTGGTGGAAACAGTACCAGTCAACATAGTCACTAAACCATATTCTGGCATGGTCAACTCCTGTCAATCGTTGAGGATAATCGGGTTGTTGCTTGAGTGTTTTAAATTGACTCTCGCTAAACGGATTGTCGTTACTGACTCGTGGACGGCTGTGGGAGCAGGTGATCCCCAGTTCGGCCATCAAGTCGAGATAGCCTCTGGCGGTCATCGGCACACCTCTATCCTGATGCAGTGTTAAGCCACTGAGCGCGACCCGATAGCGAGCCGCTGCGTCACTGATTAACAGCTTGGAGAGCTCACTATTCTCCTTCCTTGAGACCATCCAAGCCACAATAAAACGGCTGTAGAGATCCATCACCACATAGAGATTCAAGAAGTTACCCTGCTCTGTGGTGGGAAGCTTAGTGATATCCCATGTCCAAACCTCATTCGGGCGGGTCGCCCGTAATCGGGGGATAGCGTGTGATTTGGCCGGTTTTTGAGCTCGCCGCTCTCCCGTCTGTTGATTAGCACGAAGGATCCGATACATCGTACTGATTGAACAGTAATATTTCCCTTCATCCAGCAGGCTAGCATAGATCTCTGCCGGAGGTTGGTCATAGAATCGTTCGCTGTTCAAAAGCCCCAGAACGGCTTGCCTCTCTGCCTCACTCAGCGCATTGGCTGCGACGGGTCTTGGAAGGCTCGCTCGGGGGGAGACAACCGGAGCCTGTCGGCGGTAGTAGCCTGCACGCGAGAGCGCTAGGCTATCGCAAGCGGCTCTTATGCTCACCGAACTGGGGCACTCTTTTTCAACTAATCTCATAAGCTTATCTCTGTGTTCATCTGCTCCAATAAGCTGAAGGCTTTTTTTTGGAGCGCAATCACCCCTTCGGTCTGCTGTAACCGTTGGCTAAGACGCTGAATTTCCTTCTTTAAACGCTCTATCTCCTTATCTCGCTTGTCTAGGCTCGGTTTGCGACCACTCTGTTTCCCTTTCAGGCCAGCCTGCCCCTGTGCTTGCAGTTGTCGGCGCCATTTGGTCAGATGGGAGCTGTAGATCTGCTCTTTGCGCAGCAGCTCGCCTAGCTGACCCGGCTCCTTGCACTGCTCTGCTTCTGCTAGGATCCGAAGCTTCTCTTCCTCACTAAATTTGCGGTAGGAGCGCTTCTCTTCATCGGGGTCGGTAACCTCGTTGGAGGGTAAAACGGTAGTATCTTTGGGCATCGTGTATCTCCTCTGTTGCCCCCCTGATTCTACATTCATTTCTCATCAGGGGTGGTCTCAGGGTATCTTGACACTCAGGGGATGGCTACGAGGCGACCCGACAGATACGCCGTCTAGATCGGTGGTCACGACTGCCGATTTTGGCGATGACCGCCAATGTGATGGAGAGCGATCAGCAGCGGGCGTTTGAGGCCGGTATGGATGCCATCATCGCCAAACCTATCGTGCTAGAGCAGATGGTGACGACACTCAATGAGTGGATTAAGCCGCGGCAGATCGTCGCTGCACCGGCCACAGAGGAGGCGGACGGCGACTTTCCTCAGCTAGCGGGGGTCAATCGCGATACCGCCATGGCCAATACTGTGGCTAATTGGGAGCTGTTTTGTAAGCTTGTACGGCAATTTATCGAGCAAGATAGCGCTAACTTTGGTGCACGCTACCGAGAGGCTGAACAGAGTGAGGATAGCGAAGCGGCCATCCGTTATGCCCACACCATTAAAGGGCTGGCCGGTAATTTGGGGCTAGAGTCGATATTGATTGCCGCAAGCGAGCTAGAGCGCGAAAGTCGTGAGCTACCGCAACGGCAAGCGGTGATTAGCGCCTTAATCGACACCATCGAAAACGCGCTAGCTGAGCTAGCGATCGAAGTAGCGGCGAAGTGTCGAGCCGAAGCGCCAGCGCCAGCTATCACCGAACCGGTTGTCGTTGAGAGCGAGGCGTGGCAGGCGCTGCGACAGAGATTGCGGCAGCAGTTACAGCAGAGCAGCTTTGAGAGTAGCGACACCCTAGAGTCGATGTTAAAGCAGCTACCGGAGGGGGCGCTGCGACAGCAGCTACGACAGGTGGCCGAAGCGGTCGATCATTTCGACTACGATCTGGCGCTACAGCGGCTGAAGTAGCGTCTATCGTGGCGGATAGGGTTCGGCCACTGCCCGCATCTGCCGTTTGACATCCTCTGCTAGCGGCTGCCCCTGCCCATCGCAGAGGTGTGCTTGCAATCTATTAGCGAGCACCTCGCCTAACTGTAGTAGCTCCTCGACTAACTCACTCCCCGGTTGGGTCGCTGGAAGTTGGGCAAAAATAGCTAGCCCGGGGGTGGTGAACTCCTCCCAATTACCATCAGGAAAGGTACCGGGGTTGACCATGTTGGCTAGACTGATGAGCGGCTCGCCCCTGTCCATACGATGGAAGATACTCATCTTACCGAACTGAAACCCGAGCTGTTCGATAATCTCCCGTAGCGATTCGCCGGCGAAGGCGTAGCCGCTACTAGCGCGAATCGTTAGCGTTAAGACCTCCTCGGGTAGCTGAGGCGGCGGCGGGGAGGGGGAGGGGGGAGGCGGCGAAGGGGCTGCCACAGCCTCAGAGGTAGTCTCAGTATTAGCTTTAGTGGGACTCTGGCTCACCGCTGCCGGTTTAGTCCGCAGGATAATATCAAAATCGTCTTCAGCGTGAGGGGAGGGGATCTCCGTTGGGGCAGGCGTTTCGTGACGGCGTCCCTTCTGGCGCCGTTTCGCCCCCATGGAGTGGGGACGACGCGCCTTGAGCCTGTCGTGGATAACCAGAGCCAAAATTACCAGAACGGCAATAATAATCAGGGTTATGCGTAGCGGATCATTCATAGGTAGCAGCTATGTTCTATACCAAGTCAGAAGTTAAATCAGAAGGCGTTAGGGTAACACTATTTACCCGTTAACCCTATCGCCAGTGGATCGATTGAGTTAACGAAAGTCGTCCAAAATATCGCGAATCGCACCATGGACGGTAGCAGGCAGCTCGCCGGTCTGCATAAAGTCGTTTATCCCCTCCAGACTCTCCAGTTGCGAGTCGCTAATCTGACCAAAGCCCATACTCCACTCGGGAAAGTCGCGCTGTTCGATCTCGGCCTCATCAATAGTAATCAGATTGTAGTGCCGCGTATCGTGCTCAATGGTGCGCAGCAGTTCGCTCAAGACCGCTCTCTCTCCCTCTAGCACCTGAATAAAGGTGCCACGATTGTAGAGTAGAATGCCACTAATACCCAAGCGGCTATTCTTTTCACGCGCCTGTTGCAAAATATCAGCTAACTGATTGGTAGGCATCTCACGGCTAGCGGTACTGACATAGATAATTTGGTATAGCATAAAGCCTTCTCCTTACATATTGTCTTAGGTGATGACCGTTGGGCCATTACGGCCGGTTAGCTTGGCCAGTTGCGCCAGTTCGGTCGCCGCCTTAATTAGCCCAGATAGCGCGGCTTGGGTCTCCTGCTGCTGTTTGGCGGGCGTGGTCTCATACTTTTCGATATAGATCCGCAGTGTCGCTCCCACGGTGCCGGTGCCGGAGAGGCGATAGACAATACGAGCACCGTTACTAAAGACGATACGCAGCCCCTGATTTTGACTCACCGAGTGATCGACCGGATCGGTGTAGCTGTAGCAGTTGGCAAAATCGACCTCCATGCCGGCCAGTTGACGACCGCTTAATAGCGGTAGCTGCGCCTCAATATGGGTCATTATCTGTTTTGCGATGGCGCTATCGATCTCCTCATAGTCGTGGCGGGTATAGTAAACACGACCGAACTGCCGCCAGTGCTCATTGACAATCTCAGCCACCGACTGCTGGCGCACCGCGACGATATTGAGCCACGCCAATACCGCCCAGATGCCATCTTTTTCCCGCACATGGTCAGAACTAGTACCGAAGCTCTCCTCACCACAGAAGGTGATCTTATCGGCATCGAGCAGATTGCCAAAAAATTTCCAACCGGTCGGCGTCTCAAAGAGGGGTAGCCCCATCTGTTTAGCGACTTTATCGGCGGCACTGCTAGTGGGCATAGAGCGGGCAATGCCGATAATGCCGCCGCGATAGGCGGGAATGAGCGTCGCATTGGCCGCTAAAATCGCTAGGCTATCGGAGGGGGTCACAAAACAGTTAGCCCCCAGTATCATATTGCGATCGCCATCGCCATCGGAGGCGGCACCGAGAGCGGGAGGGTTATCGCCATACATCGCTTCGACCAGCTCTTTAGCATGCACCAGATTGGGATCGGGGTGGCCTGAGCCAAAATCCTCTAGCGGCTGACCATTGATCACACTGCCTGCGGGCGCTTGGAGACGGTTTTCAAAGATCTCCTTCGCATAAGGGCCGGTCACGGCATGCATCGCATCGAAGCAGAGGCGGTGTCCGGCGGCTAGCCAGCGGCGAATCGCCTCAAAGTCGAATAGCTGCTCCATCAAGTTAGCGTAGTCGGCGACCGGATCGAAAATCTCAATCGTGCTCTCACCGAGGGTCAGGCTGGCCAGTTGGTCTAAATCGACCGCTGAGAGGGCGGCTAGCCGGTAGTGGTCGAGCGTTAGGGTGCGCTGGTAGATAGCCTCCGTCACCGCCTCGGTGGCGGGGCCGCCATTGGCACCATTGAACTTAATACCGAAATCGCCATCGGGGCCGCCGGGGTTGTGGCTAGCGGAGAGGATCAACCCCCCCGCAGCGCCGTAGTGGCGAATAACGGCCGAGGCGGCGGGGGTCGAGAGTATGCCCCCCCTACCGACCATCACTTTAGCCACCCCATTAGCGATGGCTAGTTGCAAAATAGTCTGAATCGCTGTGCGATTATAGAAGCGGCCATCGCCGCCAACCACCAGCGTCGCCCCCTTGAGGGCGGGTTGAGTATCGAAGACGGCCTGAACAAAATTCTCCAAGTAGTGAGGTATTTGAAACCGAGAGACCTTCTTTCGCAGCCCAGAGGTTCCGGGCCTTTGGTCATCAAAAGGACGAGTGGCAACTGTTGTGCATTCAATCATAACTGGCTCCGTTAGCTTGAAAGCGGTTAGGGGTAACCCCAGATAGAGTGCTGTTTTTCGGGGTTTATCCGCTGTAGAGAACCCAAACAGCATCTGTGGCGGTAAACAGTTCCATATTCTACAGATAAAAATGTTTAGAGGAAGCAATTTACGATGAGCGTTGAGTCCCAAAAAGAGACTTTAGGTTTTGAAACTGAGGTCAAACAACTACTTCACCTGATGATCCATTCGCTCTACTCCAACAAGGAGATATTTTTACGCGAGCTTATCTCCAACGCCTCAGATGCCTGTGACAAGCTGCGGTTTGAGGCGATCTCCGATGATGCTCTCTACGAGGGCGATAATGAACTGAAAATTCGGGTCGAATTTGATAAAGAGGCGCATACCATCACCCTCACCGATAACGGCATCGGCATGAGTCGCGACGAGGTGATCGCCAACCTTGGCACCATCGCCCGTTCCGGTACGCGCCAATTTCTGGAGCAGCTCACCGGCGATCAGCAGAAAGATGCCCACCTAATTGGCCAGTTTGGGGTTGGTTTCTACTCCAGCTTTATTGTGGCGGATAGAGTGACCGTCATGACCCGCCGAGCCGGTTTAACCGCCGAGCATGGCGTCTGCTGGGAGTCGAGTGCCGATGGCAGCTATACCATTGAGAATATCGAAAAGGGGGCACGCGGTACCACGATTGTGTTGCACCTGAAAGAGGAGGGGCACGAATTTGCCGATGGCTGGCGACTACGATCCATTATTCGTAAATACTCCGATCACATTACCCTGCCGATTGTGATGTTCAAAGAGGAGCTCCCCTCAGCCGATGAAGAGAAGGAGGCCGATGAGACCGTGGTGCCAGAGGAGGAGCGGGTCAACAAGGCCTCAGCACTCTGGACTCGTGCTAAAAACGAGATTAGTGACGAGGAGTATGACGAGTTCTACAAACATGTCTCCCACGACTTTGAAGCGCCACTCGCCCGCAGCCACAATAGGGTTGAGGGTAAACTCGAATATACCAGCCTGCTCTATATCCCTAAGCGGGCACCGTTCGATCTCTGGGATAGAGAGCGGCGCAGCGGCATTAAGCTCTATGTCAAGCGCGTCTTTATCATGGATGATGCTGAGCACCTCATGCCCAACTATCTACGCTTTGTACGCGGAGTGATCGACTCTAGCGATCTGCCGCTCAATATCTCGCGTGAGATTTTGCAGCACAACCGTGCGATTGAGTCGATGAAATCGGGTTCGGTGAAAAAGGTACTAGGGCTGTTAGAGAGTATGGCCAAAGAGGAGCCCGATAACTACAAAACCTTCTGGACAGAGTTTGGCAAGGTAATGAAGGAGGGGCCGGGCGAGGATTATGGCAATAAGGAGCAGATTGGCAAACTACTGCGCTTTGCCTCAACCCACAACGATACCGATGAGCAGACTATCTCCCTTGATGACTATATTAGCCGCATGAAAGAGGGCCAAGAGCCTATCTACTACATTACTGCCGATAGCTTTGCCGCCGCCAAAAACTCGCCCCATCTGGAGATATTCCGCAAAAAGGGGATTGAAGTGCTGCTAATGTATGATCGCGTCGATGAGTGGCTCTCCACCTCGCTGACCGAGTATAGCGGCAAGCAGCTTAAATCGGTCACTAAAGGGGAGCTCGATCTGGGCAAGCTCGATGGTGAGGAGGAGAAAAAGGAGCAGGAGCGGGTCGCTAAAGAGGCCGAACCGCTAATTAAACGGATATCAGAGAGCTTAGGTGAGCGGGTAAAAGAGGTGCGGGTGACCCATCGTCTGACCAGCTCCCCCGCCTGTCTGGTGACCGAAGAGCACGAAATGAGTGCCAACCTAGAGCGCATTCTCAAGCAGGTAGGGCAGGAGGCCCCCTCAATTAAGCCGATTATGGAGGTTAACCCAGAGCATCCGTTAGTGAAACGGCTCGATAAGGAGCAGGGGGAGCGCTTTAGCGATTTAGCACTCATTCTGTTTGATCAGGCGTTACTCTCTGAAGGGGGGCAGCTTGATGATCCGGCGCTGTTTGTCTCTAAACTGAATCAGATGCTGCTGGAGATGTCGGCCTAAAACGGCGAGCGGTTGGGGGGCTTTAAGTGGCTGCTGCCCTAGTGGCCACTGCCCCCGATCTTATCGAGACTCTCTATCGACTACCCTCAGCCACAACAGCAGAGGCTGACCGGCAAGGGGGTGGTTAAAATCGACCCGCACCTGTTCTGAGACGATCTCGACAATCGTTGCCGGCACCGTTTGGCCATCAGGGAGGGTAAAGGCCATCACCGTTTCGATAAGCGGCGGTTCAGAAAAGCTCGACAGCGGCAGCCAGTGGAGATTATCGGGGTCGTGGTGGCCGAACGCCTCCTCTGGGGTAAATAGCAGCGTATGGGGTTCGTTAAGCGGTAGTGGCAAAATGCGCTGTTCGAAAGCGGGCAGTAGTGAGCCATCCCCGAGAGTAAAGCGTAGCGGCTCCTCACCACTCTCATCAATTAAGGTGCCATCGGTCAGGGTAAGGCGAAAGTCGATCGTGATCTCTTCACCCATGTCTCACTGCCCCCCCTCATCGCTCTTATCATCCTGCTGCCGGAAAGTGTCAATAATTAGCATCACCGCACCGAGGCTAATCGCCGAGTCAGCGATATTAAACGCCGGCCAGTGCCACTGCTGATAGTAGATATCGATAAAATCGACCACATAGCCCAGAGCGAGTCTATCCCACAAGTTACCGATAGCCCCACCCAAAATAAGCGCTAAGGCGATGGCCAACCAGTGCTGGTGCGACTTTAGCCGACTAAGCCAGAGTAGCATAATGGCCGAGATTGCAATCGCTAAGGTGGCAAAGAGCCAGCGCTGCCAGCCACCGGCATCGCTCAAAAAGCTAAAGGCGGCGCCGGTGTTGTGCAGTAGCGTCCAGTTGAGCAGCGACGGAATCACCTCCACCGGCGTGGCGTAGAGGAGGTGGGCGGTGGCGAGCTGCTTAGTCCACTGATCTAAAATCAGCACCAGTAGGGTTAGTAGTAGATATTTTAGCATCATTAATGGTAACTGCTTTAGTTAACTAATTGTTTTAAAAGGAAATTTATAACTGTCGTCTGCCATTCGATTACTATAGCTTCGATGGCTGAAGGCCGTTATTATATCACGATTTATTGGCCACCCTTTTCCTTTCTGTCTCGCGATGTCACCAACGGCAGCGAGTTAGGTTGCGGTAGTTGTCTCGTGGTTTTGTCGTATGATGGCCAGAGTGTAGCGTGCTGAACGGCTCTTTTCACCAAAATTTACACCAAAATGTAAAGGTATCCCCCCATGTTAAGCTCTCCATCCAAAAAACTGCCAAAATTGAGCGTTGCCGACTATTTAGCGGGCGAAAAGATCACCGAAATCCGCACTACCAAACCCAACCGGTGCGACTAGTCGAAGTGCTCTTTAAATCGACCCGCTTTTACGATAAACACCACAAAGCTGACATCTACCGCACCCTGCCATCGCTATAGGAGTATCTGCTAATCGAACAGGATTTTATTGATGTCGAGCGACAGCGCCGCAGAGGTAAAGTGTATGTTAAAACCTAAACTCAACCCAAAACTGAGCATCACCGACTATCTGGAGTAGGAGTAATGGAGTCATAACATGAGAAATCTACCGATAGGCATGAATAGTGTGGCCATGTTAATCGACAACGATATGGTCTATATTTCTCGTTCCCACGCAGGCGCATGGGAACCCGTTATCTTAGGCAAGCGGAGTAACTTACTTACATGAAACACCTACCGATAGGCATTCAAACACTGGCCAAAATTCGTGATAACGATATGGTCTATATTGATAAAACCGCATTGGTCGGAAAACTGGCCGCCCAACCGGGAGCCTATTTTCTGTCGCGCCCGCGCCGCTTCGGCAAAAGCACGCTGGTCGATACCTTCAAAGAGCTGTTTGAGGGCAATCGCCGGCTGTTTAGCGGCTTGTATATCGAAGATAAGTGGGACTGGAGCCGCACCTTTCCGGTGATAAAAATCGACTTTGCTGGCGCTGTATTTCACCATCGCAGCGAACTCGATCAAGAGATTATGGCGATTCTGGATCGCAACCAGCAGCGCTTGGGGATTGTGTGTGACTGGGATCGTCAAAGCATCCCCAACTGTTTTTCCCATCTGATTGCCGCCGCTGAAGCGAAATATGGCCAAAAGGTGGTCATCCTCATTGATGAGTACGATAAGCCGATTCTTGATAGCATTGAACACCCCGAACGAGCCGCCCAAATGCGCGAAGGGGTGAAAAACCTCTACTCGGTGATGAAGGCGATGGATGCGGCAATTCAGTTTATCTTTATGACCGGGGTGAGCAAATTTAGCAAGGCGAGCATTTTCAGCGGCATTAACCAGTTAATGGATATGACTCTCGATGATAACTATGCCACCATCTGCGGCTACACCCAAACAGACCTTGAAACCTCCTTTGCAGAACATCTTAGCGGTGTCGATTGGGAGAAGCTAAAACGCTGGTACAACGGCTACAATTTTCTTGGTGAATCCGTTTACAATCCCTTCGATATTCTGTTATTTATCGCCAAAAATCAAACCTACCGCAACTACTGGTTTGAGACCGGCAGCCCATCGTTTTTAATCAAACTGTTTCAGCAAAACCGCTACTTTCTGCCCGATTTGGAGACTATTGAGGTGGGTGAGGAGATTCTCGATTCGTTTGATATCGAAAATATCGACCCAATCACACTGCTGTTTCAGAGCGGCTATCTGACGATTGATAAAGTGATTAGGGTGGCCGATGAGATTGCCTATCGGCTAACCATACCCAATCACGAGGTACAAACTGCCCTCTATAACCAGTTTTCCAGCGACTATAGCGGCATTGGTGCCCAACGGCTCGCCTACAAAAGTGCGTTGGTTAAAGCACTGCAAAGTGCCAACCTGCCCGAACTCATCGCCACCATCAAGCGCCTGTTTGCCAGCATTCCGTGGCGCAACTTCACCAACAACGACCTGCCCGAAGCGGAAGGCTACTACGCCAGCGTGCTCTACGCCTTCTTTGCCAGCCTCAGTGCGACCATTATTCCCGAAGATATCACCAACCACGGCCAAGTCGATTTAGTGATTCAGGTTGAGGGCTACACCTACATCACCGAAATTAAGATCGACAAGCGGGCAACTCCGGTAGAGCAGGGAGAGCCAAACGCCGCCCTGAAACAGATCGAACAGAAAGAGTATGCCAAAAAGTATCGCGGTAGCGGCAAAGGGGTGTTTGAGCTAGGATTAGTCTTTAGTACGGTACAACGAAACCTGCTACAGGCCGATTGGCGGGCGGTCGATTAAACCGTCGTCGAGTAACAGTAAGGCAATAGAAGGTGGTGATTCTGGTTAATGAGTACGATAAACCGATTCTCGACAAAATCGAAAACCTAGGGCTAGCAGCGGCGATGCGTGAACAGCTTACAGCGTTCTACACAGTTTTATGTTTGCGTAGGGGCACCCCCCGTGGGTACCCATATTATGATTGGACGACATCAGGGCAGGCACAGGGGCCTGCCCCTACGGTGATAACGATGTTAATTGACAACGACATGGTCTATATTTCTCGTTCCCACGCAGGCGCATGGGAACCCGTTATCTTAGGCAAGCGGAGTAACTTACTTACATGAAACACCTACCGATAGGTATTAACACTCTCTCCTCCATCATTGATGAGCAGATGGTCTATATTGACAAAACCGACATCCTTCTGCCGATGGCGCAGAAAATGGGACGCTATTTCCTCTCCCGTCCACGCCGCTTTGGTAAAAGCCTGCTGGTCGATACCTTAAAAGAGCTATTTGAGGGCAATCGCCGGCTGTTTAGCGGCTTGTATATCGAAGATAAATGGGACTGGAGCCGCACCTTTCCGGTGATAAAAATCGACTTTGCTGGCGCTGTATTTCACAGTCGTAGCGAACTCGATCAAGAGATTATGGCGATTCTGGATCGCAACCAGCAGCGCCTGGGGATTGTGTGTGACTGGGATCGTCAAAGCATCCCCAACTGTTTTTCCCATCTGATTGCCGCCGCCGAAGAGAAATATGGCCAAAAGGTAGTCATTCTTATCGACGAATACGACAAACCAATCCTCGATAACATCGAACACCCAGACCGCGCTGCTGAACTGCGCGAAGGGGTGAAAAATATCTACTCGGTGATGAAGGGGATGGATGCCTCGATTCAATTTATCTTTATGACCGGCGTCACCAAATTTAGCAAGGTGAGTATCTTTAGTGGTATTAACCAGTTAAAGGATATGACCCTGAGTCCGCAATTTGCCACCATCTGTGGCTACACCCAAACCGATTTGGAGACGATCCTTGCTGACCATCTCGCCGGTGTCGATTGGGGGAAGCTGAAACACTGGTACAACGGCTATAACTTCTGTGGTGATGCTGTCTATAACCCGTTCGATATTCTGCTGTTTATTAGTGAAAACCAAACTTACCGCAACTACTGGTTTGAGACCGGCAGCCCATCGTTTTTAATCAAACTGTTTCAGCAAAATCGCTACTTTCTGCCCGATTTGGAGGATATTGAGGTGGGTGAAGAGATTCTCGATTCGTTTGATATCGAAAATATCGACCCGATCACGCTGCTGTTTCAGAGCGGCTATCTGACGATTGATAAAGTGACTAGGGTGGCCGATGAGATTGCCTATCGGCTAACCATACCCAATCACGAGGTACAAACTGCCCTCTATAACCAGTTTTCCAGCGACTATAGCGGCATTGGTGCCCAACGGCTCGCCTACAAAAGTGCGTTGGTTAAAGCACTGCAAAGTGCCAACCTGCCCGAACTCATCGCCACCATCAAGCGCCTGTTTGCCAGCATTCCGTGGCGCAATTTCACCAACAACGACCTGCCCGAAGCGGAAGGCTACTACGCCAGCGTGCTCTACGCCTTCTTTGCCAGCCTCAATGCGACCATTATTCCCGAAGATATCACCAACCACGGCCAAGTCGATTTGGTGATTCAGGTTGGGGGCTACACCTACATCACCGAAATCAAGATCGACAAGCGGGCAACTCCGGTAGAGCAGGGAGAGCCAAATGCCGCCCTGAAACAGATCGAACAGAAAGAGTATGCCAAAAAGTATCGCGGCAGCGGCAAAGGGGTGTTTGAGTTGGGGTTGGTCTTTAGTACGGTGCAACGAAACCTGCTACAGGCCGATTGGCGGGCGGTCGATTAAACCGTCGTCGAGTAACAGTAAGGCAATAGAAGGTGGTGATTCTGGTTAATGAGTACGATAAACCGATTCTCGACAAAATCGAAAACCTAGGGCTAGCAGCGGCGATGCGTGAACAGCTTACAGCGTTCTACACAGTTTTATGTTTGCGTAGGGGCACCCCCCGTGGGTACCCATATTATGATTGGACGACATCAGGGCAGGCACAGGGGCCTGCCCCTACGGTGATAACGATGTTAATCGACAACGACATGGTCTATATTTCTCGTTCCCACGCAGGCGCATGGGAACCCGTTATCTTAGGCAAGCGGAGTAACTTACTTACATGAAACACCTACCGATAGGTATTAACACTCTCTCCTCCATCATTGATGAGCAGATGGTCTATATCGACAAAACCGACATCCTCCTGCCGATGGCGCAGAAAATGGGACGCTACTTCCTCTCCCGTCCACGCCGCTTTGGTAAAAGCCTGCTGGTCGATACCTTAAAAGAGCTATTTGAGGGCAATCGCCGGCTGTTTAGCGGCTTGTATATCGAAGACAAATGGGACTGGAGCCGCACATTTCCGGTGATAAAAATCGACTTTGCTGGCGCTGTATTTCACAGTCGCAGCGAACTCGATCAAGAGATTATGGCGATTCTGGATCGCAACCAGCAGCGCTTGGGGATTGTGTGTGACTGGGATCGTCAAAGCATCCCCAACTGTTTTTCCCATCTGATTGCCGCCGCTGAAGAGAAATATGGCCAAAAGGTAGTCATTCTTATCGACGAATACGACAAACCAATCCTCGATAACATCGAACACCCAGACCGCGCAGCTGAACTGCGCGAAGGGGTGAAAAACCTCTACTCGGTGATGAAGGGGATGGATGCTTCAATCCAATTTATCTTTATGACCGGCGTCACCAAATTTAGCAAGGTGAGTATCTTCAGCGGCATTAACCAGTTAATGGATATTACTCTCGATGATAACTATGCCACCATCTGCGGCTACACCCAAACAGACCTTGAAACCTCCTTTGCAGAACATCTTACCGGTGTCGATTGGGAAAAGCTAAAACGCTGGTACAACGGCTATAACTTTCTCGGTGAGTCAGTCTATAACCCCTTCGATATTTTACTATTTATCGCCAAAAATCAAACCTACCGCAACTACTGGTTTGAGACCGGCAGCCCATCGTTTTTAATCAAACTGTTTCAGCAAAACCGCTACTTTCTGCCCGATTTGGAGGCTATTGAGGTGGGCGAAGAGATTCTCGATTCGTTTGATGTCGAAAATATCGACCCGATCACACTGCTGTTTCAGAGCGGCTATCTGACTATCCGCGAGAGGTTCGAAGATTTTGGAATGCAGCTATATCGCTTAGGAATCCCCAACCAAGAGGTGCGTCATGCCTTAAATACCTACCTCATTGATAGCTACACCCGAAACAGTGCCACTGTAAAACTCGGCTATCAACGCACGCTCTATCATGCGCTGCTACAAGCCGATATTCCCGAACTCATCGCCACCATCAAGCGCCTGTTTGCCAGCATTCCGTGGCGCAACTTTACCAACAACGACCTGCCCGAAGCGGAAGGCTACTACGCCAGCGTGCTCTACGCCTTCTTTGCCAGCCTCAATGCGACCATTATTCCCGAAGATATCACCAACCACGGCCAAGTCGATTTAGTGATTCAGGTTGGGGGCTACACCTACATCACCGAAATCAAGATCGACAAGCGGGCAACTCCGGTAGAGCAGGGAGAGCCAAACGCCGCCCTGAAACAGATCGAACAGAAAGAGTATGCCAAAAAGTATCGCGGCAGCGGCAAAGGGGTGTTTGAGCTAGGATTAGTCTTTAGTACGGTACAACGAAACCTGCTACAGGCCGATTGGCGGGCGGTCGATTAAACCGTCGTCGAGTAACAGTAAGGCAATAGAAGGTGGTGATTCTGGTTAATGAGTACGATAAACCGATTCTCGACAAAATCGAAAACCTAGGGCTAGCAGCGGCAATGCGTGAACAGCTTACAGCGTTCTACACAGTTTTATGTTTGCGTAGGGGCACCCCCCCGTGGGTACCCATCTTGCCGGTACCCATATTATGATTGGACGACATCAGGGCAGGCACAGGGGCCTGCCCCTACGGTGATAACGATGTTAATCGACAACGACATGGTCTATATTTCTCGTTCCCACGCAGGCGCATGGGAACCCGTTATCTTAGGCAAGCGGAGTAACTTACTTACATGAAACACCTACCGATAGGCATTAACACTCTCTCCTCCATCATTGATGAGCAGATGGTCTATATCGACAAAACCGACATCCTCCTGCCGATGGCGCAGAAAATGGGGCGCTACTTCCTCTCCCGTCCACGCCGCTTTGGTAAAAGCCTGCTGGTCGATACCTTAAAAGAGCTATTTGAGGGCAATCGCCGGCTGTTTAGCGGCTTGTATATCGAAGATAAATGGGACTGGAGCCGCACCTTTCCGGTGATAAAAATCGACTTTGCCAGTGGTTCGATGCAGACACGGGCGCAACTGGATAAGCGGATTTTCAATATTCTCTATGACAACCAGCGCCGTCTGCAGATTGAGTGTGACTGGGATAAAGAGGATGCCCCCGGCTGCTTTGAACATCTCATTCGCGCCGCCGAAGAGAAATATGGCCAAAAGGTAGTCATTCTTATCGACGAATACGACAAACCAATCCTCGATAACATCGAACACCCAGACCGCGCTGCTGAACTGCGCGAAGGGGTGAAAAACCTCTACTCGGTGATGAAGGGGATGGATGCTTCAATCCAATTTATCTTTATGACCGGCGTCACCAAATTTAGCAAGGTGAGTATCTTCAGCGGCATTAACCAGTTAATGGATATGACTCTCGATGATAACTATGCCACCATCTGCGGCTACACCCAAACAGACCTTGAAACCTCCTTTGCAGAACATCTTACCGGTGTCGATTGGGAGAAGCTAAAACGCTGGTACAACGGCTACAATTTTCTTGGTGAATCCGTTTACAATCCCTTCGATATTCTGTTATTTATCGCCAAAAATCAAACCTACCGCAACTACTGGTTTGAGACCGGCAGCCCATCGTTTTTAATCAAACTGTTTCAGCAAAATCGCTACTTTCTGCCCGATTTGGAGGCTATTGAGGTGGGTGAAGAGATTCTCGATTCGTTTGATATCGAAAATATCGACCCGATCACGCTACTGTTTCAGAGCGGCTATCTGACGATTGATAAAGTGACTAGGGTGGCCGATGAGATTGCCTATCGGCTAACCATACCCAATCACGAGGTGCAAACTGCCCTCTATAACCAGTTTTCCAGCGACTATAGCGGCATTGGTGCCCAACGGCTCGCCTACAAAAGTGCGTTGGTTAAAGCGCTGCAAAGTGCCAACCTGCCCGACCTCATCGCCACCATCAAGCGCCTGTTTGCCAGCATTCCATGGCGCAACTTCACCAACAACGACCTGCCCGAAGCGGAAGGCTACTACGCCAGCGTGCTCTACGCCTTCTTTGCCAGCCTCAATGCGACCATTATTCCCGAAGATATCACTAACCACGGCCAAGTCGATTTGGTGATTCAGGTTGAGGGCTACACCTACATCACCGAAATTAAGATCGACAAGCGGGCAACTCCGGTAGAGCAGGGAGAGCCAAACGCCGCCCTGAAACAGATCGAACAGAAAGAGTATGCTAAAAAGTATCGCGGCAGCGGCAAAGGGGTGTTTGAGCTAGGATTAGTCTTTAGTACGGTACAACGAAACCTGCTACAGGCCGATTGGCGGGCGGTCGATTAAACCGTCGTCGAGTAACAGCAAGGCAATAGAAGGTGGTGGTTCTGACTAATGAGTACGATAAACCGATTCTCGACAAAATCGAAAACCTAGGGCTAGCAGCGGCAATGCGTGAACAGCTTACAGCGTTCTACACAGTTTTATGTTTGCGTAGGGGCACCCCCCCGTGGGTGCCCTTTAAATGGTGTCAATTAAGAGGTCGTTTATAGCCGGTAATCATTGCCCGAGGCAGATTCTCCTGATGGCGTCTGCCGGTGAAGATGACACCGATAATATGTACCGCGACTAAACCTAACAGCAGATGAGCTAGTGCTTCATGTAGCTCTTCGACCCACTCTACCCCCCAAAAAAGATCGGTGGTATAGAGAATACCGGTAGCACAGAGCCCTGTTAGTGATAGCAACAGCAGCACAATCATCGCCGCACCCGCGGGATTGTGACCTAGATACCGGGGTTCACTCCCCCGCATGACGGCTGTTAGATAGCTAAAAAGTGCTCCGGGCGTAACCTTACGGCACCATAGCGTAACATTAGCCTCAAAATGTGTTTCACTTTTGAGAGTCGCCCCGATAAGCGCTAGGCACCGCTCAAAGATCTCAAATTAAGCGCAGAACAGCTAGCAAAGATGAGTCGGGAGCAGCTAGCTGAATTAATACTGCTTAACTTCAATATTTAGCGTCTGAATGCGGTAGGCTATCTGCCTAGGGGTCATCCCTAATAGCCGCGCCGCTTTGGCCTGAACCCATCCGGTCTGCTCTAGGGCGGCGATGACTCGCTCCCGCTCATCTAACTCCGGATCGCTCAGATCGATAGCGGTAGTCGCCGGAGTCGTGGCGGCTGTGGAGAGGGGGGAGGCGGGATTGATGCCGGCCATCTGTACTGCACGGGGGTCGATTTGACCGTTATCACTCATCACTGCCGCTCGCTCTAGGCAGTTCTCTAACTCGCGCACATTGCCGGGCCAGTCGTGGCGCAGCAGCAGCGCTAGCGCCTTGTCGTCGATTGTAATCGTGCGCCCCTGATTTTTGCCGATTTTGGTGATTAAAAAACGCGCGAGTTCGGGAATATCCTCCATCCGTTGCCGTAGCGGTGGGGGGTGGAGCGGCATCACATTGAGACGGTAGTAGAGATCTTGGCGAAAATCACCCTCTTTGACGCCAGATTCGAGATCGCAGTTCGTAGCGGCAATAATGCGCACATTGACTTTTTGGGTTCGAGTTCCACCGACCCGCTCAAACTCGCCCTCCTGCAGCACTCGTAATAGTTTGGCCTGAAAAGCGGCGGAAATTTCGCCAATCTCATCTAAAAAGAGGGTGCCGCCGTGCGCCTGTTCGAAGCGCCCCTTGCGTTGAGAGACCGCACCGGTGAAGGCCCCCTTTTCGTGGCCAAATATCTCCGATTCGAGCAGATTATCGGGTAGTGCCGCACAGTTGAGTTTGATAAAGGGGCCGTTACTGCGCTGGGAGTTGTAGTGAATCGCATTGGCAATGAGCTCTTTGCCAGTGCCCGACTCCCCCCGAATGAGCACGGTGGTATCCCATTTGGCGACCTGTCGAATTTGATCAAAGATAGTCTGCATTGAGCGAGAGCGGCCAATCATATTGGCAAAGCTGTGATCAGAGCGTACTTTGCGCCGCAGTGAGTCTCGTTCACTCTCTAGCGCTCGCTGTTGGGCTCTGATTTGGCGGGCTAGGCGCACACTCTGTCCAATGAGATTGGCGATCATCTCGACAAAGCGTTGATGCTTGCTCAAATCGGCGTAACACGACTCGGGCTGTACTGCGAGAACGCCGGCAACCTCCTCGCCGATGTAGATGGGAACGCCGATAAAGGGGAGGGTGCGCTCATAGATGCCGAGACGATCTAAAAAGCGGTTATCATCGGCAATACGGCCGATGAGGAGAGGCTCACCGCTTTCGAGAATAGTACCTAAGACCCCTTCGCCACGGCGGTAGCGTACCGAGCTGTTAACGCCTGGATCTTCGTGTAGCGCTGTGACTAGTAGATCTCCGCTCTCTTCATCTAAGAGGGTGATCATGCCGTGGTGGAGCTGGCCGATATCGTTTAGATTTTTTAACACCTCTAGCAGTGTCTCCCGAAAATCGAGCGAACGGCTTAAGGTCTGACTAACGGCGTAGAGGGTGGCTAGTTCAACTTCAAGGTGGCGTGAGCTTAGTGGTTCAGCGTCAGAGTATGGCCCCATAGTTAGCTCCCTAGATCGCTCATCGGAAAGGTGAGTTGTAGTCGGCAGCCGCCAATAAAGTTCTCATCTAGGGTAATGGAGCCGTTGTGGTTGTTCATAATCTCTTGTGCCATGGTCAGCCCCATGCCGGCATGGCCTTTGGTCTGGCGCCAGCCGGAGTAGAATGGCTCGAAGATACGAAACCGTTCCCGTTCCGAAATGCCGCTGCCGTTATCGATCACCTCGACAGTAATGGAGTCGTTAGTGGCGTGGGTCTGCAGACGGATCTCACGGTGGTCGCGTCCCGACTCTTTGACCGCCTGCAGGGCGTTATCGAGTAGATATTTAAATAGGCCGCGCAGACAGTTGCGCTGACCCTTAACGGGAGGCAGCACCATGGCGGGTAACCAGTCAACGATAACGCTGTTAGCGAGTAGCTCTTCAGTCGCTAACTGTAGCATTTCACGAATGGTTTCGTTTAGATCGATAGCGGTTAGCTGCTCATTAACCGGTGCGGGCATGGTCTGTTGTAGATTGATAATGGCCCGATCACTAAGGTGGAGCGCCTGTATAATCGCCTGCTGTAGCGACTGGCCATCACTATGTTCTGGGAGCGCCATAGCCGCACGCAACATATTTAGCGGCAGTTGTAGTTGGTAGATAGCTCCCGATAGCCCCTCGCGCATGGTCTGAATCACCTGCTGCTCGGCCATGGTGTTGCGCAGCATATTGAGTTGCGCTTGATGGAGTCGCTGGCGGGTATGGGTGATATCGTTGGCGATTAAGAGCAGGCAGCAGTGATCGCTACTGGACTGTTTGAAGTAGTTGGCGGTCTGCTGACTAAGACGGGTAATCGAGACCCCAGAGCAGCTAAACCAGCGTGGCGAGTGGTGGTTGGCTAGATCGAGTCGAATCTCTAGGTTGCTGAACCCCTGCTGCTGTTTAACCATGTCGGCGAATTGAGACTGCGTCTGCCGTTCAATGGCGTTAATTAACAGATCGGTGACCGGCTTTTGGTTAAAGTCGATGCTGAGTAGGTGATAGGCGTGGTTATGGCGGACTATCTGGCGCTGCTGATTGAGTACTGCCATTGCCATCGGCGCGGCGTCGAGCACGGCATCGCTCATCTGTTTTTGAAACTGGAGCTCCTGTTCCAGTTGGTGGCGCTGGGTGATATCGCGGTGCATCCCGAGAAAGTAGCCGATGTCGCCCGAGGAGAGCAGTACCGGGGCGATAATCAGTTCGGCTAGATACTCCTCACCATCTTTACGGGCGTTGACTAGGTTACCGCGCCAGATCTGTTTTTGCTGAATCGTACGCCATAGATCGTGGTAGATCGATTGGGGGGTAGAGCGACTGGAGAGGATCGACTCATTGTGGCCAATGACCTCCTCGCGTGAGTAGCCCGTTACCAATTTAAACTGTTGGTTTACATAGATAATATTAGCCTTAGCATCGGTAATGGATATCGCAATAGGTGCCTGCTCAACCGCTTCGATAAAGAGCAGTTGGGGGAGCAGTGCCCCGTAACCGGATAACCCGATCGCCTCAACGACTTCAGCGGGGAGTGTGTCGGGAAGGGGAGGGGTAAAGCGGTTAGTCATCTGCGGGGAGTGAGTTTTGTGCGACTGCATAACGACGGTTCCTAAGGTTCTGCTGGTGGGCTATTTTAAGCAATTCTTATACCAAAGAACAGTTTTTATTACCCTCACACCGGTGGCTCTGCACTGGGGGAGGGGGATTGTTGCAAACATGACAAGGGGGGGCGCGGAGTGTGTGGTATAGCAGACAATGGTATCACAGCCATCGAAGCGGCATTCTCTATGTGGTTGAGCTGAAAAATAAAACGACTATTGGTACGGTTATTGTGCCCTAGCGGGCGTCAATGGCGATCGGAGTATCAAACCGTGGAGTTTATGTTGATTATCCTCTCAACCGCGCTAGTCAATAATGTGGTGCTGGTGAAATTTCTGGGGTTGTGTCCCTTAATGGGTGTCTCAAGCAAGCTCGACTCGGCGCTGGGGATGGGGTTGGCGACCACATTTGTTTTAACCTTGGCCGCTTTGGCTAGCTGGCTGTTGGAGCACTGGATCTTGCAACCGCTAGATCTCGGCTTTTTGCGTATCTTGAGCTTCATTTTGGTGATCGCCGTGGTGGTGCAGTTTACCGAAATGGTGGTGCGGAAAAGCTCGCCAGCGCTCTATCAGGTGTTGGGGATCTTTTTACCGCTCATTACGACAAACTGCGCTGTGTTAGGGGTGGCGCTGCTTAATGTGCAGCAGCAGAACGGCTTTGTCGCTAGTCTGCTCTATGGGTTCGGTTCAGCGCTCGGCTTTACGCTGGTGCTGGTGATGTTTGCCGGCCTGCGTGAACGGTTGGCTTTAGCGGCCGTGCCGGCGCTGTTTCAGGGGGCACCTATTGCCTATGTGGTGGCTGGGCTGCTGTCGCTCGCCTTTATGGGCTTTGCCGGTCTAACTTCGGGTTAAGTTAATCAGTTAATCTAAATCGTAGGGAGAGTCTCGTTATGATTGCCGCAATTGGAATTACGCTGTTGATGGGGATGCTAATGGGCGCTCTGCTCGGTTATGCCGCTAAATATCTGGCGGTAGAGGGGAATCCGTTACAGGCCGAAGTCGAGGAGCTGTTGCCCGGCTCGCAGTGTGGCCAGTGTGGCTATCCGGGGTGTACGCCGGCGGCGGCGGCGGTGGTGGCGGGGGAGGCACCGGTCACTCTCTGCCCCCCGGGAGGCCGGGCGCTGGTCGAGGCGCTAGCGGCGAAGTTGGGGGTGAGTGTCGATCTCTCTGAAGTTGAGGAGAGAGTCCCTACCGTCGCTTTTATTCATGAGCACCTCTGTGTCGGCTGTACCAAATGTTTTAAGCGCTGCCCGACCGATGCGATTATGGGGGGGCCGAAGATGATGCACGCGGTCTTTTCTGATGCCTGTACCGGCTGCGGCAACTGCTTTGATGTCTGCCCGACTGAGTGTATCGAGATGCGGGAGCTGAAACCGACGCTCCAGACCTGGTACTGGCCTCAACCGATAGCGGCCTGAGGCTGCCCTGGAGTTCTAAAATGTCGATGTTAAAACTGTTTACCCTTCGTGGCGGAGTCCACCCTGAGGAGCGCAAACAGCTCTCTAGTGGGGTCGCTGTGGAGTCGCTACCGCTGTCGCCGCTACTCCATATTCCGCTACAGCAACATATCGGTGCTGCGGCGACGCCAATGGTGCATCGCGGAGAGCGGGTCAAAAAGGGGCAGATGATCGCTCGTAGTCAGGGGATGATCTCGGCACCGGTACACGCCCCTACTTCGGGGCGGGTGATGGGGGTCGGGGGCTATCCGGCGCACCATCCCTCTGGGCTGCTGGTCACGACGGTGACACTACAGCCCGATGGCGAGGAGGCGTGGCACCCCGCTATTGAGCCTCTGGATGATCCCTTCGCTTTGAGCCCTAAAGAGCTGGCCGGTCGGGTGGCCGCCGCCGGCATTGTCGGCATGGGGGGGGCGACCTTTCCTAGTGCGGTTAAGCTCAATTTGCGTCAACGCTATCAGCTGCATACGCTGGTGATTAATGGCGCGGAGTGTGAACCCTACTTGACTTGCGATGATCGGCTGATGCAGGAGCGCTCAGAGGCGGTTATCAGTGGCGTTCGGTTGATGGCTCACGCTTTAGGGGTCGAGCGGGTTACGATTGCGATTGAGCGCAATAAGCCCGAAGCGACTGTGGCGATGCAGCAGGCGGCGGCACAGTGGCCAGAGATCACTATTGTCTCTATTCCGACTCAATATCCGATGGGCTCTGAGAAGCATCTGCTACAGATATTAACTGGCGAGGAGATCCCCGCGCGAGGCTTAACTGCCGATATTGGGGTGGTGGTGCACAATGTCGCTACCGCTTTTGCGGTGCATGAGGCGCTCTATGCCGGACGGCCACTCATTTCGCGCCTAGTGACTGTCAGTGGTGGGGCGGTGCGGCAGCCGAAAAATCTTGAGGTGCCGCTTGGTACGCCGTTACAGGATCTAATCGACTACTGTGGCGGTCTATCGGAGCAGCCGGCACAGCTCATTAGTGGTGGACCGATGATGGGGCAGCCGATCCCTTCACTTAGGGTGCCGCTGGTGAAGGGGAGTAATGGTGTGTTGGCGTTGACCTCTCGCGAGGTGAGTGCCGATACCCCTCGTCCCTGTATTCGCTGTGGGGGCTGCGTCGAGGCCTGTCCTTGCGGTCTGGTGCCGTTGGAGATGGCGGCCCATATTCGTAGCGGTAATCTCGATAGTTCGGTCAAATTGGGGCTGCTCGACTGCATCGGTTGTGGTAGCTGCTCTTGGGCCTGCCCGTCACACATTCCGCTGGTACACCACTTTAACTACGCTAAAGGGGAGCTGGCCGCTCGACAGCGGCAGCAGCATCAGCAGGGGGAGACCAAACGGCTAGCCGAAGCGCGAAGCGCACGAATGGAGGCGATTAAACGGGCTAAACGGGAGCAGTTATTAAAACGCAAACGGGAAGCTGAGGCGAAGAAGCGGGCGGAGGAGGCTCTCTTATGATGGCACCACTCACGGCTGGGCCTTTTACCCATAGCGCCCGCTCCGTTCCGGCGACTATGGGTTGGGTGATCCTAGCGCTGCTACCGGCGACCCTTTTTGGGTTGTGGCACTACGGCTGGCCGGCGATATTTCTGTTTTTGGTGACCATTATCGCGGCGATTGTCGCTGAGGCGTTGTCACTCAAGATAGCGGCTAAACCGATTAAACCGGCGCTGCTAGATGGCTCGGCGCTACTTACCGGTTGGCTGTTGGCATTGACACTGCCGCCTTGGGCACCGTGGTGGATCGGGGTGGTCGGATCGCTGTTAGCTATTGTCATTGCTAAACAGCTCTTTGGTGGCATTGGTCAAAATCTGTTTAATCCGGCGATGGTGGCTCGGGTGGCGCTGCTTATCTCCTTTCCGCTGGAGATGACCCAATTTTATGCCCCTATGCCGCTATTTAGCCCCTCGGCACCGGGGTTTTTGGAGGGGTTACAGATCACCTTTTTCGGCGTCGGTCACTACGATGCGGTCAGTAGCGCAACGACTTTAGGCTACCTTAAGACTGAGCTAGGGCGGGAGATTCCGCTCTCTCAAGCAGAGAGCGGTGTCGCCTCTATTAGCTCAATGGCGTGGGGCGATAGTGCCGGTAGTCTGGGGGAAGGCTCTGCGCTGCTGCTGCTGTTAGGAGGGGGGTGGCTGCTCTATAAAAAAGTCATTAGCTGGCATATTCCTGTCGCGATGCTGTTGACTATCTTGATTTTGGCTGCGCTATTTCACTGGATCGATTCGGAGCGCTATGTCGGCCCGCTCTACCATCTACTCTCGGCGGCGACGATGTTAGGAGCCTTCTTTATTGCCACCGATCTGGTCACCTCCCCCGTGACCCGTACTGGGCAAATTCTCTTTGGTGCCGGCTGTGGCCTACTCACCTTCGTCATTCGTACTTGGGCCGGTTACCCTGAGGGGGTCGCCTTTGCGGTGCTGCTGATGAATGGTGCCACACCGCTAATTGATCACTATATTAAGCCGCGCATCTATGGTCGTGATCGGCATGGCCAGCCTTTGAACCGCCGTTCACCAGAGGAGTCCTAGCCGTGTCGAGTCCTAAACAGCCCGCCTATCGCCAGCGGATCGGTTATCAAGCGATGCTACTCGGCGGTTTTGCCGCTTTGGCAACGACTATTTTGGTGATGGCTAATGTCGCTACCCGTGAGACGATAGTGTTGCGGCAGCAGGAGGATCTGCAGCAGTCACTCAATCAGGTGATCTCCCCTGAGCTCTATGATAATGATCCGCTACAGACCGTGGTGACGATTACCGATGAGAGCACCACTAAAGAGGGGGTGCTCTTCTATCGGGGAGTCCTAAAACAGCAGGTTACCACGGTGGCTTTTGAGATGGTTGGGCAGGGGTATGCGGGCGATATTCGTCTGTTAATGGGACTAAATCGCCAAGGTGACATTTTGGGGGTGAGGGTACTCTCTCACGCCGAGACGCCCGGCTTGGGGGATAAGATCGAGCTGACGCGAGATGATTGGATCTTGGCGTTCGATGGGCGTTCCTTGGCGAATACGACCGTTAAGGAGTGGCATGTGGATAAAGATGGCGGTCAGTTCGACTCCTTTAGCGGTGCGACGATTACCCCAAGGGCGGTGGTTGCCGCCGTTAAAGCAGGATTAGATCTCTTTGCTCGTCATCAGGCAACGATTTTGGCAGTGGCGGTAGTCTCTGAGAGTGAGACGGGCGAGGGGGAGGGTAAGCAGGCTGAGAGTGGTAAGGAGATAGCGCATGAGCTCGACTAACTATCGTCAATTAGCCAGAGATGGGCTATGGGATAACAACATTGTCTTTGCCCAGGCATTAGGGCTCTGTCCACTGTTAGCGGTGACCAGTACCGCCTCTAACGGTCTGGGGCTCGGGCTTGCCTCAACGGTGGTCATGGTACTTTCGGGGCTGATTATCGCTATGTTTCGGGAGCTAGTGACCCCTCAGGTACGCATCCCGATCTTTGTGCTGATTATTGCGGCGCTAGTCACCGTGGTCGATTTAACCATGAATGCCTGGATGCACGATCTGCACAAAGTGCTAGGTCTCTTTATCCCCTTAATTGTCACTAACTGCGCTATTTTAGGGCGGGCGGAGTCATTCGCCTCTCGTAATCGGATTGTACCGGCCATGTTTGATGGCCTAATGATGGGGCTCGGCTTTACGCTGGTGCTGGTGCTGTTAGGTGCCGTGCGGGAGATAGTCGGCAGTGGGACGCTATTTGCTAGCGCCGCGCTACTGTTAGGCGACTGGGCGGCGGCGCTAGAGTGGGTGATTATTGAGGACTATCGCGGTTTTCTGCTGGTCGTTCTTCCGCCGGGGGGGTTTATGGTGATGGGGTTGCTGCTAGCGGCAAAGCGTCTGGTCGATAGAAAACTGCAACAGCGGGCGATGGCGATAGCGGGTAGGGTAGTAGGAGAGAGGGCATGAATGTCGGGGTCGCTTATGCCGATAAGTTTAAGCAGATGTGGGTGAAGCTAGAGGTGCCCGATGGCAGCACCGTGGAGCAGGCGATCACCTTGTCAGGGATTTTAGACCGTTTCCCCGATATCGATCTGGCGCAGCAGAAGGTGGGGATTTTTGGCAAAGTGACTCGGCTTAACAGCCCGTTAAGTGAGGGGGATCGGGTGGAGATTTACCGCCCGATCACCGCTGATCCGGAGCTAGTTGAGCGTCGTGATGAGGGGTAGCCGCCCCCTCGGCACTAAGCTTTATTGTCAGCTGGATTATTGATTCCTCGCAGCGTTCTGAGTGAGATATCTTGAATGGAGACCCCCACAGCGGCAGATAGAGCGGTCGGAAGCAGCAGCAGTAGCGTGCCAACAGAGAGCACGGCACTCCCTTTAGCTGCCGCGGTGATCCCCTTCACAGCGATACCGGCACCGATCGGTGAGGCGCCGACCGCATAGGTCATATCACTAGCCCGTTTGCACTTTTTCATCCAGGTGGCGTGTGTCATCAGAGTTTCTCCAAATCGCAAATGTTAATCAATGTCATTAATACCGATAGTAGAGCAGAAAAATTGCAAATGCAACTCTTTTTCAAAAAAAAATATATTTCGATTTTATGGCCTAGTCGTTATTGTGCCGTTTGCAACACTCTCGCACTCTCAGCGCTGGTGTAAAGGCGACAACTGAGGCAGAGGGGACGGTTTAATAGCCGTCAAAACAGCCACTTGATAAATATCTACTCACTATGGCATCTCCTTTGCTTAGAGTTAGCTATTCACCCTATTCGATCCGTTAATCGGTTTAACTGTGTGCAGGAGTATGTAGCAATGTGGGACTATTCAGAAAAGGTTCAGGAGCACTTCTTCAATCCGCGTAATGCGGGGGCGGTAGAGGGGGCTAATGCGACCGGCGATGTCGGTTCACTCTCGTGTGGGGATGCGCTGCGCTTGACCCTAAAGGTAGATCCTGCGAACGAAACGATTATTGACGCCGGTTTTCAGACCTTCGGCTGCGGCTCGGCGATCGCCTCTAGTTCAGCGCTGACCGAGATTATTAAGGGGATGACGCTCGAACAGGCGCTTAAGGTGAGTAATCAGGATATTGCCGACTACCTAGATGGTCTGCCTCCGGAGAAGATGCACTGTTCGGTGATGGGGCGGGAGGCGTTGCAGGCGGCTGTCGCTAACTATCGCGGCGAAGAGTGGCACGACGATCACGAAGAGGGGGCGTTAGTTTGCAAATGTTTTGCCGTCGATGAGGTGCTGATTGCCGACACCATTCGCGCCAATAATCTGCGTACAGTCGAAGAGGTGACCCACTACACCAAGGCGGGCGGCGGCTGCTCGGCCTGTCATGAGGGGATTGAGAATATTTTAACCACCGTACTCGCCGAACAGGGAATTGCGTTTGATCCTAATGCGGTGGCAGATGAGCGCACCAAGCCGAAGTCGGGTCTGACCAATCTGCAACGCATGAAGCGCATTGAGGAGCTGTTAGAGGCGATTCGCCCTAACCTGCGTCGTGACCATGGTGATGTCGAGTTAGTGGAGGTCGATGGTAAATATATCTATGTCAAAATGCTCGGTGCCTGTGGTGGTTGCCAGATGGCTTCGGCCACTTTAGGTGGTATTCAGCAGCATCTGGCTGAGGGGTTAAACGAATTTATTCAGGTGTTGCCGGCTGAAGAGCTGGCGCGTCGCGCAGCCGTAGGAGCCTAACGATGCAGGGGATCTATCTCGATAATAACGCCACCACCAAGGTTGATCCGCAGGTGGTGGAGCAGATGCTACCCTTTTTTAGTGAGCAGTTTGGAAACCCCTCCTCACTGCACCAGTTTGGAGATAGGGTAGGACGGGCCTTAAAAAAGGCGCGGCAGCAGGTGCAGGCGCTACTCGGGGCGGAGCATGAGTCGGAGATTATCTTCACCTCCTGCGGGACTGAGTCCGACTCCACAGCGATTCTATCGGCGTTAAAGGCTCAGCCAGATCGTAAAGAGATCATCACTACCGTGGTCGAACATCCGGCAGTGCTATCGCTGTGTGACTATCTGGCCGAACAGGAGGGTTATACCGTCCACTATCTGAAGGTCGATAGTCGGGGGCGGCTCGATATGGCTGACTATATGAACCTACTCTCCGATAAGGTCGCGATCGTCTCGGTAATGTGGGCCAATAATGAGACCGGCACCCTATTTCCAGTCGAAGAGATGGCCGAGTTAGCCCGTTCAGCCGGGGTGATGTTTCATACCGATGCTGTACAGGCGGTCGGTAAGGTGCCGATTAATCTGCAGCAGAGCCAGATCGATATGTTATCGCTATCGGGGCACAAACTCCACGCCCCGAAGGGGATTGGGGTGCTCTATCTGCGTCGCGGCGTCCGTTTTCGGCCGCTGTTACGAGGGGGGCATCAGGAGCGGGGGCGTCGTGCCGGTACCGAAAATAGCGCCTCAATTGTCGCCTTAGGGGCCGCCTGTGAGCTGGCCAAAGCGGCATTGGAGATCGAGAAGACGCAGGTTAAAGCGCTACGGGATAGGCTCGAAAAGGGGATTTTAAGCCAAGTTAGCCACGCCTTTGTCACCGGCGATCCTGGTAATCGGCTGCCGAATACCTGCAATATCGCCTTTGAATATATCGAGGGGGAGGCGATTTTACTGCTACTCAATAAACAGGGGATTGCCGCCTCGAGTGGCTCGGCCTGTACCTCCGGCTCTCTTGAGCCTTCGCATGTGATGCGGGCGATGGATATCCCCTATACCGCCGCCCACGGCTCCATTCGCTTTTCGCTGTCGCGCTATACCACTGAGGAGGAGATTGATCGAGTCATTGAGGCGGTTCCACCAATTGTGGCCAGGCTGCGCAAGCTCTCCCCCTACTGGCAGGGAGAGGCACCGGTGGCCGATCCTGAGAAGGCGTTCGCTCCAGCCTACGCCTGAGCGCCACAGAGAGATGAACACGATGTCTGTCACGATTAACGATACCACCTTGCGGGATGGAGAGCAGTCCGCTGGGGTCGCCTTTAATCTGCAAGAGAAGCTGACTATCGCCCGTCTATTAGATGAGCTCGGTATCCCAGAGCTAGAGGTCGGTATTCCAGCGATGGGGCCAGAGGAGCGGGAGTCGATTAACGCGGTAGCGACCGTGGTAGAGCAGGCGGAGCTGATGGTCTGGGCGCGAATGCGGCACGACGATATCGCCTTGTGCCGCGATCTAGCCGTGAAGCGGGTCGATCTCTCGATTCCGATCTCAGATCAGCAGATTGAGAAGAAGTTAGGCCGCGATCGCGCTTGGGTACTGCGGCAGATTGAACACGCTGTGCCGACGGCGGTCGATAGGGGACTCATTGTCTGTGTCGGGGGGGAGGATGCGAGCCGTGCCGATCGCTCCTTCCTACAGCAGGTGGTTGAGAGCGCCCAGTTAGCCGGTGCGAGTCGATTCCGTTTTGCCGACACGCTGGGCATTATGGAGCCGTTTGGCCTCTATGAGGTGATAACCACCTTGCGTAGCGGTAGCGATCTAGAGTTAGAGATGCACGCCCACGACGATTTAGGTCTGGCCACCGCCAATACGCTAGCGGCGGTGCGAGCTGGGGCGACCCACATTAACACCACCGTCCACGGTTTAGGGGAGCGAGCCGGTAATGCGGCGCTCGAAGAGGTGATCTTCGGATTACGCCGCTTCTATCAGCCGCCGAGGAGTATCGATATGGCTAAATTTCAGCCCCTCTCCGAGGCGGTTGCTAGCGCGTCGGGGCGCGAAGTGGGGTGGCAGAAGAGTCTAGTCGGCAGCGCTGTCTTTACCCATGAGTCGGGGATTCATGTCGATGGGTTACTAAAAGATCGCCTCAACTACCAAGGGGTCGATCCGGCGGAGATGGGGCGACAGCACCAGTTCGTGCTCGGCAAACACTCCGGCTCCCACGCGGTAGTACAGGCCTATGCCGATATAGGGCTACTCTTAAACTCTCAACAGGCCAACTCATTACTACAGCAGGTGCGCCACTACGCCACCTCTTATAAGCGGACACCGCAGCGGGAGGAGCTACTACAGTTCTACCGCCAGCTAGGCGCTGAGAGTGGCGCTAACTATCACGATACCCGGATGATCTAATGGAACTGTTAGATTTTGATGCCGACACCCTCTACTTCGATGAGCCGATGAGTGCCGAAGCGGCGCACTGTCTCGAACAGGCGGCCGAGGAGTACGGCGAGCCGAGTGCCGAAGAGAGGCTGCTACGGGCCTACTCGTTGCAGCCAGAACATCCGTCAGTGCTAGTCGCCCTCTACCGCTTCTACTACTACCAGCACCGTCTCGAAGAGGCGCTACAGATAGCCGAACGAACTTTGGTACAGTTTGCCCAACGGGTCGGACTGCCCACCGACTGGCACACTATCACTGCCGATGGGGTGGCGCACTATCAGGGTGGCGTCACCCCTGATCTCCGTTTTTATCTCATGGCGCTCAAAGGGGCCGGCTATCTGGAGATGCGCCTTGGGCGACACCGAGCGGCGCAGCAGCGCTTTGCCACCGTGATGCTATTTGATAGTGATGACAGGCTAGGTGCCGGAGTGTTGCAGCAGTTTGCTAAAGCGGCTGAGAATCTGCCCCCACCCTAACCCTTTTTAATAGAGCATAGGAGAGTCACCGATGAGTGAGTTAGCGTTCGATTTAGATGAGTTAAGTAGTGCCGAAGATTTTCTGGACTACTTTGAGATTGAGTATAGCGCCAGCGTGGTGCATGTGAACCGACTCCATATTTTGCAGCGGTTTCATAACTACCTTACCGCAGCCGAGCTACCGCAGGGCGAGACAGAACAGCGGCAGCTCTACCGTCAGGCACTACAGCAAGCCTATAACGATTTTGTCCACTCCGATGCCCAGACCGAAAAGGTATTTAAGGTGTTTCAGATGGCCGAGGGGACGGCTACCGTGCCGTTAGAGCGCCTCGGTCGGGGGGAGTTCAATGCGACCTCGCTATGACTACGGTGCGGAAGTACGGGTTATCCGAACCGTTCGCAATGATGGCACCTATCCGGGCGTCGCTACCGGCGCGGTGCTAGTGCGACGAGGCTCTATCGGCTATGTGCGTGATGTCGGTACCTTTTTGCAAGATCAACTTATCTACTCGGTCGATTTTCTAAACGAACAGATTCGGGTGGGTTGTCGTGAACAGGAGCTACAACTAGCCACAGCCGACTGGGTTCCGACTCGATTTGAGTTTCGTGATAAGGTGGTGCCGACACTATCGCTAGCGATAGCAGGTGACATTGTCGCCGCCCCGGGTGATATTGGCGAAATTGAGAAGGTGCTGCCCGACAGTGAGGGCGGCCCTTGTTACCATGTCCGTTTTCATGGCCGCACCTTAATGGTTTCGGAACAGAGCCTCGAATTGTCTAACCTAGAGTCGTAAAGCGGACGAAG
The DNA here is from genome assembly GCA_008375315.1 of Ectothiorhodospiraceae bacterium BW-2. Classification (NCBI taxonomy): domain Bacteria; kingdom Pseudomonadati; phylum Pseudomonadota; class Gammaproteobacteria; order Chromatiales; family Ectothiorhodospiraceae; species Ectothiorhodospiraceae bacterium BW-2. The sequence continues at coordinate 3,426,465 of CP032507.1, read as the reverse complement.
GAGTCGTGATGTCGCCACCGATGACCGAACAGCCTATCCCCTCTCCCCCCTTAGCCTACCATCTGTTGCGCCATGCGCTAGCGCTCTACGGTAAAAACCTCCCCGGTTTAACCTGCGATGAGTATCGCCAGGTCTTAGAGCGGGCAGAGCGGAGCTACCAGATCGAACAGCGAGTGCTAGCTAGCCCAAAAGCGCAACCGGTGGTTATCCCGGAGAGCGTGTTGGCCGAGGCCAAAGCGCAGGTAGCGGCGCGTTACCCCTCTAACGCGGAGTTTGAGGCCGATTTAGAGCAGAACTACCTCTCGCCACAGGGGCTAGAGCAGGCGTTGCGGCGGGAGCTAATCTTTGATGCGGTCATGCAGCAGGTGGCCGCAGAGTCGGAGAGCCCGATCACCGAGGTCGATGTCTCGCTCTACTACGAGATGAATCGGCACAAATTCAACCGACCAGAACGGCGCAGCGCCCGCCATATTTTGATTACAATTAATGACCACTATCCCGAAAATAGCCGCACCCGGGCCAGAGAGCGAATTGAGGCGATTGCGGCTAAATTGGCTCAAAAGGGGCGACAGCCACAACAGTTTGCTAAGCTAGCAGAGCGCTACTCAGAGTGTCCGACAGCGATGGAGGGGGGCAAGCTTGGGGTTGTCGCACCCGGGCAGCTCTATCCCGACATTGAGCGGGTACTCTTCTCACTCACATTAGGCGAGATTAGTGGCGTGGTCGAAAGTGAACTCGGATTCCATCTACTCTGTTGTGATGAGATTAACGCTGCCGAACAGATGCCGTTAGCACAGGTTCAGGAGCGGATTGCCAGAGAGCTACAGCGGCGACAGCAGCGGCTACACCAAAAGCGGTGGCTAGCCGCCCTTGAGTCTAAACCTGAATCTAACGATAGAGAGTCGTCACTATGAGCCGTCCCCACTGCCTCTTCTGTGGTGTTGAACAGGGGCCACAGCTACCCCTCATCGCCGGCGATGAGGGGCATATCTGCGAGGAGTGTGTCCGACTCGCCTCACAAGTGGTCGGCAGCTGGGGCAGGCGGCGTAAAGCGCTACAGCCGCTGCAACAGCTACCTAAACCGGTGGAGATTAAGCGCCAACTCGACGGCTACATCATCGGCCAAGAGCTGGCGAAAGAGACGCTGGCGGTGGCGGTCTATAACCACTACAAACGGCTACAGTTAGAGCAGAATCCAGCCATTTTACCCCTTAGTGGCGATAACGATGTTGAGATCGAGAAGTCGAATGTGCTCCTGCTCGGCCCCTCCGGTACCGGTAAAACGCTGCTCGCTAGTACCTTGGCCAAAGTGGTCGGGGTACCGTTTGTGATTGCTGATGCTACCACCCTAACTCAAGCTGGCTATGTCGGCGATGATGTCGATTCGATTTTGGTGCGGCTGCTAGATAGTGCCGATGGCAATCTGGAGCTAGCCGAGTGGGGGATTGTCTATATCGACGAGATAGACAAACTAGCCCGCGCTGGCGAGAGTTCCCACGGCACCAAAGATGTCTCGGGGGAGGGGGTACAGCAGGCGCTGTTAAAGCTGGTAGAGGGGTTTAGCGTTAAGCTCAATAAGGGGCGCAAGGAGAAGGAGAAGGAGGAGGTGGTGCTTGATACCAAAAATATCCTCTTTATCTGTGGTGGTGCCTTCGCCGGACTAGAGCGGCTATTAGAGAAGCGGCTACAGCTCGATAGTCGAGGGATCGGCTTTCATGTCGATCTCTCCGATCCCGAACAGGCGTATGACAAACTACGACTATTTGAACAGGTACAGCCCGAAGATCTGCGCCACTTCGGTCTCATTCCGGAATTTATCGGTCGCTTTCCGATCATTACCGCCCTGCACGATCTCGACGAGCAGGCGCTAGTGCAGATATTGACCCAACCCAAAAATGCCCTCGTGCGCCAGTATCAGAAGCTATTTGCCTATGAGGCGGTAGAGCTCAACTTTAACGACCAATCACTCACCGCCATCGCCCGACTAGCGATTGAGCGCGGCACCGGTGCCCGCGGCCTACGCGGCGTCATGGAGGGGCTACTACGCAAAGTGATGTTTGAACTCCCCTCTAGCGAAGGGGTGGAGCGTTGCGATGTGACCGAACAGATGGTAAACGAGCGGCGGTAGAACCCGCCCCCCCCCACTCCCACTGCCGACTCCCAACTCCCACAAAACAAAAAAGCCTATTTGTGACAGGCGCTAGGCCGTTTATACTGTCGCTGCTTTGGCGACAGGCACTAGGGTCTGGGCGCGAAAAGGGCAGGGGGACAAACGGAGAGCGTGAGTCGATTTGGAGGGGACGCAAAATAGATATGATCTGTTATCAATAGATGATTTTTAAGGGGTTTTTGGCGCCGCTGACAGGATTTGAACCTGTGACTTCACCCTTAGGAGGGGTGCGCTCTATCCTGCTGAGCTACAGCGGCTGTTGCGGTTAGTATAACAGCCAATGGGGTGGAGGTTCTATCAAAAAAGCGGTCGTTTGTGGCGCTGGTGTGGCGGAGGCGGGCTCTTTGGGCTACTGCTAAGTGGCGCGGTGAGTGGCGCACAGGAGGCTCTCTGCCCTGCGGTCGATAGCCGTGCCCACTTTGCTCCCCGAGTCAGTGATCGATCTATTGAGTTGCAGGCCGCGCGAGTTGAGGCCGCAGGAGATCAGTTACAACTAGAGGGGGCGATTGAGCTCTATAGTGCCGAGCAGCAGATAGAGGCTGAATCGATTCGTTGGCAGCGCCGCAGTGGCGAGCTGGTGATGGAGGGGGGAGTTCGCTATCTGGCAGAGGGGCTGCTGGTCGAGGCAGAGAAGAGCCGCTTTAACCAACATCAGCACAGTGGCGAGTTTTTCCAGAGCCGTTTTCTGCTACCAGAAAGTGGCGCTCGGGGAGCGGCTGAGAGGTTGCAGCTCAGCCCGGAGGGGGAGCTAGCGCTGAGCGAGGTCAGCTATACTACCTGTCCTGACGCGGCGAGTGGATGGCAGCTTGAGGCGAAGACCATTTTGCTCGATCCGGCAGCGAATCTCGGCCAGGCGTGGAATATGCAGCTACAGCTCGCGACGGTGCCTATCTTCTGGTTCCCCTACATCAATTTTCCCTTGAGCGGGCGTAAAAGTGGCCTGCTCGCGCCGAAGTTTGGCAACTCCTCTTTGAGGGGGGGGGAGGTTAGGCAGCCGCTGTACTGGAATATCGCCCCCGAGCAGGATGCGACCTTAACGCTCCACTGGCTAGAGTCGCGGGGGACGGCGACCGAACTACAGTGGCGCCACCTAGGTCGCCGCTCGATGAGCGTGGTGGAGGGGGCTTGGCTGGGGGAGGATCGAGTTGAGCGACGCTCACGCTATCTGTGGGATATAACGCACCGCTATCGTGATCCTAACTGGCGGGTCGATATCGACTGGAGTCGTGCTAGCGATAGTGGTTATTTGACCGATATCGGTTCGGAGCTGCATAGCGATAACAGCGTAGTGCTACCGCAGTTGCTACAGGCGGGCTATGCAGCTCCTGCATGGGAGGCTGTGATCGATTACGAGGGGTACCAGTCGCTAAATAGCTTAACTCACCTCCGACGCCTGCCGGGGATTAGGCTACTATTACAGCCGCCGTTAGCCTCACCGTGGCAGTTAGCGTTGCAGGGCGAGTTGGCCCGTTTTGAAGATCAGCACTCACGGGAGAGTGACTCCCGCTTTAACGGCTCGATCGATCTACAGCGTCGCTGGTGGCAGCCTGGGTATCTACTGCAGCCGGGACTGAGGGTAGAGCAGCGCGACTATCACTCCTCAAAAGGGGAGCGCTCACAGAGCACCACCCGACAACTATCGCTGCTAGGAAAGCTCTTTTTTGAGCGCCACTACGGTAGCGAGCAGCTAGCGACCCTAGAGCCGACCCTATTCTATCTCTTGAGCCGAGAGTCGCAGCCGAGGCAGGCGTGGCGTCTCGACTCTAGCCCTATCGCCTTTGATCAGCGGCAGCTCTACGCGCATCATCGCTATGCTGGGGGCGATTTGAGTGGCCAGATGCACCAATTAACCTTAGCCTTAGCGCAGAGGCTGTTTCGCTCAGGGAGGGAGTGGCTTGGCTGGCAGCTAGGTAAGATCGCCCATATCGACCCCTTTCCTGAACTGAGCGCCGAGCAGTGGCGACAGGAGAGCTACCGTCACTGGCTGGCCGCACTGAAGTGGCGACCGCTGGCGCAGCTGCGGCTGGAGCTGGAGCAGCAGTGGCAGCGCGACGGCTCTTTGGCTGCGAATCGGACGACCCTCTCTTGGCGACAGGGGCGGCGGATGTTAAGAGCGGGCTATCGCGAGCAGCCACAACAGGCGCTACAGCAGGGCTACCTCTCTGTCGGTGTCGATCTGGGGAGAGAGTGGCAACTCGTTGGTAGCTGGCTGCACGATCTGGCGCAGCAGCGGCTCGATAATGGCCTCTTGGGGCTGGAGTACCAGCACTGCTGTTGGCGGTTACAGCTACTGGCTAAGCGGTGCTGGCTCGATGCGATTAGCGATTACGATCAGAGTTGGCAGTTACAGTTCGAACTTAAAGGGGTGGGCAGTGGTGGCGACACGCTTCAAAACGAGCTGGAACATGGTAAGCTTGGTGCCACTTTTTAACTCTAACTCTATGTTTAACTCTATGTTTAACTCTACTGAAGTGGGATAGGTATGCAATTTGATTCGATCCGATTACCGTTGACGGGGCTTATGGGGGTGCTTGTTGTCTGTAGTGGGCTACTGTTATCGAGGGGGATAGGGGCCGAAGAGTTAGATCGTATCGCCGCTGTGGTCGATGAGAAGGTGATCACCTTACAGCAGCTTAACCGGCAGCTCGAACGGACTATCACCCAAATTCGTCAGGGGGGGCGCTCTATCGCCGCCTCGCCGCAGCTACAGGCGCAGGTACTGGAGCGGATGATTTTACAACGAATTAAGTTACAGCGAGCTGAAGATCTCGGCATTCGGCTAGGGCCGGAGGAGATCGATCGGGCGATACGCCGTATCGCCGCCGATAATGGCCTAAGCCTAGCCCAGCTACAGCGAATGGTCGAGCAGCAGGGGGATCATTTTGCTACTTTTCGGCAAGATATCGCCACCGAAATCATCCTCAATCAGCTCAAGCAGCGCCAGGTCGATAACCGTATTACCGTCACCGCGCGTGAAATTGACCACTATCTGCAAAATAGCCCAACGGCGCAGCGGCAGCGCGACTATCGGCTACGCCATATTCTGCTCGCCCTTCCCGACGATCCTACCCCCGATGAGGTCGCTCAACTTGAGCAGGAGGCGGCGCAGCTACGCGCTAGAGTGCTACAAGGCGAGTCGTTTGCCCAGTTAGCGATTGAGCGCTCCGATGCACAACAGGCCTTTGAAGGGGGCGATTTAGGCTGGCGTAGCGCCGATTTTTTGCCACAACTGTTTCGCGAAGTCGTCCCCTCGATGGCGGTAGGGGATATCTCGCCGCTGCTACGAAACAGTAGTGGCTTCCATCTATTAAAACTAGAGCAGTTTCGTACCACCGGGGGCGAAACGGTGCGCCAAGTTAGGGCACAACATATCCTATTGCTAGAGGAGAGTGGCCCGGCAGAGGAGCTACAGCAGCGACTACACCTCCTACGAGAGCGCCTTTTGCAGGGGGAGTCGTTCGCTGAACTCGCGCAGCTCCACTCCCAAGATCCAGTGTCGGCGGTCAACGGTGGCGAACTCGACTGGGCGGCCCCCGATAGCTATGTGCCTAGATTTCGGCGCCAGTTAGAGCAGTTAGCTATTGGGGAGCTATCGGAGCCGTTTCAGAGCCAGTTCGGTTGGCATATTGTCAAGCTGCTCGGCTGGCGCGAACACGATAATAGCCAAGAGGTTGAACGGACTCGGGCACAGCAGGCGCTTAAGGCACAAAAGGTGGCAGAGGAGGAGGAGAGCTGGAATCGTCGTCTGCGTAGTGAAGCCTATGTCGATATTCGCCTCTAATCGACTCGCCTTTACCCCCGGCGAACCGGCTGGGATCGGCCCCGATCTGGCGGTGGCGCTGGCCTCCCACCCCCTAGCGCGGCACATCGTGGTGGTGGCTGATCCCGAGCTGTTACAGCAGCGAGCGCAGCTATTAGGGCAGCCGCTGACCCTAGTGGCGTATCGAGGCGAGCCGATTGAGTGGCGACCAGGGCAGTTAGCGCTACTGCCGGTACAGCTACAGCAGCCGGTGGTACCGGGGAGGCTCAACCCTCGCCACAGCCCCTATGTGTTAGAGACACTGCGTCGAGCCGTGAGGGCAATTGAGGCGAAAGAGCTGGCCGGATTAGTGACCGGGCCGGTACATAAAGGGGTGATTAACGATGCCGGAGTCGCCTTTAGTGGCCACACCGAATTTTTGGCCGATTTAGCAGCGGTTGAGAAGGTAGTGATGATGTTGGCGACCCCATGGCCGCCCGGTTTTGCCGCCCCACACTGGCGCAGCGAGGCGTTAAGAGTGGCGCTAGTCACCACCCACCTGCCGCTCAAAGAGGTCGCGGCGGCGGTAACGGCGACCGCGCTACAGCAGACGATTACCATTACCCATCGGGCGCTACAGCGGCAGCTAGGGGTCGCGCAGCCCCATATATTAGTCGCGGGGCTCAACCCCCACGCTGGAGAGTCGGGCCATTTAGGGCGGGAGGAGCTGGAGGTGATGATACCGCAGCTACAGCAGCTACGGCAGCAGGGGATCGAGCTAGACGGCCCCCTGCCGGCCGATACCCTCTTCACCCGCCCCCGACTTGCGAACTGCGATGCGGTGGTGGCCTGCTACCACGATCAGGGGTTGGCGGTCTTAAAATGTCTCGGCTTTGGTCAGGCGGTCAATATTACCCTTGGACTACCCTTCGTGCGCACCTCGGTCGATCACGGCACCGCTCTGGAGCTAGCCGGACGAGGGGGGGTCGATAGTCGCAGCCTCTACTATGCGATTGAGGTGGCACGACAGATGGCTGGGGCAGAGAGGGCTAATCCTGGGGGAGGAGGGCGTTTTGGAGCCAACAACTGAAGAGATCCATGCGGCGGCGAGCCGTATTGCTAAAAGTGGCGAGACGCCTAGCTACTCCTCCGTCAGACAGGCGCTGGGGGGAGGGAGTTACAGTACCATCACCCGAGCACTACAGAGCTGGCAGGAGCGGGATGAGGGGCATCGTGCCGCCCCGACTCGCGACAGTGTGACCGTCCCCGACTCGATTTGGCAGCTAAGCCGCCAGATGGGTAACGAGATCTGGCAGAACGCCTTCACCACGGCCGAGCGCAGTTTTGCTATCGAAAAAGAGGCGCTACAGCATCAACGAAAAGAGCTAGAGCGACGGCTAGCCGAATCTGCCGAAGCGATTAAGGCGCTAGAGGGGGAGTCGGGCCAGATCTATCGCGAAAATCGTGAACTCAAAGGGGAGCTGCACCAGTTTGAAGTGGAGCGAGAGGCGCTGTACCAAGCGGCCTCTCGTCATGAACAGCAGCAGCAGCAGCAACAACAGCAGCTAGAGCAGCTACAACGGGAGCTCAGTTCGCTGCAACTAGAGACTCGGCAGCAGGGGGAGGCGCTACAGGATGCGGCCGAAGAGCAGCAGCAGTGGCAGCAGCGCCACCAGACGATCGCACAGCAGCTCGAACAGCAGCAGCAGCTTGCTGAGACACGACAGCAGCAACTTAAACAGGCCGAAGAGGCGACCTTGCAGCAGCAGCAGCGGCAGCAGCAGCTAGAGTATGAGAAGCAGCAGCTAACCGAGGCGCTACGACAGAGCGAGACTAAGCTTAGCGAGCTTCTAGCGCAAAATATCTACCAAACCAACCATGAGCTTCGGCACGCGCTGCAACAGGCCCAGCTAGAGGGGGAGAGGCTACAACAATCGCTGCGCCAGCGCGATGAGCGGATCGTGCAGCTACAGCAACAGCTAGGCGAGTTACAGCAGCAGGGGCTAGAGCAGCAGCGGACAGCGAGTGAGTGGCAACTACAGCAACAGCAGCTTGAGATGAGCTTAGCGCAGCTTAAAAAAAGCGAACAGTTCTATAAACAGCAGCTCCAGCAGGTGCAGCAGAGTGCTGAGTCGATAAGTGGCGAAAACGAGCAGGTCTATGAGCAGCGCCAACACCTAAAACAGGCACTACAGCAGGCCAATGAGCAGCTAGAGGTACTACAGCAGCAGCTACAGCAGCATGAGAGCGAGAGGCTACAGCTTAAGAGCGTGATAAGTGAGGGGGAGGCGGCCAGTCAGATCGAGCGCCAGCGTTTCAAACAGCTACAACAGGAGCTAAAGCAGCTACGCGAGGCCGAAAAGGAGTTTAAACAGCAGCTACAACAGAAGGAGCGGCAACTAGAGGAGACCCGCGAGTCGGTGAGTCGGATTAATGAACTAAAATCGTCACTCTCCGGCACCCCAGATGATACGAGGCTAAAGGAGCGGGCACGAAAGCTAGAGCAGGAGAACAACGAACTCAAACAGACGCTGAAGCTAGCTAATCGTGAACTGCAACAGCTAAAACAGCGCAGTGAGAGTCGTACAGACCTCCCCTCATCGCAACTACAGCAGGAGAATGAGCGGCTCAAACAGGAGCTAGAGCGGCTCTATAGCCACTTTGAGGAGAATGCGCTAAAAAACATGGGTAAGTGGTTGTCATAAAAGATAAAAATTGCCTAAGGATACGGTGTTCGCACAGAAAAATATTTTGAGTACAAACGGTTTGTGTGCTAAGTTGCTCCCCCTTTAGACAATAAAGGAAAGGTGAAATAACGATGCGATCTCATACTGTCGAGAAGATCGGCGGCACCTCAATGAGTCACTTTGCTGCCGTCCACAATAACATTATCCAGCCGCGTAGTGAGACCCTCTACCAGCGTATCTTTGTCGTCTCTGCCTATGCGGGGGTCACTAACGATCTGCTCGAACACAAAAAGAGCGGCCAGCCAGGGATCTATGCCCTCTACACCAATGCCGAGAGCGAACAGGCGTGGCGCGAGGCGCTGATACAGCTACGCCATAAACTGTTGCATCTAAACGAGGAGCTATTTGACGATAGCGCCCAATTGGCGATGGCCAACCGTTTTATCGGCCAACGGCTCGATGACACCGAAGTGGTGCTCGATAACCTCTACTCACTCTGTCAGCATGGCCACTTTGCCATGACCGACCATCTACTGCGGGTGCGGGAGATGTTAGCTAGCCTAGGGGAGGCGCATAGCGGCTGGAATACCGCCCATCTGCTGCAAAATGTTGGAATTAATGCCCGCTTTGTCGATTTAACCGGCTGGCACGCCGACGAGATGCTACCGCTTGATGAGGTGATTACCCGCGCCTTTGCCGATATCGATCTCGACTATGAGATGCCGATTGTGACCGGCTACGCCCACTGTCGGGAGGGGTTAATGGCCAGCTTTGATCGCGGCTATAGTGAGATGACTTTTAGCCGGATCGCAGTGGTCACCGAGGCGCGGGAGGCGATTATTCATAAGGAGTACCACTTAAGTACGGCCGATCCTAACATTGTGGGCCAAGCATCGGTTGTTGCTATCGGTCGTACCAACTACGATGTGGCCGATCAGCTCGCTAATTTAGGCATGGAGGCGATTCACCCCCGAGCCGCGAAGGGGTTAAGGCAGCAGAGTATTCCGCTACGGGTGAAAAATACCTTTGAGCCGGAGCATGGCGGAACCCTCATTACCGGCGACTATGTGAGCGATAAGCCGTGTGTCGAAATTATCGCCGGTCGGCAACATCTGCACGCGATTGAGCTCTTTGATCAAGACATGGTCGGTATTATCGATGAGTACGAGCAGCGCGTACAGCAGATCTTTCGCCGCTATAAAGCGCCAATTATCACCAAAGATAGTAACGCTAACACCCTCACCCACTTTTTAAGCTGTAATCTAAAGACCGTTAAGCGAATTATTAGCACCCTCAGCGAGCTCTATCCGGGGGCCGATATTATCCATCGCAAGGTGGCGATTGTCTCGGCCATCGGCAGCGATATGCAGGTTCCGGGGCTGCTAGCACGGGCGGTTAACGCCCTAGCGGAGCGCTCGATTAGTGTATTAGCGATGCACCAGTCGATGCGGCAGGTCGATATGCAGTTTATCGTCGATAGTAACGACTATCAGGGAGCGGTGCAGGCGCTACATAGCCAGCTAATTGAGCCACACGACTACGGAACTGCGATATGCGCTGCCTAAGGGCGCTAGGATGGGTGCTGTGGCTAGGGATAGTGCCGGTGTTGGCGGTTGCCGAGTCGGATCGAGATCTCGATAGTGTGGCGGCGGCAGAGATTGAGCAGCTAGAAGAGCCGCTGTTTAACCCCTTTGTCGAGCGCTATGTCCTTGATGAGCTCAAACAGCTGCGTACCGAACTACAGCAGCAGCGTACCGACTTTGTCGAGCAGTTAGCTCGTAGTCGGCTTGAAAATAGTGACCGCACCATTCGCTATGCGACCGATACGATTAACAATATCTTCTATCTTATCGCCACCGCCGTATCGATTATGGCACTAGTTGGCTGGAGCTCTTTACGCGATATTCGCAATAAGATGGACGAGGTGATAGAGCGCAAAGTGGTGCAAATTTCAGAAGAGTACCAGCGGCGGCTAGTCGATCTGGAGCAGACACTGCGGGATAGAACAGAGCAGATTATCTCTACCCAGGAGGAGATCTCCCGTACCAATACCCTCCACTCGTTATGGATGCGCTCCGGCATTGAGGTGACACCACAGGCCAAAATTGAGGTTTATGATCAGATTTTAGCGATTAATCCGGAGGATATTGAAGCTCTCACCTATAAGGCCGATACGGTACTGGAGTTAGGGGAGGCGGAGTGGGCGCTCAACCTCTGTAATCAGGCGCTATCGATCGATGAGAACTACCCCTACGCCTACTATCAACGCGCCTGCACCTACTCAACCCTACAGCAGTGTGATGCTGCGCTAGAGGATCTGCGGCAAGCGGTGTCGCTATCGGCGACCTATCTCGATGAGGCAAGAACCGACAGCTCCCTCGCCGGCTTTCGCGCTAGTGGCAAACTAGATGAGTTAATTGAGTCGTTGAAAGCCGTTACTTGAGAGGGCCGGGCTGAAGGGTATCGGTATCGCCAATAATGATAAGAGTATCAGCCGCTAGCTCAACACTAACCGCTCGCCCTAACAGTGGGGTGGGGAGGGCGATAAATTCGACTATCCGCTCCGCATTGAGGATAAACAGCCCCGTCTGCGTTTGGTAATGGGCAAGATAGCGTGGCGGTAGCAGACGGCTCTCCCCCTGCCACTGCAGGCGACCGTGGCTTCCGGAGAGGGCCGCCTTAGCGATAAAACTCAATCGAACCGGACGACTGTGCTGTTGGGGGGTAACCACAGGTAGCGCGGCTCTTAGAGCGACCGGATAGTGGGTGTCGTGGCTAATAAACTCGATCTGCCGACTCTGCTGTAGCGACTTGAGCTGTTGGGGGGGGATCTGCGCCTCCACCTCATCGAACTGACGCTGTTGAAGACGAATAACCCCCTGACCGAGAGCCACAAACTCTCCAACTGAGACTAGCTGCTCAATGAGCGTGGCGTCATAGGGGGTGCGAATTTGACAGTTATCAATGTCGAGTTGTGTCTGCTCCAGTGCCGCTTGGTTGGCCGCGAGTTGCGCCTCGGTCGTGATTAGAGTGGTTTGGCGCTGCTGCTCTATTTCCCGCGAAATATTGCTAGAGAGGGTCTGCGCCCGCTGTAGCTGCTCTTGGGCAAATGCAAGCTGTGCCTGTAGCTGTTTTATCTCGGCACGCCGCTGGCGCAGGGCGATATGGTACTTTTGGCAGTCAAGCTTGGCGACCACCTCGCCCGCCTCGATCGACTCTCCGGCGCGGTAGGGGAGTTCGATAACCCGAGCACCGACTTCGGCGCTGAGCGTGGCTAAGGTTTGAGTTAAGACTTGCGCTGGCGCACTAAAGAGAGCCACGGGGGCGATATCGGCTAAGTGTGCGGTTTCGAAAGCGACAGCGAAAGCAGGGGTGAAGAGAGCCAGAACTGCCCCTAGCCGCAATGGTAGGGGACAGTTGATGTGGCGTTTATGGGGTCTCAATCTTAGCCGCTTCTCGTAGTTGGCGGATATAGGCGAAGACTCGTTGCTGATTGAGCGCCTGTTCTAGCTTCGGACGGAGCTGCTCTAGCGTGGGGGGTTCGGATTGGCGGTTATCTTCGAGCAAGATCACATGCCATCCGAACTGGGTTTTGACGGGTGTTTGGCTATATTTGCCCCTCTCCATCGTGGCAACCGCCTCAGAGAAGGGGGCTACCATCTGCTTAGCGGCAAACCAGCCTAAATCTCCTCCTCGTTTGCCGGTCGGGCCTATTGAGTGCGTTTTGGCTAGTTCGGCGAAGTCGGCCCCCTTATCGAGTTCGGTAATGAGCTCTTTCGCTTTGGCCTCCTCCTCTACCAGAATGTGGCGAGCTTTGAATTCGGTGGTGACCATTTGGGTGCTCTGCTCCTCGTAGAGCGCTTTGACGGCCGCCTCAGGGAGGGGATTTTTCTCCAGATAGCTCTGCAGTAGCTCCTGTTTTAGCAGCTCGTTTTCAAACGCCTGCAGAGCCTGCTGAAAGGTGTCGAGCTCGGCAATCTTCTCCGCTTTGGCGGCATCGAGCATTAAGCGGTGGTTGATATAGGCTTCGAGTAGCTGCTCATCGGCAATCTGCTGCTGCTTAACCGTTATCATCGATTGCTGGAACTGCTGTAGATCGCTTTGGTGAATGGTCTGGCCATTAATCTTGGCGACAATAGTTTCTGCGGCGGTTGCGGTGGCGCTAAAGAGGGCGAGGCTACAACCTAAGGCGATTAGACTCTTTTTCATACATCTCCTGAGTGGTTTATGGGTGGATAGGTTAAGTTGGCCCACTAGGGGGCATCGGCATCAATGCTTAGGGCGTGAATCTCCTCCGGCATCATATCACCAACGGCAGCATAGACCATACGGTGGCGCTGAAGGGTGGTTTTGCCCTCGAAGGCATCGGCGCGGATGGTGACTCGAAAGTGGCCGGCACCTCCGGCACTGGCGTGTCCGGCGTGTTGGTGGCTCTCATCAACAATCGCTAACGCTTGGGGGCTAAATTCACGCTCTAGCCGTTCACGAATCATGGTAACACGCTGTTCACTCATGGTAGTACCTTCTTAAAGGGTTTGACGACAACATCGGTATAGACCCCGCCGATGAGATAGGGGTCGGCATCGGCCCAGTGCCGAGCCTCCTCCAGAGAGTCGAACTCGGCGATGACCAAGCTGCCACTAAAACCGGCCTCACCGGGGTCGGTGGTATCGATAGCTGGATGGGGGCCGGCCACTAGCAGGCGCCCCTGCTGCTGTAGCTCATTGAGCCGTGCTAAGTGAGCCGGACGGTGCTGCTGTCGCAGCGGCAGGCTGTTGGGGGTATCTTCGCTTAAAATGGCGTACCACATAGTTTGGTGACTGCTCCTTTAATGGCTTGATTGAGTCCGGAGGGTAGTGGTCATGGTCAGATACTCCTCCATCGGGATCAGGATGTTATCGATCGCACCACAGCTAGGGCAGCTCTGTTCGAGCATATAGCCGAGGGCATCGCTATCGTCATAATCTTCGCCATCAATGTAGCTAAAGTTGAGCTTGCCGTCAAAGTGACACTCGCCACAGATACCCCAATATTGAAACATGAGTTAGGCCGTAGAGCAGAGGAGGAGCACTAGAGCCGCTGCTGGTAGTGCTGGAATCGCTGCTGAAAGAAGAAGGTCTTCACCTGTTCGATCAACCTCTCATCGTTACTTTTATCATCCTCCCAAATCGGCTGCCAGTTGGTCGCGACAATATGAGTCAGCCAACGGTTGATCGACTGTTGTTTCATTGTTGTCAGTAACTGCTCGTTCATGGCCGGTCTCCTTTATTGGTTAAATAATAATGAAGCTAATAGCTGTGGTAGCGGACAGTCTCCCGCAATCTTGGGGGTAGGGTTAGCAAAAAGCAATCAATCGAGATTACAATGGTAGGGATGAATCGATACCCAATGCAACCTTTTTTTCTCTTTCTGCTACTGTTCTGGCTCTGCGGTGGCTCAGTCGCGCTGCCATTAACGGCGACAGAGCGGGCCTATCTGGCGCAGTTACCGCCGTTCAAGGTGGCGATGATTGACTCACAACCTGTTCATATCGGGTAACTGAAGGAGGGAGAGTGAACGGTTACATTGTGACTTTGGGCAGGGGTACGGTATCGCTAAGCCGATGCCGGCGGAGCAGTTTGGCACCATCAACCCCGTAGATTGTCGCGAGGGGAGTGGAGGGTTAGGAACAAGGAACAGTCTCTTATTCATCATTGGGGCTATTTTAAGTATAATCGCCGCCGGTGGCATGGTCTGAATAGCAGAGGGGAGCGGTTGTTAATGAATCAGCGAATAAATCGTAGTCGATATGGTCTAATGGGGCTGTTGTGCTGGAGTAGCGTGCTAATAGCGGATCTGGAGCAGGCGGTAGCGCTCTATGGGCAAGGGGACTATCTGCAGTCGTTTGATCTCTTTAAACCGTTAGCGCAAGAGGGGGAAGTTAGCGCACAGTTCTACCTAGGGTTTATCTACGATAATGGTCTCGGGCTAGAGGAGTCCGATAGCGAGGCGCTCTATTGGTACCAACAGGCGGCGCAACAGGGGAGTATTAAGGCGCAAAACAATTTGGGGCTGCTCTATGATCGGGGTAAGGGAGTGGAGACCGATTCCGCGTTAGCGCTGGAGTGGTACACCCGAGCGGCGAAGCGGGGGAGTGTGGTGGCGCAATACAATTTAGGTGCCTTCTATGAAGAGGGGAAGGCCGAGGAGGTTGACCTAGAAAAGGCGATCTTCTGGTACACCAAAGCAGCCGAAGCGGGGCTGGTTGAGTCGCAGTATCGTCTGGGGGAGATCTATGGACAAGGGCCGGAGACGATTAGCGACTATTCGAAGGCACACCGCTGGTATCAACAGGCGGCGGAGCAGGGCCACAATCAGGCGCGGGTGCGGCTAGGCCTGATGTATATGAAGGGGATCGGGGCACCAAAGGATGCGGTAGTGGCCTACCACTGGTTCAATCTGGCGGCGATAGGGGGTAGCCTAGATGCGGCCAAAAAGCGCAATCTGCTTGAGAGTAGTATGAGTGTGATGCAGGTTGCCCAAGCGCAGCAGTTGAGTCGTCACTATCTACAGTCGATGCCACAACCTGCGGTAGCGCTGGAGGCAGTGAACCGAGCCTCTGCACTAGCGGTCGAACAGCCGCCGCCCCCGCCAGCGGAGGAGGTTAGCGCAGTCGAAACACCACTTAAGTCGCCGGCACCCTCGCCTGAGGTTGGCGCTCCAGCGTCGTCGCAGTTAGTGGGCGAACCGGCATCGTTTACCATCTTGCCAACCCCCAAAGAGGCTCGGGTTAGGATTATGAATATTACGCCTAAATATCGACCGGGGATGTTACTCGAACCGGGTAACTATACCGTTGAGGTCAGCGCCCCCGGCTACCATACCCTCGTGCAGCGCATCGGCCACACTGACGAGCCGACTGAGCATCGAGTGGTGCTTAGCCGAGTTCTGTAGTCGCTGTTTAGGGTGTCAGTTAGCTAAAGTCAACTTCGGGCAGCGCCTCTGTCGCGGGACGAGCAAACAGATACCCCTGAAAATAGTAGAGGCCGAGCGCCATTAACAGCTCTAGATCGGCTAGATTCTCAATCCCCTCAGCAATCACTTCAATCTTCATCGCTTGGGCGGTAGCGATGATGGTAGCCGTTTTTTGGTAGAGTTTTGGATCTTGGGCGATACCACGGCATAAGGCGATATCGAGCTTTAGAAAGTGGGGTTGAAAGCGGCTGAGTAGCTGTAGATCGCTAAAGCCGGCTCCAAAATCGTCTATTGCGGTCATTAGCCCCCGATTTTTGTACTCATTAAAGATATTTTGTAGATGGTGCGGATCGATGACCCGTTCCGATTCGGAGACCTCAAAGATAGTCGCCTCTAACGGAAAGTGGTAGTACTCCGCTGCGGCGACTGTGGCGCGAATACACGCTTCGGGGCGATAGACGGCATTAGGCAGAAAGTTAATGCTCAAATAGCAGTCGATCTGTAGCTCTGCCGCTAGCTCAATCGCCTTAATCCGACAGCTCTGATCGAAGGTGTAGCGATTACTCTCATTAACACGGGAGAGCACCTCTGCCGCCCCCTCGCCATGAGTCCCGCGAACTAGCGCTTCGTAGGCCAAAATTGTCCGATCGCGCATATCGACAATCGGCTGAAAGGCCATGGTAATCTCAAAGTCGAGTGGATTGTCGTGAAGACAGTTATCGCAGCCAGGAGGGGTAAAGGCAAAAGATTGGGCAAAGGACATAAAAAACTCTGTTCAGATTCACTAAAACCAGTTCAGAATATAGCACCGTTACAGCGGTATCGCCACCCTAAATTTCGGCAGGCGGCAGTGTCGGGAGAGGGAAGAGGGTAGAGAGTCGTAGCAGTCACAACCGGATGGCGCACTGAATCGGTGCGCCGCTAGCTTGGGGGTAGATGTGGAGTTTATCGTTTTCGTTTGGCTCGGGGGGATAGTTGCCACCCTTCTATTGAGTGCGGTAGGGGTGGTGGTATTGTGGCGGCAACTGCGCTCTCTGCAACAGAGGGTGGCGCAGCTAGAGCAGCGACAACCCTCCCCACCCGCTAGTGAAGTTGCCGAACCGACGCTAGAGGTGACAGCACAGTTAGATTCGTGGTTACAAGAGGAGAGGGTGAGCACGAATCAAATAGGGGAGAGTCGGGCCGCTAGTGCTCTGCAACAACTTATTTCGGGGTGGCTGCAGGCGCTGTCAGAGATCAATCTAGTCGTTCGGATCGGACTAGTGGTGCTCTTTTTTGGGATCGCTTTTTTGCTTAAATTTGCCGCCGATCAGCAGTTACTCTCGCCTGCGGTGCGTTTAGGGGGGGCGATCGTGGTGGCGCTGGTGGTGTTTACGATTGGCTGGCGGCTGCGGCAGCGCCGTTTTAGTTATGCGATGCTGCTACAGGGGGGGGGGATTGGGATGCTCTATATCTCGTTATTTGCCGCCGCCCACTTCTATCACCTATTACCGCTCAATGGGGTGTTGGCGGCGATGATTGTGCTGGCGCTGCTAACGGCCACTCTCGCGGTGGTACAAAATGGCCGTGCGCTAGCGCTATTCGGTGTTTGTGGTGGTTTTTTGGCCCCCCTGCTCACCTCGGATGGAAGCGGTAACTATCTGCTGCTGTTTGGTTACTATACCCTGCTAAATGCGATTATCTTTGTGATCGCTTGGTATCGTCCTTGGCGTATCCTTAATTTAGTCGGATTTGGTGCAACGCTGCTAGTGGCGCTGCTGTGGGGAGAGCACCACTACCATTCGGGGCTATTTATTCCTATCGAGCTCTTTTTAGGGCTATTTTGGCTCGGTTATATTGCGATCGCGATCCTCTATTCGCTACGACAGCCGTTGCAGCTTAAGGGGGTGGTCGATGGCTCTATCGTCTTTGGGGTGCCTCTATCGCTGATTGCTCTACAGGCGGCGGTCGTCTCTCACCTGCCGAATGGGATGGCGGTCACGGCGCTGGTGATGGCGTTGACCTATCTTGGGTTGAGCTATCTGCTCTGGTCTCGTGCGTTGGCGAGGGGAGGGGTGTTAGCGGAGGCCTTTGTGGCGCTCGGAATAGGGTTTGCCACTTTAGCGGTGCCACTGTGGCTAGATGATCGTTTAACGGTTGTGACTTGGGCGGTGGAGGGGGCGGCGCTAGTATGGGTTGGCTTGCGGCAGGGGCAGCGACTCTCCCGTCTGGCGGGTCTGGTGCTACAGCTCTTCTCGGCAGTATTGTTACTGGATCAGTGGCAGATGTTTAGAACGGAGCAGCCGCTACTCAATGCTGGCTGGATGGGCGGGGTGCTGCTCGGCTTGGCGGCACTCTTTAGCCACTATCGGTTACAGCAGCGACAACAGCAGCTAAGTTCGCCGGAGCGGTGGCTACTGCCCCTGCTGCTGTTGTGGGGGGTGGGGTGGTGGTTTTTGGCCGCTTTCGATACCTTTGCCTACTACTTCGGTTCGCATACTGAGGTGATGGTGATGCTGTTGTGGTTGTGGCTATCGCTGCTGTTGCTAGAGCAGCTACAGCGCCTACTCTGTTGGCCCGAGCTTATCAAAGTGGGTGTTTGGGCTCTGCCGCTGGCCTCTCTGTTGCTGTTGGAGTTATTGACAGACTCTTGGCGGGCGCCGCTCGATGGGTGGGGGGCGTTACTCTGGCCGCTATTGCTGTTACAGCTCTATCGGTGGGTCAATCGGGGCGGGGTGGTCGCTCTGTGGCCGTTGTCGTGGCTGCACTGGTGGCAGTTGGGGCTGTTTTGGCTGACGGCGGGGCTGTTGGTTAGCTCTGTATCGCGTCAACTACAGCTGTTCGATCTGGCACCGATCTGGTCGATGGTGGCGAGTGGTGTGGTGGTTATCGCGCTGGTTGTGCCGTTATTGCGCTACTATCGACAGCTCGGTTGGCCTTGGGCCGGTTATGGGCGCTGGCTGCACCGTTATGGCATGATGCCCGTTTTAGTCGCGCTGCTGTGGTGGCAGTGGCAGGCGCTGGCCGACAGTGGCGTGGTCGGCGGGTACTATCTGCCGCTGTTGAATCCGCTAGAGTTGACTCAGTTGGCCGTGGTGGCGGTCTGGGTGGTTTGGTGGCGGCAGTTACCTGCGGCGATCCTATGTCGGCAGCGCTATCGAGTACAAAAATCACAGCTACAGCGTGTTGGTCTGTCGGTGCTGTTTCTACTGCTGCACGCGCCACTAGCCCGTAGTGTCAGCCACTTTGCTGGTATCGATTACCGTCTTGAGTCGCTATTTGAGAGTTCGCTCTGGCAGGCGGTGTTGGCGCTATTTTGGGTCTTAGGGGCGCTGGTGGCAATGAGCTGGGGATCGAGACGGGGAGAGCGGGCTCTGTGGCGGGCAGGGGCGCTGCTCTTGGGGGCGGTGGTTATTAAGCTGTTTAGTGTCGATCTGGCCGGTAGCGCAACGCTGGAGCAGATTATCGCCTTTCTTGGCGTCGGTGTGGTGATGTTGGTGATTGGTTATCTGGCTCCCCAGCCGTCTAAGTAGGGGCGGATTTCAAACCTGCTATTAATTTAGGTCTGTTATAAGTGTTGTTGGTCATAAGCATAAAAATATACTTTTTTATTGCTTCTTGTTGACACATATCGTCTTACGATATTAATTATTGATTGACCGTGGTCATCGTTCGTGCTAATTTTTTATTCACGAATGAGAGGAGACGGTCTTGTTCATCAATTCGTCAGGCTTGTGATTTCTATTATGTCACCCTCCAACTTCCCACCGCTAGGTGAGAGAGGGTTGGGGTTGGTGCTAAAAAATGGTGAAACGATGAGCAAGGTCTTAAAAATTATTGCATTAACAGACACAGATGAGCACATTTACAAAGTTAAATATCAGCAAAACCATTTGGGCTAAAAGTGGTGATCCGAAATTTCATCCACTTTTAGCGCATATACTGGATGTCGCTGCTGTAGCAGAAACTATTTTGTTACGCGAACCACCGCAAACAAAAGCTTGGCTGGCACAGCAGTTGTACATACCAGAACAGAGCGTTGCTCAATTCGTTGCGTTTATCTGTGGTCTGCACGATTTTGGTAAGGCAACACCGGGCTTTCAGGCAAAATGGCAACAGGGCGCAGATCAGGATCGGCGTGTAGGGCTTATCTTTGAGCCTAAAGCGGCGTTAAAACAAGATCGACACGACCTCTCTTCAGCTTATTTGCTACAACAAGCACTGCAATCGGTGATTGGTGACAGTGACTGCTGTCGTTCTTTAGCTATGCTATTGGGAGCGCATCACGGCTATTTTCCAAAATCAAATGAGATCAAACAGGGCAAACCCTCTTTCGAAAAAGCGATTTGGAACGAAGCAAGAACAGATCTACTTAAAATGTATTGTCAAATTGTAATGCCTGAAATGGTTTACCAACCTAAAGCACCCCCTGAGTGTCAAGATACCCTGAGACCACCCCTGATGAGAAATGAATGTAGAATCAGGGGGGCAACAGAGGAGATACACGATGCCCAAAGATACTACCGTTTTACCCTCCAACGAGGTTACCGACCCCGATGAAGAGAAGCGCTCCTACCGCAAATTTAGTGAGGAAGAGAAGCTTCGGATCCTAGCAGAAGCAGAGCAGTGCAAGGAGCCGGGTCAGCTAGGCGAGCTGCTGCGCAAAGAGCAGATCTACAGCTCCCATCTGACCAAATGGCGCCGACAACTGCAAGCACAGGGGCAGGCTGGCCTGAAAGGGAAACAGAGTGGTCGCAAACCGAGCCTAGACAAGCGAGATAAGGAGATAGAGCGTTTAAAGAAGGAAATTCAGCGTCTTAGCCAACGGTTACAGCAGACCGAAGGGGTGATTGCGCTCCAAAAAAAAGCCTTCAGCTTATTGGAGCAGATGAACACAGAGATAAGCTTATGAGATTAGTTGAAAAAGAGTGCCCCAGTTCGGTGAGCATAAGAGCCGCTTGCGATAGCCTAGCGCTCTCGCGTGCAGGCTACTACCGCCGACAGGCTCCGGTTGTCTCCCCCCGAGCGAGCCTTCCAAGACCCGTCGCAGCCAATGCGCTGAGTGAGGCAGAGAGGCAAGCCGTTCTGGGGCTTTTGAACAGCGAACGATTCTATGACCAACCTCCGGCAGAGATCTATGCTAGCCTGCTGGATGAAGGGAAATATTACTGTTCAATCAGTACGATGTATCGGATCCTTCGTGCTAATCAACAGACGGGAGAGCGGCGAGCTCAAAAACCGGCCAAATCACACGCTATCCCCCGATTACGGGCGACCCGCCCGAATGAGGTTTGGACATGGGATATCACTAAGCTTCCCACCACAGAGCAGGGTAACTTCTTGAATCTCTATGTGGTGATGGATCTCTACAGCCGTTTTATTGTGGCTTGGATGGTCTCAAGGAAGGAGAATAGTGAGCTCTCCAAGCTGTTAATCAGTGACGCAGCGGCTCGCTATCGGGTCGCGCTCAGTGGCTTAACACTGCATCAGGATAGAGGTGTGCCGATGACCGCCAGAGGCTATCTCGACTTGATGGCCGAACTGGGGATCACCTGCTCCCACAGCCGTCCACGAGTCAGTAACGACAATCCGTTTAGCGAGAGTCAATTTAAAACACTCAAGCAACAACCCGATTATCCTCAACGATTTACAGGAGTTGACCATGCCAGAATATGGTTTAGTGACTATGTTGACTGGTACTGTTTCCACCACCACCATCGAGGGATTGCGTGGTTCACTCCAGAGCAGGTATTTACCGGTCGTTACAAGGAGGTTAGCGAGCAGCGTGAACAGGCGCTGAAGCAGGCCTATCAGCAGCATCCGAAACGCTTTATTCATGGTGAGCCCAAGGTTAAGCAACCCCCTACTGAGGTATGGATTAACCCCGCTCTACCGGAGGAGGGGGTGGGGTCGCTGGAGGTCAACTATCCAACCCTGAATAGAGCGAAGGAGAGATGAGTGACGGTGCCGCTAGTGGGTCTATCGTCGATGGCTTTAGCCGGTTGTGGTGGCTGAATGACAGAGCGTTATCCATAGCCCGCCCCCCGGAGACCCCCTTATTATCGTAGGGGGGCGGGCTGTGGGTAA
Organism: Ectothiorhodospiraceae bacterium BW-2; assembly: GCA_008375315.1. NCBI lineage: Bacteria > Pseudomonadati > Pseudomonadota > Gammaproteobacteria > Chromatiales > Ectothiorhodospiraceae > Ectothiorhodospiraceae bacterium BW-2. Next base: position 3,404,849 of record CP032507.1, on the reverse strand, counting down.
CGCGGTGCAGGAGGGAGGTTCCTAGATTAGGGGTTGCAGTTCGCCTTGCAGCTCCCCCTTGCTGAAGGGCTTGGCTCTTGCGGCAAAGGGCCATGAGGGTCATGTTCGCTCCTTGTTGCGTCATGACTCAACATAGGCGAAATTTGCCGGTGAGGGCAGTGGCAATCACCGGCTAGATTTAGAGCTTTATTTTTTTAACAACTGGTCTCAAATTGCTTGACAGCTTCCGCACCCAATTTGGCGATTGCGGCTTGGTTGGCCGGATTAACCAGTGTCGCCGACTGGATTGGCTCCAATCAAGCATGGTTCCCTCTCGGAGAACGGTTCGATAATTTAGATGTTTTTTATCAAAACGCTCAAATTTTAGCGCAGCAAGCACTAGACAAAATCGGCTGGCGTATGTGGCAACCCTTACTTACAACACCGATGAATGACAGTGATCGACTGGTCGCGTATATTTTAGCCGATGAGACCAAACTCGCGCGGCCTTTGCAATCGATGGGTGACCAATTATTAAAACAAGCGCAAGAGCCGATGTTAATGGTTGTTGAAGCGCCCATGGCCCATCTTTCGATTTGCTAGATCGAATAGTGCAAAAAATCAAATAGTTGAGACGAATTCAATGGGTAGTATGGCACTACATCTATGATTTTTCACGATGCAGAATGCAGAACGCGTGTTGACTGAGCCGAATTTAGATCAGCGTCATCTTTGTCGGATGGACCGAATAGTCGAGTCCCAGCGCATCCAGAACTGGACGTTGATGGGGTTCGATGCGGGTGGTTTTGCGCAGATGAATGGTGCGATTATCTTCACGCTTGACGGTGACACTCACCCGCTGACGATTGGCAAACAGCTGTCGCAGGGATGTCCAGCTCGCATGAATGTCGTGTGCTTTGAGTTGATGTCGCAGCGTATGCACGAGATGGTAACCGAGCAGGGTGATGAAGAGGTGGCCCTCGAGGCGATCGGCTGTATGGTGATAGACGGGGCGCATCCCCAGTTCGCTTTTCAGGCTGCGAAAGACCGCTTCGAGGTCGGTGAGCAGGATATAGGTCTGCCACAGCTTGGCAGCATCCCAATCGAGTAAATCGGTGCGCAGACAGTAGACGCCGGGATGGCTGGCCGCTGAGTCGGCGGCATCGTTGAGAGACCAGGTGATGGCCGTGGCTTTGCCCTCTTGTTCGCTGACGCTAATGGTATAGCGGGCGGCTGCACGGGAATACTTCTGTTTGAGCCGACCAATCCGCTCATGGATTTTCTCGCTGCTTTTGGTGCAACGGGGTTTAGATAGTCCCTCATTAAGGGCGGTTAACCCCGCTTCAAAGCGTTGCGCAATGCTATCCAGAATCGCCTGCTCTTTCAGTTCTCGCGCTTCGGAGTGGCAGTAGAGTTTGACTTCCCCCCGCTCGCCATCCTCAACCCGCTGCGCGCGTACGCAATTGCCGGGGCTCTCTTTGATCAGCGTGGCCTGGGTCTCATCAAACTCTCGATGGGGTTGACGGCTCACGACAATATAGTGGTAACCGGCACCTTTCAGCCACTGTAGATTCTTCTCACTGGCAATGCCGGCATCCATAATAACAGTACTGTGTGGCGAGGCTTCCAGCTCAGTGAGCAGACCCTCCAGGGTGGAGGGTTCGCTGACATTACCGGCAAAGTGGCGTGAACAGCGCGGAAAGCCACTGCTATCGAGTACCAGACCGAGGGTAACGAGCGGGCAGTCACTGCGCCGCTCCTTGGAGCGCCCACGCTGTGCCAGTTCGGAGTCGGGCGCTCCTTCAAAGAAGGTATTGGTCAAGTCATAGAGGGCGATAGTCTCCTTCAGATCGAAAAGCGTCTGCTCCCGCTGCCAGAGATGGGCCTCCAGTGCCGCTTTGTGTTTCCAGAGCAGGTCGCTGGCTTGATAGAGGCGATCATGCCCCATGGCGTCAAAGTCATAACCGATGAGCTCGCCCAGTCCACTCTGCTGCTGGAGCCAGTGATAGGTGGCCCACTCGCTGGCAGGAGAAGCCATGCGCCCAACGATATTGCCAATGGCTGCGGCCAGTTCATGACGGTTAAAGCCAAGCTCTTGCAGTTTATCAATCAGTTTCAGCTGTTGCAGCGCATGCAGAGCCAACTGTTCAATGCCAACCTGACGAGGCCGGCTTAGCTCCAGAGAGTCCATATCGACCGATTGCCAGGTGTGCGGCGGTAACGGTTCGCCGTAACCGGTTTGCTGTAGTTTGTTGCTCAACTGCTGGGCGGTCTGCTCCAGGGCGGTTGGCAGTGCCAGGGTGAGAAAATCGCCCTGTGCGTTCAACAGTTGCTCAATGCGGGCGGTCAGAAGCGGCCATTGCGCCGACTCTACACTAAAGTGGCGACCCAAATTGAGCAGGGTCTGTTGCTTGACCTTGCCGGCCACACGGGTGGATTCCACCAGTCGATAGGTGAAGTAGGGCTCACCGGAGCCGTGGCTTTTAATCGTAGTGCGACGAATATACATACTGACAGTGTAGCTGCAAAATGGGGGATTGCAAGCCTATCCGTCACATTATGGCACTACGATTTATTTTCAAAACTCAAGTAATTGATTTAATTAAAATAGCATATCGGGTTCCCGATATATTTTGGGGATTTTGGTCGGATTTGACGAAAGATGGGATGGGTGAGGGGAAAACCGAACTGGCTTTTATGTCGCAGCTACGCTTACAGCAACAATTCGGGCACCGAGGGTTATATATCGCCTTACCAACTCAGGCAACGGGTAATGCAATGTATCAACGCACTCAAGCGTTTATTCACCAATTTGATACCGAAGCCAATATTGCGGTGCAGTTAGCGCATGGTGGCGCACTATTGCGGTTACATGAGATTAGTGGTGAACAAGATGATTCGGTTCAATCTGCGGCGTGGTTTAGTCAGCGTAAACGGCCGCTCTTAGCCGCTTATGGTGTGGGTACAATTGATCAGGCTCTTTTTGCTACTTTAAATGTAAAACACCACTTTGTTCGGTTATGGGGACTTAGTAATAAAGTAGTTGTTCTTGATGAGGTACACGCTTATGACACCTATACTAGTGGCTTAATTGTTGCTCTATTACGCTGGTTAAAAAAATTACACTGCTCTGTGGTTTTGATGAGCGCAACCCTCCCTACGGCAAAACGCCAGCAGTTAATGAGTGCTTGGGGAGCAAATACAACGGATCAGGATATCGCTTATCCTCGTCTGTGGTCGGTGCAGAGCGGTCAAGTTGAGGGTCGGGCGATTGCGTGCCGTTTGCAACCGCCAATCACGATTGAAGTAGAAGGGGAAACCGTTGAAGCTTTATCGAACCATGCTCTAAGACAGTTACAACAAGGCGGGTGTGGCGTGGTGATCGTGAATACCGTGCAACGCGCCCAACAGCTTTATGGTCTATTAAAAACACAGCTCGATAGCGATACACGGTTACTACTGTTTCATGCGCGTTACCCATTTGATGAGCGCGAGCAACTTGAAAAAAAGGTGCTTCAGTGGTTTGGTGAGTGTGGAGAACGCCCAGAACAAGCCCTGCTGATTGCCACTCAAGTGGTAGAGCAGAGCCTTGATATCGATTTTGATTTTATGATAACCGATTTAGCTCCCATCGATCTACTTTTGCAACGGGCGGGACGACTCCATCGTCACACCCAGAATCATCGTTCTGTCGCCCATCAATCGCCTGTATTAACCATTGCGGGCATACACTCCAATCGATTGCCAGAGCTAACCGAGACGGCATGGGGTTATGTGTACGATCACCACATTCTCTATCGTAGCTGGAGCGTGATTAAGGCCAATCGTGTTTGGCATCTGCCTGCCGATATTGATCGATTAGTGCAACAGGTTTATGGCTCCGAGGTGATGCCTGAAGAGGAGCAGGCAGAGTATCAAATGGTACTCGATACCGCACTCGGCGAACATTATGCCGAATTAGGGCAGCAACGCCAACATGCACAAGATGTCGCTATTCATGCCGATGATGAGCTACAAAATGCTTATAATCAGACACATAGAGCCAGTGAAGAAGGTGAGGGGGGCACAAAGCAGGTAATCACACGAGAAGGTGCGGAGTCGATGAGCGTTATACCGCTACACCAAACGGAACAAGGATGGCAAATTTTTGCCGAAACTGAGCCATTTAATCCTAACGATAATCCAGACGAGCCACTCGCACGGGCACTATTTAGGCGGCAGGTACGGCTTTCACGCAAGGCGATTATCGTGGCATTAAAGCAACAAGAGCTCTATCCACTCTTTGCTAATCATCCACTGCTACGCAATCTCTATCCGCTGTTGCTTCAGAATGGCGTGGCACAATTTGGCAAATTACAAGTTCGGCTCGATAACGAGTTAGGGCTTATTTATGAAACAACCGACATGGGGAATACTAATGGAGCATGATCTTGAACTGCCCGCTTATAACCTATTAGATGAGCCCTGGATTCCGGTTAGGGATCGATGCGGTAATGTAGTCGATATTAGTCTAACCGAGGCATTGCTCAATGGCCGGGACTATGCTGCGATAGCTGAAACTTCGCCACCTAATTTAATTGCACTCTATCGGCTTTTATTAGCGGTGCTACATCGAGCTTTAACAACTCAATATGGTGCATGGCGCGATCAAGATCGGGCAGATTGGTTTCGCAATGGATTACCCGAGCAGGCGATTACCGCCTATTTAGAGCTGTGGCGTGACCGATTTTGGTTATTTCACCCAACAGCCCCGGAAGCTGTCAAGTAATTTGAGACCAGTTGTTAAAAAAATAAAGCTCTAAATCTAGCCGGTGATTGCCACTGCCCTCACCGGCAAATTTCGCCTATGTTGAGTCATGACGCAACAAGGAGCGAACATGACCCTCATGGCCCTTTGCCGCAAGAGCCAAGCCCTTCAGCAAGGGGGAGCTGCAAGGCGAACTGCAACCCCTAATCTAGGAACCTCCCTCCTGCACCGCGTTACCCACAGCCCGCCCCCCTACGATAATAAGGGGGTCTCCGGGGGGCGGGCTATGGATAACGCTCTGTCATTCAGCCACCACAACCGGCTAAAGCCATCGACGATAGACCCACTAGCGGCACCGTCACTCATCTCTCCTTCGCTCTATTCAGGGTTGGATAGTTGACCTCCAGCGACCCCACCCCCTCCTCCGGTAGAGCGGGGTTAATCCATACCTCAGTAGGGGGTTGCTTAACCTTGGGCTCACCATGAATAAAGCGTTTCGGATGCTGCTGATAGGCCTGCTTCAGCGCCTGTTCACGCTGCTCGCTAACCTCCTTGTAACGACCGGTAAATACCTGCTCTGGAGTGAACCACGCAATCCCTCGATGGTGGTGGTGGAAACAGTACCAGTCAACATAGTCACTAAACCATATTCTGGCATGGTCAACTCCTGTAAATCGTTGAGGATAATCGGGTTGTTGCTTGAGTGTTTTAAATTGACTCTCGCTAAACGGATTGTCGTTACTGACTCGTGGACGGCTGTGGGAGCAGGTGATCCCCAGTTCGGCCATCAAGTCGAGATAGCCTCTGGCGGTCATCGGCACACCTCTATCCTGATGCAGTGTTAAGCCACTGAGCGCGACCCGATAGCGAGCCGCTGCGTCACTGATTAACAGCTTGGAGAGCTCACTATTCTCCTTCCTTGAGACCATCCAAGCCACAATAAAACGGCTGTAGAGATCCATCACCACATAGAGATTCAAGAAGTTACCCTGCTCTGTGGTGGGAAGCTTAGTGATATCCCATGTCCAAACCTCATTCGGGCGGGTCGCCCGTAATCGGGGGATAGCGTGTGATTTGGCCGGTTTTTGAGCTCGCCGCTCTCCCGTCTGTTGATTAGCACGAAGGATCCGATACATCGTACTGATTGAACAGTAATATTTCCCTTCATCCAGCAGGCTAGCATAGATCTCTGCCGGAGGTTGGTCATAGAATCGTTCGCTGTTCAAAAGCCCCAGAACGGCTTGCCTCTCTGCCTCACTCAGCGCATTGGCTGCGACGGGTCTTGGAAGGCTCGCTCGGGGGGAGACAACCGGAGCCTGTCGGCGGTAGTAGCCTGCACGCGAGAGCGCTAGGCTATCGCAAGCGGCTCTTATGCTCACCGAACTGGGGCACTCTTTTTCAACTAATCTCATAAGCTTATCTCTGTGTTCATCTGCTCCAATAAGCTGAAGGCTTTTTTTTGGAGCGCAATCACCCCTTCGGTCTGCTGTAACCGTTGGCTAAGACGCTGAATTTCCTTCTTTAAACGCTCTATCTCCTTATCTCGCTTGTCTAGGCTCGGTTTGCGACCACTCTGTTTCCCTTTCAGGCCAGCCTGCCCCTGTGCTTGCAGTTGTCGGCGCCATTTGGTCAGATGGGAGCTGTAGATCTGCTCTTTGCGCAGCAGCTCGCCTAGCTGACCCGGCTCCTTGCACTGCTCTGCTTCTGCTAGGATCCGAAGCTTCTCTTCCTCACTAAATTTGCGGTAGGAGCGCTTCTCTTCATCGGGGTCGGTAACCTCGTTGGAGGGTAAAACGGTAGTATCTTTGGGCATCGTGTATCTCCTCTGTTGCCCCCCTGATTCTACATTCATTTCTCATCAGGGGTGGTCTCAGGGTATCTTGACACTCAGGGGCCCCCTTTATGCAAGTGGCGGCGTTAGCGGAGGCGGAAGAGACGAAAGATAAAATTAAACCGGTGGGACAGATTCGTTTGGAAAGTGCTACAGGTAATACGCCTGTGGTTTTTGATCATTCATTGGATACAGAGCCATTGGTTACAAAGACATCGTTGGCCTTGAAAAATCTACTCGGTTATTTACAGTTTACACCGGGAGGATTGGTTAAAATCCTACGCGGGTCGGATAAAGCCGGTGCTATTGCTAATAGTGCTGCAGTGATAGCGATGGGAACAGATCTAACCGAAACGCTTTTATTAAGTTTGCACCCATTTAATCGCGGTGATATTGAAGATTTACCTACTTGGGAAAAAGAGCTACCATCGATTGCTGATTTATGTAGTGATCCTAAGCCATTAACGGGGATAAATGATCGCTATAGTCGTTGTAGTCGAGCGGTACTGTTTAGATATATAGGGAATGATCATGTAGTTAGCGAACTCTATTTTGCCGCAGGTATTGCGATTGCAGAGGATTCAGACAGTACCGATCCGATGCTGTGCTACCGTATCAATAAGGACGGTAAGGCAATACGAGTGAGCTATCAACAAGGACGAGCTATTTGGCGTGATCTGCCCTCTATGGTTCCTGATCCTACTTGTACCCAAGATCAGCCTCCAGTCGTACTTGATTGGGCTGTGAATCTCTATAACGCTTTGGGTGAACTCGATAGAGAAGTTCATCTATTATCAGCAGGTTTAACCAGTAATAAGGCCAAACTAGAGCGCTGGCGTATCGAACGCATCGAACTACCGCAAGCTCTGCTCTCTGAACCCGATATTGCACAATATTTACGCGATCTGATTCGCTTTGCCGAAACTACTTTTTATAGCCTTCGCACGATTATGAAAAATTTTATCGCCCACACTCTACCCGATCCAGAGCATAAAGATACTAGAGCAAAAGCGGGGCTGATACTGGATCAATCACCAGCAGCGATAACTTATTTCACTGCGGCAGAACGAGCCTTACCGACCCTAATGCAACAGATTGTCAACGCTGAGATTGATGAAGCTGAGGAGGGCTGGAAACTCGCTTTAGCCGAGGGGGCTGAAGCGGCGTGGCAGGCGGCTCGCCGCAGTCTGGGTGATGCTCCGCGCGTCATTCGCGCTGATGCCTGTTACTGGCCACGATTTCGGGGCTTGGTGAAAAAAGAGCTACTACCGCCTACTGAATAATATTGTTCGATTCAAGGAGAAAAGATGAGTGAATTAACACAAACCTACATCGATTATCTGCTCCGTTTAAAAGAGAGTAATCGCGCCGCGATGGCACATCTTAAACGCAGTTTGGGCTTTACTTTAGGGGGGTATCCTCGTAGTTACCCTTTTGTTGAACCCTTTGTGAATGGCGATCGCCCTGCTTACGATGCACAACGGTTAGCCCTCTACTTAACCGCAGGGCTGTTTGCAATGCATCCGAACCACCAAACAAAAACAACTTTTGCCGCCGCTTTAGGTCAGCTCGCCGCGCAACGAAGTGACAGTATCGAAAAACGCTTTATAGCGCTGCTATCGGCCGATCCTGAAACCGTTGCGAATTATTTACGCCAAAATATGGCATTACTAGCTTCTGATGATTTGGGGTTGAACTACGCCACGCTATTAAATGATCTCACCGAGTGGCTTAATCCTTATCGAGCTGAACGCCACACTGCCATCAAGCAGCGATGGGCGAGGGATTTTTATCGCCATTATGGGCCTACATCTAACCATCAATCATAGTGATTGTATTTTATTTAATATTCTATTAAGGAGAACCTGATGAGTCTATTTATTGAATACCATTTAATCCAAAATTTTGCCCCCTCCAACTTGAATCGTGACGATACCGGTGCGCCGAAAGATGCCCTATTTGGCGGTCATCGACGAGCGCGGATTAGTAGTCAATGTTTTAAGCGTGCAATGCGGTTACATACTAACGAATCGGGTACGATTCCAACTCAAAACCAGAGCATACGCACCAAAAAATTGAAACGCATACTGGAGCAAAAATTAGCTATTTTAGGAAGAGAAGGTGCTGGAGAGCGCATTAATCACGCGCTCTCTGCGGCGGGTTTAGTGGTTAAAGATGATAATAAAACTGAATATTTGCTCTTTTTGGGTGAAGGTGAAATCGATGCGTTTTCCGAATTAATCGATCAACATTGGGATAAGCTTGCCGAGGTTGAGGCATCGACCGAGAAGAAGAGTAAAAAATCGGCTAAAGCGGCAATCCCTACTGAAATTATTGCACAGGCAAAAAAATTGCTGGATGGTAAAAAGGCGGTCGATGTCGCCCTCTATGGCCGAATGTTAGCTGATCTTCCCGAAGTGAATCAGCACGCAGCTTGTCAGGTTGCTCATGCGATTTCAACCCATAAAGTTGAACGCGAATTTGACTATTTTACTGCTGTGGATGATCGAGGTGACGCTGATGAGACCGGAGCCGGTATGATTGGACAAATCGAGTTTAATGCGGCGACACTATACCGCTATGCGGTGATCGATGTACCTAAACTGGTTGCCAATCTACACGACGATACTGAATTAGCTTTACAGGCGATGAGTGCCTTTACTCAGGCGATAGCACGCGCCATACCGAGCGGTAAACAGAATAGTTTTGCCGCCCACAATCCACCGGCATTTGTCGGCGTCGTGTTGCGCCATAGTAGCCCATTTAATTTAGCCAATGCGTTTGAAAAACCGCTTTGGCCTAAACTTGATAGTGAACTTTCTGCCCTTTCTGTGGCGAAATTGGCTGAGCAAGAGCATAAAATTGCTTCATTTTATGGTGATGGACGCGATCAGTGGAGCTATCTTGATTTAAGTGGTCAATGGCCTGCAGATTTGGGTACTGCACAAACGCATCTTGATAAATTAGCCGATTGGGTGGCCGATCAGGTACGCCGGCAATTGGAGGGGTAGTGATGGCTACGGCTACCTTACTATTGCGGCTTGTTGCCCCCATGCAATCTTGGGGTACAACCAGCCGTTTTGACGAAAGAGACAGTCAGCTTGAGCCTTCTAAGTCGGGAGTCATCGGGCTAATTTGTGCTGCATTAGGACGAGAGCGTAACGAGGAGATTGATGATTTAGCTGCACTCAAAATGGGAGTGCGCGTCGATCAAGAGGGCGTATTAATGCGTGACTATCAGACTGCTACGGGTGTGATGCGTGCTACAGGTAGGGCTGATTTAAAACGCACGGTAGTTAGTCCGCGCTATTACCTGGCTGATGCTGCCTTTTTGGTGGGTTTAGAAGGCGATAGTGTCTTACTTCAGACGGTTGATAGTGCATTACACTCGCCCCATTGGTCGCTCTCATTAGGGCGTAAGAGCTTTCCACCCTCACAACCGATCTGGTTAGAGCAGTCGCTACATGAACACGATTTAAGCACTGCTCTAATGGGTTATCCGCCCATTATTCAGATTAAGCAGTCCAAAACAGTGCGTTTACTACTAGAGCATAGTGAGCATGGTGTGGTTCGTCTGGATCAACCCGTAGCACCGTTTTCTGAACGTCTATTTGGGCCGCGTTATATTGCAACTAAAATGGTTAATTTGGAGGCGAATGGATGTATTTAACAAAATTAATCATTAATGCCCAACATCGAGACGCACGGCGTGATTTGAGCAATGCGTACGAGATGCATCGAACTTTAAGTCGTGCTTTTGCAAGCGATGGTACTGTGCTACCACACCGGTTTTTATGGCGTTTAGAGCGTGATGGTGGCTACTCATTAAACCATCAAACGGTATTAATTCAGTCGCTTTATTTAGCTAACTGGCAACCGTTACAAGAAAATAGTGGCTACATTGAGCAGCTTTACCCTAATAAGGCGGTCGATTTAAGTCATTTAGTAGGGTTTGGGCGATGGTATCGTTTTCGTTTGCTTGCTAATCCTACCGTTTATCGTGGTGGTAAACGGTACGGTTTGATGGGTGAGGCTGATCAGCTTGCTTGGTTACAACGACAGGGTAAAAAGAACGGATTTTCATTGCGTGATGTGCTAGTGGTTCGAGATGAGTTGTTACAGTGCCGGCAGGGTAAGAAGGAACATCGTATTCAGCTTAAAGCAGTATTGTATGAGGGACTATTGCAGGTAACCGATGTCACTAGGTTACAACAGGTTTTAACCGATGGGATCGGTCGTGCTAAGTCGATGGGGTTGGGTTTGTTAAGTTTGGCACCGTTGTGATATGAATCCGTTATTGCCTGATATAGCCCCGATACCAATTAAAGAGCGTTTGTCTCTGTTATTTGTTGAACGCTGTCATGTTGATGTGGTCGATGGCGCTTTTGTGATGATTGATAAAGATGGGGTGCGTACTCATGTACCGTTAGGAGGAATAGCTTGTTTAATGCTGGAGCCGGGGGTGCGGATCTCGCATCGTGCAGTACATTTGGCAGCGACAACGGGTACGCTATTAGTTTGGGTGGGTGAAGCGGGAGTTCGGCTCTATTCGGCGGGTCAACCCGGTGGCGCACGCTCGGATAAATTACTTTATCAAGCTAAATTGGCTCTATCTGAACAGGGGCGTTTAAAAGTAGTGCGTGAGATGTATCGTCGTCGATTTCAGGAGGAGCCGCCAGCCAATCGTAGTGTGGCACAACTGCGTGGTATTGAAGGTTCGAGGGTTAAAAAGAGTTATGAGTTATTGGCTAAACAGTATGGTGTGACATGGCGAGGTCGGCGTTATGATGCCGATAGCTGGGATCATTCTGATCTACCTAATCAGTGTATTTCTGCCGCGACTTCGTGTCTTTATGGTGTGTGTGAGGCAGCCATTTTGGCGGCAGGATATGCTCCCGCTATCGGCTTTATTCATCATGGCAAACCACTTTCGTTTGTTTATGATATTGCCGATGTCTATAAGTTTGATTCAGTGGTACCGTTAGCGTTCAAAATTGCCGCACAATCGCCGACTCATCCAGATCGAGCGGTACGCATTGCTTGTCGTGATCTGTTTAGAGAACGGCATTTACTCTCTAAAATTATTCCTGACATCGAGGAGATTTTAGCCGTAGGTGGTGAAGAGCCACCTAAGCCACCAGAAGATGGCGTGGCACCGGCTATCCCTAATAAACAAGGAATTGGTGATGTTGGTCATCGTACTTGAAAATGCACCGCCTCGGTTACGGGGTCGAATGGCGATGTGGTTGTTAGAGATTCGTGCGGGTGTTTATGTAGGTAACTACTCTCGTAAGGTTCGAGAGATGCTGTGGCGTCATGTAGAGGTGGGTTTAGAGGACGAAGAGGGTAATGCTGTGATGGCATGGAAGGCAAATAATGAGGCAGGGTTTGATTTTATGACATTGGGAAAAAACAGGCGGATTCCTAAAGAGGTCGATGGTGCTAAGTTGATCTCTTTTCTACCGGTTGACAATGCTCCCGATGAGGCTCTTTAACAATTAGGTATTTTTAGTACTAAAATGGGTGAAAAAAGTTGGTGGATTTTTAGTGCTGATTTTTATTTTTATTTTTCATTAGGTTACATGAAGAGTGTTCCCCGCGCCTGCGGGGCTGAACCGCAGTAGCAATGCCCCAACCACACGAAGCGCTCGTGTTCCCCGCGCCTGCGGGGCTGAACCGCAGCTGTCCGCTAGCGCTATCGGGTCGCGACAGTGTTCCCCGCGCCTGCGGGGCTGAACCGAAGCCAGTGGGGTCGAGTACGAACTAGACCCGGTGTTCCCCGCGCCTGCGGGGCTGAACCGCCACTACTTCAGATTTCTTCCGATAATTTTGCGTGTTCCCCGCGCCTGCGGGGCTGAACCGCGTACTACTCCGTCGCCGTCGTTGCTCGTAACGTGTTCCCCGCGCCTGCGGGGCTGAACCGTTATCAATCCCCCAGTACGCGTCGGTCCTCCGGTGTTCCCCGCGCCTGCGGGGCTGAACCGAGCCCTCCGTGTGGTTGGTGTATTGATACTGCGTGTTCCCCGCGCCTGCGGGGCTGAACCGTCCTCTAACGCATCTAACGCATCTAACGAGTCGTGTTCCCCGCGCCTGCGGGGCTGAACCGTCTTGTCCGTGGTAGGCGACAGCATCGCCTACGTGTTCCCCGCGCCTGCGGGGCTGAACCGTTACACGGGCGATGCCCCAACCGTCCCTATAAGTGTTCCCCGCGCCTGCGGGGCTGAACCGTCTTGGGTGTTTTGCACGGCTACATGTAGAGCGTGTTCCCCGCGCCTGCGGGGCTGAACCGTATAGTGGCACTTAAAAAAATAGCAAGGTTTTGTGTTCCCCGCGCCTGCGGGGCTGAACCGGTTTTTGGAAGAGTTAGACGATGACAAGTTATGTGTTCCCCGCGCCTGCGGGGCTGAACCGTTGCCGCTCAATACGGACTGACTAAAGAGCAGGTGTTCCCCGCGCCTGCGGGGCTGAACCGCGAGCGAGCGCATGACCGATACCGACGATGGTGTGTTCCCCGCGCCTGCGGGGCTGAACCGTTGAGTCAATTTCGATTGACTGTGGCAACACAGTGTTCCCCGCGCCTGCGGGGCTGAACCGAGCTATTTAAGCCGATTTTAGAGGCGTTTGAAGTGTTCCCCGCGCCTGCGGGGCTGAACCGCCGCATCGTCCAATCCCAGACCCGCTTGACGAGTGTTCCCCGCGCCTGCGGGGCTGAACCGCGCGACGGGATCAGGGGATTGCTGATGCGCTGGTGTTCCCCGCGCCTGCGGGGCTGAACCGAGTTAGCGGATGAGATGGCCGCGCTAAATGCGGTGTTCCCCGCGCCTGCGGGGCTGAACCGAGACCAGTGTCGCTGATGAGGGACGCCGTCTAGTGTTCCCCGCGCCTGCGGGGCTGAACCGTCTGTGGCCAGCGTTGTGCCGCTGGTTACACTGTGTTCCCCGCGCCTGCGGGGCTGAACCGATCGTGATGTCGCTGCGCCGCGCGACGCGGTAGTGTTCCCCGCGCCTGCGGGGCTGAACCGCAGTAGTGCTATCGGCATCGAGGCGAGGGTCAGTGTTCCCCGCGCCTGCGGGGCTGAACCGCAGTAGTGCTATCGGCATCGAGGCGAGGGTCAGTGTTCCCCGCGCCTGCGGGGCTGAACCGGTAGTCTTGCTCGGAGCGCCAGCGGTGCCTAAGTGTTCCCCGCGCCTGCGGGGCTGAACCGCAACTGGAGTCCTATTGAGTTGTCTGATGGGCGTGTTCCCCGCGCCTGCGGGGCTGAACCGCCGCCACTGACTCGCGCCAAAACCGATCTAATGTGTTCCCCGCGCCTGCGGGGCTGAACCGCGTATGCCGATTACTGCGGGGTTAATCCGTCTGTGTTCCCCGCGCCTGCGGGGCTGAACCGCGTATTAACAAACTCTTCCTTAGAAATAAACTGTGTTCCCCGCGCCTGCGGGGCTGAACCGTCTGACAAAAAAGATTTAACGGATTTAGTTTAGTGTTCCCCGCGCCTGCGGGGCTGAACCGTAGTGCGACCGCAAATATCTGTTTCCGTTGATGTGTTCCCCGCGCCTGCGGGGCTGAACCGCTATCGGTAATTGTCAGTCGGCAGACAATGTAGTGTTCCCCGCGCCTGCGGGGCTGAACCGCAAATCAGAATCGCGCCATTTTTTCGGAAATAGTGTTCCCCGCGCCTGCGGGGCTGAACCGCAGAAGAAGCAGCTTTGGAACGATCAACATTAGTGTTCCCCGCGCCTGCGGGGCTGAACCGCCGGTCATCTCCTCACCTGTAGTTGGATCAATGTGTTCCCCGCGCCTGCGGGGCTGAACCGATGTTACTCTGCTCCACCCCGACCGTTAAGGGGTGTTCCCCGCGCCTGCGGGGCTGAACCGCTGACGGGGTTAAGTTTTTACGCTTCCATGAGGTGTTCCCCGCGCCTGCGGGGCTGAACCGAGATCGACAGTGCTCTTTGCGAGGAATTTTGTGTGTTCCCCGCGCCTGCGGGGCTGAACCGAGTTATGAGGAGGTTAGCGTTCTGATGGACGCGTGTTCCCCGCGCCTGCGGGGCTGAACCGTGCCCGGCTTAATGTTGCCATAACGGTCTGAGGTGTTCCCCGCGCCTGCGGGGCTGAACCGAGGGCGAAAACCTTTATGTCAATTATCAGATAGTGTTCCCCGCGCCTGCGGGGCTGAACCGAGACTTGATATCGCAGCCCTTCAATGAGAGTGGTGTTCCCCGCGCCTGCGGGGCTGAACCGCATTTAACTCATCAATGGATGATAGGGTAAAGGTGTTCCCCGCGCCTGCGGGGCTGAACCGCTTGTGCGCCACGAGCAGGCTCATGTGTATCAGTGTTCCCCGCGCCTGCGGGGCTGAACCGTAATCAAACAAAACCGATTCAATTCTTGATAGGTGTTCCCCGCGCCTGCGGGGCTGAACCGACCATCGTCAATATCAATAGGCGGATAATAAGGTGTTCCCCGCGCCTGCGGGGCTGAACCGCGAAGCGATTATGAATTTTTCAATCCAATAAAGTGTTCCCCGCGCCTGCGGGGCTGAACCGGTACTATCGGTATAGCAGGTAGGTACTATCGGGTGTTCCCCGCGCCTGCGGGGCTGAACCGCCACGCTCACAGGATTTGATTTCTCTCGGTACGTGTTCCCCGCGCCTGCGGGGCTGAACCGTTTTGTTAATGACTCTCCCGTTATTTCTGAGAGTGTTCCCCGCGCCTGCGGGGCTGAACCGCGAATTTGCTCCCCCTATCCCGCTCGGGGATGCGTGTTCCCCGCGCCTGCGGGGCTGAACCGATGTCGCAGTATCGTTCTTACGCTCGTGCGGGGTGTTCCCCGCGCCTGCGGGGCTGAACCGATATATGAAATTGGGTACTGCTGGAACTTTCTGTGTTCCCCGCGCCTGCGGGGCTGAACCGACCGGCTGGAGATGACGCTGGTCGCGTGGGGCGTGTTCCCCGCGCCTGCGGGGCTGAACCGTCAGAAGGCAACTACATAACGGCGATGCTGGAGTGTTCCCCGCGCCTGCGGGGCTGAACCGACCTATCATACAACAACAACGCACTATCACTAGTGTTCCCCGCGCCTGCGGGGCTGAACCGCTGCCAATGCTAACTGGCTGGGCTGGGTTTGCGTGTTCCCCGCGCCTGCGGGGCTGAACCGCTAACCCTGTGGCGCCGCGATGATGGCAGCGAGTGTTCCCCGCGCCTGCGGGGCTGAACCGGTTTTTTGCAGGAGGCGTTAGGAGATCGGCAGGTGTTCCCCGCGCCTGCGGGGCTGAACCGATGTAAAGTTGCACGACCTGCGCCGCACTTGCGTGTTCCCCGCGCCTGCGGGGCTGAACCGCCATACATGGCGCGTGTTAGCTGTGATGGAGCGTGTTCCCCGCGCCTGCGGGGCTGAACCGGGGTGGCTTCAGGATCAGGCACTAATAGTTGTTGCAGTGTTCCCCGCGCCTGCGGGGCTGAACCGTCTAATACTACCATCGTGGATGGTGATCTCTTGTGTTCCCCGCGCCTGCGGGGCTGAACCGTTCAGCGTGTTGCTGTCAGTATGACGATAAGGTTATTGATCCTGAATGTCTTCCCCACGCCCGTGGGGGTGTTTCTAACCCTTATCGACTGTCTATCAGGGAGAGAGGGTCTTCCCCACGCCCGTGGGGGTGTTGATACAGCGATAAATGGTACACCACTAACTTCAGGGTCTTCCCCACGCCCGTGGGGGTGTTTCTCATATCGCTACCAGCAGCAATGTTAGTGCGGGTTAATGGAGTTGGCCTCCCAAGCGGTAATGAGCTCTGAGTCAGGTAGCGGCAGGGTCAAGCGAAAACAGGCACCATCATGCCGGTTATAGACGGTGAGTTTGGCATTAAAACCCTCTTTAGCCAGTTTGCGGGCGACATAGAGCCCTAAGCCGGAGCCCCCCTCATGAGGATGATCGCTGTAGCCGCGTTTAAATATCTTCTCTATCGGCTTTACTGCAATACCGCCGCCATTATCGCACAGTGTAATGGTGGCGTAGTGTCCGGTTTGATCGAGTTCTAGTTTGATCTCAATTTGTGGCTGCTCAGTCCGGCGTTGGCTGAACACATGGCGCGTATTAGCCAAAATAGAGAGCAGGATATGGGCAAACTCAATCGGATTACCGTAGAGGACTAGTTTATCATTCAGCGCCTGATAATGAATTTCAATACGGCGTAGCGTCATGCTCGATTCAAGCAGAAGTAGCGTCTGCTCAATCAGCTCATGGGCTAAAAAGGGAATATCCTGATTTTTATGGTGCAGTAGGGCACGAAAGGTATCGACCGTTTTCGCCATAAACTCGATCACCTGATGGCTATGGATCGTCGCTGCGGCGATAGTCTGCTGTAGCTGGCTATCTTTTATGGCATCGTTAGCCTGTTCGATTAGCATTAGCTGCACTGCTAGCTCATGTAGTGGCTGCTTCCACTGGTGCGAAATATGCTCAACTGATTCACCGATATTGGCCTGATACGATTTAAGCTGTAGTAGCCGGTCGAGATAGTGGTTACGGCGAATCATATAGAGCGTGATGAGTGTAATAAGCGTGGTAATGCCGAGTAACAACGCGATCACTGTCACGATTTTCCCTTCATTTGTCGTGCGACTAATATAGAGAAAGGATGGGTCAGGAGTATAGTCACGCGGCAGCATACCGAGCGAGGTGTAGGTGTTAGCAATATGCTGCCATCGTCCCGGTAACATATAGCCGATTTCTATCAGCTCTGGGTGCATTAGTTGCTGCATCTTCTCTGCTTCATAGAGCAGCTGTGGGCGCGATTTGGTGCTGCCGTAGTGGGCGATTATGATATCGGCCAGCTCTTCGGGGTGCTGCATGGCGTAGCGCCAGCCGCGTAGCGAGGCCTCTAAAAAGCGGCGGGTGCGTTGCGGCTGTGTCTCAATCTCTTTAGCTAAGGTAAATAGGTTATCGCCATAAAAGTCGATCCCAGCTGATTGTGGCGTAAACAGATTATAGTCAAACGCCTCCTGCTGTAGCAGATAGGGCTCATCGGTGATATAGGCCGACATAGCGGCCACTTCGCCGCGTATCAGCGAGTAGGGGGTGTGGCTGTGGGGCAGTAGCTCCAGACTCTGCAGCGGTATCCGTTGCTGGATCAGATAGGCTAGTATCTCATCCGCCATCGGCTCCAGCATAAACTTTTTACCGGCCAGATCATGACTATTCCGTAGCTGGCTGTTTTTAGCAGCGATAATAGCGTAGGGTGAGTGCTGCATAATCACTGCCAGCACTACCACTGGCACACCCTGATGGTGCGCTAAGACCAGATTATTGCTACCGACGCCAAATTGGGCTCGTCCCGCTTTGACTTCATCTAGTGGATCAGTGTCGGGGCGGGCGGGGCGCAGCTCGACATTGAGCCCTGCCTGATGATAGTAGCCTAACTGCTCTGCGGCGTAGTAGCCGGCAAACTGAAACTGATGCTGCCACTTTAGCTGTAATACTATTTTGTCAGTAGCATTAGCGTTAGCGGAGACAATCAGACAGAGTAACCGCCATAGGATAGAGAAGGAGCGACCGATCACCTGTCGTCGCTACTCTTCTGATCAAGCAGCGGCTCTATGTACCAGCCGTTACCGGGGGCGTTTTTAATAATGTCGTAGCTCAGTTTCTGTTCCTAAAAACCTAAGCAAAGTTGCTCATGGCGGTTTTTGGTAATTCGCTCTCCGTTGATAACACCCTTGCGGGCGAGCAACTGGAGTCCTGGTTGAGCAGTCCCAACCGGATGGCCGGTCAACACCGGCAACATGGGCAGTTTCAGCCATCGAAACCCAGCTTGCGCCATAAAAATTGCCTCGACGTTCATCCTGAACAGAGAACAACCTTGCGATTCGACTTCGACTCTAACCATGGCACGCAAAACTTTCGCGCTTGTAGATAACCTATCTACGGTGGAAAATTCTAATGACAAATAAATAAAAAATCAAGAACTGTTTTTTGCTCCCGTAGCTGTAGCAGCAGATTTTTGAGTGCCGAAGGGCTGAGGTGATCCTCATGCCAAATATGGGTAATCATCTCCTTACGACTCACCGCACGGGGTGAGCGTCGCAGTAGCAGCTCCAGTAGCTGGCGCTGCTTGGTGCCTAAAGCGATACTTTTGCCATCGACCTCTAGTTGCTGCAACATCGGATCATAGCTACAGTGGTGATGGAGCGGAATCAGCGGGGAGAGTGGTTGTAGCCGGTTCAGCAGTTTAACCAGTGCCTGATTCAGCTTATCAAAGTTAAGGGGTTTCAGAATATAGCCATCAAGCTGCAAGTTGGCCGCGTGCAGCAGGTAGTCATTACGGCTAAAGGCGGTTAAGACAATAACCGGTAGCTGCGGCTCTATTTGGCGCAACTGCCCGATTAAAGCCAGACCGTTACCATCTTGTAGTTCAATATCGGTCATCACCAGATCAAAGTGCTGCTGCCGAAACAGCGTCAGGGCAACCTGTTGGCCAATGGCAAAGGTAACCGAAGCAAATAGCGGTCGTAATAGCTGTTGAATACCTTTAGCGCTATTGAGCTGATCCTCTACTAGCAGCAGATGGAGCTGCTTTAACTGGTGTTGCTGATGAAATTCAAGTGGTATGAGGGGGATATCCTTAATTATCTGACCGTTAATCATTCATATATCACTAAATTTTATCTTTTATTTCGCTTGCTGCGATACTAGATGGTTATAGTGACAGCCCTTTGGCTCAATGGGAATGGTGGTAACCTTACGCCACCATAGCGTGACAGCCCCGGGGCCGGCCTGATAGACTTAAACAGAGGGAGGGAGTAGGCTCGGTTAAGCCGCAGCTTTTAGAGGAGCTGACAACGATGCCAGCGTCTGCTGATAGTTCCAGGGGAACCACAACTCTGGATGACGATTAACCTGATGGGCATAACGCTGCAACGCCACCAGGTAATCAAACGGATTGACCCCGGCCAAATAGCAAGTGGCGACCAGAGAGAGAATGACATCGGCAACACCGGCTCCGCCGAGCGTTCTGAAGAAGAGGCTGTTACGCCGTCCCCGAATCACCAGCTTGAGCATACGTTCCATAATGTTATTATCGATTTGCGCCCCCTCAATGCGGCAAAAGGCAGTCAGCTTGTCGTAATGGTTGAGCAGATAGCGGATTGCTTTGCCCAGCGAACTGTTTTCCTCGACATCGCCACTCTCAATCTGCGTCTCGCCCCACTGTTTGAGCTGCGCCATCAGCGGCAGCGAGTGCTGCTGATGGTAAGCCAGCCGCTCTGCCGGGGTATACTTCTGCTTCTTGCAGTGCGTATCGTGGTGCCAGACCTGGCCATAGAGCTCTAACACCCACGGGACTTTATCCGGATGCAGCTCTGCCACATCCACAAACCCCCGCCTACAGTGGCTGTTGCAGAATGTATCGTGTCGCTGTGTTTCATCCAGCACCGTAGGCAGATTGCGACTGAGCGCATCGCACATGATAGTGGGTTTGGCTAACCCGGGATGGCGCAGACGCAGAATCTCATCGATCAACTCTCCGGCATGGCCAATATCGGTCTGGTAGAGCACGATTTGTTGGCCACTCTCCAGTGTCGCGATTAAGCCGGAAGTGAAAGTACCGCTGCGGGGTTTAAGTTGACCGCTCCGTCTGTCAGGCTTCAGAATCGTGCCCTGATTCAAAATCCGGTTGGGTGTATCATCCAGATTGAAGTGGGGCGCATCAGCAGCCAGTTGTTTGAGTGCCTTAAATACCACGAAGCCATCATTGGCGACAGACTCGGTCTGGTCATAGAGTGACGACGCAGTCAGTGGCACCCCTAATATCTGCTGCAGCGTCTGCTGCCGGTGAAGCGGCAGACCGGCAAAGTGGCGGTGAAGCGCGATAATAGCCCGGGCGCTGTAGCCATAGAGCTGATTCATGCCGCCATCTTGCTGAAAATCGTCTGTAGGGGTCGCGGTAAAGTAGGCGCCACAGCTATTGCAGCGCAGCCGCTCGAAAATATGTTCGACCGCACTTAAAGGGGGCTCGCCCTGAATCCGTACCCGTATCACCGGCTGATAGATGTAGAGCCGGCCATGACCGCATTCTGGGCAGAGCTGTCCCGCCTTCAGCTCATCATGGTTGTGATGGCACTGCAACCGAATCACCCGCTCTGCTTTTTGAGTCGATGGCTTTTTCTTCGGCTTGCCTGATGCGGTTGACTCGCTGTTACCGTCGGGTTTTGAAGTAGCTGCATCGCTCTTTTGGGTGCCATCCGAGTCGTTTGACGCATCGCCATCAGGAATAACCGCAGAGTGTTTCTCTGAGCTGCTGATTATCCCAGCCAGTTTACGCAATTTGTGTATCGTGACATCTTTCAGAGACAATGAGATCTGTAGCTCTGTGACCATTAACAAAACCCCCAACAGTAGCTGCATATCGGCTTTAGAGAGGGCCAAATCTTCTGCAATGGCTCTCTCAACACGCTCAATCAGCTCCTCAATCTCGGTTTTACTCAATGTTTTAAACTCTGTCATGGCACTATTTTACCAAATTTGAGAGGAGTTGGCGTAGTTGTTGTGCCTTAATCGCACTTATCGGCTCTGCCGGGCGAGGCCAACCCCGGTATTTGCCTTTGGAGAGGCGTTTGGTCATCAGCCAGTAGCCATTGTTCTCATAGACCAGCAGGCGAATCATCGTTTTAGAGCGGTTAATAAAGGCAAACACGGTGCCCGAGCGCGGCTGTTGGCCGAGTTGGTGTTGGCACAGCGCGACAAAGCCGTCGATGCCACGGCGAAAATCAGCCGGTGCTGTCGCTATCATCACCGGAGTCTGTTCTGTGAGGTAGATCATGAGTTAGCTCCCATCTGACTGAGCAGGGGAAGCAGTTGCCGCCATTGTTCCGGTGATAACTCGCCCTCCACACTCAATGGCCGGCCGGTAGTGGTTTCGGTCGTCCACTTGAGAGCCAAAAGAGGTTCGCTAGTCGGCTCTGACGGCTCAAGCGCGATGAATCCCGGGATGGTGTCGTTCTCCTCCCGGCTCTTCTTCCAGCTACTGAGTTGACGGTAATTGATGCGCAGCGCTTTGAGTATGTGGCTCACCGGGTAGTGGCCTATTAACGCTACGGCTTGTTGTTGCAGCGCCTCGGGAATTCGGCTTCGCGCGCTCTTTTCTGGGTTCTCCCGCCAATCTTTAAAGGCCTGTGATACGGCTGCTAGGGTGGGGTTCGGCATCTCTGTTCTCCTCTGTGGTTCATCAGGGGAGTAGTGAAACAAATTTTTCGGGGCTTTTTACGCTATGGTGGCGTAAGGTTACGAATGGTGTAGTGTTTAGATGGCGAACTTTTTCTATGCTATGGGACCGGGATGAGACTCAAAAAGGGGCTGTTTCAAGCTAGTCTGCAGTCGTGGCTGCTGTTTGCAACAGTGACTATGGCAGAGCAGCCGGTGGTAGCCGCGCTGTTAGTGAGCGTTTGAGCGGTTATGGTGAGGCGGGGGGGCGGGCGCAGCTGCGTCCGGTGACCCATACCCTGTTTTCGCTGCGTCTGGTGGATGACTCTGAGCTGGAGGTGGTGATGGTGATCCCCACATACTACCCGGCACCCCGTTTACGCTACAGCTCGATGAGGGTGAGATGGTGTTAGCCGCCTGTATTAGCTGGGTGATTGGCGAAATTGATCCGGTTAGCCAGACCGTTACCGTAATAGGGGAGCTCTCTGAGGCACCAGAGGGGTTGCTGCCGGGGATGAGCGGTACGCTGTAGCCTACCGGTAGCGCCATAGTCTCTCGTGGCCGATTCTGTTACAGCACTCAAATAGGTGGCCGATCTGCTGCTACTGCAGCAGCGGCTGCGTGAGGCAGCCTCACTTAAAGCGTTATGCTTTAGCGAGCGAATGGCCAGGCTACTTTACCGCTACAGCGCCGTGCCGATAGTGTACGGCGTTATCTGATTGACAATTTTGGTCTGAAGGGTGCACTGTTAACCGCAATCGGTTATGGTGCAAGTCGGCCGATGACTAGTAACGATTTTGAAGAGGGGCGGGCGCGTAACCGGCGGGTTGTGGTTAAATTGCAAAAGGTAGTTGAAAATTAGGGAGAGCAATTAACAGTTGCTTGATTTATACTCGAATATGTCTATAATTATGTGTTATGAGCAGTAGATACAGCATAGGTGAGTTTGCTAAGCGCATTGGGCGGTCAGTGCAAACCGTGCGGCGTTGGGAAAGAGAGGGGAAGTTGCAGTCCAAGCGCCTGCCATCGGGGCATCGGTATTTCGATGAGTCCGATGTTCGCCTGATGCTGGGCGGGGCGCCTAAGAGGCGAGATGTGGTGGTGTATTGCCGAGTCTCCAGTGCGGGACAAAAAGACGATCTTGCCTCCCAGGTCAAAGCGATGGAAACCTACTGTCTGGGCGCAGGGATTGCGGTCGATGAGTGGGTGCAAGAAATCGGCGGCGGGATGAACTTCAAGCGCAAGCGCTTTCTCGCTCTGGTCGATCGGATTCATCGTGGGGAAGTGCGCCTACTGCTGATTGCCCACAAGGATCGGTTGATGCGCTTTGGCTTCGATTTGTTGGCGCATATCGCAGCAGAAAATGGCTGTGAGATAGTCGTTGTGAACCAGGAGTCTCTCTCCCCTGAGCAAGAGATGGTTGAGGATTTACTGGCGATTGTGCATACCTTCAGTTTCCGACTGTATGGGATGCGCAAGTACAAGCAGCAGATCAAGGAGGATTTTCCCGATAGTCCCATTCAGTTACCAAAGGATGTGTGCGAATGAAGGTCACGCGAGTTTTGAACGCAAAACGCCCGAACAAGGGCAAAGTCGCCGCATTGCGCGAGCAGGCGCGTCGGCTTGGCCAAGTGCGTACCGAGGTCTGGCAGAGGTTTGGGTCGGTCGGTGGCGTGGGTCTCTCGGATCGCAAGATTCGCGATGGCTGGCTGAAGGAAGGTCGCGCCTTTCCGGTTTCCGCCAACGCTTGGAAAGAGACCCTACGCGATGCGAAGGGCAACATCACCGCCTGCATGGAAGCGGCCAAGGTTAAGGTTCGCCAATCTGTCTTTCGTCACACCCGGGACGAAGCCGAGCAAAAACGCCTGTTCACTGCCCTCAAGCGCAACGAATGGACGGGCGATTCTTATCTGCGCCGGCTCATGCGTAAGCACTGGCATCATGGCCATAACCATACCCATAACCAGATTATTGTCCGTTCAGATAATTACACTACCTTCCTCCTGGGTGGGTGCGTCTGGATCAAGATCCCCGGCCTTGTTAAAGGTCAGCGTATCGCCATTTTGCTCAATACCACGATCACGCCAACTGGCACTCTGCGCGTCATTATCAAAGACGATGACCGTATTGAGGTTCACACCACCGTTAATGTCGAAACCAAACAGGATTGCGGCAAGCGCACCATCGGCATTGATAAAGGCTACTCCGAAGTGCTTGTGGATTCAGACGGCGATCACCACGGCCAGGAGCTCGGTCAAGTACTGACCGAACAATCCGATAAGCTAAAAGCCAAATATCAGCGCCGATCAAAACTGCGAGCGCTCGCCAACACGACCCGTAACCCGCATAAACGCGAGCACATTCGTCGCTTTAACCTTGGGCGCAAAAAGCTAAACCGGCAGATGGACAAAACCCATGCAAGCATCCGTGATGTGGTGTTTCAGTCGGTTCATAAGGTTGTTGATAAAGCCGCCGTGATTGCGGCGGAAGACCTCACCGCCCCGATGTCGGGCAAGTCCTTCGGCAAGAATGTCAATCGTCGGCTGGCAAGCTGGACGAAAGGCGTCATTGCCGAAGCACTTGATAGTGTTTCAAGCCGCAGAGGTTCTGCGGTCGTTCTGGTCAATCCTGCCTACACATCGCAAATTGATTCCCGCAACGGATGCCTACTCGGCAAACGCCAGGGGGATCGGTTTTACTGTTTCGACGGGGTTGTGTTGCAGGCAGACCAGAACGCTGCGCGAAACGTGCTGGCACGGTTGTTCGATCTTGACATCGATCGGTTCATGCCGTACCGACAGGTGAAGACGATCTTGCAAGCGCGGACTGAGCGCCTCCGGTTGGGACTGCTCAACCAGGACTCCAGTTGCTCGCCCGTACGGGTGTTATCAACGGAGAGCGAATTACCGAAAAACTGCCATGAGCAACTTTGCTTAGGTTTTTAGGAACAGCAGCGAACAATGCTATACCAAACCATCCATTCCCAATTGATATATAACCCTTTGATGCACTTAACCCTGCAACAACAAGTGCAATTCCGTCCGCTATGACTACAAACACCCGATCACTGCGCATCCCTTACGGCGTTGCCGACTACATCAAAGTTCGTAAAGGCAACAAATACTATCAGGATAAAACCGACTATCTGCCGCTAATAGAGCAGGCAGGGCGCTTTCTGTTCCTGATTCGCCCGCGCAGGTTTGGTAAAAGCCTGCTGCAATCAGTGATGGAGTGCTACTACGACATCAACCGCCGAGACCAGTTTGATGAGCTGTTTAGCGGCACCTGGATTCATGCTAACCCCACCGATGAAAAGCACCAATATATGGTGCTGCGGTTTGACTTCTCCCAGGTGAGTGGCGCCAATCTTGCTGCACTGGAACAATCGTTTGCCGATCACATCCGCATTACCCTGCAACACTTCTTGGGTTACTACCAACAACAGCTTCCCCCAACCTTGCAAGCAGTGATCCTTGCCGAACGGGAACCCCACAAACAGATCGAGCAGTTAAACCGACAACTACAGCAGCACAACCACGCTCTCTACCTCTTCATCGACGAATACGACAACTTTGCCAACACCCTGCTGGCCACCGAAGGGCGTGATGCCTATCAACAACTTACTCACGGTCGCGGCTTTCTGCGTGACTTCTTTGCTGAACTGAAAGGGGCGACCGGCGCGACCGGCGGTGCGCTCTCAAGGCTATTTATTACCGGCGTCTCGCCGGTAACGCTCGACGATGTCACCAGCGGCTTTAACATTGGCCTGAATATCTCACTCGACCCGAGCCTTAACGGCCTGCTCGGTTTTAACGAAGCGGAACTGAACGAACTGTTTGCCGCCTTCGGACAAAACTATGCCGAACATAAACCGCTGATGCAGCAGTGGTACAACCACTACCGTTTTCACAAACAGGCGACAGAGACCATCACCAACTCCGACATGGCGCTCTACTACCTACAGGCACTCTATCGCAACCAGCAACCACCGGATGAACTCATCGACACCAATATCCGCATCGACTACGGCAAACTGCGCCACTTAATCCAGCTCGACCGTAAGCTCAACGGCAGCTTTGAGCAGTTGAACCAAATTATCAATCAGGGCGGCATCACCAGTGCGATTAAAACCAGCTTTCCGGCAGAGCTGCTCGCCAACCCCGATAACTTTGTCTCACTGCTCTACTACTTCGGCCTGTTGACCCACAGCACCGAGACCGATCGTGGCAACCCGGTATTGACGATTCCTAACCAGACGGTCAGACAGCTGATGTATGGCTATCTTCGTGAAGCGATAGATGATGTCGGCCTGTTTCGCCCTGATCTGTTTAAGCTCGGTGAAAAACTACGCGATTTCGCCTGGGATGGCGAGTGGCAAGCCTTCTTTGACCACCTTAGTGAACAGCTTAAAGCCCATGCGGGGATGCGCGACTACCTTAACGGCGAAAAGATGGTGCAGGGATTTCTGCTGGCCTATCTTAACCTCAATCCGTGGTTCTATGCCCTGAGTGAACAGGAGCTCGGTGGCGGCTTTGTCGATCTCTACCTGACGCCGTTTTATGCCAAATACCCCGAGATGAAACACGCCTGGCTGATTGAACTCAAATATCTTAGTAAAAGCGATGATACGCCTAAAAAACGCACCGAACTGATAGCCGATGCCAAAGAACAACTCCAAAAATACCGCCACGACCAGCGGGTATTAGAGCGGGCAGGACATGCCGAAATCCACAGCCTGATTCTGCTCTGGGTTGGGTGGGAGTTGGTATTTAGCGAGGAGGAGATAAATTGATGACTTTAGAAAAACAACTGCGCATCCCTTACGGGGTAGCCGACTACATCAAACTACGGCAAAAAAGCGAATACTATCAGGATAAAACCCACTACCTGCCGCTAATAGAGCAGGCGGGTGACTTTCTGTTTCTGATTCGCCCGCGCAGGTTTGGTAAAAGCCTGCTGCAATCGGTGATGGAGTGTTACTACGACATCAACCGCCGAGACCAGTTTGATGAACTGTTTAGCGGCACCTGGATTCATGCTAACCCTACCGATGAAAAGCACCAATATATGGTGCTGCGGTTTGACTTCTCCCAGGTGAGTGGCGCCAATCTTGCTGCACTGGAACAATCGTTTGCCGATCACATCCGCATTACCCTGCAACACTTCTTGGGTTACTACCAACAACAGCTTCCCCCAACCTTGCAAGCAGTGATCCTTGCCGAACGGGAACCCCACAAACAGATCGAGCAGTTAAACCGACAACTACAGCAGCACAACCACGCTCTCTACCTCTTCATCGACGAATACGACAACTTTGCCAACACCCTGCTGGCCACCGAAGGGCGTGATGCCTATCAACAACTTACTCACGGTCGCGGCTTTCTGCGTGACTTCTTTGCTGAACTGAAAGGGGCGACCGGCGCGACCGGCGGTGCGCTCTCAAGGCTATTTATTACCGGCGTCTCGCCGGTAACGCTCGACGATGTCACCAGCGGCTTTAACATTGGCCTGAATATCTCGCTCGACCCGAGCCTTAACGGCCTGCTCGGTTTTAACGAAGCGGAACTGAACGAACTGTTTGCCGCCTTCGGACAAAACTATGCCGAACATAAACCGCTGATGCAGCAGTGGTACAACCACTACCGTTTTAGTGAAGAGGTGAAAGAGACTATCACCAACAGCGATATGGCGCTCTATTACCTGCAAGCCCTCTACCGCAATGGCACCCCTCCGAAAGAGCTCATCGACACCAATATCCGCATCGACTACGGCAAACTGCGCCACTTAATCCAGCTCGACCGTAAGCTCAACGGCAGCTTTGAGCAGTTGAACCAAATTATCAATCAGGGCGGCATCACCAGTGCGATTAAAACCAGCTTTCCGGCAGAGCTGCTCGCCAACCCCGATAACTTTGTCTCACTGCTCTACTACTTCGGCCTGTTGACCCACAGCACCGAGACCGATCGTGGCAACCCGGTATTGACGATTCCTAACCAGACGGTCAGACAGCTGATGTATGGCTATCTTCGTGAAGCGATAGATGATGTCGGCCTGTTTCGCCCTGATCTGTTTAAGCTCGGTGAAAAACTACGCGATTTCGCCTGGGATGGCGAGTGGCAAGCCTTCTTTGACCACCTTAGTGAACAGCTTAAAGCCCATGCGGGGATGCGCGACTACCTTAACGGCGAAAAGATGGTGCAGGGATTTCTGCTGGCCTATCTTAACCTCAATCCGTGGTTCTATGCCCTGAGTGAACAGGAGCTCGGTGGCGGCTTTGTCGATCTCTACCTGACGCCGTTTTATGCCAAATACCCCGAGATGAAACACGCCTGGCTGATTGAACTCAAATATCTTAGTAAAAGCGATGATACGCCTAAAAAACGCACCGAACTGATAGCCGATGCCAAAGAACAACTCCAAAAATACCGCCACGACCAGCGGGTATTAGAGCGGGCAGGACATGCCGAAATCCACAGCCTGATTCTGCTCTGGGTTGGGTGGGAGTTGGTATTTAGCGAGGAGGAGATAAATTGATGACTTTAGAAAAACAACTGCGCATCCCTTACGGGGTAGCCGACTACATCAAACTACGGCAAAAAAGCGAATACTATCAGGATAAAACCCACTACCTGCCGCTAATAGAGCAGGCGGGTGACTTTCTGTTTCTGATTCGCCCGCGCAGGTTTGGTAAAAGCCTGCTGCAATCGGTGATGGAGTGTTACTACGACATCAACCGCCGAGACCAGTTTGATGAACTGTTTAGCGGCACCTGGATTCATGCTAACCCTACCGATGAAAAGCACCAATATATGGTGCTGCGGTTTGACTTCTCTCAGGTGAGTGGGTCGCATCTGGAGGCGCTACAGCAGTCGTTTTCTGACCATATCCGCTTAGCGACGGATGAGTTCTGTTACAGTTATGAGCAACTGCTAGACCCCATTTTTATCAATGGCCTACGCCAAGAACAGCAACCTGATAACAAACTGAGTTTTATTAATCGCCATCTAAAGCGGTTAGGCTATGCCCTCTACCTCTTCATCGACGAATACGACAACTTTGCTAACACCCTGCTGGCCACCGAAGGGCGTGACGCCTATCAACAACTTACTCACGGTCGCGGCTTTCTGCGTGACTTCTTTGCTGAACTGAAAGGGGCGACCGGCGCGACCGGTGGGGCGCTCTCAAGGCTATTTATTACCGGCGTCTCGCCGGTAACGCTCGACGATGTCACCAGCGGCTTTAACATTGGCCTGAATATCTCACTCGACCCGAGCCTTAACGGTCTGCTCGGTTTTAACGAAGCGGAACTGACCGAACTGTTTGCCGCCTTCGGACAAAACTATGCCGAACATAAACCGCTGATGCAGCAGTGGTACAACCACTACCGTTTTCACAAACAGGCGACAGAGACCATCACCAACTCCGACATGGCGCTCTACTACCTACAGGCACTCTATCGCAACCAGCAACCACCGGATGAACTCATCGACACCAATATCCGCATCGACTACGGCAAACTGCGCCACTTAATCCAGCTCGACCGTAAGCTCAACGGCAGCTTTGAGCAGTTGAACCAAATTATCAATCAGGGCGGCATCACCAGTGCGATTAAAACCAGCTTTCCGGCAGAGCTGCTCGCCAACCCCGATAACTTTGTCTCACTGCTCTACTACTTCGGCCTGTTGACCCACAGCACCGAGACCGATCGTGGCAACCCGGTATTGACGATTCCTAACCAGACGGTCAGACAGCTAATGTATGGCTATCTTCGTGAAGCGATAGATGATGTCGGCCTGTTTCGCCCTGATCTGTTTAAGCTCGGTGAAAAACTACGCGATTTCGCCTGGGATGGCGAGTGGCAAGCCTTCTTTGACCACCTTAGTGAACAGCTTAAAGCCCATGCGGGGATGCGCGACTACCTTAACGGCGAAAAGATGGTGCAGGGATTTCTGCTGGCCTATCTTAACCTCAATCCGTGGTTCTATGCCCTGAGTGAACAGGAGCTCGGTGGCGGCTTTGTCGATCTCTACCTGACGCCGTTTTATGCCAAATACCCCGAGATGAAACACGCCTGGCTGATTGAACTCAAATATCTTAGTAAAAGCGATGATACGCCTAAAAAACGCACCGAACTGATAGCCGATGCCAAAGAGCAACTCCAAAAATACCGCCACGACCAGCGGGTATTAGAGCGGGCAGGACACGCTGAAATCCACAGCCTGATTCTGCTCTGGGTTGGGTGGGAGTTGGTATTTAGCGAGGAGGAGATAAATTGATGATTTTAGAAAAACAACTGCGCATCCCTTACGGGGTAGCCGACTACATCAAAGTTCGTAAAGGCAACGAATACTATCAGGATAAAACCCACTATCTGCCGCTAATAGAGCAGGCAGGGCGCTTTCTGTTCCTGATTCGCCCGCGCAGGTTTGGTAAAAGCCTGCTGCAATCGGTGATGGAGTGCTACTACGACATCAACCGCCGAGACCAGTTTGATGAACTGTTTAGCGGCACCTGGATTCATGCTAACCCTACCGATGAAAAGCACCAATATATGGTGCTGCGGTTTGACTTCTCTCAGGTGAGTGGGTCGCATCTGGAGGCGCTACAGCAGTCGTTTTCTGACCATATCCGCTTAGCGACGGATGAGTTCTGTTACAGTTATGAGCAACGGCTAGACCCCATTTTTATCAATGGCCTACGCCAAGAACAGCAACCTGATAACAAACTGAGTTTTATTAATCGCCATCTAAAGCGGTTAGGCTATGCCCTCTACCTCTTCATCGACGAATACGACAACTTCGCCAACACCCTGCTGACCACCGAAGGGCGTGACGCTTATCAACAACTGACTCACGGTCGCGGCTTTCTGCGTGACTTCTTTGCTGAACTGAAAGGGGCGACCGGTGCGACCGGCGGTGCGCTCTCAAGGCTGTTTATTACCGGCGTCTCGCCGGTAACGCTCGACGATGTCACCAGCGGCTTTAACATTGGCCTCAATATCTCACTCGACCCGAGCCTTAACGGTCTGCTCGGCTTTAATGAAGCGGAACTGAACGAACTGTTTGCCGCCTTCGGACAAAATTATGCCGAACATAAACCGCTGATGCAGCAGTGGTACAACCACTACCGTTTTAGTGAAGAGGTGAAAGAGACTATCACCAACAGCGATATGGCGCTCTATTACCTGCAAGCCCTCTACCGCAATGGCACCCCTCCGAAAGAGCTGATCGACACCAATATTCGCACCGACTACGGCAAACTGCGCCACTTAATCCAGCTCGACCGTAAACTCAACGGCAGCTTTGAACAGTTGAACCAAATTATCAATCAGGGCGGCATCACCAGTGCGATTAAAACCAGCTTTCCGGCTGAACTGCTCGCCAACCCCGATAACTTTGTCTCACTGCTCTACTACTTCGGCCTGTTGACCCACAGCACCGAACAGTGCGAAGGACGACCTCATCTGGTGGTGCCTAACCAGACGGTAAAACAGCTGATGTATAGCTACATCCGCGATGCCATCGACGATGTCGGCCTATTCCGTCCCGACCTGTTTAAGCTCGGTGAAAAGCTCCACGCTTTTGCCTGGCGAGCGGAGTGGCAAGCCTTCTTTGACCACCTTAGTGAACAGCTTAAAGCCCATGTGGGGATGCGCGACTACCTTAACGGCGAAAAGATGGTGCAGGGATTTCTGCTGGCCTATCTTAACCTCAACCCGTGGTTCTATGCCCTGAGTGAACAGGAGCTCGGTGGCGGCTTTGTCGACCTCTATCTGACGCCGTTTTATGCCAAATACCCCGAGATGAAACACGCCTGGCTGATTGAACTCAAATATCTCAGTAAAAGCGATGATACGCCAAAAAACGCACCGAACTGATAGCCGATGCCAAAGAACAACTCCAAAAATACCGCCACGACCAGCGGGTATTAGAGCGGGCAGGACACGCCGAGATTCACAGCCTGATCCTGCTTTGGGTTGGGTGGGAGTTGGTATTTAGCGAGGAGGAGATCCATTTATGAATTTAGAAAAAAAACTACGCATCCCCTACGGCGTTGCCGACTACATCAAACTACGGCAAAAAAGCGAATACTATCAGGATAAAACCCACTACCTGCCGCTAATAGAGCAGGCGGGTGACTTCCTGTTTCTGATTCGCCCGCGCAGGTTTGGTAAAAGCCTGCTGCAATCGGTGATGGAGTGTTACTACGACATCAACCGCCGAGACCAGTTTGATGAGCTGTTTAGCGGCACCTGGATTCATGCTAACCCTACCGACGAAAAGCACCAATATATGGTGCTACGGTTTGACTTCTCCCAGGTGAGTGGCGCCAATCTTGCCGCACTGGAACAGTCGTTTGCCGATCACATCCGCATTACCCTGCAACACTTCTTTGGTTACTACCAACAACAGCTTCCCCCAACCTTGCAGGCAGTGATCCTAGCCGAACGGGAACCCCACAAACAGATCGAGCAGCTAAACCGACAACTGCAGCAGCACAACCACGCGCTCTACCTCTTTATCGACGAATATGACAACTTCGCCAACACCCTGCTGACCACCGAAGGGCGTGATGCCTATCAACAACTGACTCACGGTCGCGGCTTTCTGCGTGACTTCTTTGCTGAACTGAAAGGGGCGACCGGTGCGACCGGCGGTGCGCTCTCAAGGCTATTTATTACCGGCGTCTCGCCGGTAACGCTCGACGATGTCACCAGCGGCTTTAACATTGGCCTCAATATCTCACTCGACCCGAGCCTTAACGGTCTGCTCGGTTTTAACGAAGCGGAACTGAACGAACTGTTTGCCGCCTTCGGACAAAATTATGCCGAACATAAACCGCTGATGCAGCAGTGGTACAACCACTACCGTTTTAGTGAAGAGGTGAAAGAGACTATCACCAACAGCGATATGGCGCTCTATTACCTGCAAGCCCTCTACCGCAATGGCACCCCTCCGAAAGAGCTGATCGACACCAATATTCGCATCGACTACGGCAAACTGCGCCACTTAATCCAGCTCGACCGTAAACTCAACGGCAGCTTTGAACAGTTGAACCAAATTATCAATCAGGGCGGCATCACCAGTGCGATTAAAACTAGCTTTCCGGCGGAGTTGCTCGCCAACCCCGATAACTTTGTCTCACTGCTCTACTACTTCGGCCTGTTGACCCACAGCACCGAACAGCGCGAAGGACGACCTCATCTGGTGGTGCCTAACCAGACGGTAAAACAGCTGATGTATAGCTACATCCGCGATGCCATCGACGATGTCGGCCTATTCCGTCCCGACCTGTTTAAGCTCGGTGAAAAGCTCCACGCTTTTGCCTGGCGAGCGGAGTGGCAAGCCTTCTTTGACCACCTTAGTGAACAACTTAAAGCCCATGCGGGGATGCGCGACTACCTTAACGGCGAAAAGATGGTGCAGGGGTTTCTGCTGGCCTATCTTAACCTCAACCCGTGGTTCTATGCCCTGAGTGAACAGGAGCTCGGTGGCGGCTTTGTCGACCTCTATCTGACGCCGTTTTATGCCAAATACCCCGAGATGAAACACGCCTGGCTGATTGAACTCAAATATCTCAGTAAAAGCGATGATACGCCTAAAAAACGCACCGAACTGATAGCTGATGCCAAAGAACAACTCCAAAAATACCGCCACGACCAGCGGGTATTAGAGCGGGCAGGACACGCCGAAATCCACAGCCTGATTCTGCTTTGGGTTGGGTGGGAGTTGGTATTTAGCGAGGAGGAGATCCATTTATGAATTTAGAAAAAAAACTACGCATCCCCTACGGCGTTGCCGACTACATCAAACTACGGCAAAAAAGCGAATACTATCAGGATAAAACCCACTACCTGCCGCTAATAGAGCAGGCGGGTGACTTCCTGTTTCTGATTCGCCCGCGCAGGTTTGGTAAAAGCCTGCTGCAATCGGTGATGGAGTGCTACTACGACATCAACCGCCGAGACCAGTTTGATGAACTGTTTAGCGGCACCTGGATTCATGCTAACTCTACCGATGAAAAGCACCAATATATGGTGCTACGGTTTGACTTCTCTCAGGTGAGTGGGTCGCATCTGGAGGCGCTACAGCAGTCGTTTTCTGACCATATCCGCTTAGCGACGGATGAGTTCTGTTACAGTTATGAGCAACGGCTAGACCCCATTTTTATCAATGGCCTACGCCAAGAACAGCAACCTGATAACAAACTGAGTTTTATTAATCGCCATCTAAAGCGGTTAGGCTATGCCCTCTACCTCTTTATCGACGAATATGACAACTTCGCCAACACCCTGCTGGCCACCGAAGGGCGTGATGCCTATCAACAACTGACTCACGGTCGCGGCTTTCTGCGTGACTTCTTTGCTGAACTGAAAGGGGCGACCGGTGCGACCGGCGGTGCGCTCTCAAGGCTGTTTATTACCGGCGTCTCGCCGGTAACGCTCGACGATGTCACCAGCGGCTTTAACATCGGCCTCAATATCTCACTCGACCCGAGCCTTAACGGTCTGCTCGGTTTTAATGAAGCGGAACTGACCGAACTGTTTGCCGCCTTCGGACAAAACTATGCCGAACATAAACCGCTGATGCAGCAGTGGTACAACCACTACCGTTTTAGTGAAGAGGTGAAAGAGACTATCACCAACAGCAATATGGCGCTCTATTACCTGCAAGCCCTCTACCGCAATGGCACCCCTCCGAAAGAGCTGATCGACACCAATATTCGCATCGACTACGGCAAACTGCGCCACTTAATCCAGCTCGACCGTAAACTCAACGGCAGCTTTGAACAGTTGAACCAAATTATCAATCAGGGCGGCATCACCAGTGCGATTAAAACCAGTTTTCCGGCGGAGCTGCTCGCCAATCCCGATAACTTTGTCTCACTGCTCTACTACTTCGGCCTGTTGACCCACAGCACCGAGACCGATCGTGGCAACCCGGTATTGACGATTCCTAACCAGACGGTCAGACAGCTGATGTATGGCTATATTCGTGAAGCGATAGATGATGTCGGCCTGTTTCGCCCTGATCTGTTTAAGCTCGGTGAAAAACTACGCGATTTCGCTTGGGATGGCGAGTGGCAAGCCTTCTTTGACCACCTTAGTGAACAGCTTAAAGCCCATGCGGGGATGCGCGACTACCTTAACGGCGAAAAGATGGTGCAGGGATTTCTGCTGGCCTATCTTAATCTCAACCCGTGGTTCTATGCCCTGAGTGAACAGGAGCTCGGTAGCGGCTTTGTCGACCTCTATCTGACGCCGTTTTATGCCAAATACCCCGAGATGAAACACGCCTGGCTGATTGAACTGAAATATCTTAGTAAAAGCGATGATACGCCCAAAAAACGCACCGAACTGATAGCCGATGCCAAAGAACAACTCCAAAAATACCGCCACGACCAGCGGGTATTAGAGCGGGCAGGACACGCCGAAATCCACAGCCTGATTCTGCTCTGGGTTGGTTGGGAGTTGGTACATACTGAAGCGGTATAAGCCGGTCGTGCTTCCCGGTTCAAGCAGCATGGTCAGATTGAATTAACAGCGCCAAATGTGGGGTGATCAGCCCATGCTCTTGATGCTTTTGTACAATCTAAAACAGTAGCCAAAACATGAAACACCCTATCGCTTTGGTCATCTTGCTAGGTTTACTGCTCAAATCAGTACAGGCCGCCGAACCATTTACCCTCGAATTTAGCGACAATAACCGCATCGAGCTCAATCAGGGAGAGCTCTCCGCCTATCTTGACCGCAGCAGCGAGCTCTCATTTAAACAGATACAACAGCGACAGGCAGAGGGAAAATTCCAAACCCTGAGCGGCAATCTCAGTGTC
This sequence comes from Ectothiorhodospiraceae bacterium BW-2, assembly GCA_008375315.1. Taxonomy (NCBI): domain Bacteria; kingdom Pseudomonadati; phylum Pseudomonadota; class Gammaproteobacteria; order Chromatiales; family Ectothiorhodospiraceae; species Ectothiorhodospiraceae bacterium BW-2. The sequence continues at coordinate 3,369,263 of CP032507.1, read as the reverse complement.
GGCTATGTACCCCATGTTTACTGGTTACACTTTTCGCTGCGACAACCTGAACAAATAGACAAACCTGTCTGGATGGAGGTAATTCCGCCCTATCTCGATAGTATTCAGCTATATCATCTCAATGAACATGGCGCATTAAGCAAACGCTCCGGTGGCGATTTTGTCCCCCAATCGCGCAAAGAGGTCGACTATCGTGCTACTGTGTTTAAGCTGCTTATCGAACCCGGAACACACCACTTTTACCTGCGGCTACAAACCTCAAGCACGATGGTGGCATCGATACGACTGTGGCAACCGGATGACTTTTCCGGCTATAGCCGTGACAGCTATTTTTTGTTTGGCCTCTTTTGGAGTCTGATGATGACCGTATTGCTGTTTAATGCAGCGAACTATCTGCTATCGCGCCGGACGGTATTTCTTATTTATGTGGTCTATCTAGGACTAAACAGTGTGCAGTGGATGGCGATTAACGGCTTTGCGTCGGAATATCTGTTTCCGGAAAATCCGTTATATGCCAACCTGCTGTTGGGCATCTCTATCTCGTTGTCAGCGGCATCGGCCTATCTCTTTTTTGCGGTTTTATATGAGTATAGAAAATATCATCCGTTTATCTATCGGGTGAATCAGTTCGGTGCCACAGTAAGCCTGATTACCGCCATAGCAACGCCACTAGGCTATTATCAACTATTTGCACCGATAATGTTATTCACAGCTATCTTCTCCTTAGGGACATTTTTGTGGCCAATGTGGCGTTTGTGGCAGACAGGTTATCTGTGGAATCGTATGCTGGTGGTATCGCATATGGCTTATGTGCTGCTGATAAGTATGAATATATTAGGTGTACTGGCATTGATACCCTTTGATGAGTCGGTCACCTTCACCGGTATGTTAAGTCATCTGTTCCATATACTTACCCTCCACTTTGCGATGATGCTGCACTATCAAAAACTGGAACAAGATCACAAACGCACCATGGAAGAGGCTCTAAATGCGCAGCGACAGATAGCCATCGAAAAAATCTACCGCGAAGAGCAGAGCCAGTTGTTGTCGATGCTGACCCATGAGATCAAAACCCCCATAGCAGTCATCGATGCGGCCAATGCGTCGTTAAAGTTATTGGACGAAAAAATTGAACACAGCGCCGAAGATCGCAGTAAACGCTATGATCGGATTCAAAATGCGGTGAAACGGATGAATGGGGTTATGGAGATGGCGCTGCAAAAGAAGCATCAGGAGGAGTTCTTACCCTTAGAACTCGGTGAAATGGATCTGGTCGAGCTGACTTATGAAGTGGTGGAGTTGAACCGGATACACGCGCTAGATCGGGTGGATGTACGCTGTGAACAGCCGGTTATGCCAATATGGGCTGATCAGCGCTTGATACGAATAGTCCTAATTAATCTACTGGATAATGCCCATAAATATTCGACCCCAAAAAGCCAAATCGATATTGCAATAAGCCACCAATCCAACAATAGCAGAGCGGGAATCGTCTGGCAGATTACCAACGCCGGAGAACCTATTCCGGAGCAGAGCCAGGCGACTATCTTTCACAAATACCAACGCGGCTCGGAGATCCATAATCAGCCGGGAATGGGCTTAGGACTCTATCTGGTTGCGGGTATTGCGCAAAAACATCAGGGAACGGTTACGGTAGAGAATCTGCCATCGGCTAAAATTCGCTTTAGCGTCTGGTTGCCCGGTAAATAATCGCCGATTGCAAGCTTTTGTGAGGTTTTTACCGCGCAATAGTTTCTATAATAGCGGCATGAAGCCAACACCTATCCAACTCCTGTTTGTCGAAGATAACGCAGATCTGCGAGACGATCTCGGTTTTCAATTGCAAACCGATGGTATTGCGGTCACTGCGGTTAGCGATGCTAAAGCGATGGACGAGGTCATCAGGCAACGAAACTTCGATATTGCACTACTCGATATCGGTCTGCCGGGTGAAGATGGGCTCTCTATCGCCACGCGGTTACGCAGCACCTTTCCGGACATCGGCATTATTATTCTGACTGCACTGGATGAGGTGGAGACCTGCCTGAAAAGCTATCAACACGGCGCCGATATCTTTATGGCCAAGCCGGTTGACTGGCGCAGGCTATCGGCACAAATTGCCGCGCTCTATCGGCGGGTGAGCCATGCGCAGCCAAAGCCAAACCATGGTAGTTGGCAGCTACTACAGGGTGGGTATGAACTGGTCAGCCCGTTAGGCGCATCTATCCCCCTTACCGGCATGGAAGCGGCGATTGTGTTGCGTTTAGCGCAGAGTGCCGGCCAAACTATCACCCGTGATGAGCTAATTGCGGTAGTTAGCCCGGGTAATGTACTCGCTTTTGACCCGCGCCGGCTGGAGGTCTGTGTCAGCCGCTTACGCCAAAAGATACAACAAACCGTTGCAGAGCATCATCCGGCTGTAGAGCAATCACCGATAAAAACAGTACGCGGAGTAGGTTATGTATTCAGTCAGGCGGTGATAGTTGAAGATTTACGCTGAGTCAGGTGTTGCAGCATAACCGAGCTCTGTTGCTATAAAAATAGTCATCGTTTTGTTCAATGCAAGCTTTTGCAAGGGTTTGCAAGGGTTTGTGAGTTTTTCTGTTAATAAAAATGGTTACTATCTAACGCAATTTTTTAATAAGCGTTACCGCAGATTATAGCCGGAGAAAACCAATGAGTCCGAAAAGTCAAGCCATTCAAATTACCGATCAGGTACAAATGGTATCCGTTCAAATGGGTACGGTTTATCAGCTCATCTTTGAACCGTTAGGTCAGATACCTACAGGATTGCTGTTAAAGCGAGAGGGGGATGACTTGGTTGTGGAGGTCGAGGGTAGCCCTGTCCTGTTGCTACAAAGTTTCTACGAACCGGGAAAAGCGGCTACAGCGACTTTGATGGGCACGGAAAACGATACAGAAACTACTCTCATCACTACCGAAGACTCCACAGCAGATGGTGACATTGTCTGGCAGCTAAGACAGGAAACCGATGTTTTGATGACTGAAGAGCGTGATTCTGACAGTGGCTGGCTCTGGGCGGGTGGAGCGCTGGGATTGGGGGGAGTGCTACTTGGCAGTGGGGGTGATAGCAGCAGTAGTGGTGCGTCTGAGGTGATTGAGCCCGAGCCTGATGAGAGCTTGCCCAATCGACATGAAGGGAAAGTAATTGATGGTTATGTGCGTGAGGCAATCGTCTTTGCTGACGCAAATGGCAATGGGGTGCTGGATGAGGGCGAGTTAAGCACCGTAACCGTTGATAAAGGTGACTTTCTGCTTGAAACAGCCGATGGCAGCCCGATTCGGGGGGAGCTCATCTCAATTGGCGGGATCGACATCTCAACCGGTAAGGCAGTAGAGGGTAGCTACCGCTCTCCGGAGGGGGCAACTATTATCGGGCCGATCACTACCTTAGTGTCCAAGGTGATGAAAGCGGGCAATAATGTCGATGCAACTACCGCTGAGATAATGGTTAAGCGTTCTTTAAGTATAGATGAAGCCATAGAGCTTAAAAACTACGACCCGATAGCGACTACTACAGCCGCAGATGCAACCCCGGAACAGGTCGAGCAAGCGTTAGTGACACAACGCATTGCCGCACAGCTTAATACTACGCTAGGACAGGGAGCGTCACTATTGACCGGTGGTGGTATTACCAGTGATAAGTCGACAGGGCAAGAGGCGATACTCGACACCATGGCCGATATTATCGTTAACGGTCTGCAGGTGGATACTGAATTTCAGATTGATCTGGCCGATACGACTCAAACCGAAACGCTGTTTAAAGGTGCAACGGTTAAAGCCGGGGCAGATGAGGTGCAGCAACAACAAATTGGGCAGGTGGTTACGGCTGCTGCAACCGCGACAGTTAATCTGAATCGCACCATTGTTGAAAAGAGTAGTGCCGCAACCACCGGGCTCGATGCCTTAAAAGCGATTGCTGCAGTGCAGATTGTAGCAGAGGAGATTGAAAATGATGTGCAAAACAGTGCTCAAAGCGGTGATACCGCAGCTGTGGTTGCCAAAAGTAGCAGTTCTGAACTGAATCGGTCATCAGAGGTGGCTCGCACAGTATTGGGCGATGTCGATGGCGATGATAATGCTGATGCCGATACGATCAATAACTCTGGGGAGCAGACCGATACCCCAAACGGAGAGAGTACCACTGGGTCAGAGCCGACCGGCGGCGGTGAAGAGGAGGGAGAACAGGCAGAAACACCCGCTACAGGTGATGTGGGTGAGACTACAGATCAAGATCAGAATATTGAACCCCCTGTTCCGGTCACACCCACTCCAACAGAGCCTCCTTCGGTTACTCTGGGGCAACAGTTAGCAGGATTAACGGCTGAACAGCTACAGACAATCGATTCGATGGTGTTGGCAGGGTTGATCACTGCGGGGAGTCCAGAACTTACCGATGAACAGCGTAGTTTTGTTTTAAATAACATACCGACTACTGTTATCAGTCAGCTAGCGCCAAACACTATCGCTAGCCTGCTTGATACTCTGGAGCCTGCCAGCCGCTCCGCGCTCCCCCTGAGTAATAAAAACGCTCTGGTAGAGAACTTGACTGAAACTGAGCTGACCGAGACCCGGTTAGCCGCTATTGAGGCGATGTACAGCAACGATGAACTGCTGAACAACCTGAACACACTTGACCCGACGGCATTGTCCGGCAACCAAAGCCTGATAGTCTCTGGGGCGATAGAGCGTCTTAGCGGCAGTGAGTTGGCGACTGTTAATGAGACCAACCTGGTCAGCCTGATTGAAGCACTACCCATCGACTTTAGCAGTATTGATGAGAACAAAAGTGCCGACATTATCGGCAACCTGCCGACCACAGTGATTGCTCAATTGCAAAGTGCCACAGTTACAGAGTTGCTCGACAGTCTTGACGCAGCCAGTCAGCAAGGATTGCCGTTAAGTGTCAGAACGAATTTAGTATTGAATATGACCGCTGAGGATGTGGATAACCGGGGCAATGCGATCCTTGCTATGTTTACCACAGATGATCTCGCTAATAACACAGAGTTAGCTGTAGTGTTAAACGCTATTCGTCCCTCTGTGATCATTACCGATGATACTGCCGGTACGACTAATCGTGATGTTACCTATACCTTTACCTTCAGTGAGGCAGTGAGTGGCTTTACGGTTGAAGATGTGAATGTTAATGGGGGTACCAAAGGCACTTTGACGACTATTAGTGCTACTGAATACACCTTGGTGGTTTCACCGGATAGCAGTAGTGTCAGTGATATGACGGTTGATATAGCCGCCGGTGTTGTTAATGATGGCGCAGGGAATAGTAATGTTGCTGCTATTCAATCAGTTCAGTCTGTAGACACTCTCAATCCTGATATGCCGACCATCAGCTCAGCGGCATTAAGTAATATCACCACCCCGACCATCAGTGGTACCGCCGAAGCCGGCAGCACAGTCACCGTCGATATTGCCGGTGCAACCTACAACACCACTGCCGACAGCAGCGGTAACTGGCGTATTGATACCGCTACCGCCACTGCGGTCAGTGGTACCTTAGCGATGAATAGCAACGGCGATAACAGCGTATCGGTCACGGCCACAGATAGTGCTGGCAATCGCTCGGCTGTCGCCAGTCAAACACTTGTGGTGGATACCACGGCTCCGATCTTAACTGACATGTCGATTGCCTCCAATAACAGCAATAATACACAGGCCAAAGTCGGCGATACCGTGACCTTAAGTTTCACCACCGACGGCAGCCACAGCGGCACACCGATAGTGACCCTTGGTGGCAACGGCGTCACAGTGACCAACACCAGCGGTAACACCTACACCGCCAGCTACACCCTGCAAGCCGGTGATACCGAAGGGGCGGTGAGTTTTACCATTGATGCGAACGATGCCGCTGGTAACGCCATGACCCAAGTTACCGCCACCACCGACAGCAGCAGCGTCAGCTTTGATGAGACCGCACCGGCCTTAACCGCCGTCAGCATCGCCTCCGATAACAGCGACACCGCCCTGGCCAAAACGGGCGATACCGTGACCCTCAGCTTCACTACCGACGGCAGCCACAGTGGCACACCGACAGTGACCCTTGGTGGCAACAGCGTCACAGCGACCAACACCAGCGGTAACACCTACACCGCCAGCTACACCCTGCAGGCCGGTGATATCGAAGGGACACTCAGTTTTACCATTGATGCGGTCGATGCCGCCGGTAACGCCATGACCCAAGTTACCGCCACCACCGACAGCAGCAGCGTCAGCTTTGATGAGACCGCACCGGCCTTAACCGCCGTCAGCATCGCCTCCGATAACAGCGACACCACCTTAGCCAAAGTCGGCGATACGGTGACCTTAAGTTTCACCACCGACGGCAGCCACAGTGGCACACCGACAGTGACTCTTGGTGGCAACAGCGTCACAGCGACCAACACCAGCGGTAACACCTACACCGCCAGCTACACCCTGCAAGCGGGTGATACCGAAGGGGCGGTGAGCTTTACCATTGATGCGGTCGATGCCGCCGGTAACGCCATGACCCAAGTTACCGCCACCACCGACAGCAGCAGCGTCAGCTTTGACACCACCGCACCGGCCTTAACCGCCGTCAGCATCGCCTCGATAACAGCGACACCGCCCTGGCCAAAACGGGCGATACCGTGACCCTCAGCTTTACCACCGACGGCAGCCACAGTGGCACACCGACAGTGACCCTTGGTGGCAACGGCGTCACAGCGACCAACACCAGCGGTAACACCTACACCGCCAGCTACACCCTGCAAGCCGGTGATACCGAAGGGGCGGTGAGCTTCAGCATTGATGCGGTCGATGCCGCCGGTAACGCCATGACCCAAGTTACCGCCACCACCGACAGCAGCAGCGTCAGCTTTGATGAGACCGCACCGGCCTTAACCGCCGTCAGCATCGCCTCCGATAACAGCGACACCACCCTGGCCAAAGTCGGCGATACGGTGACCTTAAGTTTCACCACCGACGGCAGCCACAGTGGCACACCGACAGTGACCCTTGGCGGCAACGGCGTCACAGTGACCAACACCAGCGGTAACACCTACACCGCCAGCTACACCCTGCAAGCGGGTGATACCGAAGGGGCGGTGAGCTTTACCATTGATGCGGTCGATGCCGCCGGTAACGCCATGACCCAAGTTACCGCCACCACCGACAGCAGCAGCGTCAGCTTTGACACCACCGCACCGGCCTTAACCGCCGTCAGCATCGCCTCCGATAACAGCGACACCGCCTTGGCCAAAACGGGTGATACCGTGACCTTAAGTTTCACCACCGACGGCAGCCACAGTGGCACACCGACAGTGACCCTTGGCGGCAACAGCGTCACAGCGACCAACACCAGCGGTAACACCTACACCGCCAGCTACACCCTGCAAGCGGGTGATATCGAAGGGACACTCAGTTTTACCATTGATGCGGTCGATGCCGCCGGTAACGCCATGACCCAAGTTACCGCCACCACCGACAGCAGCAGCGTCAGCTTTGATGAGACCGCACCGGCCTTAACCGCCGTCAGCATCGCCTCCGATAACAGCGACACCACCTTAGCCAAAGTCGGCGATACGGTGACCTTAAGTTTCACCACCGACGGCAGCCACAGTGGCACACCGACAGTGACCCTTGGTGGCAACAGCGTCACAGCGACCAACACCAGCGGTAACACCTACACCGCCAGCTACACCCTGCAAGCGGGTGATACCGAAGGGGCGGTGAGCTTTACCATTGATGCGGTCGATGCCGCCGGTAACGCCATGACCCAAGTTACCGCCACCACCGACAGCAGCAGCGTCAGCTTTGACACCACCGCACCGGCCTTAACCGCCGTCAGCATCGCCTCCGATAACAGCGACACCGCCCTGGCCAAAACGGGCGATACCGTGACCCTCAGCTTTACCACCGACGGCAGCCACAGTGGCACACCGACAGTGACCCTTGGTGGCAACGGCGTCACAGCGACCAACACCAGCGGTAACACCTACACCGCCAGCTACACCCTGCAAGCCGGTGATACCGAAGGGGCGGTGAGCTTCACCATTGATGCGGTCGATGCCGCCGGTAACGCCATGACCCAAGTTACCGCCACCACCGACAGCAGCAGCGTCAGCTTTGATGAGACCGCACCGGCCTTAACCGCCGTCAGCATCGCCTCCGATAACAGCGACACCACCCTGGCCAAAGTCGGCGATACGGTGACCTTAAGTTTCACCACCGACGGCAGCCACAGTGGCACACCGACAGTGACCCTTGGTGGCAACAGCGTCACAGCGACCAACACCAGCGGTAACACCTACACCGCCAGCTACACCCTGCAAGCGGGTGATACCGAAGGGGCGGTGAGCTTTACCATTGATGCGGTCGATGCCGCCGGTAACGCCATGACCCAAGTTACCGCCACCACCGACAGCAGCAGCGTCAGCTTTGACGACACCGCACCGGCCTTAACCGCCGTCAGCATCGCCTCCGATAACAGCGACACCACCTTAGCCAAAGTGGGGATACCGTGACCTTAAGTTTCACCACCGACGGCAGCCACAGCGGCACACCGACAGTGACCCTTGGTGGCAACGGCGTCACAGCGACCAACACCAGCGGTAACACCTACACCGCCAGCTACACCCTGCAAGCCGGTGATACCGAAGGGGCGGTGAGTTTTACCATTGATGCGGTCGATGCCGCTGGTAACGCCATGACCCAAGTTACCGCCACCACCGACAGCAGCAGCGTCAGCTTTGATGAGACCGCACCGGCCTTAACCGCCGTCAGCATCGCCTCCGATAACAGTGACACCACCTTGGCCAAAACGGGTGATACCGTGACCCTCAGCTTTACCACCGACGGCAGCCACAGTGGCACACCGACAGTGACCCTTGGCGGCAACGGCGTCACAGTGACCAACACCAGCGGTAACACCTACACCGCCAGCTACACCCTGCAAGCCGGTGATACCGAAGGGGCGGTGAGTTTTACCATTGATGCGGTCGATGCCGCTGGTAACGCCATGACCCAAGTTACCGCCACCACCGACAGCAGCAGCGTCAGCTTTGATGAGACCGCACCGGCCTTAACCGCCGTCAGCATCGCCTCCGATAACAGCGACACCACCCTGGCCAAAACGGGCGATACCGTGACCCTCAGCTTTCACCACCGACGGCAGCCACAGTGGCACACCGACAGTGACCCTTGGTGGCAACAGCGTCACAGCGACCAACACCAGCGGTAACACCTACACCGCCAGCTACACCCTGCAAGCCGGTGATATCGAAGGGACACTCAGTTTTACCATTGATGCGGTCGATGCCGCCGGTAACGCCATGACCCAAGTTACCGCCACCACCGACAGCAGCAGCGTCAGCTTTGATGAGACCGCACCGGCCTTAACCGCCGTCAGCATCGCCTCCGATAACAGCGACACCACCTTAGCCAAAGTCGGCGATACGGTGACCTTAAGTTTCACCACCGACGGCAGCCACAGTGGCACACCGACAGTGACCCTTGGTGGCAACAGCGTCACAGCGACCAACACCAGCGGTAACACCTACACCGCCAGCTACACCCTGCAAGCGGGTGATACCGAAGGGGCGGTGAGCTTTACCATTGATGCGGTCGATGCCGCCGGTAACGCCATGACCCAAGTTACCGCCACCACCGACAGCAGCAGCGTCAGCTTTGACACCACCGCACCGGCCTTAACCGCCGTCAGCATCGCCTCCGATAACAGCGACACCGCCCTGGCCAAAACGGGCGATACCGTGACCCTCAGCTTTACCACCGACGGCAGCCACAGTGGCACACCGACAGTGACCCTTGGCGGCAACGGCGTCACAGCGACCAACACCAGCGGTAACACCTACACCGCCAGCTACACCCTGCAAGCCGGTGATACCGAAGGGGCGGTGAGCTTCACCATTGATGCGGTCGATGCCGCCGGTAACGCCATGACCCAAGTTACCGCCACCACCGACAGCAGCAGCGTCAGCTTTGATGAGACCGCACCGGCCTTAACCGCCGTCAGCATCGCCTCCGATAACAGCGACACCACCCTGGCCAAAGTCGGCGATACGGTGACCTTAAGTTTCACCACCGACGGCAGCCACAGTGGCACACCGACAGTGACCCTTGGTGGCAACGGCGTCACAGTGACCAACACCAGCGGTAACACCTACACCGCCAGCTACACCCTGCAAGCGGGTGATACCGAAGGGGCGGTGAGCTTTACCATTGATGCGGTCGATGCCGCCGGTAACGCCATGACCCAAGTTACCGCCACCACCGACAGCAGCAGCGTCAGCTTTGACACCACCGCACCGGCCTTAACCGCCGTCAGCATCGCCTCCGATAACAGCGACACCGCCTTGGCCAAAACGGGCGATACCGTGACCTTAAGTTTCACCACCGACGGCAGCCACAGTGGCACACCGACAGTGACCCTTGGCGGCAACAGCGTCACAGCGACCAACACCAGCGGTAACACCTACACCGCCAGCTACACCCTGCAAGCCGGTGATACCGAAGGGCCGACTCAGCTTTACCATTGATGCGGTCGATGCCGCCGGTAACGCCATGACCCAAGTTACCGCCACCACCGACAGCAGCAGCGTCAGCTTTGATGAGACCGCACCGGCCTTAACCGCCGTCAGCATCGCCTCCGATAACAGCGACACCACCTTAGCCAAAGTCGGCGATACGGTGACCTTAAGTTTCACCACCGACGGCAGCCACAGTGGCACACCGACAGTGACCTTGGTGGCAACAGCGTCACAGCGACCAACACCAGCGGTAACACCTACACCGCCAGCTACACCCTGCAAGCGGGTGATACCGAAGGGGCGGTGAGCTTTACCATTGATGCGGTCGATGCCGCCGGTAACGCCATGACCCAAGTTACCGCCACCACCGACAGCAGCAGCGTCAGCTTTGACACCACCGCACCGGCCTTAACCGCCGTCAGCATCGCCTCCGATAACAGCGACACCACCTTAGCCAAAGTGGGTGATACCGTGACCTTAAGTTTCACCACCGACGGCAGCCACAGCGGCACACCGATAGTGACCCTTGGTGGCAACGGCGTCACAGTGACCAACACCAGCGGTAACACCTACACCGCCAGCTACACCCTGCAAGCCGGTGATACCGAAGGGGCGGTGAGTTTACCATTGATGCGGTCGATGCCGCCGGTAACGCCATGACCCAAGTTACCGCCACCACCGACAGCAGCAGCGTCAGCTTTGATGAGACCGCACCGGCCTTAACCGCCGTCAGCATCGCCTCCGATAACAGCGACACCACCTTGGCCAAAACGGGCGATACCGTGACCCTCAGCTTCACCACCGACGGCAGCCACAGTGGCACACCGACAGTGACCCTTGGTGGCAACGGCGTCACAGCGACCAACACCAGCGGTAACACCTACACCGCCAGCTACACCCTGCAAGCCGGTGATACCGAAGGGGCGGTGAGCTTTACCATTGATGCGGTCGATGCCGCCGGTAACGCCATGACCCAAGTTACCGCCACCACCGACAGCAGCAGCGTCAGCTTTGATGAGACCGCACCGGCCTTAACCGCCGTCAGCATCGCCTCCGATAACAGCGACACCGCCCTGGCCAAAACGGGCGATACCGTGACCCTCAGCTTCACCACCGACGGCAGCCACAGTGGCACACCGACAGTGACCCTTGGTGGCAACAGCGTCACAGCGACCAACACCAGCGGTAACACCTACACCGCCAGCTACACCCTGCAAGCCGGTGATACCGAAGGGGCGGTGAGTTTTACCATTGATGCGGTCGATGCCGCCGGTAACGCCATGACCCAAGTTACCGCCACCACCGACAGCAGCAGCGTCAGCTTTGATGAGACCGCACCGGCCTTAACCGCCGTCAGCATCGCCTCCGATAACAGCGACACCACCTTAGCCAAAGTCGGCGATACGGTGACCTTAAGTTTCACCACCGACGGCAGCCACAGTGGCACACCGACAGTGACCCTTGGTGGCAACGGCGTCACAGCGACCAACACCAGCGGTAACACCTACACCGCCAGCTACACCCTGCAAGCCGGTGATACCGAAGGGGCGGTGAGCTTTACCATTGATGCGGTCGATGCCGCCGGTAACGCCATGACCCAAGTTACCGCCACCACCGACAGCAGCAGCGTCAGCTTTGATGAGACCGCACCGGCCTTAACCGCCGTCAGCATCGCCTCCGATAACAGCGACACCACCTTGGCCAAAGTCGGCGATACGGTGACCTTAAGTTTCACCACCGACGGCAGCCACAGTGGCACACCGACAGTGACCCTTGGTGGCAACAGCGTCACAGCGACCAACACCAGCGGTAACACCTACACCGCCAGCTACACCCTGCAAGCCGGTGATATCGAAGGGACACTCAGTTTTACCATTGATGCGGTCGATGCCGCCGGTAACGCCATGACCCAAGTTACCGCCACCACCGACAGCAGCAGCGTCAGCTTTGATGAGACCGCACCGGCCTTAACCGCCGTCAGCATCGCCTCCGATAACAGTGACACCACCTTAGCCAAAGTGGGTGATACCGTGACCTTAAGTTTCACCACCGACGGCAGCCACAGTGGCACACCGACAGTGACTCTTGGTGGCAACAGCGTCACAGCGACCAACACCAGCGGTAACACCTACACCGCCAGCTACACCCTGCAAGCGGGTGATACCGAAGGGGCGGTGAGCTTTACCATTGATGCGGTCGATGCCGCCGGTAACGCCATGACCCAAGTTACCGCCACCACCGACAGCAGCAGCGTCAGCTTTGACACCACCGCACCGGCCTTAACCGCCGTCAGCATCGCCTCGGATAACAGCGACACCGCCCTGGCCAAAACGGGCGATACCGTGACCCTCAGCTTTACCACCGACGGCAGCCACAGTGGCACACCGACAGTGACCCTTGGTGGCAACGGCGTCACAGCGACCAACACCAGCGGTAACACCTACACCGCCAGCTACACCCTGCAAGCCGGTGATACCGAAGGGGCGGTGAGCTTCAGCATTGATGCGGTCGATGCCGCCGGTAACGCCATGACCCAAGTTACCGCCACCACCGACAGCAGCAGCGTCAGCTTTGATGAGACCGCACCGGCCTTAACCGCCGTCAGCATCGCCTCCGATAACAGCGACACCACCCTGGCCAAAGTCGGCGATACGGTGACCTTAAGTTTCACCACCGACGGCAGCCACAGTGGCACACCGACAGTGACCCTTGGTGGCAACAGCGTCACAGCGACCAACACCAGCGGTAACACCTACACCGCCAGCTACACCCTGCAAGCGGGTGATACCGAAGGGGCGGTGAGCTTTACCATTGATGCGGTCGATGCCGCCGGTAACGCCATGACCCAAGTTACCGCCACCACCGACAGCAGCAGCGTCAGCTTTGATGAGACCGCACCGACCATTAACAGTGTCTCGGTAGCCGATGGTACATACAAAATTGGTGATGCCATAACAATTACCGTTACCGCAGGCAGTAATGAAACCGGCCTGACACTGGCCGGCACCTTTAACGGCCAGACCCTGACCGGAATAACCGACAATAATGATGGCACCTACAGTGCGACCTACACCGCGGTCGAGGGGGATAGTGATGTGGCCGATGCCGGCAGTGTCACCACCAATATCACTTTAACCGATGCGGCTGGCAATGCCAGCAGTGCCACCACCAGTGTCACACTGGCGGGCGAAAGTATTGATGGCAACAGCCCCACCGGCAGCGTCAGTGATCTGGTTACTTTCCCTACGATTCAACTGGAGGCTACCGGTTATACAACGGGTGAGGACAGATATGTTGCCCTTGAGTCAGTCGGCAGCGACGGCGGCTATGTGGTGGCGTGGGAAGGTGAATACGGAAGTTATCCTCTAAAGAGCATCTATGTACAGCAGTTTAATGCGGACGGAACAACAACCGGTTATTCGCCGGTACAGCTTGACGGGATAGGGGTTACCGATAGCTATGATTACCGTCCCAAAATCACTGCTCTCGAAAGTGGCGGTTATGTGGTGACTTGGTCCGGTTTGGACGATAGTGGTGACAACGACACCAGTGTATTCGTGCAGCAGTTTAATGCGGATGGCACCACGACCGGCTATGACCCAGTACAACTGGAGGCAACCGGATACACTGCCGGAGAGGATGACGAGCCGCAAATTACCTCATTAGGTAGTAGTGGTGAGTATGTGGTGATTTGGCGTGGCCAAAACAGTAGCACATCCAGTGATAGAAGCATTTTTGTGCAACAATTTAATGCGAACGGCACAGTTAAAAATGACACACCGGTGATACTGGAGGCTCATGGTTCATGGGATCAATATCAACAGATTACCACACTGAATTCTGGTGGCTATGTGGTAACCTGGACGGGTTTGGACGGAACGATTTATCCTGATACTGACTACAGTATCTATGTGCAGCAGTTTAATGCCGACGGTACCCGGACCGGAGACACACCGGTGAAGCTAGAGGGTACGGGTAATACGACTGGTGGAGACGAGCATTCTCAAGTCACTGCGCTTGATTTTAATGGCGGCTATGTCGTCGCCTGGAAAGGTCAGAATAGTGACAATCGAGACAGTATCTTTGTACAGCAATTTGATGCTAATGGCACCATTACTGGCTATACGCCGGTGCAACTAAATTCTCACAGTAATGACAGAGATGTACAAATTGCCGCTGTTGGCAGCAGTGGTCAGTATGTTGCTACCTGGGTAGGAATGGATTCTAATTACAGCTACGATATCTTTGTACAGCAGTTTAACGCCAGTGGCACCACCGATGGATTTACTACGGTAAAACTGGAGTCGATAAATAATCCCGACTCCGGGAATGGAGCGAAACCTAAAATTGCCGCGCTGGGGGATTCCGGTCGCTATTTAGTGACCTGGTATGATTATGATGAGGAAGGCGACGAGAGCATCTTTCTGCAAGCCTTTAATGCTGATGGCACCACTGCCGGCCCGACGCAGCAGTTTGAAGCAACCGGTAATACCACCGGTTCGGATCAGTACCCGGAAGTTTTGGCACTGGGCGATAGCGGTGCCTTTGTTCTTGCCTGGCATGGCCGTGACAGCGATGATGATGTCAGTATCTTCGTCAAGCAGTTCTTTATCGATGGCATGGTGCGGGCGCAGAGCAGCGAAGCGGCAACCGCCTATCTGGTGAAGGACACGATTACTGTTAATAGTGTGACAGATTTAACCGGTGCTCCTGATAGCCAGATGAACACAGTGGCCATTACCAGCGCCAATACCGATACCGATCTGCCGTTGACCGGTCTGGAAGAGGGCAACTATACCCTCTATCTGGTCGATGCGGCGGGTAATATCGGTACGGTAGGTACCAGCGTGACCGTTGACCACACGCCACCCAATGCACCGACCATCAGTGCTGTTACCGACGATCAGGGGAGTGTCACCGGCACAGTTGCTGATGACGGTATCTCTGACGATACCATACTCACCGTCCGGGTCAGTCTGGATAGTACCAACGCCCTCAGTGGCGATTCAGTACAGCTCTATGACGGTTTCTCAGCACTGGGTACGGCAGTAACCCTGACCAGCACCGATATCAGCAACGGCTATGTCGATATCGACACACCGACTCTGACCGCAGGCACCAGCTATAACTTCCGCGCCAATATTACCGACGCTTTTGGCAATATTGGTGAGTTTTCTACCGATGGTGCCGCCGATGTCACCATTGATACAACCGCCCCCGACGGCAATGTTGTATCGACGACAGCCTTTGTGACGCTGGAAGCGAGCGGTGTTACAAACATGGATGATAGAAATCCTCAAATATCTGCAATTGGCAGCAATGGTGAGTATGTGGTGACCTGGACAGGCGGTGATGGTCCTGATGATTATGATGACAGTATCTATGTGCAGCATTTTAATACTGACGGTACAATCACGGGTAAAGCTCAAGTTAAACTTGAATCGACTGGCGTTACAGATGGAGGTGACAGTGCACCTCAAGTGACCAGTGTCGGAATTAGCGGTGAGTATGTGGTGACCTGGGTGGGCAATGATGGTCCTGATGATTATGATGACAGTATCTATGTGCAGCATTTTAATGCTGACGGTACAATCACGGGTAAAGCTCAAGTTAAACTTGAATCGACTGGCGTTACAGATAGAGGTGACGAAGCTCCTCAAGTGACCAGTGTCGGAATTAGCGGTGAGTATGTGGTGACCTGGGTGGGTAATGATGGTCCTGGTGATTATGATGACAGTATCTATGTGCAGCATTTTAATGCTGACGGTACAATCACGGGCAAAGCTCAAGTTAAACTTGAACCGACTGGCGTTACAGATAGAGGTGACAAAGATCCTCAAGTGACCAGTGTCGGAATTAGCGGTGAGTATGTGGTGACCTGGGTGGGTAATGATGGTTCTGATGAAAGCATCTATGTACAGCATTTTAATGCCGACGGAACTATTACGGGCAAAGATCAGGTCAAGCTGGAGCCGACAGGACAACTATCTGGAGATGACTTACGCCCGCAGGTGAGTGCTGTAGGTAGCAATGGTGAATATGTCGTGGTTTGGGATGGTGTTGATGCTGATGGTGACAGGAGTGTCTTTGTACAGCGTTTTAATGCCGATGGTACAAAAAATGGTACAGAGGTATTGTTGGAAGCAACAGGTGTAACAGATCAATCTGATATGCAAGCAAAAATAGCCGCAATAGGTAGTAGCGGAGAATTTGTGGTGACCTGGCCTGGAAAGGACAGTGATGGTGATGATAGTATCTTTGTCCAGCACTTCAATGCGGATGGCAGTACTACGAATCATTCAATCGTTCAACTTGAAGCGATAGGAGTGACAGATGACAGAGATGAAAACCCACAGATTACAGCACTGGCAAACAGCGGCTATGTCGTCACCTGGCTCGGCGATGATGCGAATAATGATGATCAGGTCTATCTGCAGCAATTTAATGCTGATGGTTCCAAATCCGGCAGTGTTACATTAGTCGAGGTTGGAAACAATGAGATTGCATCAAAAGGATATCCTGAAATTGCTGCAGTAGGGATAGGCAGTCAGTTTGCAATCACCTCGCGTGGTGATGATAGCGGCGGTGATGACAGTGTTTATGTCAGACAATTTGACGCCTCGACGGTATTTAACAACAGTAAAACAGTTCAAGTACAAAGCGACGGCCCAGGTATGGCTTATCTGATCAAAGACAGCGTCACCATTAATAGTGCAGCAGATTTTTCTGGTGTCACCGACAGCCAGATCAATAGCGTCAGCATTACCAGCGCCAACACATTTACTGATTTGACATTAAGTGGACTCGAAGCAGGTGATTACAAACTCTATCTTGTTGATGCTGCCGGTAATTTAGGTATTACAACCGATGGGTTGACTATTGATAATACAGCACCCACCGCCAGCGTCACTGCGGCTACCATCGGTAGCAGCGGCAATGCGGTGGTTCAGAGCACGGAAGCTGGCACAGCCTTTTTGGTTAAAGACTCGATCACGGTCAACAGCCTGAGCGATATTACCGGTGCCTCAGACAATAACTGGAATTGGGTGACTATTAGCACCGCCAGTAGTGATACCAATCTGGCTGCCGCCGGTTTAGTTGATGGTGATTATAAGGTATATACGACTGACAGTGCGGGCAACCTGAGCACTGTATCGACCAACAGTGTCACGATAGATACGACTCCACCCACAACCACCTACAGCGGAGTCAGTTACGATATGGCCAGCAACACCCTCACCCTGACCGGCACCGGAATAAACTCCATGCTGGAGAGCGGTGAAGATGCAACGACCGATATTAAAGATCGGCTCGACTGGAGTAAGCTGGTTTGGACATTTAATAATAATACCAGCTACGACTTTGGTTCTGGCGATCTAGGAAATAATACAGGCGATGATATTTTAAGTGTTAAGGCGGTTAGTGATACCAGTTTGGAAATTACTTTTACCGATGACGCAGCGAATGCCTGTGGCTCAGGACTGGAATCTTTTTTTAACGGCTTTGATACTTCAAATCCTAATTATGCTCCATTTAGCGATGGGCATAAACTAACAGTAACTGCCGGCTTTAGCCGGGATTCGAACGGTAATGCTGCCACAGGTGATGGCTATGTCAATCCTGATACCAGTATTGTGGTGTTTGATCTGATTCAGGGAGTCTCATCGAGCCATTCGAGCCGCACTTTTGATGCTAATACCAGTTATACCATCTATATCCGGATGGATAGTGATTCTTCAACACTCTCAACAGCAGGCAGTGGACCCGGTACCTGGGGGACATGGAGCAGTGCGAATAATTTGGGAACTGATGACAAAGTTATATTTGTTGGCAGCGGGTCGGTAATCAAAAATAATTCCAATCCGGCTCAAGAAGTAACTTTTTATTATAAAAGTGCAGGTTTATTGGAGCTTAATTATTCTTTGAACAGTCGAACGGTTCAGCTATATATATATCTGGGTGTTGGGTCTATTGCCAGAAATAACTATGCTAGTAGTGAAAAATTATGGGATGGTAATATAAGTGTTGGAGATCTAAGACCTACTACCTATAGCACTGGTAAATTCAACGATTTTGTTCTCACAACTATGCCCAACGGTATTTTAACCTCACAGGGGCTGGTATAGCCTGAACGCTTAACTGCTCCCCTATTATAATGTTTGATACAGCGCAGTTTACCCGAGCGGTAAATCACTACCGTCAGGGTGAATTGCAACAGGCACTGGCCATCACCCGGGAGATGGTCGAAAAGCAGGTCATTCAGTTTGACCTGTTCCACCTGCATGCCCTTCTCTCGCTGGAATCAGGCGATTACGCCAGTTCGCTGGATGCTTTTGAGCGAGCCGATGCACTGCGTCCTGACTATCCGCCACTACTGCTAAGCTGGGGCAACTACTATCAGCGGATCGGAGATATGAAGACCGCTTTAAGTTGCTACGACCGCGCTATTGCAGGGCAGAGCGATTATGCCGATGCTCACTATAACAGAGGCAATATACTGGCACTGAGCGGTGACATGGATGGTGCGATAACCGCCTTTGAGCGGGTGTTGCAGTTAAACCCCAATCACACGGCTGCCCGAAATAATCTGGGCAGTGTGCTGATTGATCGGGGGGATATTGATGCCGCTATCGCCACGCTGCAGCAGACATTACAGTTAAGGCGTAACTACACCCTGGCTCACAGTAATCTGCTCTGTGCTATGCATTATCATCCGGATATCACTGCAACAGATCTAGCCGTTCAATTTCGCCAGTGGCGGGAAAATAACTTTATCAATTACCCACCAATCACTAAAACAGCCACAGCCGACCAGCGGCCATTAAAGATGGGTCTGTTATCCGGTGCTTTGCATACCCATCCGGCACTGTGGCTATCGATAGCGGCGTTTGAACAGCTTAATCGTGAACAGTTTGCGCTCTATGGCTACAGCTTCGGCACTAAACCGGATCGCATGACTGCCCGGCTGCGCCAATGTTGTGTCCTTTGGCGTGAGTTATCAAACCAAAGCGATGCGGCGATTACCGCGCAGATTCGTCGTGATGAGATTGATATCTTAATTGACATGGCAGGCCATATGCAGGGGCGACCGCTGGTAGCGGTAATGCGGGCGGCACCGGTGCAGGTGAAGTGGGTCGGCGGGTTGTTTAATACCACCGGCATTAAACAGATGGACTGGCTGATTAGTGATGAAGTTGAGACGCCAGAGGGGTGCGATGCCGGTTTTACAGAGCAGATTTACCGTATGCCACACAGCTATATCTGCTATTCACCGCCACAAATCTCGCCGCCGGTGACCGAACTACCGGCGCTGAAAACCGGACAGTTGACTTTGGGCTGTTTTAATAATCCTGCCAAAATTAATCAAAAACTGGTGATATGGTGGGCGAAGATTCTGCGTCAACTGCCACAGAGCCGCCTTTTACTTAAAGGCAAGGCTTATTGTAGCTCTGTTGTTAAAACGCGCCTGCGGCAGTGGTTTCAACTACAGGGGGTGGCGAGTGAACGGATTATCTTTGAGACCTTTTCACCGCATGCAGAGCTATTGAATACCTATGGCAAAATTGATCTTGCACTTGATCCGTGGCCCTACTCCGGTGGTTTGACAACCATTGAAGCCCTCTGGATGGGGGTGCCCACCGTGACCCTGCCCAGACCAACCTTTGCTGGTCGTCATGCGGCCAGCCACTTGGTCAATGCGGGATTAGGGGACTGGGTGGTTGACTCGGAGGCTGCGTATGTCGAAAAAGTAGTGTGGTACAGTGGGCATCTGGAACAGTTATCTGAACTAAGACGGGATTTGCGCCAGCGGCTGCTCGATTCACCACTCTGTGATGCTCGGCAGTTTACCCGTGATTTTGAGCGGGGGCTATTGCGCATGTGGCATCAATATTGCGATCATCAGAACATACTGAACTAGCCGCATGGTCAGATTGAATTAACAGCGCTAAATGTCGGGCAATCAGCCCATGCTCCTAATACTTTTGTACACTCTAAAACGGTAGCCAAAACATGAAACACCTTTCCTAATAACAATACCTTCGCTATTTTAGGCGGTCTGATTGTAGCGGTACTGCGGCTGATGCCAGACTAAGGACAAAAACCGAGCAGCATCTCCTCCGAACTGCATCCTTCCCCCTGAGTCGCAGCCGGTCGCACCGCCTTCGCTTTAGAGTCGGTTGTGACGGGGGGGGGTAATAGGCCACACTCTGCTGTTGCGAAGGCGGCTAAGACATCCTCGGAGTATTGCCATCCGCCGGGAAGCGGGGAGACGGTTAGCGGGACATCGCGCCATTTGATCGGGACTGGGTTACCGCGCTTGTCACGCCAAATCGATCCTATCTCGCGCTGTAACCGCGCAAAGTTGCGGCACAACGACCGAGTTAAGGCATTAATGTTATTGCGGGTCTCATTGCGATGGTACGCTTGGGTGATAAGAAAAGCCTTCACTGCCACCACCGGAGTATCCTCTCTTAACCAAGGGTAGCTGCTTTGGTGGAGCGTCTCCCTAAAATAGGGGCCATCCAGTACCCGACTCTCGATAGGATCATCGGCATTAAATCGCAATAGCTTAATTCTCGCTGCCGCCTCGGCGGGGAACTGTAACCGAGAGGTTCCCTGACCGACCGTCATCACCCAGACATCGGCCGTTTCATCGATGGTGACTGCGCGTAGGGCCTCATCGTGGCTATCAAAGAAGTGGATATTATCTGGTGCACGGCCAAAGAGTAGCTCATAGATGGAGACAGCGGTTAAGCCTGAGCCACTCTCTTTCGGGCCGACGGCGATACGGCTATGTTCGATATCTCGTAGGGAGTCTAACTTAGCATCGGCACGAACCAGTAGATGGATCTCCTCCGGATAGAGCGGTAACATCACCCGTAGTGGCGCTAGCAGTTGGTTTACTTCGCGATTGTGTTGCGCCAATTTTTTATAGTGCAAAATCACATCAGACTGGACGATGGCTAGTTTAACCCCGTTTTGGTAGCGCATTCGTTGTATATTCTCGATCGAGCCACCGGGCATGACCGTGAGGGTAAGATCGGCATCTGCGGCGACGATCTGTGCGAGTGACTGGCCAATTTTGTGGTAGGTGTACTCTGGGGAGCCGGTCACAATGCAGTAGTTCGGAAAGGCGGGGCAGTCGGGAAAGTGGCGAGTGATATCGGCACTGACTGTGGGTAGGTTAAGTAAACCGAGTAGTAGCGGAAGTAGTTGTTTAATCATGGCAGGCACCTAAAAGTTCACAGGAGCGAATCGACTCTCTCGGCGGCGGAGAGGTAGGGGAGGGGGCGGGCTCGTCAAAACCGAGCGCGCGTGCGGCCGAATCCATCGATTCGGCAAAGTTAATGGTAGCGACAATGCACATCTGCCGATGAGAGGGTTCAAAGTAGTGGGTCTCCATCCTCTGAATGGCGTGTTCGCTCACCTGTTGTAGGTAGTTTTCAATCTGCTGCTCACACTGGCTATCTAAACAGTGGGTACGGCTGACGAAGTTGGAGCGAATCGTCACCTGATAGGCTGCGATCGCCTCTTTTAGCGCCATTTTTCGTACTTCGTTACGGGCAAACTGTCGTCCCTGTTCCAGACTATAGTGGTAACAGAGGGTCGCCTCTGTGTGCTCTGCGCCAATAAAACGGATCCCCTCTTGCGGCGGCGGAAGTGATGCGCAACCGCTGAGCAGCAGAAGGGGTAGTAGAGCGTAACGCATCATCTATGGATGGCTCCTCAGTGGTTCAAGAGGGCTATTTTAGCTGGTTTTTTGGCCAGATACATGCCTTTTGACGATTTATAACCCCAGAGCCCCCCTCTCCAACGCCCGAATGGTATCGCGCAGCTTGGCGGCCTTTTCAAACTCAAGATTGTCAGCGCAGGCGAGCATCTCTCTCTCTAGCTGTTTTAGCTCCGATTCGAGCTCTTTTTCACTCTTTAGCGTATAGCTAGCCCTCTGATCTGCCGCCTGTGCAAGCTCTCTGGTCGGTTTGTGGCCGGCGGGGTAGTGGCCGCTTTCGAGAATATCTTTTACCGCCTTCTCGATCCCCTTGGGGGTAATCTGGTGGGCGGCATTATAGGTGAGCTGTTTTTGGCGACGCCGTTCAGTCTCCTCCAGCGCCCGTTGCATTGAGCCTGTGATCTTATCGGCATAGAGAATCGCCCGGCCACGCAGATGTCTTGCCGCACGCCCTATGGTCTGAATGAGTGAGGTCTCGGAGCGTAAAAAGCCCTCTTTATCGGCATCGAGAATCGCCACTAGCGCCACTTCGGGCATATCGAGCCCCTCTCGCAGTAGATTGATGCCGACGAGTACATCAAATTCGCCTAAACGGAGATCGCGAATAATCTCCATGCGCTCGACGGTGTCGATATCGGCGTGCATATAGCGCACTTTAACACCGTGTTCGGCCAGATAGTCGCTCAAATCTTCCGCCATCTTTTTGGTGAGGGTGGTGACTAGAACTCGCTCCTTTTTTGCGACCGAGAGGGCGATTTCGGAGAGTAGATCATCGACTTGAGTGGTAGCGGGTCGGATCTCCACATCAGGATCGATAAGTCCGGTCGGACGCACTACCTGCTCTACCGGCTCGCCGCCGTGTGCCTTTTCGTAGCGAGAGGGGGTGGCCGAGAGATAGATCGACTGTGGCGCTAGCCGCTCAAACTCCTCAAATTTAAGCGGGCGGTTATCGAGCGCGGAGGGGAGGCGAAAGCCGTAGTTGACCAAATTCTCTTTGCGAGAGCGATCTCCCTTATACATTGCCCCAATTTGGGGGATAGTGACATGGCTCTCATCGATCACCAGCAGTGCCTCGGCGGGTAGATAGTCAAATAGGGTCGGTGGGGGCTCGCCGGGGTTACGACCGGAGAGGTGGCGGGAGTAGTTCTCGATACCGGAGCAGTAGCCTAACTCATAGATCATCTCTAAATCGTAGCGGGTGCGCTGTTCCAGTCGCTGCGCCTCAACCAGTCTATCTTGCGCTCGTAGCTGCTCTAGCCGCTCTTTTAGCTCCGCTTTAATCGCCTCGGCGGCTGCAAGCATTGTCTCGCGCGGGGTGACATAGTGGGTTTTGGGGTAGATAGTCACTCGTGGCACTCGTCGTAACAGCTCGCCGGTCAGCGGATCAAACCAAGCGAGAGATTCGACCTCATCATCGAATAGCTCGATGCGAATCGCTTCCGCTTCGGCTTCGGCGGGGAAGATATCGATCACCTCCCCCCGTACCCGATAGGTAGCCCGTTCAAAGGCGGTATCGTTACGGCTATATTGGAGCTCGGCTAGGCGGCGTAAAATCTGCCGCTGGTCGATAATATCGCCCTTAACTAGGTGGAGCATCATCTTTAGGTAGCTGTCGGGATCACCGAGACCGTAGATGGCCGAGACGGTGGCGACAATGACGACATCGCGCCGCTCCATGAGCGCTTTGGTGGCCGAGAGGCGCATCTGCTCGATATGGTCGTTAATCGAGGCATCTTTCTCGATAAAGGTATCGCTGGCGGGGACATAGGCCTCGGGCTGGTAGTAGTCGTAGTAGGAGACAAAATATTCGACGGCATTGTGGGGGAAGAAGCCCTTCATCTCGCCATAGAGCTGTGCTGCGAGGGTCTTGTTGTGCGCCATAATCATCGTCGGCCGGTTGAGTTCGGCAATCACATTGGCGATGGTAAAGGTCTTGCCAGAGCCGGTGACGCCGAGTAGGGTTTTAGCCGCCTCACCGTTTCTCAACCCCTCTACGAGGGCGTTTATCGCCTCGGGTTGATCACCTGCGGGGGTAAAATCGGTCTGTAACTGAAATGGTTTGTCTGCCATGGCGCTTGACTCTCTTACAGTGTGCTATTTTCAAAAGCGTTAATCGCCGCCGGTTGTCCCCGAATCACTAGCGTATCGTCGGCCTCAAGGGTGAGGCTAGGGGAGGGGTTTTCACCATGAATCCCGTGGCGCCGTAGTGCGATGAGTTCCACGCCGTAGTGGCTAGCATGAAGATCAGCAAGTGCGGTGCCTAACAGGCGGCTATCGCTATGAAAGACAAGGGAGTGGAGGCGTGGCTCCTCACCACCGATCTCATCTTCGATCTCGTTACCATGAAAGACCGTTCTTAAACGCTGATACTGTTCGTCACGGGTGCTCTCAATGAGGGTGTCGATTTCCTCCCGCTCTACCCCTAAGTGGTGCAGGGTGTGGGTCGCGAGCATGAGGCTCGCTTCAAGTGACTCAGGGACGACATCGTTTGCACCCGCGGCGATGAGTTCGTCAAAGTGGTGATCATCATAGGTGCGGGCGACAATCATTAGGTGGGGGGCGCTCTGGCGGGCGGTGGCCGTAATATGGTGGGCGAGATGGTAGTCGTGGAAGGTGACCACCAGCGCACTAGCACGATCGATACCCGCAGCGTGGAGGATATCGCGGCTACGGCTATCGCCATAAAAGACCTGCTCTCCCGCCTCCCACGCCTCTCGAATCAGATTCGGATCGAGATCGAGCGCCACATAGGTAAACCCTTCGCTGCGTAGGAAACTGGCTAGATTTTGCCCAATACGGCCAAAGCCGCAAATGATCACATGCTGCTGTAACTCCTCACTCGCCTGCTCCAGATTGCGAGCTTCGGTCAGAGTGTGGTGGCGGTAGTCGTGGCAGAGGCGGTAGGCGATGGCACCGTTAAAACGAATCATGAGTGGGGCGATAATCATGCTAAAGATAAGCGCCGCCAAAATCGGCTGGGTGATCTGATCGGCAAAGAGTCCCTGACTTAACCCCAAAGTTAACAGAGCAAAGCCGAACTCACCCCCTTGAGCCAAAATGACGCCGCTGCGCACCGCTACCCCCAGCTCCTGTCCCGAGAGCCGAACGATGGCGATAATAATCGAGCTTTTTAGGGCGATTAACCCCACTGTTAATAACAGAATCGTCCCCCAAGCCTCGATGACCAGTGAGATATCGAGCCGAGTGCCGACGGTAATAAAAAAGAGCCCCATCAGTACATCTCGAAAGGGGCGCACTTCAGCCTCGATTTGGTGACGATATTCGGTTTCGCCCAGCATCATACCGGCTAAAAAGGCCCCTAGCGCCAGCGACAGCCCTAACTCAAAGGTAAAGGCGGCGGCGGTGAGCGTCACTAATAAAATGGTGAGGGTAAAGAGCTCAATTGAGCGGGCGGCGGTCACAGCGTGAAACAGGGGGCGCAGCAGCCAGTGGCCGGCGGCAAAGAGGATCGCAAAGGCGATGGCCGCCTTTAGGAGTGCCCACAACATCGGCTGTAGCATCGACTGCTCGCCGCTTTGGGCTAAGATCGGAATAGTGACCAAAAACGGCACCACCGCTAGATCCTGAAACAGCAGGATGCCGAGAACGGTACGGCCGTGGCGCGACTGCATCTCTAGCTGCTCTACAAGCTGTTTCGCGACAATAGCGGTAGAGGAGAGGGCGATAATGCCGCCGATGATCCAAGCTGCCGCTGTCGGTACGCCAAAGGCGATGGCGATAAGCGCCACCACACTCATCGTTATGAAGACTTGGGCCGTGCCGAGCCCCAATACCGCTGTACGCATGGCAATTAGGTGGGGGATCGAAATCTCCAGCCCAATCATAAACAGCAGAAACACCACCCCAATTTCGGCCAAAAGCTCTATCGCTTCGCCATGGGGTACCCAGCCGAGGGCATGGGTGCCGGTCGCGATGCCGACCACCAGATAGCCGAGAATGGGCGGTAGTTGCAGCCGCCGAAACAGCGCCACCGCCACCACAGCGCAGCTAAGTAGGATGAGAATATCGTTAAGAATTGTACTATGGGGCATGAGTTAGCCTACCCTGTGAAACAGCCGAAAGGGGCGATCATAGCACAGTTCTAAGATTCGCCACTGAAACGGATCCTTTTGGCAGCGCAGCCGCTTCCCTCAGTCAATCGCCGTAAACAGCTACCGCAGTGGCCGGTGGTTCGGTACAATGCGCGGCGTTGTATCTGTGAATTGCCATGAACCATGAAACCCTTAAGGAGTATCAATGAACCAAAACAGAGTTGGCGTTGTCGGCGCTGGAGTCATGGGTAGCGGAGTTGCCCAAAATCTGGCCCAAAGTGGCTATGAGGTGGTGTTAATCGACATTAGTGAAGAGGTGTTGAGTAAAACTCGACAAGAGATTAGCAATAATGTCCGCTTTTCGGCCTTCTACGCCAAAGATAAGTCGAAAGTGGAGCCGGTCGAGACTGTCCTAGCGAGAATCGACTTTACCACCGATTACAGCCAATTAAAGGATGTTTACTTTGTAGTCGAAAACGCCTCAGAGAAGTGGGAGGTCAAACAGGCGGTCTATCCGCTGATTGATCAATATGCCCCAGCTGAGGCGAGAGTTGCAGCCGATACCTCCTGCTTTTCGATTACTCGGTTAGCCTCACTCACTCAACGAGCCGATAAAATTATCGGGATGCACTTTATGAATCCAGTCCCGATGAAGCCGACGGTTGAGGTGATTAAGGGGTACCATACCAGCGAAGAGACGATTAAAATCGGCCTCGATTTTCTGGCCTCTTTTGGTAAAGAGGGGATTGTAGTCAATGATCTGCCCGGTTTTGTCTCCAATCGGGTATTAATGTTAACGGTAAACGAAGCGATCTATCTACTCCATGAGGGTGTGGCGAGCGCCCAACAGGTCGATGAGATTTTCCGTAAATGTTTTGGCCACAAGATGGGGCCGCTAGAGACCGCCGATCTGATTGGTCTCGATACCATCCTCTATTCAGTTGAGGTGTTGTGGGAGAGCTACAACGACAGTAAATATCGCCCCTGTCCGCTATTGAAGAAGATGGTCGATGCGGGACTGTTAGGGCGTAAAAGTGGCGAAGGGTTCTATCAATATCAGGGAGGGATGAAGAAGTGAGTGGTGCAGTAGAGAGCAATGTTCGTGATTTTTTAGGGCAGTTTGTGAGTGATCCGGATGTAGATGGCGAACACGATCTATTTGCTTCCGGCATGGTCAACTCGTTATTTGCAATGCAGCTAGTACTATTTGTTGAAAAAGAGTACGGCATTGTGGTCGCCAACGAAGATCTTGACTACGAAAACTTCAAGTCGGTCAATGCGATTGTGGCGTTTATCGAACAGAAGCGGTAGTTATATCGCTACCATAACCAGGGGCGGGTTTGAAACCCGCCCCTACTTGAGAGGGCGGCTAGCCGATCACACCCCCATCCTCTCGGCTAATGGCGATGACTGTTGAGCGGGGTACCGAATCTCCTCCGGCAGGGAAGTGGCTCTCCCCCTTCTCCCCCGGGTGCTGAATACCGACAAAGAGAGTTTTACGATCAGCACTCCAAGTGATACCGGTGACTTCACACTCTTTAGGGCCGACCATAAAACGGCTAATTTCGCCAGTGTCAGTATTCGCTAGCAGCATCTGGTTATTACCCATGCCGGCAAACCCCTCTTGATTGCTGTAGTTGCCATCAGTTTGAATCCACATCCCCCCTCTGGAGTCGAACTTTAGGCCATCAGGGGAGTTAAACATATTCTCTGCATTGATATTGTCCGAGCCCTTGCGGCTATCACTGTGAACGGTCGGATTGCCCGCCATCACAAACAGATCCCAGCTAAATTTGGCAGCGGTGTGATCACCATTGGCAGCCTGCCAGCGGACAATTTGGCCGTAGCGGTTATCTTGGCGCGGATTAGGGCCGCCAACCGGGGTAGGATCGCCACCTGCATTCGGTTTGATACCACGATTTTTGTTATTGGTAAGGCAGCAGTAGGCCTCGGCTTTAACAGGGTGGGCGGCGACCCACTCGGGGCGATCCATGGTGGTCGCTTTAACGG
Organism: Ectothiorhodospiraceae bacterium BW-2; assembly: GCA_008375315.1. NCBI lineage: Bacteria > Pseudomonadati > Pseudomonadota > Gammaproteobacteria > Chromatiales > Ectothiorhodospiraceae > Ectothiorhodospiraceae bacterium BW-2. The sequence continues at coordinate 3,340,926 of CP032507.1, read as the reverse complement.
CAGAGGCGGCCTGACGAGTATAGATAGCGATCTCCGCCTGTGAGGCCATAGCAGTGGTTTCAGGGGTTAAGGCTAACCATTCGCCAGAGCCATCGGGGTTAAATTTGGCGGCAAATAGATCTCCCTCTTCGAGTAGATCGCGGTTATCTCCCATCTCGCTATATTGTTTGGCAGAGACAAATTTATAGAGATACTCCCCGCGCTCATCATCTCCCATATAGACGACGACACGGCCATCCTGGGCGATAACTAACTCGGCATTTTCGTGTTTAAAGCGACCTAAGGCGGTGCGTTTCTTTGGCGTTGAGGAGGGATCTAACGGGTCGATTTCAACCACATAACCGACTCGATTCGGCTCGTTAGGGTGTTTGGCGATATCAAAGCGCTCATCGACCATCGCCCATGAGTAGCCCCTATCTTTGGTATTAACTCCGTAACGCTTCAGTTCAGCGGAGATCTCCAACTCAGCCTCACTACTGGAGAAGTAGTCATGAAAATTCTCCTCACAGGTTAGATAGGTGCCCCAAGGGGTTTCGCCGTTACCGCAGTTATTCCAAGTGCCTAGTGTCAGTTCACCCTTTGGATCGGCGGCGGTCTGCATTAGCAGATGACCACGCGCCGGACCGGTGATCTCCATCGGGGTCTCAGGGGTGATCTTGCGGTTATAGTAGCTATCTTTAACTACTTTCCAGTGGCCCCCCTCATTTTTTAGCTCAACGATAGAGACTCCGTGCGCCAGCATCCCCTTTTTGGCATCATCGACACTCTCTGGCCGGTTAGAGGCTCGATTGCCGAAGATGATCTCGTTGTTAGCATATTCGTTATTGCAGGCGAGTATTGAGCGGCCGTTGTGGTTGAATAGCGTCATGCCATCGCAGTTATCACCAAAGGCGAGCGCTTGCGAGGCGGCATCGCCTCGGCTGGCATGGTCGAAGGGGACGCCGGTTGACCACATCGGATCGCCCCAGCTAACAACACTCTGCCACTTAAACCCTTTGGGCACGGTAACGGTGTCATGGCTGTTGGCTTCAACGGGGGAAAAGGGGAGCCAGCGAGTGGTGGTGGCCTGAACTTCGGGGGCGAATAGAGAGGCCCCTGAAGCGGTGACAAAAGAGGCAGCCCCCAAATAGAGCCCCCCTTTTAGAAAGCTGCGTCGCGATAGCGCGAGCTCGGTCAGTTTGGCAAAATCGGTCTCATCGAGCGTGTTGTGAGTCATGTTGATGATATCTCCACTAGATTGGATTTAGAAAAAGGGGGGGATACCCCCATTGCGGTTAACATCTGCTGCATAATCGGTGCTTCACTATAGTCGAGGCTGCGCCGATAAGCCGCTTGGCGCATTTGCTGTAGCTGGTCGTGATCCTGTAGGACTGCAACGATCTGCTGGGCAAGCTCTTTGCTGCTATCGGCTAAAATTCCGCCACCACTTTGGCCGATAATCTCTTTCGGCCCTTTAAGGTTAAAGGCGGCAACCGGCAGGTGACAGTGGAACGCCTCTAAGATGACATTACCGAAGGTGTCAAATTTGGAGGGCATCACCATCATATCAGCGCTAAGTAGCAGCTCAATGAGCCTGCTCTTATCGACCCAGCCAAAAAAACGGGCCTGCGGCTCGGGTAGTAGCTGTTGTAGGGCGGCCTCGGCCGGACCGGTACCGGCAAACCAGATCTGAGCCTGGGGCAGCTCTCGGCAAATATGCTTCATCATTGAGGGAATTTTTAGCACCCCCTTCTCTTCACTCAAACGACCGACAAAGATAAGGATTGGGGTGTGATCACTTTGTGGATCATGCCGATAGGGTGTCGGCAGCGGGGTTGCTGCAACCTGCTGTCGAAAGTTTGGGTGGAGCCAGTGGGCGGTTAGATGGAGTTGACTCTCTTTGAGGCCCATATCTTGACTAGCTAACCACGCTTTATGGTCGCTGTTGAGTACAAAAATGCCATCAAACTGACGGTAGAATAGCCGCAATATGCGCCGAAACCGATCTCTAAGCTCGTGTGTTAGGCGAGTACTATACTTAAGATAGTCGAGCCAATCGGTGTGCATATAGAACCAAGCCGGTACCGAAAAGGCGCGTTGCAGATAGAGCGCTACCGGCCCCATAAAGAGCTCGGTCGAGCAGAGTAGGCGATCATAGTTTTGCTGTTCAAATAGTTTTTGAATCTCTAGCAGATTGGGCAGGTGGAGCTGCTGCTCTGAGAGTTGACTCGCGGTGACTGAGGTCAGCGGCCGCACCACTAACAGATGCGCTTGTGGCTGTAGGGTTGGGTGGCAGACCAAAATGTCGATAGGGTAGTTTTGGTGTTGAATCGCCTTGAGCAGACTCTGCATACTGTTAGAGACCCCATTTTTATCGTCAAAGGTGTCGGTTAGCCATAAGATTCGTTGGGGATGTTGTAGCTGCTGTAGATGCTCTGCAAGAGAGTTTAAAAAGGGGCGGTTAGCGTGTACTACCCGACTACTGGTAAAAAAGGCACCGAGTAGTAGCGACAGCGCGAGCGTCGGGAAAGAGAGTTGATCAACTAGCTCTGCGGGGTTGAAATTAGCCATCGGCTGTTGTGATTCGCCGGCACTCCCTCTTTTGCTTTTAGTGGGGGTAAAGAGTTGGCGCAGATGGGCCGGTAGCTCCAGACTCTCCCCTAGCTCTTCGGTTGAGAGGGAGAGCAGATGGCTAAAGTCGATAGGGGTAGCGGCCCCTTTATCGATACGGTGCAGCATGAGTTGCAAAATATCGTTATGAACTTGGAACAGGGTTTGGCGAAGCTGGAGCTGAAACTGCTCGGGTTGCTGGCGTTCGGCCTTCGCTAGCTGCTCTAGCTGCAGTAGAACCGGCTTATAGTCGCGACTAACGCTCCACTTGAGCCATTTGCCCGGCTTTTTTCCGTGCAGGGCGTGGTGAAACGCTCGCAGAAACTGCATCGTATATTTATGCCGACGCAGCTCAAAAATGGCGTTACCAATGGCTAGGCACCAGAGCTTATCTTCTGTGGGGGCATTAAATAGCAGTAGCCGCATTAGCCCGGGATCATCCATCGTCATCGTTACCTGGGCGAAGTAGTCGAGAAAGGTGACGCTAAGCTTTTCATCTTCACCCACGCTACCGAAGGGGGCTAACTCCCCCTCTCTTAACCCCTCTAAAACCAGCGTAGAGAGCTTCTGCTGTCGTAACCGCCGCTCTAGATCGGGGATTCTCACTAAGGTGCCGCAACTACCGGCAAAGATGCCATTATGGTCATCCGACCCCCCCGTTAACCGCTTCTGGTAGGGGCGACGACAAAAATCGAACGGATTTAAGCCGTGCTTTTTGCCGTAGGCGTCAATCGTCTCCTCGGTCAGGCTCTCAATCCAGTGGCGGGTGAGACCATTTTGCCAATAGCCTCGTTGGCCATTTAACACCTCAAAGCGCTCAAATAGGCAGGCGAACAGCTCTAGTAGCTCAAGTGTCGGTTGGTGCTTAAGGCTGTAGAAGTAGAGGGGGTGTGGCAAGACTGTCGGCAGGTAGTGCTCATTGGCGTAGGCGGCAAAGTGGTAGATATTGTGTCGTAGCCGATTTAGGTGGCTCTCCTGCTCTGGCGTGAAGCCGTAGGTCAAAACATGGATACTGGTCTGTCGATCGGGAAAGTGGCAGGTAAATTCGGCCCCTGGCAGAACATCAATCCCCTTATCGAGCAGCTTCCAGCAGGAGCGGGCGTTATTGTGGTTGGTAATGGTAAAGAGATCGCAACGCTGGTTAGCGAGCCGCTTTATCAAGGTTTTGGTCTTTAACCAAGTCTCTGGCAGATTGAGAATGCGGCCATAGAGCTCATCGGGGCGATCGCTATTGTGATCGTGGCAGTGGAGATCGATACGAACTGTCTCTGCTGATGGGAAACGGTTAGACTGCTCTAGCAGAAATTGATCGTAACCGAGACGCAGCTGTCGGTAGAAGGGGCTGGGGGGCATGGTACTACTACGGGTTAAATAGATGAGCGCTATTGTGCTGTCAGAGAGTGACAACTCTATTAAATGGGATTGAATATTGTGTGAAGCCTGTTAATGGCTCTTTTTGTCCTCATCGGCCTGTAAATAGAGACTCCCTTCAGGAGAGGGCAGTTGCAGTCGCTGATAGTTAGGATCGAAGCTCTCACCTAGGGTGAGCCCTTCGGTGGCGCTAAGGTATCGTGGTAGATGGAGGAGCAGCGGCATGGGGGTGGCTAGGGGGTGGGGGGTTAGCTTCCAACTCACTTTAACGCGCTCTTTTTCGTGCTGCTCAATGGCAAAATCGAGCCAGCCGGCTTGGGTCGGGGCGTGGTTTAGCGAGAGCCTCATCCCCTCCCCATACCAACCGATGGGAACGCCGATCGCCAGCCACAACTGCTGCTGCTCCTCTGTCACTAGCGCCGTTCGCAGCAGCATTAGCACATCGGCCGTGGCCCAGCCGTGGTCACCATCGCCCATGCAGCCTCCGCCAGTGGCCGGGTGGATCGCTTCAGGCCAAGTGTAGAGTGGCGAGGCGTGGCTCTGAATGGCGGCCATTATCTCCAACCAACGCCAATCCTGTCGTAGCAGCATCACTCTAGCTAGCTGTACCGAGAGATAGACATTGAGGCCGGTATGGATAATTTTTTGGTAAAACAGCCCCTGACTGAGGTTGTTTTGCCACAGATAGTCGGTCGTGGCACCGACCCAATCGCTATCGGGAGGAAAGAGCCCTAAGGGTGAGATGGCGACTAGGTTACCGATGGCGGCAGAGTCGATACGCCGATAGGGGGAGCAGGGGAGTACCCCCCCCATCGTTCGCTGAAGAGAGAGCTGCATGGAGGCCTCGACCACGCTGCGGTACTCACTCAGTAGCTGCTCATAGTGGCGGCGTTTCGGGTGGTTAAGCGTTGTGGTCGCCCAGACGACTGCCTCTAATCCGGCGAGCGACCAGAAGTTATCCCAATAGTAGTGATCGTTCGGGCCGAAGTGCTCCGCCGAAAAGCCGGCCGGCAGCAGTCCGGCGTGGGGCGGTTTAGCGCTCCCCTCCTGTAGCGGTAGGCGCATCCTCTCTATCCAGCGGGCACCCTTTAGGAGCGCGGGCAGTAGTCGGGTTAATAGGGCTGTTTTTCCGTAGCGGCGGCAGTGGTTTACCATCGCCACCATCGCCTGACCATTACTATCCCACTCCCCATTTTGGCTGCGAAAGAAGCCGGAGGGGGTCTGGCGGCGCAGGTAGTCGGTAAATTTGGGTTCTACCACCTCACCTAAACCTAGGCAGTCGAAGGCGGTGGCGATAAAGCTGCTATCGCGAAACCAGTGGCTATGGTAGAAGAAGGTACCGGGGGAGAAGTGGCTGCCATCATCGAAGACCGGTAGATGGTTTTTTAGCGCATAAAAGAGCCGCTGCCAGCTAGCGTCTGGTAGCTGTAGCATCATACCTCGTTCGCGCCACTGCTGTCGTAGCGCCAGATCGCGCTCTCGTGCCCGCTTGAGGCTATCGAGATGGAGATTACGAAACTGATTATTAGCGCGGCGACTCCGTTTATGCACCATCCCTAGGGCGGTAATCTCAACTCTCTCGCCGCCATTTAAGCTCAGATCGTACTCCGAGATACCGGCGGCAATCCCAGAGCGGGAGGCGTGGCGCGGATAGCTCTGGGGAGTCGGGTAGTAGATCGGATCGCCCCCCTGTCGTCCAGAGACTGAGTGGCGATTAGGTTCGCTCAAAAAGAGCACCGCCGCATGGCCATTGACTCGCCAGAGGCGCTTTTTATAGCCGATGCTATGAATGTGACCCACCGTGAGGGCATTATAGGGGCGAATAGAGAAGCCGAGGGTAATGGTGAGGGGGGTGGTACCGCGATTATGGCACTGTTGGGTCATCTCAATGAGCTCCTCGCCGTCGATTTCGAGCGCTCGAAGGGTGGTCTGCCACTGTAAGGGGGAGTTGTCGATAGGGTAGTGGGTGATAATAACCGGCAGATCCTCATGCAGCAGCGACTGTCTGACCGCCTGAGAGAGTGTCGGTGGCAGGTAGAGCTGCTGCTCTAGGCGAAGATAGGGGAGCAGCGACCAGCCAAAGGGGTGGAGGGTTAACATCCCGACCGGATCGACCATGCTTTCGTGGCAGCTACCATAGACGCCGATAGAGCACCAGTTGCGTTGCGATAAGTTGGTGGTGACCAGATTGATCCCAGTGGGGATAAACGACTCCTTGGCCGGATTCTGCTGCTGTTCGACCCACCAAGGCCAGACCCAATCGAGATTGCACTGTATGGCGAGGGTGTTATTTAGCCCCGACAGAATTAGCTCTAGCCCCTGGTCAATGAGTTCGACTGGAAAGAAGACCTTACCAGGACGGCCTAAATAGTTTAACCCGTTAAAAAATCGTACTAGGCGAGTTTTGCGTTTTACCGTCCAGTAGAGGCGCAGGAGTCGATCAAGCATTTACGACGCCTTAGTATAGGTACGGACATAGAGCGAGTTACCCGCTATTGCTTTAGCCCCCTTTTTGGCCTCAGTCGTTAGCGTTGAGATATCGTGGTGGGTCATTTCGGGGTGGGGGTTGATCTCGACTGCGCCGATAGAGAGGCTAAGCAGGTGGTAGAAGGTCATCTCTCCTTGGCGACTTTTGGCGTAAAAACCGCCACGCTGATAGTCATCGCTAGCGTAGAACTCGGCGACGCTAGCGGCGAAACGCTCTAAGATTTTATGGCAGCGGCGCTTCCAGTCGATACTACGAAAGATAATAATAAAATCATCTCCCCCCACATGGCCGACAAAGTCAGTGGCCGAACCGCTATGTTCGAGCAGAATCTCGGCCACTTTGCGAATGACGCCATCGCCTTGGCTGTAACCGTAGATATCGTTAAACGGTTTAAAGTGATCGAGATCGCAGTAGGCGACAACAAAGGTCATACCGTCGCGAACACAGCCCTCAAAGTGTTCATAGATCGGGACATTGCCGGGCAGCAGGGTCAACGGATTAGCATAGTGGGCGTTGCGTACCTGTAGCTCGGTAATTCGCCGTAGCAGCTCAATCACCTTGCCGATACCAAGATAGCGCCCCCGTTCCGTAATGATAAAATCGCTCTCGACCTGCTGCTGCATCACTGCGGTAATTTTGCTACTGGCCTCAGTAATGGGGGTATGGGCATCGAGCGTGACCGTATCCTCATCGATCAGTGTGGTGACCCGATTTTTAGCGTAGAGCGAACGGCCATACTGTAGCGCAAAGAGTGAGTAGAGGTGCTGGCGCCGCACTAACCCTAGCGGTTGACCTGTGTCGGTGACCACCGGAATCGATTGGAGCGTCTGATGGTGACGGAATAGCTGCTCTACTTCGTTGAGGAGCGTATCGGGGGGGACTGAGGGGGTTGGAGTGCTTAAAATAGCCACCGTCTCATTTAATAGTGTCGCTTGTGAGCGGTTGATTTCGACCTCGCTAGTGCAGAAGAGCTCTAACTTTAGGGCACGAGGTGGGGAGGCTGAGGGACGACTGAAGTAGTAGCCCTGAGCGGCGGCGATACCGCTGTTGGCGATGTAGCGAAAGTCGTCACGCGACTCAACGCCCTCGGCGATTAGGGGGGCTCCCTGCACCTCCCAGTGGGTGATGCTCTGCTGTAGTAGCTGTTGTCGCTCGGGTGAGGCGGCGATATCGTTAATCAGATGGCGATTAAATTTAATATAGTCGGGCATCTCGCCCTGATAAGCGGTCAACTTATCAATGTAGGCCTGCTGATAGAGCGATAGCTGAATACCACTTTGGTGACAGAGCGCAATTTGGTGTTCGGTGTCACTAGCGTTAAAATCGCCATTTACTTTAAGCTCAACGACCAACTTTTCGCGATGAAGGCCGCTACCGGCGGCGATATCGACAATATCGGCAGCGGTATAGTGGTAGAGGGGGTTGTGGTGAAACAGGGTACTGTTGAGAAAGAGTTTTCCTGGCAACTCTAGGCTAACAAACTGCTTAATGACCTGAAGGTGGCAGTAGATCTCCAGATCGATAACCGCCTCGCGTCCTTGGTGTTGTGCCTGTTCAAATAGCAGTTGTGGATTAATATAGGGCGAGTTGGCCGGACCCCGAATAAAAGCCTCATAGCCAAGAATTGTCTGTTGATGGATCATGACGATAGGCTGAAACAGAATCGTCAGCTCGTTAGGGAGTTGCATGATCGCTTAGGGTCGATTGAGCGTGAAAAAATGCCCGCACCAAGCTAGGGTGCGGGCACGACTCGTCATGTTTGAGAGAGGAGAAGAGCAAAACGGAGCGGGCAGATTGATGGTTATCGACATACAAACGATAGCCCCCGAGGCTGCCAGTGAGAGTAAGAGTGAGAGGAGGGTAAGGCGCTCTAGCGGTTATGCGCTTTGAATTTGGCAATTAGCGCATCGGGACGCTTTTTGTTGTTGCTGCTGTTAAGCACATATTTGACCGTCTCGCCGTTAGGGCCGGAGCCGATTTCAGAGTAGAAGTAGCTCGGCTCACCAACCTGCCTGACTTGCTTCATATCTTCATAGTTATCAAATACATAGATGCGACCATGCATCCGCATCTCGCCATAAAAGTCGGCGGGCGCTGCCATTTTGCCATCAAACAGCTTGACTAGGTCAACATTGTCTGGTTTTTTCTTATCTTTGTCCGTGAGACCGAAGACTACCGTCTCCCCGTTAGGGCCAGCACCGATACGGGTTAGGCGAAAGGGGGTCTCATGTAACTGGGCAAACTCATGGTAGAGCGCCTTATCGTAGAAGAGATTAATTCGACCTTCATGGTGGATCTCATAGACCTCCATGATCATGGCCGGCGCTTCGCTCTTTGGGGCCGTCATCGGCTTGCTTGTGCTCACAGGGGCAGGCGAGCTCTGTTCGGCCGTAGCGCTACAGCCTGAGAGGGCGACCCCTAACGATAGCACAATTGAAGAGGTTAACAGGGTAATGGCGAAGGGGGATTTAGGCATGGTTGACTCCTAGGTGTAGTACAAATTAGTCGGCATAGTGCCGTAAAAATGTGACAGGTTAATTAATCCGTGATGAAAATTGTGTTGCCGCTGAGTGCTAATTGACATAGCCTCTACAAGACCGTTAGAGTCTAGCGTTCTGAAACAGAAGAGGTGAGAGAGATGAATGTAACCATTGCAGTAGAGAACATTAAGTGTGGCGGCTGCGCCAATACCATTGTGACCAAAATGGGTGCCCTAGAGGGCGTTGAGGGGGTGACTGTTAACATTGAAGAGGGGGTCGTTGCGATTGAGGGGCAAAACGAGGATCGCCAGCGCTATTGCGAGGCGCTTGCAGCGATGGGCTATCCCGAAGTCGATACGCTGCACGGTTTAAGTTCGGTCGGGGCGAAGGCCAAATCGTTTGTGAGCTGTGCGGTTGGGCGTATTAACCAGTAGTTTATCGTTTAGCCCCCCCTAGAGGCCCTGGGGGCTATTTACGACTCATCAAACAGCGCAGCGATAAAGTCGGCAGCGTTAAATGGCCGCAGATCGTCAATTTGCTCCCCCACCCCGATAAAGCGGATCGGAATACGGAGTTTATTAGCGATAGCGAAAATGACTCCCCCCTTAGCGGTGCCATCAAGTTTGGTTAAGACAATACCGGTCACCCCTACCGCACGGTCAAACTGTTCAGCCTGTTTGACCCCATTTTGGCCAATACCGGCATCTAGCACCAACAGTACCTCATGCGGAGCGGTGGCGTCGAGTTTACCGCTCACCCGCCTCACCTTCGTTAGCTCATCCATTAAACCAGATTGGGTATGGAGTCTGCCGGCGGTGTCGGCAATCACCACATCGACCTCTCTAGCTCTGCCGGCGCTTATGGCATCAAAAATGACCGAGGCGGAGTCGGCACCCCCCTTTTGAGCGACGACTTCGATATCGTTACGCTCGCCCCATATCTGAAGCTGCTCTACGGCGGCGGCGCGAAAGGTATCGCCGGCAGCTAAGAGTACCCGCTTGCCCTGCTGCTGCAGGTGTTTGGCCAATTTGCCGATCGTGGTGGTCTTGCCGGCACCGTTAACGCCAACGACTAGAATGACATAGGGCCGCTTGTGGGTGTCGATCACCAGAGGAGCCTCGACTCGCTGTAGCTGCTGCTTCATCGACTGCTTCATGGCACTGAAGAGCGCTTCACCATCTTTCAGTTCCTTGCGTGAGACCTGCTGCGATAGGGTATCGATAATCTCTGCGGTCGCTTCAATGCCGAGATCGGCGCTAAGAAGCTGCGTCTCCAGCTCCTCTATCAGCTCATCATCGATCTCCCGCTTCAGTTTAACCAGATCGCGAACATCGCTGTTTAAAATCTCTCCGGTCTTTTTGAGCCCCTGTTTGAGCCGCCCTAGAAGACCGTGACTCTTCTCTGTTGCCGGCGGTTCGGTGGGGATTACATCATCGCTAACGGCGGCTCTTTTTTTGCCAAAGCCAAACATAAATTCGCTCCTTATAGGGTTGAGGCAGTTACAAAGGTTAGGCCCATATCGTACCACTTTGTGCAATTAAGGGGGGAAGGCTTGAAAAAATGGTAGCCGATGGCACACTAACAGGGCAAAATTGGTCAAATTTGATTATGAAGGAGCCCTCACGACATGTCTCTATTCGCCATTTCGATCGCTACAGCCGCCCAGCTACTGCTAGTGTGGTTTAGTGTCTCGTTGTCTGCGGCCCCAATGCCGCCCTCTACCGTGCACCAATATCAGCTCGATAACGGCCTGAAGATCGTTGTCAAAGTAGATCGCCGTGCGCCGGTGGTGGTATCACAAATTTGGTATAAGATCGGCTCTAGCTATGAGCCGAGCGGCGCGACCGGTATCTCCCATGTGTTAGAGCACATGATGTTTCAGGGGACTGACAAAGTTCCCGGTAGTGAGTTTTCGCGCATTATTGCCGACAATGGCGGTAAGGAGAACGCTTTTACCGGTCGCGACTACACCTCCTACTTTCAGCAGTTAGAGCGTAGTCGGCTAGAGATCGCCTTTGAGCTGGAGGCCGATAGGATGCGCAATCTGCGGCTGCAGGCGGACGATTTTAAACGCGAGCGAGAGGTGGTGATCGAAGAGCGGCGGCTGAGAACCGACGATAAACCGACGGCGCTCACCTATGAGCAGTTTATGGCTACCGCCTTTAACAATAACCCCTATGGGCAACCGATTATCGGTTGGATGAGCGATCTGGAACAGCTAACGCTAGACGATCTACAGCAGTGGTACCAGCGCTGGTACGCCCCCAATAACGCGACGTTAGTCGTGGCTGGCGATGTGGAGCCTGAGGCGGTGTTTGCGCTGGCTAAACGCCATTTCGGTAATCTTCCCCCCAGCCAACTCACGGCGGTTAAACAGCGACAGGAGCCCCCTCAGTATGGCGAGCGTAGGTTGACCGTCCGCGCTGCCGCTAAAGTGCCGCTGGTGCTGATGGGCTATCAAGTGCCCGTTCTGCGCACTAGCGATGCGCCGTGGAAGAGCTACGCCCTAGAGCTTTTAGCCTATGTGCTCGATGGTGGCGATAGCGCCCGTTTAAGTCGCGATCTGGTGAGGGGGGAGGCGCTGGCCGCCTCAGCCGGTGCCGGTTATGATCTCTACGCCCGTCACGACTCACTCTTTCTGCTAGAGGGGGTACCGGTTGACGGGGTCACTCCGGCTAAAATAGAGCAGGCGCTAAAACGCCAAGTGGCCGAGCTACAGCAGCAGCTGGTCAAGCCTGAAGAGCTAGAGCGAATTAAGACGCAACTCATCGCCTCTAAAGTCTATGAGCAGGATTCGCTCTTTTATCAGGCGATGCAGATCGGGATGTTAGAGACGGTTGGGCTCAATTGGCAGCTCGCCGATAGCTATATCGAACAGCTACAAGCGCTTACCCCTCAACAGTTGCAGCAGGTGGCGCAGGAGTACTTGATCGATAGTCGGCTCACTGTCGCTTGGCTGCTGCCAGAGCAGGAGAGTTGAGATGAGACGACTATTATCAATGCTACTGTTACTGCCTCTTATCGCGAACGCTACCCCCCAAATCGAGACTTGGCAGACCGATAATGGCCTGCCGGTCTGGTTTGTACCGGCTATGTCGGTGCCGATGGTCGATATAGAGCTAGTGTTCGATGCCGGCAGTCGTCGTGACGCTACCCTCAGCGGTATCGCTAATTTTGTCAGCGCTATGATCGAGGAGGGGACGGCGAAGTGGAGTGCCGATGAGGTGGCGCAGCAGTTTGAGTCGTTAGGGGCAATCACCGGCTTTAACGCTAGTCGCGATATGGCGACCGTATCGCTGCGTTCGTTAGCAGAGGAGAACATTGTATCCCAGGCCGTTAGCCAGATGGCGGCGCTGTTACAAGGTGCCAACTTCCCTCCAGAGGCGCTAGAGCGGGTGCGCCAGCAGATATTAACCAGTATCGAGATGGGGCAGCAGAACCCCGCCTCGATTCTATCTGATGCCTTCTACCGCCATGTTTACGCCGACCACCCTTACGCCACGCCCGTTGTGGGCGAGGCCAGCTCGGTGAAGGCGTTACAGCAACCGCAGCTACTCGACTTCTATCGGCACCACTATAGTGTCAGCCACGGTCTGATGGTCATTGTCGGGGCGCTATCGACCGCCGAGGCTAAACGCTACGCTAATCGCCTAGCGGCAGCCCTGCCGCCGGGGGAGCCGGTATCGAAGCTGCCTGTGGTCAAACCGCTCACAGTCTCACAACAGCACCATATTGCCCATGAGAGTAGCCAAAGCCACCTAATGTGGGGCATGGAGGGGTATGCTCGCGGTGATAAGGATAAGTTTGCCCTCTATGTCGGTAACCATATTTTGGGCGGCGGGGGGCTCGTATCGCGCATTAGCGATGAGATTCGGGAGCAGCGGGGCCTCTCCTACAGCGCCTATAGCTACTTTAGCCCACTAGAGCTCGGTGGGGTGTTTGTGATGGGGTTGCAGACTAAAAATAGCCAACGAGCCTATGCACTAGAGGTGCTAGCGCAGACGCTAAATGAGTTTATTGAGCAGGGGCCGACTGAGGCGGAGCTCACTGCCGCGAAAAAGAATATCAGTGGCAGTTTTCCGCTTAAGATCGATTCTAATAGCGATATTCTCAGCTATGTCGCCGTCATGGCCTTCTACCGCTTTCCGATTAACTATCTTGACACCTTTACCGCACAGATCGAGGCGGTGACACTAGAGCAGATTCGTGACGCCTGGCAACGGCGCCTAAAGGGTAGAGCGGCGCTAATCGTCTCTGTTGGGGCGGGGCAAGAGTTTAACGATGCCCAGTCGACGCAGCGCCCCTAAGTCAAACTAGCGACTATGGCAAGGAGCCATCAGCTACGCATTATCGGCGGCAAGTGGCGTAGCCGAAAGTTGCCGGTACTGGCGCTGCCAGGGCTGCGCCCGACCACCGATAGGGTGCGAGAGACGCTGTTTAACTGGTTGCAGGGCTCTATCGCCTCATCGCGCTGTCTCGATCTCTTTGCCGGTAGTGGTGCTTTGGGGTTAGAGGCGCTCTCTCGTGGTGCGGTAGAGAGTCTGTTTGTCGATCGCAGTGCGGCGGTGGTCGAGCAGTTGCAGCGTAACCTTGCTCTGTTACAAGCTAGCGAGCAGGCGAGGGTGGTGCAGAGTGACGCGCTAGCCTATCTCTCTGCTTGTCAGCAGCCGTTCGATATTATTTTTATCGATCCGCCCTTTGGCTCTGGTCTGTTGCCACAAGCCCTAACGCTGTTACAGCAGCAGCGGCTATTGACCCCGAAGGGGGTGCTCTACTTTGAGAGTGACGCGCCGCAGCAGGAGGCCGATATGGCCCGTTGTGGACTGCAACTACTGAAACAGCAACGGGCCGGTCAGGTCTGGTATGGTCTGGCTGAGTAGAGCCTTTTTAGACAATGAGATAAGACAGGAGAGTTCTATGCAAGCTATCTTACTCGCGGCTCACGGTAGCCGTCGCGCCGCCTCTAATGATGAGGTGCGTGCGTTAACTACCCATATTGCCGAGCTATTAGGGGAGAGCGTACCGTTAGTCGATGCCGCTTTTCTGGAGTTAGCCAAGCCTTCAATTGCCGAGGGGTTAGAGTCTCTGATTCAGCGCGGGGCGACCGAGATTCAGATTTTCCCCTATTTTCTGGCCGCAGGCCGCCATGTGGTGCAAGATATTCCAGCGGAGATGGCACCCATTATCGCCAAGTATCCTCAGGTGACTCTTCGCGTCGCCACCCATTTAGGGGCCAATGCTGCTCTGCCGCAGCTAATCGCCTCTGCCCTACAGTCTGCACCTTAGTTGCTAAACGAGTGATAAATCGCTGTCTGTTACAGAGCCAGAGGTTTGCCTCCGAGCTATTGGAGACCGTCGCGGCCGTGGTCACTGTCATCGATAGTGAGGGGCGTATCGTCTGTTTTAATCGGGCCGCCGAGAGGGTCACCGGTTTTACGAGGGAGGAGATCGTCGGCCAGCCGGTATGGGAGTGGGTGATCCCCCAGCGGGCGCGGCAGCAGGTGATTCAGGTCTTCCACTCCCTCATGGCAGGCAACTTCCCTAGCCACCATATTAACCCTTGGCTCTGTAAAGATGGTCATGAGGTGGTGTTAGAGTGGTCAAATAGCGCCCTACTCGATAGCGATGGGGAGGTGGCCTATGTGGTGGCAACCGGCATCGATATGACCGAAATCGAACAGAGCCGCAGGGAGCTACAGATCGCCGCTGTCGCTTTTGAGACTCATGAGGCGATTGCGATTATCTCACCTGAGGCGCGATTTTTGCGCGTCAATGGGGCCTTTAGCCGTATTACCGGCTATCTGAATAGTGAGGTGGTCGGCCAATCGACTTCACTACTGAAATCGGGGCAGCACGATAAGCAGTTCTATCAGCAGCTATGGCAGAGTCTGTTAGCTCAGGGGAGCTGGAGTGGCGAGATTTGGAATCGGCGCAAAAGTGGTGAGATCTATCCCGAATATCTGCGCATTACTGCGGTTAGGGATCTGCAGGGGAAGTTGACCCACTATGTGGCGACCTTTACCGATTTGAGCGATATTCGTGAGGCTGAGGAGCAGCTAAACTACCATAGCCGTTTCGATGAGATTACCAATCTGCCTAACCAGCGCTTCTTTCTGGAGAAGCTGCATCGGCAGCAGGGGCTGCTACAGCGGCAGCATAAGAGGGCGCTGCTATTTTATATCCATCTATTGCAGTTTAATGAGCTACAGGTCAATATCGGTCGGGTGGAGATGGAAAATTTCCTGATTGAAGTGGCTAAACTGCTGCATCAGCTACACTCAACCCCACTAGAGAGCGGCTATTTAGGTAGCGGTAACTTTGTGTTACTGGCCGAAATAGCGCCGAATCACTCCATCTATCACCATGCCATTCGGGTGGTTGAGAGTCTGTTCGAGGAGCTGCAGGCCGGATTTGGTAACAGCGGCGAACACTTTTTCCCCCGTGCGACGGTGGGTGTTACTACTCTACCTCAGTCGCGCACGCTGCCGGAGGAGATTCTGCACCAAGGGTGGTTGGCAGCTGAGAGCGCTTGGCAGATTAGCGGCGCTAATTCGTTTCAGCTCTTCTCTCGCGATATTCAGAAGGCGGCCTACAAGAGCCATCAGCTCGACATTGCGCTACGATATGCGGTTAGTCGTGACGAGCTAGAGCTCTACTACCAGCCGCAGTATAACCAGCAACAGCAGCTGATAGGGGCCGAGGCGCTACTGCGCTGGCATCGTGACGGGGAGTTTGTCTCGCCAGCGGAGTTTATTCCACTGGCCGAAAAGTCGAATCTTATTCTCGATATCGGTAACTGGGTACTGCAACGAACAGTGCGCGATAGCGTGCAACTGTTACACGGCTGCACTTTGAGCAGTTTTAAGGCTATTTCGATGAATGTCAGTGCCATGCAGTTAGCTCAACCCGACTTTGTCGATCAGTTACAGCAGCAGCTCAATAACTACCATCTTGCGCCAAAGTGGCTCAAACTGGAGTTAACCGAGACCTCAATGATTAACGATCCGATGGTGGTGCGACAGCAGTTAACTCAAATTCGCCGCTTAGGGGTGAAGATTGCGCTAGACGACTTTGGCACCGGTTACTCCTCATTAGCCTATTTAGCGAATATGCCGATTGATCAGCTAAAAATTGACCAATCGTTTGTTAAAGAGATGAACTGCACTGACACCTCGCGCGTTATTGTGAATATGATTATTCAGATGGCGCGATCGATGAATATGGAGGTGATCGCTGAGGGGGTCGAGAGCAAGGAGCAGCTACAGCTACTGCAGCAGATGGCCTGTTATCAGTTTCAAGGTTTCTATTTTGCTAAACCGATGCCGTTCGATGATCTATTGCAGCTTGTTCGGGTTGATGCGGGCGTTGGTTGAGCGGTCATAGTTAATAACAGAACTCAAGGAGATGATATGAGAGTCTTGGTGCTAGGTAGTGGCGGGCGTGAACATGCGCTGAGCTGGAAATTGGCGCAGGCAGAGGGGGTCGAGAGGGTCTATGTCGCACCGGGCAATGCCGGTATTGCGATGGAGGAGAGATTGGAGAGTGTGGCGATAGAGATCAGCGATATCGCCGCACTACTTGAGTTTGCGACTAAAACGGGTATCGATTTAACGGTAGTGGGGCCAGAAGTCGCGCTAGTGTCTGGGGTTGTTGATGCCTTTTCTGCGGCAGGATTTCCCTGTTTTGGCCCCTCCAAAGTGGCAGCGCAGCTAGAGGGTTCAAAGGCATACGCCAAAGAGTTTATGCTTCGTCACCAGATCCCGACTGCTGCCTATGCGACCTTTACCGATGTGGCTGAGGCGCAGCGCTATATCGAACAGCAGGGGGCTCCTATCGTCGTTAAAGCCGATGGCTTGGCCGCCGGTAAAGGGGTCATTGTGGCGCAGAGTGTGGCCGAAGCGAAGGCGGCAGTCGAGCAGATGCTAGCCGATAACCAGTTTGGGGAGGCGGGAAGTCGGGTGGTTATCGAAGAGTTTTTGAGCGGGGAGGAGGTGAGTTTTATCTGTATGGTCGATGGCACGACGGTGCTGCCGATGGCGAGCTCGCAAGATCATAAAGCGGCCTATGAGGGCGATGCCGGCCCTAATACTGGCGGTATGGGAGCCTACTCGCCGGCGCCTATCGTGACTCCAGCGTTAGAGCAGCGGATTATGGAGCAGGTGATCTATCCGACGGTGCGCGGGTTAGAGGCTGATAAGTGCCACTATAAGGGCTTTCTCTATGCTGGATTGATGATTGGTGCTGACGGCATCCCTAAGGTATTAGAGTATAACTGCCGCCTAGGTGATCCTGAGACCCAGCCGCTGCTGTTAAGGCTAAAATCGAATTTAGCTAAGCTCTGTCTGGCTGCGTTGGAGGGGCGGTTGGCAGAGCAGTCGATTGAGTGGGATCCTCGATCGGCAATGGTGGTGGTGCTTGCGGCAGCGGGGTATCCGGGCGCTTATCGCAAGGGTGATCCGATTCGTGGTTTAGGGGGGGATAATGGCGTAACTACCAAGCTGTTCCATGCCGGTACCGCCCTACAGCAGGGGGAGATCGTGAGTAACGGTGGGCGGGTATTAGGTGCCGCTGCCTTAGGCGAGACGCTAGCGGAGGCGAACGAGGCGTGCTACCGTCTAGCCGAGTCGGTCTCTTTTACCGGGGTATGGTATCGCCGCGATATAGGGCACCGAGCACTCTAACCCCCCCCGTGCTAAAGAGGGGGAGGGGGGTAAGTTTAGAGCTACTGCTTTATTGTCCGAGAGACACTCATCACCACGCGCCGATTCTGCTGCCGTCCTGCATCGGTGCTGTTATCGCCAATCGGTGTGGACTCCCCAAACCCTTTAGCGCTAATCACAATCGGGTTAACACCTAACCCTATCAGGTGGTTGCGCACGGCATCGGCTCTGAGTTGCGATAGTTTACGATTGTAGCTCTCGCTACCACGGCTATCGGTGTGCCCTTCGATCATAATGCGTTCAAAATCTTCGACCTTGACATACTGGCTAATAAAATCGGCCACCTGCTGTAGCTCGGCGTGGTAGCGCTGATCGATCTCGCTGCTATTGGTGGCAAACTGTACACTTAATCGAACCGATACGACCTTCTCTTCAAGCTGAACACAGCCGTGACTATCGACGATAACACCTGCGCCGGTATTCGGGCAGCGATCATTGGCATCAATGACCCCATCGCGATCACTGTCGAGAGGACAGCCGTAACGATCGACCGCGATGCCAGCCATCGTTGACGGGCACTGATCGTTAGCATCGGCCACTCGATCTCCATCGCTATCTAACATACACCCCTGCTCATCGACGGCCACATTAGCCGGGGTGGTTGAGCACTGATCTAGGTAGTCAGCCACGCCATCGCGGTCACTATCGAGCAGGCACCCTTGGCCATCGACAGCAGCACCTGCCGGGGTATCTGGGCACTGATCGCTGTAGTCAGAGACGCCATCACTATCGCTATCGGTCGATTTACGGCGATCATCGAACAGGTAGTTTATCCCGGTAGCGAGTTGCAAATCTTGGGTATTTTGCGCCGCACTATCTTGATCTCTCACCGCCAGTAGCCGTAAATCGGAGCGCCAGCTTAGGTTATCGTTAAAATAGTAGTTAAAACCACCGCCTACATTGAGTAAATGATCGACATCATTTTGGGTCGAGTCGGTATCGATAATAAGCTGACCTACGCCGGCGGCAAGGTAGGGGACTAGGCTCTGCCCCTGATCGAAGTGGTAGAGGCCATCGAGCTGCCACTGCTTATGTTTAACATCATCACCACTTGTCTCAACTTCGCTCTTTCCTACCTGGCCACTTAGCTCCAGACCGATATTGGAGGTAAAGAGGTATTGATAGCCGTAGCGGAGCATCATGCCGGTATCAAATCCGGTATCACTATCAAAGTCGGTTGCCCCCCCTAAAAGGCTAAGCGCATCGCGTTGGCCGCGCTCTTCGGCCATGGATTGGCTCAGTGGAAGGGTCGTTACGAGCGCTAACGAGACTGCAAGGGCAAGGCATCGTTTCTGCATACAATACTCCTTAAAACGAATAGAGAGGGTTTAAAAGTGGCTTAATGGTAACAGGAAAATAAAATTTAAACCGTATTTTTAGCAGCTATTGATATCGGTAGCTATGATAACCATATCCTTTCCGACTTTTTTGGTAAAGATTTAACTGAAATTTTGAGGTGAATGAATGGACGATGTACTACAGCGCATTGATGAACAGGTAAAGGGCAACCCGATTGTTATCTACATGAAGGGGACGCCGCAGATGCCGATGTGCGGCTTCTCTAGCCGCGCCGTTCAGGTGATGCAGAGCTGTGAGGTCGAGTTTGCCCATGTCAATGTCTTGGCGGATGCTGATATTTTTCAGAACCTGCCCCGCTACGCCGACTGGCCGACTTTTCCGCAGATCTATGTCAGCGGCGAGCTCATCGGCGGCCACGATATTTTGATGGAGATGTACCAAAAAGGGGAGTTAAAGCCGCTACTACAGCAGGCATCTGGCGCAAAAACTGCCTCGGATAGCCAATAATCTTTGTAACCGATTTGGACTCTCCCCCAAGGCCTGCTATATTGCGGGCCTTTTTTATTGCCGGAGCCATGAACAGGTGCAGCTAGCTAATGAGTCATAACTACACAGCGGAATCGATTGAGGTTTTAAGCGGACTAGAACCGGTACGCAAACGGCCTGGGATGTACACCCAAACCGAACGCCCTAACCACTTGGTTCAGGAGGTTGTCGATAACTCGATCGACGAGGCGATGGCCGGTTTCTGCAGCCGCATTGAGGTCACTCTGTTAAAAGATGGCTCGGTAGAGGTCAGTGATGATGGTCGTGGAATGCCGGTCGATATCCACCCACAGCAGGGGGTTCCTGGGGTTGAGGTGATTTTAACTAAACTCCATGCTGGCGGTAAATTCTCCCATAAAAACTATCAATTCTCTGGCGGCTTACACGGTGTCGGGGTGTCGGTGGTCAATGCACTCTCTAAATTGCTCGAAGTGAGGGTGCGGCGGGATGGCAATGAATACGCCATGCGCTTTGCTAATGGCAACAAGGTGAGCGATCTGGAGATTATCGGTAAAGTTGCCAAGCGAGTGACAGGAACGATAGTGCGCTTTCAACCGGATGAGACATTCTTCGACTCTCCGACCCTCTCCCGCACCCGTTTAACCCATCTGCTGCGCGCTAAAGCGGTGCTCTGTCCGGGGTTAACGATTCGCTTGGTGGACGAGGTGAACGATATTGAGCAGGAGTGGTGTTACGAAGAGGGGTTAGCCGACTACCTTAGCTCTAGCTTGCAGGGGGCCGAGAGGGTGCCAGCGGAGCCGTTTATCGGCAAACATGAGGATAGCCAGCAGGCAGCCGAGTGGGCACTGGTGTGGGTTCCTGAAGGGGAGGGGATCAGCGAGAGCTATGTCAATCTCGTCCCGACCTCTCAAGGGGGGACCCATGTTAACGGTTTACGAAGCGGGTTGACCGAGGCGATGCGGGAGTTTTGTGACTTTCGTAACCTATTGCCGCGTGGAGTCAAATTGGCACCAGAAGATGTCTGGGAGCGGGTTAGCTATATTCTGTCGGTCAAACTGGCCGATCCGCAGTTCTCTGGTCAAACCAAAGAGCGCTTATCATCGCGGGAGTGTGCCGGCTTTGTCTCGGCCGTGGTGAAAGATAGCTTCTCATTATGGCTCAACCAGCACCATGAGTTAGGCGAACAGCTCGCTGAGCTGGCGATCAATTCGGCTCAAAAAAGGCTTCGTGCTGGTCGTAAGGTGGAGCGGAAAAAGATCACCCAAGGGCCGGCGCTACCGGGTAAACTGGCCGATTGTAGTACGACCGATAGCTCTCGTACCGAGCTATTTCTGGTGGAGGGGGATTCGGCCGGAGGCTCCGCTAAGCAGGCTAGAGATAAGGAGTTTCAGGCGATTATGCCTCTACGAGGCAAGATTCTAAACACTTGGGAGGTCGATTCAACCGAAGTGCTTGCGTCGCAGGAGGTGCACGATATTTCGGTCGCGATTGGCGTTGATCCAGGCTCTGGTGATCTTAGCAAACTGCGTTACGGCAAAATCTGTATTTTGGCCGATGCCGACTCCGATGGAGCCCACATCGCCACCCTATTGTCGGCCCTCTTTTTACGCCACTATCGACCGTTAATCGCCGCTGGCCATCTCTATATCGCCATGCCGCCACTCTACCGTATCGATATTGGCAAAGAGACCCTCTATGCGCTCGATAACAGAGAGCGGGACGCCATTTTACAGCGCATTGAGCAGGAGAAGCGGCGCGGAAAAGCACAAGTTACCCGTTTTAAAGGGTTAGGGGAGATGAACCCTAAGCAGCTACGAGAGACCGCGCTTAACCCCGATACTCGACGCTTAGTACAGATGCAACTCAGTGATAGTGACGGGGAGGCGGATAACCATTTAATGGATATGCTGTTGGCTAAAAAGCGTTCAGCCGACCGACGCCACTGGCTAGGCAGCAAGGGGGATTTAGCCCAACTGACAGGATAGAAGGGAGCGGTTAAACGGTAATGATGCCAGTAACCCTTAGCTGTAGCGCCTCCATCCCTCGGTAGTCGTTTCTTATCGGGGTAAAGAGAAAGCGGTAGCTTTGGCCCTGCACCACTGGGGTATTGCCGAGCGGATCGAGTGCAAAAAACCAGACAGCGTTAAATCTGTGGTGGCAGGCGGTGAGCTCCAGACGCAGGTGTTCACCATTTTTTCCCATGTGAAAGAGCCGCTCAATAGTAAAGATCGCCTCAAAGGCGGCCGCTGGAAATTGGCGTCCGAACGGTTCGAGTCGCTCTAACTCTGTTACCAGATCTAGGGAGAGCAGCTCGGTCGCGAGCTCTCCATCACTATAGATCACAGGTTCAAACGGTTGAGGATGCTGCTGCTCGATTGCGGCGCAGAAGTGGTGGATAAATTGTGGCAGCTTGTCTCGATAGAGGGTGAAACCACCGGCGGCGGCGTGGCCCCCATACCCAGGACCGCAGTCGGGGATGGTGTCAAAACAGTGCTGTAGTACCTTGCGGGCGTGAACAGTGTCGAGACTGCGCATTGAGCCGGAGAGTAGCTGTTCGTCGTGGCGGTGGGGGGTCATACAGGCGACCGGCATACCGCTGCGCTCTAGGAGGCGGCTAGCAACAATCCCCTGAACACCGGGGTGGCCCTCTGCTAGGTAGAGGGCTAGGCCATATTGGTACCTGAAGTCGATTAGGCGGATCTGGGCCATCGCCTGCTGTACCATCTGCTGCTGTACCTGTTTGCGCTGCTGGTTGTAACCACTGATCTCAAGCCAGAGCTGTTCTGCCTCACTGTGGTTGGGGGTTAGCAGAAATTTGAGTGCCGGCCAAGGGGTTGCCATGCGTGAGGCACCGTTAATGCGTGGGGCGACATCAAAGGCTAGAGCTGAGGCGTTAATCGTGCCATGACTGCCGGCCTCCTGCCGTACAATTTGCCAGGCTGGATGGTTAGAGCGATTAATGATCTCTAATCCCAGCTTTACCACGGCGCGATTATTGTGGCTGTGGGCTAGGGTAACACAGTCGGCAACGGTACCTAAGGCGACAAAGTCGAGATAGCGGCTTAGCTTCGGGGCTGATGCGGGTAGTCGGTTCGATTCAATGAGCGCCACTCGAACTTGACACCAGAAGAGCCAAGCAACCATACAGCCGGCAATGGTCGGATCGCCATAGCCGCTGTCGGCTCTAATTGGGGAGAGGGTGGCCAAGGCGGAAGGGGGGGGGCTCGCTTGCGGTAGTTCATGGTGGTCGGTGACGATGACATCGATACCGGCCTCTTTTAACTGCGCAATGCGAGCCTCATCGCTTGAACCGCAATCCATGGTGATGACTAAAGTGGGTCGGGGAGTGCGCTGTAGTAGTCGCTGGCAGAGGTTATCTGACAATCCGTAACCATCATTGATTTTATGGCCGATCTCTGAGATTAGCTGTGCTGGCGCTGTGTTGAACTGCTGCTCTAGGATCAGTCGCGACAGGGCGTGACTGGTGAGACCATCGGTGTCGGAGTCGGAGACTAAGGCGATGATTTCGCGATCAGCTAACGCCCTAACCATGCGCTGGGCGGCTAGTAGGGCATCGGGGAGCTGATCGGGATGGGTTAGATCGGCTGCGGTGGCAAATAGCGTCGAAACGGCAGCGCTGCCCCGCGTGCGGCTAGCGGCGATTCGGGCAGCGGTGGGCGAGAGTTTTACCTCGCCGCTGGTAAAGGCGGCAAGCTCCTCTTCGGTAACCGCACGCCGCCTCAGGTGGCTTAGCCAGCGGCCATTGTGGATCTGCAGCGGCAGTGGGGTCACCTCTGTTATCGTATATCGTATCGTGAAGCTAGGCGGTGATCGGGGTCAGTTTCCAGATATCGTTGTTATAGTGACTAATGGTTCGATCTGTGGAGAAGAAGCCGCTACTGGCGCTATTGAGAATACTCATCTTAATCCAGCGACTCTGATCCTGATACGCCTCAGCCGCCTGCTGTTGGGCAGTGACATAGCTGCTGAAGTCGGCCAAGGTCAGCCAAGGATCGTGTGGGTTGAGCAGGGCACGAATAATATCATCGAATAGGCCGGGTTCATGGCGGTTAAAGTGGCCGGAGGTTAATAGCTGCATCACCGCTTGCAGATGGGTGTCATTATCGATATAGCTTTGGGGCCGGTAGTGTTGGCGCAGATCTGAGACTTCGTCCGCTTTAAGCCCAAAGAGGAAGAAGTTCTCCGCCCCGACAGCCTCTAAAATTTCGATATTGGCCCCATCGTAGGTGCCGATGGTTAACGCCCCGTTCATCATGAACTTCATATTGCCGGTGCCGGAGGCCTCTTTGCCTGCCGTTGATATCTGCTCGGAGAGATCGGTACCGGGGGCGATAATCTCCATCGCCGAGACGCTGTAGTTGGGGAAGAAGGCGACTTTCAGTCTGTTGCCAATGTCGGAGTCGTGGTTCACCACATGGGCAACATTATTGATTAACTTAATAATCTGCTTGGCCATCATATAGCCGGGAGCAGCCTTGCCACCAATCAGTACCGCGCGGTTAGTCCAGTTGTGGCAATCACCGCTCTTAAGGCGGCGGTAGAGGTGGATAACATGCAGGATATTGAGCAGTTGGCGTTTATACTCATGAATGCGTTTGACCTGTACATCAAACATCGATTCGGTATCGAAACGGATACCACACTCCCGCTCTACGATGGCGGCGAGGCGCTCTTTATTCTCCAGCTTAGCTTTAGCCCACGCTTTATGAAAAGGTTGGTTCTTTTTGCCTTTAGCGAAGGGTTTGAGCTGCTCAATTTGGCTGAGATCACCAATCCAGCTATGACCGATCTTTTGGCTAATCAGGCGGCTCATGGCGGGGTTGGCGTGGGCGATCCAGCGCCTAGGGGTGACCCCGTTGGTTTTGTTGTTAAACTTTTCCGGCCATAGGGCGTAGAAGTCGGCAAATAGCCCCTGTTGCAGCAGATTAGAGTGGAGTGCGGCAACGCCGTTGACGGAAAAGCTGCTAACGATGGCGAGGTAGGCCATACGAATCTGCTTAACCGGCCCCTCCTCAATAATCGACATCCGCCGTAGTCGAGCCGTATCGCCAGGCCAGCGACAGGAGACGATATCCATAAAACGGGCGTTAATATCGTAAATAATCTCCAATAGGCGCGGCAGGAGGCGCTCAAATAGGGGGACCGGCCAGCGCTCTAGCGCCTCTGGGAGTAGGGTGTGGTTGGTATAGGCCATGGTTTGGGTGGTGATTTTCCATGCGCTATCCCAGCTTAGCCTATAGTCATCCATTAATAGTCGCATCAGCTCGGCAACGGCAATGGTGGGGTGGGTATCGTTCATTTGAAAGACATTTTGGGCGGCAAATTGGCTAAAATCGACCCCGTGTAGATCGATCCAGCGCTCTAAAATATCTTGTAAACTGGCCGAGGCGAGGAAGTACTGCTGCTTTAGACGCAGCTCCTTGCCGTTTTCGTTACTATCGTTCGGATAGAGTACCATTGAGATGTGTTCGGCGGTATTTTTGGTAGCCACCGATTCGGCGTAGTCGCCAGCATTAAACTCATCTAGGTTGAACTCGTTGGTGGCGGTCGATTTCCATAGCCGCAGAGTGTTAACGCGACCGTTGTTGTAGCCCGATACCGGAACATCGTAGGGGATGGCCAACACCTGTTCGGAGCTAATCCAGCGGC
Source organism: Ectothiorhodospiraceae bacterium BW-2 (assembly GCA_008375315.1). NCBI lineage: Bacteria > Pseudomonadati > Pseudomonadota > Gammaproteobacteria > Chromatiales > Ectothiorhodospiraceae > Ectothiorhodospiraceae bacterium BW-2. The sequence continues at coordinate 3,315,802 of CP032507.1, read as the reverse complement.
TGCGGTGGCGTCCATCGGGGCAGATAAAGTGTTCGGTGTAGCCGCCGAAGTGGACGGTTTGGGCATATTCGTGCCGCTCTAGCTCCCATGGGTTGCCATCGACTAGCCAGTGATCGGGGTTTTCGACCTGATAGCCATTTTCGATATGTTGGCGGAACATGCCGTACTCATAACGGATACCGTATCCGAGCACCGGTAGGTTTAAAGTAGCACAGCTATCCATAAAGCAGGCGGCTAGCCGTCCTAGACCACCGTTACCGAGACCGGCGTCATGCTCCTGTTCGATAAGATCTTCCATCGCCAGCGAGAACTGCTGCATCGCCACCTCAGTCGGCTGTTTTAGATCGAGATTGAGCAGGTGGTTAGCTAGTGAGCGGCCAATCAGAAACTCTAACGATAGATAGTAGGCGCGGCGGGTATTAGGTCGGGAGTCTCGTAACCATGTTTCGCGCCAGTTCTCCATCACCCGATCCCGAATGGCGAGCGAGAGGGCGTAGTAGAGAAAGTAGGGGTTGCAGCCCTGAAAACGGCCTAGGTGGTGCATTAGGTAGCGCTGAAAATCTTGCGAGAGCGCCAAGGGATCGTTATTAATGTCGGGAATATTGGGTAGCAGACAGACATCAGTGGTTGAGGTTTCTTTCATGGAAGTATCCTGTAGTTGAAAATAGAGGGGGGTCTATAATTTAATCAACTCATAGAGCGCTTGATAGTGTAACGCGCTATGGTGCCAATCGAACTGGTGCGCCATGCCGGTGCGTATTAGCTGTCGCCACTGAGCGGGATGATTTTGGTAGATATCTATCGCTCGGTAGATAGCGCCGAGCAGCGAGTCGGTGGTCGGCTGATAGAAGCAGAAGCCGTTGGCGGTCTTGGTGGTTAGGTGATCTAAGGTGGCATCGACGATCGAGTCGGCTAGTCCGCCGACGGCGTGGACAATCGGCGGGGTGCCATAGGCGAGGCTGTAGAGCTGATTTAGACCACAAGGCTCAAAACGGGAGGGCATTAGAAAGGCGTCACAGCCCGCCTCAATACGGTGGGCGAGCTCTTCGGAGTAGCCGAAGTGGAGTGCGACTTGACCGGGATAGAGGTTCGCGAGCGCCTGTAGTTCGGCCTGATAGTGGTGCTCGCCGGTGCCGAGTAGAATAAAGGTCGCTTTATGGTGGCCTAAAATACGGGGAATCGCGGTGGCGATGAGATCAATCCCCTTTTGTGAGACCATGCGGCCGATAAAGCCAAACAGTGGTGAGCGCATCCGCTCCTCATCGACAGTGAGGTTAAATAGGTGCAGTAGCTCCTCTTTATTCGCTCGCTTGCCGGCTAGATAGTGGTGGTTTAGCGAGTAGCGGGTGGTGAGGTATGGATCGCCCTCCGGGTTCCATACCGAGCTATCGATGCCGTTTAAAATGCCGCTAAATTTGTGGTCGATGGCGCGAAACAGCCCCTCAAAGCCGTAGCCGTGGTGGGAAGATGTCACCTCGCGAGCATAACTTGGGCTGACGGTCGTCACTCGGTTAGCAAAGACAATCCCCGCTTTGAGCATGGAGAAGTTGCCATAAAATTCGACCCCGTCCGGATGCCACCACTCCCACGGCAGTTGCAGCGTATCGTACTCAAGACGGGAGAAGATACCGGCATAGGAGAGGTTATGGATAGTAAATACCGAAGGGGGAGAGTAGGGGCGCTGCGATAGATAGGCGGGGATAAGTCCGGTCTGCCAGTCGTGGGCATGTACAATATCGGCACACCAGCTTAGGTGGGCGTGGTTCAGAGCTAGCTCGGCCACTGCTCTACTAAAAATGGCAAAGCGTTTGCCGTTATCGGGCCAGTTCTCACCCATCGGGTTAAGGTAGGGGTTACCTGGGCGATCAAACAGCGCTGGAATATCGACTAAAAAGAGTGGCAGGTTAAACCGTTCCGTTTTGGCCTCGAAGATGCGTACACTCAGACGCCCATCGGGGCTATCGAGATCCATCCAACCGACAATTTTAAGCTGATCGCATTGGTGCAGCACCTCACGATAGGCGGGGAGCACCAGTCGCACATCGTGCCCTAACTGCTGTAGGGCCAGTGGTAGTCCGTAGAGAACATCAGCCAAGCCCCCGGTTTTAATCAGTGGATAGGCTTCGCTCGCGGCAAATAGAATATTCATGGTCAACGCCCTTTGAGGATGAGTGCCGCTAGTGGCGGTATCGTCAGCTCTATCGAGTGGGGCATACCCATCCAGGGGGTCTCTGTTGCCTCAATATCCCCCTGATTACCCAAATTGGAGCCGCCGTAGTGGGCCGAGTCGCTATTAAAGATTTCGGCATAGTGGCCACAGGCTGGAACGCCGATGCGATAGTGGTCTCGTGGTACTGGGGTGAAGTTGACGACACAGACCAGCTTTTCGGTCGGTGCTGAGCGGAAGAAGCTGATGACCGACTGTTCGCTATCGTGGCAGTCGATCCAGTCAAACCCCTGAAAATCGAAGTCGAAGTGGTAGAGCGCCGGATGGTCACGGTAGAGGCGGTTTAAGTCCTGAATGAGCTGCTGCACGCCACGATGGGTGGGGTAGTTTAACAGCTCCCACTGTAGCTGCTGCTTCGCATCCCACTCGACCCACTGCCCTAGCTCCCCCCCCATAAAGAGCAGCTTTTTGCCCGGATGCATATATTGATAGCTGTAGAGGAGGCGTAGGTTGGCAAATCGTTGCCATAGATCGCCCGGCATCTTATCGAGCATGCTCCTCTTTAGGTGGACTACCTCATCGTGCGAAAAGGGGAGGATAAAGTTTTCGCTCCAAGCGTAGAGCTGGCTGAAGGTGAGGCGATCATGGTGATATTTGCGATAGATGGGATCTTCTTGAAAGTAGCTTAAGGTGTCGTGCATCCAGCCCATATTCCATTTAATAGAGAAGCCGAGCCCCCCCATATAGGTTGGACGAGAGACCATCGGCCAAGCGGTTGACTCTTCGGCGATGGTAATGACACCGGGGTAGATCTCATGAACCAGTTCGTTCATTTCGCGCAGAAAGTCGATCGCCTCCAGATGTTCTCGCCCTCCGAAACGGTTAGGTGTCCACTGCCCCTCATCGCGAGAGTAGTCGAGATAGAGCATGGAGGCGACGGCATCGACTCGTAGGCCGTCGATATGGAACTGATCAATCCAGAAGAGCGCATTGGCAATCAGAAAGTTGCGTACCTCGTGACGGCCGTAGTTGAAGATGAGCGTGCCCCAGTCCTGATGTTCGCCCTTATGTGGGTCGCCATACTCATAGGTCGCCTCGCCGGTAAAGCGGGCTAGCGCCCACTCATCACGCGGAAAGTGGGCCGGAACCCAATCTAGCAGCACGCCGATATCGGCCTGATGGCACTGATCGATGAAGTAGCGCAGATCATCGGGGGAGCCAAAACGGGAGGTGGCCGCATAGTAGCCCGACACCTGATAGCCCCACGACTCATCTAGCGGGTGCTCCATAATTGGTAACAGCTCGATATGGGTATAGCCGAGCTGACTGACATAGGGAATGAGGCTATCGGCCAGTTCGCGATAGCTGTAGAAAGAGCCATCGTTGTGGCGCTTCCAAGAGCTAGGGTGGATTTCGTAGATCGCTATCGGGCTATGTTGCCACTCCCACTGTGAGCGCTGAGTGAGCCATCTCTGATCTTGCCAACGGTAGGCCGGTTCGGGGGTCACTAAGGTGGTGGTCTCGGGACGAACCCCTAAGCGTTGGGCAAAGGGATCGGTCTTTAGCAGCAGTTGGCCAGCGGTGGTGCGAATCTCATATTTGTAGGCATCTTCGGCGTGGAGCCCGGGAATAAATAGCTCCCATACCCCAGAGCTGCCACGGTTGCGCATCGGGTGGCGCAGACCGTTCCAGTTATTAAAATCGCCTACCACACTGACGCGGATCACCCCTGGTGCCCAGACGCTAAAGAGGACTCCAGCTATCTCATCAATCGTGGTTAGGTGGCTCCCCATGACTTGCCACAATTTGCGATGTTTACCTTCACCGAAGAGGTAGAGATCCATCTCGCCTAATTGAGGCGCAAAGCTGTAGGGGGAGAGGGTGGTATGACGAACAGAGGCCTTCTCCCCCTTCGGCTGCCAGTGGAGCTGGTAGTGGAGGGGGATTTGGCGTGCTTGTCGAGAGGGGATGACGATCTCAAACAGATCGCTATGCTCAATCCGTTTCATCGGCCCGACATCCTCTAAAATGACCCGCTCCGCCTCGGGCATAAAGGCGCGATAGGCGATGCCATTGCGATGGGGGTGTTTGCCCAAAATCGCGAAGGGGTCGTGGTGGGTGCCGTGTTGCAGGCGCTGAATATCGTCAGTATGCATGGGGTTACCTATCCTCTGTGGCTCTTCTCAATCTGTGTTGCAATCCATTGGCTCAGCTCGGGGGTAAGCTGACTATCATGCAGGTGCCAACGCCAGTTATTCTCGGTGGTGCCGGGGGTGTTCATTCGTGCCTCGGAGCCGAGTCCAAGCCAGTCCTGCATCGGCACGATAGCTAGCGTGGCGGCGGTATTGAGAGTGGTGGTGATGAGGGCGGTGACAATATCGTCCCCGTCGCTCATCGCCAAGTTCTCCCGAATGTGGTTCTGGGTTGCCCCATCAAGGGTATCAAACCAGCCTCGGGTCGTATCGTTATCGTGGGTGCCGGTGTAGGCGGTGGCATTGACAGGAATGTTAGGCGGTTTATGGGGATTATCCTCAAACGCATCAAAACTGAACTGTAGTACCGACATTCCCGGTAGCTGAAACTGCTCTTTCAGGGCGCGAACTTTATCAGTAATGACCCCTAGATCTTCGGCCACTAGGGGGGGATTATCGCCTAGATCGTTCAGTATCTGCTGTAGCATCTCATCGCCAGGTACTGGCTGCCAGTAGCCATCAATGGCAGTATCACAGTTAGCATCGATCACCCAGACCGCCTCCAGCCCCCGAAAGTGGTCGATACGGACGATATCGAACCAGTCGAGTTGGGTATGGATCCGTTGCCGCCACCAGTGAAAGCGGTTATCACGCATCGCCTCCCAGTTAAAGTGGGGGTTACCCCAGCGCTGACCGGTGACAGAGAAGTAGTCGGGGGGGACGCCGGTGACTACGCTCGGCATCCCGTCTCTATCGAGTAGAAACTCATCGCGATGAGCCCAGACATCGACACTGTCGTGGGCAACAAAGATCGGCATATCGCCAAAGAGTAGAATATCGCGCTGCTGCGCTTCGGCACGCAGCTGTTGCCACTGCTGATGGAGCTGAAACTGCTCCCATTTTAGCCGGATCAGGGCATCCTGATGGCGCTCGGTGAGCAGGTGTAGGGTAGCGGGTTCGCGATCACGCAGCTCGGGGGGCCACTGGTACCACGGCTGCTGCTGGCGCTGCTGTTTGGTTAGGGCGAACAGGGCGTAGTCATCGAGCCAGTAGTGGTGCCGTTGGCAGAAGGTGTGAAACTCTTCTGGTAGTGGCTCCCCCTGCGGTAGGGGGGCGATAGCGGGGTAGAGCTTAGGGTTAACCGCAAAGGCAGAGAGGCACTGATAGGGGGAGAGGCCGTGTTGCGGAATACCGAGCGGTAGCATCTGCCAGACCCCTAGGTGGGCAGCGGCCATAAAGTCGAGCCAGCGCTGAGTGTCGGCCAATGTCCCCGAGGGGAGGGAGGTGGGGTGGAGGAGTACACCGGCTCGACGGCGAGTTAAGGGAGCGGATGGGGACATAGGGGCTCCTATCATTTAGCGGTTGCGCCGCATCGTACCGCTATGCTCTGCCTGTTGACTCCCCTGAGAGATGGGGATGTTGAGGCTCGGCGGCGGGTTGAGTTGCAGCAGTTCGTAGAGAAGTTTGAGCTGTTTACGGTAGAGCCGATCAAAGTCGCTCACGCTTTGGGCATTATTGTAGTCACCAAACCACCAAAACCAGTCGGAGCCTTCACAGATAGAGAGCTGCTGTTCGGCAACTCGTTTCTGTTTGGCGGTGAGTTTGCTGCTTTTTATCATCGAATCGTAGGCTTTTTTGGCCTCGACTAGTAGATCCCAAGCGTGGTTTTTGGCATCGGAGCCAATCCAAGTCGAGAAGGTGCCATAGACCCAGCTGCCGGCGCAGAGTCTTTTTAGTTGAATTGGGTGAACCTTTTCGCTGATCGCAGCGTAGGTGGTGGGGTTTAATTGTGGGTGGTGGCAGAGTTGATGATAGAGCTTATTGATAAAGTGGTAGCCGTTATCACGATAGTACTCCCAGGCGTTTTCGCCATCTAAAATCACCGACACCACATGCGATTCGGCCTCTTCATCTAGCCCTTTAGCGATATTCTCTAAGTTGTGAATGAGGTTACTAATGGCATCTTCAGTATCCCATTTACTATACTCAAAGCCGATAAGATCAGAGAGGCCATCATCGCGAAAATAGAGGCGAGTCTGGCTCTCGGCGAGGGTGTAGGGGCGAAAGAGCGACTTGCGACAGCCGATATCGGTCAGCTCGCAGGCCGACTGTTCATAGCTATTGCCCCAGACCGACTCGCCGGTGGCTGTCCAGCCGATATTGAGCCTATCTAGCAGCTCAATGGCATCGCGACTGACCGCCCCCTCTGAGAGCCAGATACCGTTAGGGCGGTGGCCAAAGTAGTGTTCAAACACCTCAATTCCCTTCTGTAGGTGGCGCAAGGAGCGCTCGCTGCCACCGGGGTAACTATCGGCCATGGGGGCAGGGTCGTTCGGCTGTGTGTCGCGCATATTGTGAAAGTCGTTGAGTAGCGGCACGATGGGGTGGCCGTAGGGGGTGACCGACAACTCAATCTGCCCCGACTCGGCCAGTGCCTTGTAACGCGGAATGAGACTAGAGAGCGATTGGTGAATCAGCTCCAGCAGTTGGCGTCGATCTTGTTTGTCAAAATTGCGCCCTTTGGCCAGTAGCTGGGTTAATGGCGGTAGCTGTTTGCGCCAGTAACTGAACCAAGCTAAGTGGTACCATGTGAGCAGATCGAGGAAGAACTGCTCATCGAGATAGTTAAGCAGCATCTCCCACTCATGTTTGCCGCGATCGACATGGCTTAGATTAATTAGCTGCTGATAGGGGGGGTAGGGGGCGATCATGCGGGGGGCGTGCGCCTTTTGGCAATCGGTAATAATCTGGCTGCGTAGGCCGTGGTCGCTTGGAATCGGCTCGACCCCGCTGAGCCAGTTGAGCAGCGGATCGCGCATCGGTTTGTCGCTGTCAAGAAACTGTTCTAGCTGTACCACATAGTCATCGAGCTGCTCTAACAGCACGGGTGCAAAGTTGACTACAGCGTGCATTGCCGGATGGCGCTCTAGGTGGGCGGCCATTTCGTCATAATCCTTGATACCGTGCAGATAGACCCAAGGGAGGAAGTAGTCCCCATTCAGCCCCTCACGATAGTAGGGCTGATGCATGTGCCAGCAGAGAACGAAGTTGACCTTTTTTGCCATGGTTGTTAGTCACCTAATTTGTCATTCGTAAATAGATGTTGTCCTAGCATTTGCGGTGTGACCAGAACAATCCCCTCTTCGGTAATATGGTAGCGTTTTGCATCCTCTTCGCGATCTTCGCCGATGATTGTGCCATCGGGAATATAGGTCCCCTTGTCGATCACGGCGTTAAAGATGCGACAGTTTCTGCCGATAGTGACCTTCGGCAGAATGACGCTATCTTTAACAAAGGAGTAGCTCTCGATTCGGCTAGCAAAGAAGATGACCGAGCGTTTGACTCGGGCACCGGAGATAATGCAGCCGCCGGAGACGAGCGAGTCGATCGCCTCGCCCCGTCGCCCCTCATCATCGAAGATAAATTTGGCTGGCGGATGCTGAGTCTGATAGGTCCATACCGGCCAGTCGCGGGAGTAGAGGTTGAGTTCCGGTTCGATCGCACACAGCTCCATATTGGCCTTCCAGTAGGAGTCAACCGTACCGACATCGCGCCAGTAGGCCGCTTCGCCGGTGGTTTCGTCGATAAAGGGGTAGGCGATAGCAATGGAGTCTTTAATGGCGCCGGGAATGATATCCCGACCGAAGTCGTGGCTAGAGCTGTTATCTCCAGCATCGTTAATTAGCTTAGAGTAGAGGTAATTGGTGGAGAAGATGTAGATCCCCATTGAGGCGAGTGCCTTGTCGGGCTTACCCGGCATCGGTTCGGGATCGGTCGGTTTTTCGGTAAATTGGGTAATGCGGTAGCTCTCATCGACCGACATCACCCCAAAGTCGGTCGCCTCCTCGCGGGGGACTTCGATACAGCCGACCGTTAGATCGGCTCCGGAGCGGACATGCTCCATTAACATTTTGGAGTAGTCCATGGTATAGATGTGGTCGCCACCGAGAATAATCACATGGTCGGGCGAGTGGCGGTGCATAATGTCGATATTTTGGTAGATGGCATCGGCCGTTCCTCGGTACCAGTCTTTATTGATCCGCATCTGGGCCGGCAAAATTTCGACAAACTCGCCAATTTCGGCGCGTAAAAAGCCCCATGCCCGCTGTAGGTGGCGGATGAGTGAATGTGATTTGTATTGTGTTAGTACCCCGATGCGGCGCAGACCTGAGTTGATGCAGTTGGAGAGGGCAAAGTCGATAATGCGATATTTTCCGCCAAAGGGGACTGCCGGTTTAGCGCGCCATTTGGTTAATCCCATTAAACGAGATCCCTCACCCCCTGCCAGAATCAGTACTAGCGTCTTGCGGGTGATCTCGGTGGCTATTTTGGGTTGGGAGTAGTACTTAATCTGTTTGGAGTGTTCGCGGCTGTAATCTGTAGTATGCATATTGAACCTATCTAAAAAATCTATAACAGTGATGTGCGGTAGGAGAGGTGTTGAACGAGCCAGTGCATTGCGCCCCGTAGGCCGATCTGTTGTGAAAGAACGCGCCTAAGCGGTATAGCTGCGACAACCGCCTCCATGCGACCTTTGGCAAGATAGCTTTGACTAAAAGCTGGCTGATCTATCCAGTCGGCCAGTTTGTCGCTCATGCCGCCAGTTAGCCAGATACCGCCTGCCGGTCTGAAAGAGAGTGCCACATTTCCGGCAAATGCTCCATAAATTTTACAAAATAATTGGACAGCGCGTTGAGCTTCGATAAGGGGCCGCGCCGCTAGAGCGCTGATCTCTGCCGGTGTTGCCACAGTAACACCCATCGGGGTACCGGTATAGAAGCGGTAGATATTTTGTAACCCCTCGCCACTGAGTAGCCGTTCGTAGGAGAGGTGGCCATAGTGGGGTTGTAGAAACTGCCATAGCGCTAGCTGTTCATTATCGAGTGGGGCAAAATCGGTATGGCCCCCTTCGGTAGCAAAGATATGCTGCTGTTGGTGATCGTGGTAAACATAAGCCTGACCGAGACCAGTCCCCGGGCCGATAACGACCCGAACCCCCTCGGCAGCCGGTGCCGGCTGGTTAGGCAGGAGGGCTTTGTGTTCACTAGCGGTTAAAGAGAGAGTGCCTAACGCTTGGGCCTCAAAGTCGTTAATGAGGTGGTTTTCACTGTGCGGCAGTAGCTGCTGCAGGCGCTCTCGCTCGACGACCCACGATAGGTTGGTGAGGGTAACTCTCACCGTCTCGCTGTTAATCGGAGCGGCGAGGGCTAGCGCACTATGGTGGATCGCCTCTCGCTGTTCAAGGATGGGTAAAAAGGCGGTAATGGCCGCCTCTAATGAGGGGTAGTCGCTGTTTAATAGCTCGCTTTGGCGCACTATCGTCATCGCAGCGCTTCGATCATTTCGATCATGGGGAGAGAAGAGCGCTAGTCGGGTATGGGTGCCGCCTATATCGGCAGCGAGAGCGATAGGGGTCATTGGGTTAGTGGTATCTCAAGTATCTTAAGGGGTGGGTGGGGTGGCGGTGAGCATCTGCCGTGCTTGATGTAGGTAGGCAGAGCGGCGAAACAGTAGCTGCCAGCGACTGCCGCCACATTGACGCCAGAGAATCGTTGCTCGCAGTGCGGCTAGTAGCAGGGCGCGAACTTGCTCGCTGATCCCTGCCTGCTGTAGGTACTCCTCTTTGCCAATTACCATCACCGGCGGGGTTAATGGGCTGATATGTTGGCGGTAGATATCGGCTAAATGGCCAATGACGGCCGGATGGGTGGGGTGAAAGTGCTCGACCTGTCGCCGTACCGCTTCGATATCGTCGCCTAGCTGTTGCAGGGTCTCGTCTGAGCGCTTTAGTGAGCGCTCTAGCGTGGCTAGGGTAATCAGATAGCGCATCATCTGCACATTGCGTTGCGGTGAGCTATTATCCCAGTGGCGGCAGAGGCTCTGCAGACCGAGCTGTAGCGCCTCCAGCGAGCCATAGACATCGATCGTCCGCTCAGGCGTGATGATAAAGAGGCTGCGGATAACCGTCCGGAGAGAGTCGGGATCGACATCACCTCGGTGGGCCAGCCTATCGACCTGCTCCAGAGCCAGATGGAGGCCACCAAGGGCGATAATGCGCTCCTGTAGGGTATGTTTTGCCATGGGAGTGTCAGAATTTAGACGCGCTGTGAACTTGGGTTGCTATCTTCTTCCCCCCCATCGTAACTATCGTCGCTGCGAGGACGGCGGTTATGTCCCTCATTGACCCGTAATTCGCGTCCTAAAAACTCGTGCCCATCGAGCGCCTCTATCGCCTTCATCGCGCCGCGGCCCTCCATTTCGACAAAGGCAAACCCGCGAGGACGGCGTGTTAATCGATCGGTCATAATTCTGACTGTCACCACCTCACCATAGCGGGCAAAGAGGGCTCGTAGCTGTTCTGAATTGGCTTTAAAGGCAAGGTTACCGACAAAGATGGTTTTGTTTTCAAAAGGTTCCTGATTTTCTGTCGCCGTAAAGCGCGCCACTGAGGCGATAGAGGGGGGGAGGCTTAACGAGCTGAGAATCAGCGTAGAGAGCAGGGCACCTAGTGCCATACCATTGACAAAGATTTGTGTGGACGCCATGCTGAGTAGCCATCCAATGAGATAGGCGACAATAGCGGCGATAATGGCGCTGGTGATAGCCAAGGCTATCTGTTTTGAGTTAGGCATGCGAAACATAGGGGTAGAGAACTCCTGTTATTGTAAATAAAAGTGTTGATTAAACACAGATTTCCGGTCTTCCGGAGAGGTATCGAGCGATTTTATTGGTACCGTTAAATTAACGCCGAACCGGTATCATCGCTATATCTTGAGGTTCGGTGAGGCGACATTTTACTAAAGGATACAGATGATGCAAATGACTCTCTATGCCGATGAGCAACAATACCAAGTTAAGATCGACTCCCAGCTCATCGCTGAGGCCGAAGATTACTTTACCAAACTGGAGCGCGATATGGCCAGTGGCTGGCAGTTAGGACGCCAATGGTTACCAGAGCCAAACGCAGAGCAGCGCTGTCAAATTGTGGCTGAGCGGCTGCTGACAGCCCTTGAGACGGGGCGTGATGCGGTTAGTCAGCTAATGGCTGCCTATCTAGCTAGTCGCCTGCCGGGGGTGAGTGAGATTCATATCGGCCCCGAGGGGGAGTTTGAACAGACCCGCTTTGTTCTTAGTGAGTAGGGAGAGCAGGTGGTGCGGCTATTGCAATTTATTGAACTAGGCGGTTATGGCAATTTTGAGCCGCTCTTTACTGAACTCGGGTATCAGGTTACCCCCTTCACCTCGGCACGCAAAATGGTGGCCCATATTCGCAAGCAGCAGCCCGATGCGATTGTCGGTGAGTTTAACTACCTGCCCGAATTTCGAGATCGATTGAGCCAGATGGAGTCGATTATTGCGGCGGTGGCGCAAAATAGTCGGGTAAATATCGTGTTAATCTACCACCCTTACGATAGCGATAAGCTATGTTCACTACAGCAGCGTTTCCCTCGCATCGTAGCGCTGCCGCGCCCTGTAGAGGTGACGCAACTGCGTCAGTTACTGGCGGCGAACTCGGCTTAGCGTTGAGGTTGGCCATAGTTTGGAGGGTAGTTGTATCTTGGCCAGTATGCGGGTGGTGGCGGCAGGGGATAGGGGGCGTAGCGGTTCTCTGTGGGAGGGGAGTCGGTGGTAGAGGGGGGGGTGGGGGTGGCTCCCTCTCGGCGGTGCTGTTCTCGACACTAGTCGCTGTCGCCGTTTCGCCCTCACGTTCGTGAACCACTGCCTCATCGGCCGGCGCGGGGCGCTGCTGCTGAATCGTCGCAATCGCACCTTCTAGTTGGCGCTGAATCGTGGCTAAAGGGCCATCATCACGGGCATCGTTATAGCGGGCGAGCATCGCACCTAGTCCTAGGCCGACAATCACTAGCAAGACTACCCGAAAGTAGGCCGCTGCGATGGAGTGGGGGGCGTGTCGCCTCTCCTGCGGTGGTTTAGCCGCCGCGACTGTTACCGTAGTTAGCTCTGTCACCGGTACCGTTTCGGCTACGGCTACGGTGCCACTATCACTTTTGTTATTGTCATTGTCATTGTCATTGTCATTGTCATTGCTATTACCACTCTCTACCTCGGCTGCTGCGGCAGCTCGAACCCAAGTGTAGAGGGTGCTTCTATTGACATTTAGCGATTTGGCAACAGCAGGGACGCTCTGCCCCGAGTTGACTTGAGCGACAGCTCGCTGTTTAAACGCATCGGAGTAGCGTTGGGGAGACTTTTTAGCCATAACGATCGACCTTTTAGGGTTCAGCTTGGTTAATTGAGCGGCAGTATAGCGCATCTCCTGCCACCGCTTCTAGCAGTTAACGATAAGGGCTGCAACTGGTGGCGCTTTGGGGTATATTGACCGCTGTTGTGATTGCCACCTTAAAGACCCGTAGGAGTGTGACATAAATGTTTAATAACTTGATTTTGCGAGCGAGATTACTGCTACTATCGGTGACTGCCTTTATCGGCATCTTCATGTTATCGGCACTACTAGCGATGTTCAATTGGCACAACCTAATGACCGATCGTGAGCAGATGACTCGCAACTTAGTTGAGGTGGCCTATTCGCTATTGGAGTCCTACCATCAGCGCCAAATGGCGGGAGAGTTGAGCCAACAGCAGGCGCAGCAGTTAGCTCAGGACTCTCTGCGTGCGATGCGTTATGACGAGGATGGCTATTTTTGGATTAACGATATGGATCTTACAATGGTGATGCATCCGGAAGAGCCCTCCCTAGAGGGACGCAGTGTGGGGGAGCAGCAGACCGCAACCGGAACCTATCTGTTTCGAGAGTTTGTCAAAGTGGTGCGCCAACAGGGTAGCGGCTATGTCAACTATCGCTGGCGCCGTGATCGAGGGGAAGAGCCGGTCGATAAAATCTCCTATGTCAAAGGGTTTAAGCCATGGGGCTGGGTGGTCGGTAGTGGTATCTATATTGATGATGTTAAAGAGATTTTCATAAAAGAGGCGTGGATAATTGCGGCCGGTTTGGCGATAATTGTTGGCTTGATGTCGCTACTATCGTGGTTGATTCAGCGCGGCATTCTGCACTCCATGGCCGATCTGGTTCGGCTAATGACCCATGTCAGAGAGAGTGGTGATTTGACCCAAATGTCTCAGCTACACGATAAGAGCGAATTTGGTCAGCTCGGGGGTGATCTCAACCTGCTACTGACCTCTATGCGTGACTTTGTGGCGGAGGTGAAACGGGTCTCCACCGAACTCGAATCGACCTCCGGCTCTATGGCGAACATTGCCAAAGAGAATGCGATGTTGATGCAGCAGCAGCATAGCCAGACCGATCAGGTCGCGGTAGCGATGAATGAGATGACTGCCACCGTCGCTGAGATAGCGCGTAACGCCCAGGATGCCTCCGATGCGGCCAATCGAGTGAAGCAGCTCACGATGGAGGGGGATGCGGTGGTGCAGGGGGCGATTGGGGCGATTACAGCGTTAGCTAGTGAGGTGGAGCAGAGCTCAAAAGTGATCGCCGAGCTTAAACAGGGGAGTGAAAATATCGGCTCGGTGCTCGATGTTATCGGCGGTATTGCCGAACAGACCAATCTGCTTGCCCTCAACGCAGCTATCGAAGCGGCGCGGGCCGGTGAACAGGGACGAGGCTTTGCCGTAGTGGCCGATGAGGTGAGAAACCTAGCACAGCGCACTCAAGAGTCCACCCAGGAGATCCAAGCTATGATCACTCGACTACAGGAGGGGGCGGAAAATGCGGTGCAGGCGATGGCCGATGGGCGTCGGCAGAGCGAAATCGGAGTCGAGAAGGCCAATTTAGCCGGCGAAGCACTGCATGAAATTACCGCCGCTGCGATGACCATTAACGACATGAATGCCCAAATCGCCAGCGCCTCAGAGCAGCAGATGAGTGTCTCTCAGGAGATCGATGCCAATGTCGTCACCATCGCCTCTGCGGCCGACCAGACTGCGGCAAAAGCGAACGAGAATCGAAACCACAGCGAACGGCTAGCCGCGATTTCACAACAGCTATTGCAGATGGCGGAGCGTTACAGAACCTAAGTTAGGCGTTATAATAGCCAGATGAAGTCAGCCAGACAACCGCTCTGCCTTAACAACAGGGAGGAAAGTCCGGGCTCCACAGGGTAGGATGCCAGGTAACGCCTGGGCGGCGTGAGCCGACGGAAAGTGCCGCAGAAAACAGACCGCCGCCTGATAGTTTAGGCGGTAAGGGTGAAAAGGTGCGGTAAGAGCGCACCGCGCTATGAGTAATCGTAGTGGCAGGGTAAACCCCATCCGGAGCAAGATCAAATAGAGGGCGATAGTGTGGCCCGCACTGTCCTCGGGTAGATCGCACGAGGGTCGTGGTGACACGGCTCCTAGATGAATGGTTGTCCTCGACAGAACCCGGCTTATGGCTGACTTCACCTAAATTTTGGATCGAGAAAGAGACGGATCAGGAGGGGGAATATGGCGCAATTTGCGATTGCTAGGGCCGCACGGCTACTTGGCATCAAACGGTGTGAACTGCAACAGATGATTCGCCAAGGTCACCTCTCATCCCAAAACGGCATGGTCGATTATGATGAGTTATCTGCCTGCTACCCAGGGCTACAACTAACACAAGAGAGCGGGGCGAATGAGCGGGCCAAACTGATTCGAGCGACCGCTTTTGGACGACGGGTAAGAGATACCGTTGCCCCTGAGGCGGGCGAGCTGGAGGTGCGGCTGAAGCAGAAAGAGACTGAACTCTCCATTAGTCGCGAACAGGCGCGACAGATGCAGACGCTGCTAAAGGAGCTACTGCAGCAGTTAGGGCAGTGGCAGCTAAACGCAACTCCCGAACAGCGACAGATGTTACAGGAGCTAAATCGGTGGCTAGGGCAACGGATGGGGTAGCGCGATGGGATACCGAATTGAGCTTCGCCCTAGTGGCCATATTTTTGAAGCTGAGGCTAATGAGCCGCTACTAGAGGCGGCGCTTAGGGCCGGAATTCATGTTAACTACCACTGCTCTAGCGGCAGTTGTGGTGAGTGTATTGCCCGCCGAATTGAGGGGGAGGTCGTCGCCCATGGCGGTGCCGATTTTCGCCTTAACCTACAGCAGCAGGCGCAGGGTGACCTGCTGCTCTGTCGCCACACAGCGGCGAGCAATCTGGTATTGGAGCTACAGGAGCTTAACCATCCCGCCTCTATTCCAAAGCAGCAGATCGCAACTCGGGTCTATCGTCTCGAACAGATAGAGGAGCAGTTTTTGATTCTACAGCTACGAACCCCGCGCAGTCAGACGCTACAGTTTATGGCAGGTCAAGCGGTCGAGCTGAGTCTCGATAGTGGTGAGAGCTATGTTAGCCCAATCGCTAGCTGCCCCTGCAACGGTATGATTTTGCAGTTCCACCTCCCCTGCTATATAAACAACAGTTTCATTGCTGCCATGGCCGATATCGCGGCAGCAAAAAGATTGAAGGTGAATTTAGTCGGGCCGTTAGGGACGATTACTCTGGTTGAACAGCAGCAGCGACCGCTGCTTTTCATCGCGATTGACCACGGTTTTGCTGCGATTAAAGGGCCGATTGAACAGGCGCTAAAACTCGATCTACCCCAGCCGGTGCTCCTCTATCGCATTGCGACCCTGCACCGTCCCCACTATCTGGAGAACTACTGCCGAGCGTGGGAAGATCAGTTTGAAGAGTATCACCATATTGAGCTAGATCAGGCCGGTGAGGGGCTCGATAGCGCCCTAATTAAGCAGATAGTGCAGCAGCAGCTAGAGCGGTTTGGCTCTATTAGGGAGATCGACTGCTATGTCGGAGCCGATAGCGAGGCGACTGGAGTGATTGAGCGCTGCTGGTTAAAGCTAGGAGGAGGGCTGGAGCGGCTGTTTCCGCTCACGGATAACTGTAGTTCAACATAGCCATTAGCGGCTAAATAGGCTAGAATCGCCCCCTGCCTTTACAACCTTAAAGCGACCGGTTACAACTTCATGATGATTAAATTAACGCGACGACTCTTGTCAACAATGGGCCTGCTGCTGCCCCTAATGGCGATAGCGATGACGCCACAGCAGCGACAGATGTTTCAAAATCTTTCGCCGCAACAGCAGCAGATGGTGATGCAGCAGATGGAGCAGCAGGGGACAGCTACTGGCTCTGGACAGGAGGTGGAACGATTTCCGGTTATGCGAGAGAAAAAGAGTACCGCCCCCGCTGAGGTGGGAAAAAAGGAGTTAAAACGGTACGGCTACGACTTTTTTGCCGATGCTCCCAACACCTTTGCCCCAGCGAGCGATATTCCGATTCCGGCCGACTACCGTATCGGTCCTAGCGATAATATCGAAATAGAGCTATTTGGTTCCCAAAACGAGCGCTATCAGCTAACGGTTGGCCGTGACGGTTCGGTCGCTATTCCCTCCGTTGGGCCGCTGCGAGTGGCGGGACTTAGCTTTAGTGAGCTAAGAGCTAAAATTGAGCGCACCGTGCAGCAGCGATTTGTCGGCGTGAATGTGGCTGTCAATTTGGGCGAGCTGCGCTCTATTCGCGTCTTTGTGTTGGGAGAGGCGTATCGGCCTGGCTCCTATACCGTGAGCGCGTTATCAACCCTCTCCCATATCCTCTACCTAGCCGGCGGGGTGACGGAGATCGGTTCGCTGCGCAATATCGAACTAAAACGGGCCGGTGAGAGGGTGGCAACGCTAGATCTCTACGATCTCTTTATGCGGGGCGATAGTTCTGACGATAGACAGGTACAGGCGGGGGATGTGATCTTTATCCCACCGATAGGAGAGAGTGTCGCCATCAGCGGCGAGGTGGTTCGTCCCGCCATCTATGAGCTCTCTGGTCAGACGACGGTTGCTGGGCTAGTCGAGATGGCCGGGGGGTACACCGCTAACGCCTACCCGAATCGCTCCCGTATCGAGAGGGTCGGTAAGCAGGGGCGCATTGAGATTCTCAGCCTCGATCTGACCCGACAGCGCGATCGTCAGCAGCGGTTGCATCATGGCGATCTAGTTCAGCTAGTCTCGGTACTCGATCAGTTAGATGGGGCGGTGTTGAGTTCAGGCATGGTAGAGCGCCCAGGGGTATCGCAGTGGTATCAGGGGGTGCGAATTAGCGATCTGTTCGGTTCGTTGGACGATTTAAAACCTGCGGCAGATCTCACTTATGGTTTAATTAAGCGGGAGAATAGCCGCGAGAGGACGATTCAGGTGCTCTCCTTCTCCCCTCGTGAAGCGATTCTACAGCCCGGCTCCCCCGATGATCTACTGTTAAAAGCCCGCGATGAGGTGATTATTCTGGCCCAAGATGAGCAGCGGCGGCAGCAGCTCTACTCGGTGATTGAGCAAATTAAGCAGCAGCGACGCGGTCTGGAGCGACAGCAGGTGGTCTCAGTGGTTGGCGCAGTGACCCATCAGGGCGACTATCCGTTTGAGGCACAGATGCGGGTCAGCTATCTAGTGCGGGCGGCGATGCAGCTCAATCCCGAAGCCGATGTCGAGTACGCGCTGATTCAGCGCGAATCGGATAACCGAAAAGAGCGCCGTGTGATAATGGTCAATATTCTGGAGGCGTTAAATAGCCCCGGCTCTGCGGCCGATGTGGTGCTACAGCCGGAGGATAGACTCAATATCTTCTACCACTCGCCGTTTCAGGGAGAGGAGTACTATCAACGGCAGCTAGCTGCACAGCAGCAGTTGTGGGATGGAAGAGAGTCTAAAACGGCAGAGGAGCGGGTGGTGGCGCAGCAGCAGAGCGGCGCGATAAGCCGCAGCAGAGCGCAGCAGAGGGAGGCGCAGGCGGAGTCTGAGCTCGAGAAGTTCTCACAGCAGCCGACCCTGTTGCAACGGGAGCCTACAGAGCTGGTCGATAGGCGCCTACAGGTGATTGCCGACTTAAATCAGCAGCAGAGTATCGCCGCAGCCCCCCCTTCACTCGACCTAGCCGAGCGACGACAGGATAGCGCCATGGAGCGGGCGATGGATCGCTGGCACCATATCGAGCTAATTCTGCTATGGTTGCAGGAGAAGCTGCCACCTAGCGCGGCGCTCCCCCACTTTACCATCCATGGTCTGGTAAAATATCCTGGTCGTTACCCCTTAGTTGACGGGGCAGATTTAATGGATATGATTCATGCAGCGGGGGGGTTGACCGAATCGGCCTACCCGTTGGCGGCTGATTTGACCCGCTATTCGATAGTCGATAACCAACAGCGCCAAGTTGAACAGCAGTCTATCGATCTGGCGCAGCTATTTGCTAGCGGTAGCGAGGGGCCGATTGTCGTTAAAAGTTACGATGTACTGCAAATTAAGCGTATGCCAGAGTGGTTCGAGCAGACTGTTGTTTCGCTTGAGGGTGAGTTCCGCTTTCCGGGGAGCTATGTGGTTAGGGAGGGAGAGACCCTGACGCAACTAATCGAGCGGGCTGGCGGATTGAGCGATAGGGCCTTTTTGGGGGGGAGCTTCTTCTCGCGCGAACAGGTGAAAGAGAAGGAGCAGCTACGGCTAGAGCAGATGGTACAGCGCATGGAGCTCGATGTCGCCTTCGCCGCCCAGCAGAGGAGCAGTGGCGGTAGTGGCATGAATATGGAGGGCTACTCGATTTTGCAGGATCTGCTACTAAAGCTGCGCTCGGTGAAGGCGATGGGGCGGGTGGTTATCAATCTCGAAAGTGTCCTCAGTGGCGAGGTGGAGGATATTCGACTTAAAGATGGTGATCGGCTGATTGTGCCTAAGCGGCCGCAGGAGGTCTCGGTGATCGGCGAGATACAGTATGCCACCTCTCATATCCACCACCCCGATCACGACTATCGCTACTATATTCAAAAAAGTGGCGGCACCACCTATCGTGCCGATGAGTCACGCATCTATATTATTCGGGCCGATGGCACGATTGAATCGACAGCCGGCTTTTGGTCCAATCCCCCTGTGCTAGTTGGCGATACGATTGTGGTGCCGCTTGATGTCGAACGGGTGCCTCTGTTAGCCATCGCTAAGGATGTCTCCCAAATTCTCGCCGATGTCGCCGTCTCTGCGGCGGCACTCACTACCATTGGAGTCTTTTAACCATGGAAGAGAGGACTCCCTATGCGCTAACCCCGCCCCCTTACCCCTATCCCCCCCCCTATATGGTGGCAACGGATGAGGATGAGATCTCGCTCTATGAGCTGTGGCTGGTGATTTGGCGTGGTAAGTGGTTCATTATCTTTATTACTCTACTAGCGACGATAGTCGCTGCCACAGTAGCTATTAAGCTGCCCAATATCTATCGCGCTGAGGTGGTGCTAGAGCCGGTAGAGGAGGAGAAGGGGGGGGGGCTCGCCGCCCTAGCCGGCCAATTTGGGGGGCTCGCCTCCCTAGCCGGCGTCGATTTAGGCGGTAGTGGCGGTAGCGCCCATGCGACCAATGTACTGCAGACACGGCAGTTTATGGTGCAATTTATTGAGGATAACCAGTTAAAGCCACACCTCTTTCCCGAACACTGGGATAGTGAGCAGCAGCAGTGGTTAGTGAAAGAGCCAGGAGTTATCGGCCAGGGGATTGTGGCACTGAAAGTAGCGCTTATGGGAGAGGAGAGCGTTAAGCCGGTTAATGTCGGTAGCGAGAGCCTAGCTGAGGGGGAGCCGACCCTACAGCAGAGCTACGAGATCTTTGCTAAATGGGTGCAGGTGAATGAAGATAAGAAGAGTGGCCTCATTCGAGTGGCGGTTGAGGGGGAAGATCCGCGTCTGACTGCTGTCTGGGCAAATGGCCTAATCGATAAGCTGCGAGAGGTGCTGCGTGAAGAGACGATGACCCGAGCGCGGGAGAATATTAGCTATCTAGAGCAGGAGCTCGCTCGCACGACGATTGAGGAGTCGCGACAGATGCTATTTAGTCTCATGCGCGGCCACATTAAGAACCTAACGCTCGCCTCAGCTTCCGATAACTTTGCCTTTCAGGTGATCGATCCGGCGGTGATTCCGGAGAAAAAGAGCAAACCTAAACGATCATTAATCGTGGTCTTAGGGACGATGCTAGGTGGCATGGCGGCCCTCTTTATCCTCTTTATTCGTAATGCGGTACGCAATATAAGAGCCAAACCCAAAGAGGCTCTCACCGACGCCGAAAGCAGTTAAGCATCTCTAGCCATGCCCTCCCTAACCGCTATCTATCCGGGCAGTTTTGATCCGGTCACCAATGGCCATCTCGATATTATTCAGCGCTCCGCCGGCCTGTTTGATAGAGTCGTTGTGGCGGTAGCTGCAAGCCGAGGTAAAGCGCCGCTATTTACCCTAGATGAGCGGCTTGCGCTATTAACTCAGGTGACCGAGCCGCTTAACCGAGTTGAGGTGGAGCCCTTTAACACTCTCTTGGTCGATTTTGCGCGTCAATGCGGCGCAACGGTAGTGATTCGCGGTTTGCGGGCGGTCTCCGACTTCGACTACGAGTTTCAGCTAGCGGGGATGAATCGTCGCCTCGATCCTTCGCTAGAGACGCTATTTATGGCGACAGCTGAGGAGGTAGGGATGATCTCATCATCGCTAGTTAAGGAGATTGCAGCCCTCGGAGGGGTTGTCGATTCATTTGTTCCCCCCATTGTCACTAATGCACTTAGGCAGCGTTTAGGCTAAAATAGTGCCGTTTTCATCCTTCTTGCCAATAACAACCCTCAGGAGTGACCTCATGGCGTTAATGATTACCGATGAGTGCATCAATTGCGATGTTTGTGAACCAGAGTGCCCGAATGGGGCTATCTCTCAGGGCGATGAGATCTATGTCATTGATCCTAACCTCTGTACCGAGTGTGTCGGCCACTATGACGAACCGCAGTGCGTTGAGGTCTGTCCGGTTGACTGTATCCCCCTTAATCCCGAGATGGAGGAGACGCCGGAGCAGTTGATGGAGAAGTATCACAAATTGCATGGGTAGAGCCAAATGTAAAGCTCCGCAGGGGGATCCCCTGCGGCCCCCCATACGACTATACTAATAACTCATGCAGCGGCATCGCCTGTTTATCGGCAAAATCGGGCAGATCGGCTGCCACTTTGCGTAGTAAAAGGGGGTAGATTGGCGCGGTGAAGCGGTTAAATAATAGCTTGTCTAACCGACGATAGTGGGGTTGGTGGCGGATAAAGAGCGGTAGTAGCTGCCGAATAACGCCCCTTGTGAGTGCCGAATCTTGGTGAATGACCACTTTTAATCCGTCCGGATAGCGACTTCGATAGGTGTGTAACTGCTGCTGTAGCTCCTCTGCGGCCCCTGGCTGCTGTAGCAGATAGTAGCGACAGCGCAGCAGTAGCTCGCAGGTATCGCGATAGAAGGCTTGATCATAGGGGAGTTTCAATTTTCTGTTCAAACTCTCCATGCGCTCGATATTGGCAAAGGCGAGCTCTGCCTGCTGTAGCGCCCGTTCTGGATCGGGGAGGTAGCGCCGAAATAGCTCCTGTAGCGGCGTGGTCAGGGTGACCGAATCCCAGAAGAGGTAGAGTAGGGGCGGGATGCGCACTCGGTGGAGGTAGAGTGTCTGGATGGCAAAGGGCTCTATATAGAGTAGCTGGTCGATAAGCTCCTCTGCTAAACGGAGAAACTCTAGTAACTGGGTGCGCTTGTTCGGACTCATCAGCTCGGCGATCACCTCCTCGGGTGACTGCTGCTGTTTAAAGATTCGCAGGGTGACGAGGGTGTTAAGCTCGGTAAACCATGAGGAGTTATCGAGATAGGCGAGATGCTTGCGAGCTGACCAGCCTCCGGTCTGGCACCAGACATGAATGCCGATGAGAGTCGGGCAGTTGAGGCGTAGCTGTCGAGCCAGTCTCTCATGCTCCCAGCCGACAAAGTTGGGTAGGGAGCCGAACCCCTCATATTCGCGGCGGGTCTGTAGCTCAAGTAGCTTTGAGTGGCGCCTATCGGTAAGAAAGTGGCGATTAAGCTCAAGGTAGCGAAAAAAGTCCCCCTCACCCGGCTTCATTGAGATGGTGAGTGCCTGACTCTCAATGTCGGCAAAGACCTTATGGTAGGTGGTTGGATTCCAGTTCATATCCCCGATCTCTCTGGCACCGACAGTCCAGGTACGGAAGATGAGCCGCTTTTGCTCCGCTTCAAACAGCGGCAGCACCCTCTTAAGTAGCTGGTTGGCCTCTTGGGGGGTCTGGATAGTCAGCTCAGAGCAGAAGTCGCCACGGACATCGACGCCATCGGCCTCACCTAGGCGCAAAATGACCCCGTTAACGAGCGGCATCTGCTCAAATAGCGCCGTGAGTATTCCCGCAAGTAGCTCGGTAGCCGAGCTGTGCTGCTGTGCCATCTGTTGTCGAATATCATCGTTATAGAACATCACATCCGTGGTGATATAGATAGCAAGATTGTGCTCTGCCACGCCTTGGAGCAGCTTGCGAAACCGCCGCTGATATTTGGCGATCTTCTTTTTTAGCGTTGGGGAGTAGTAGTTCATGACCACCATGTGGGAGAGATCGTCAATTGAGATGGCGTTATAGCCGATTTGACTTATCTGGTCGATATAGCGCTTAAAGCGCTCCTTAATCGCCTTGTAGTCGCGCTTTTTCAACCGCCCATCGGTCTCAATGCGATTAAAGGGGATTTTAGACCAATTGATAGTGGTGGAGGCGTGGGTAGCAAAGAAGGGGCTAATGGCATCAATGATATATAGCTCCATAACAGTAGGCGGTGGTTGTGGACTAACGCTAAATCAGCCCAGATATCCGTTTTTGGCGCTGTAGCTTTTCGTAATCTTCGCGGCAGTCGGCATCACAGAAGAGCGCTTGTGGGTGGGGTAGCGACTCATCACAAAAGTAGCAGCTCGATTTTGGTGTCAGTCTAAGACGGTTGGCGCGATAGCGGTGGTTTAACATGGCGACCTGTAGATCTATCTCTGTCTGTCGCGATCCTAAATCAGCTGGATCAGATCCCGAATCAGTGCTGCCGTTAAATATAGCCGTAGCGTACATAGAGACTCTCCTGTAGAGGTGGTAACAACTTGGGCTATTGTAGGGGGGATGAGTGATCATTTTATGACGACTACATAGCAATTTGGTTACAGCAAGGGGAGCGATTTGCTGTTCATCAGTATCACCTAATAATTTCATTGTGAGTTAACTTTCTTGTCATCTCTATCGGGTAGAGTAGCCGGTGGAAGCTCTAAACTCTTATCCTTATCCGCAGGTGATGTTATAGTGAGAATATCGACAATTACCCATATTTCAACCTACTCGTTAGCGGCGATTATGTTGTTGATGGGGGTGATCCTCTATCAGGGACTCAACCGCATGGTGGAGCCTTATCATGGCCTACAGCGCTATTTGCAATTGAAAGAGAGCGTCTCAATTGATGCTAGGCGCTATATCAATGACTATCTCAATAGTGGCGATGCTCTTAAGCTGAGCGCAGCGGAGGCCTATTTAAAGAGACTTGCCGCCGAGCAGGTCGAGACTCTCCCCTCGCCGTTAGCACAATCGATTCAGGAGCCATTAGCGCAGCTAATTCAGGGGTTACTGGTCGATTATCGGGGGGCGGGCAAGCTCTCTGGTTCATCTCAAGGGCTGCTGATTCAGGCCGAACGGGAGATGTTAGGCTTTATCGGTAATCTCTATGACTACGGTGTTGAGGCGCTAACTATCGATGCGGCTCGGGGCCAAGAGCTGTTGCAAATTAGCGCCTGTATGGCGATGGAGCTAGAGCGATTATCGCTAGCGCGAGAGGAGTCGAAGGCACCGGGGGCTGCGAGCGATGGGGTCGAGTTTGTCATCAGTCAACTCGTTGAGCTGAGCCAGTCACTCAATAACCTGCCTCCTGTTGGGATCTATGAGGAGAGCAGCAGTGAGAGTGACGATTTTAGCGCCTTAATGGGGCTAGAGAGTGATCAACAAGAGAGCGAAAAGGTAGAGCGACTGGTGCCAATAAGGGAGGAGTTGGCCTACCTATTGAGCCGCTATCCGCAGGAGTTTCAGCGGACACAGGCGCTATTAACTGAGGTATCAATGGCGCGCAACAGTATCGATAACTTAGTAGGTAATCTGGAGCAGCGAATTAAAACCGGCGAAGAGCAGATGCAGCAGTGGCAGCAGCAGATCGATAGTGATGTGCGACGCTACTTTATCGCGGTATTGATTGCCGTCCTAGTGATCGTGGTGGCGATTCGTATCGCCCAAGGGCGCTATGTGCTAAAGCCGGTACGACGGCTGCGCCACTCGCTAAATATGCTGCTAGAGACCGGTAATATTGAAAAAATTGAAGTTAAACAGCCCGATAGCGAGATGGGAGAGGTGACGCGTTTTTTTAATCGGCTCTTAGCCAATATGGAACAGGAGACGCAGCAAAAGAGCGATCACCTACAGCGAGTCTCAACAGCGTTGCAAAATTTGGTAGGCAATATCGAGACGATTAATAACTACACCACCCAAACGCGGGAGAATGTCAGTCAGTCGCGGCAGCTAATGGAGCAGCTACGCCATGTGGCTAACATGGTCGATAACTCCTCTAATCAGGTTGCCGAGCACGCCCACCAGACCGAACAGTCGATGGAGATGAGTAGTCAGCAGGTACAGTCGATGATCGATGCGAGTAACGCCACCTACGAGGCGACACGAAAACTGGTAGAGTCACTCAATGAGTTAAGTAACGATGTTGGACGGGTCACCTCAATTACCGATGTAATGATGAATGTAGTCGATCAGACCAACCTGTTAGCGATTAACGCGAGTATTGAGGCGGCTCGTGCTGGCGATCAGGGGCGGGGGTTTGCCGTGGTGGCTACTGAGGTGCGAGAGCTCTCAAATCGAACTCACGGCTTTTTAGAGGAGATCGACTCTATCTTGCAGCACCTGCGCAGCTCATCGCAGCATCTAACTCAAGATGTGGTGCAGATTGAGCAGGCGACTCAGCAGCAGGAGGAGGTAGCCCGCACACTAGTCGATACCACTAACTCGGTTAAGGGGCACAGCAGTAACTCTAAGATGGTCGCTTTTGAGGGCAATCACTATGTGAAAGAGCAGTTAGAGCATATTAGCTCTTTTGATCAGGCTCTCACCAGTCTCGATCAGCACGCCTGTAATACTGAGACGATGGTGCGCGATATTCATGCCGAAGTGGTACAAAATATCGCCATGATTACCGCATCGCTCGGCTTAGGTAGTAACGGGGGCGATAACGAACTTTTTCATGCTAACAATAGTAGCCGTAATGGAGCTAATCTCTATGCTGCCTAGTCAGAGCGATTCGACACTACCTAACTCCCAATATAGCCTGCCGGGTAACCTGAATATCGCTGACATTATCGGCAGACGCTATCCGGCGATTAGAGAGAGGCCGGGGGGCGACTACTTAGTGCGATTGATGGAGCTGCTGCTGCATCAGCAAGAGATTAATCAGTTTATCGATAAAAATCGCCACCTACGCGGCTTTGCCTTTTTAAATCAGATTTTAGAGCACTTTGAGTTTAGCTATCGGGTGAGCGATCGATCTCTAAAGCGGATCCCCTCTGAGGGGCGGGTGATTATTATCGCCAACCACCCCATCGGCTCGCTCGATGGCTTGAGTCTGTTAAAGTTAGTCCGTTCAGTTAGGAGTGATGTGCGTATCGTGGCCAATGAGCTCTTAGCCTCGGTTGAACCGTTACAGCAGCTCTTTTTACCGGTTGATAACATGGGTAAAGGGGCGGGTAAGGCGGCCTATAAAGCGATGCTGCAATCGCTACAGCAGGATGAGGCGGTGATTATCTTTCCAGCCGGTGAGGTCTCCCGTATTCGACCTAATGGCGTTAGAGATGGTAAGTGGAAGAGTGGTTTTTTAAGACTCGCCCAAAAGAGTGGCGCACCGATTCTGCCGGTCTATATCGATGCTAAAAATTCACTGCTCTTTTATAGTCTATCGGCGCTCTATAAGCCGTTAGGGACGCTGTGGTTGGTGAATGAGATGTTTAATAAGAAGAATCAGGAGATCACCTTCTTTGTGGGAAAGCCGATTGCAGCGGCTATTGTCGAGCCAAAATCCGATCTAGCTAAATTGGCAAAACAGTTTCGTAAACATCTGCTACGGCTACCTAAAAAGGGTAAAAAACCGCTCTTAACTACCTTTGAGACGATTGAGCATCCGGTTAATCGGCAGGCGCTCAAAAAAGAGTTGCACCAATCGACGCTGCTCGGTGAGACGGCCGATGGCAAAAAGATCTATCTGTTCGACTATCACTTTGATTCGACCGTTATGCAGGAGATTGCACGGCTGCGGGAGCTCACCTTTCGCTCAGTCGAGGAGGGGACGGGTAAAGCGCTCGATATGGACTACTACGATAGCCTCTACCGCCATATTGTTTTATGGGATGAGAACGATCTAGAGATTGTCGGTGCCTACCGATTAGGTGAGGGGCGGACGCTGCTACAGCACCATAGTCTAGAGGGGTTCTACAGCCATACCCTGTTTGAGTTGCAGCCTGAGATCGTGCCGAAGCTACCCCATGCGATAGAGTTAGGGCGCAGCTTTATCCAGCCGCGCTACTGGGGGTTACGGGGGCTGGACTACCTCTGGTATGGCATTGGGGCCTATCTAAAGGCTCACCCTGACATTCGCTACCTATTTGGCCCGGTCAGTTTAAGTCAATCCTACCCGGATGAGGCGCGACAGGCGATTCTTGCCTTCTATCAGCATCAGTTTGGGGGGCAGCATGAGTTAGCGACAGCCAGAACCCCCTACACGATTCACCCTGACATTAAACAGCAGGCAGAGCAGCTCTATCAAGCCAACTATACCACCAACTTTAAGCAGTTAAATCAGTTACTGACCCACTACGGGGTGAAGGTGCCGACACTCTACAAACAGTACTCAGAGCTGTGCGAACCTGGGGGGTGCAGTTTTGTCGATTTTAACCTTGATGCTAACTTTGGTGACTGTGTCGATAGTCTCATTTGGGTTGAGATAGAGAAGGTGTTACCGAAAAAACGCAAGCGCTATGTTGGTTAAATAGGAGAGGTTGATGTTGTTACGATTACGAGGGTGGCTGGGGTGTTTGGCGCTTATGTCGCTGTCGGTCTTTGCCGCCTCTGAGAGCGAGGTTGAGTTTCGGGTGGGCGTTGTGCCTTGGCGGGCGGAGGCGGTATTGCAACAGATGTACCAGCCGACCCTGTCTCTCTTACAAGAACAGCTACAGCGACCGGTAAAGCTCTATATCTCCCGAGACTACGCCGATCTCGCTGAGCGTCTAGCCGCAGGAGCGATCGATATCGCCATTTTTGGCCCCAACGGCTATGTCGATGCGGTCTCGAACTATGGTCAGAGGCAGGTGCGTTATCTAGTGACTGTGATGCAGCCCGATGCCTACTATCATAGCGCCCTAATTGTACGGCAGGAGGATTCGGCACTACCACTACAGCAGTTAAAGGGTAGCAAGTTGGGATTGACCGATCCAGACTCGACCTCCGGTTTTCTATTTCCGCGTCATCTGTTAGCGGCTGAGGGGTTGAGTGCCGAGGCGGATTTTCAGCTATTTTTGTTAAAGAAGCACTATAAGATCTATGATGCCCTAGCAAACGGTGCTATTGATGTGGGCGGAGCTAATCTATTGGAGCTGTCGCAGGCTGAGGCTAAATATGGCAAGAGGTTCCACATTGTTAAAAAATCGCTACCCATTCCAGAAGATGCGGTTGCCGCTGGCCCCTCACTCAATTTAGAGCAGCAGCGGCAGCTCGTCTCTATTTTAGAGGAGGCGGCCGCTAACCCCACCTTTCTCCAACAGAGCTCGCTCATTCGGGGGTTTCAGGCTCGGGGAGACGCTTTTTACGATTCGATACGGGCGGTGCGCAATCTTGTGACACCGTAATACTGCCGTGATGCTACCTCGGCTAGGAAACAGGCTCTACCTTCAGGTTCTGGTTTGGCTCTCTGTTCCGCTGCTAGCGGCTGCGCTGTTATTACAGTATCAGCTAAGTGAGGTTGAACAGCAGTACCATCTTGAGGTCAGGCGGCAGCTAAACCAGCAGGGGGGGGCGATTCAGCAGCTACTGCAGCGGCACAGCAGTGAACTGCACAAAATCGCCGCTCTGCTCAGTCTAAGTCGCGAGATTCAACGCGCCTTTGTCAATAAAGATGCCGATCTCCTCTATCAGTGGGGTAAGTTGATTATCGACTCTAAATTGGTGGATCGGATGCTGTTTACCTCTATCGAC
The DNA here is from genome assembly GCA_008375315.1 of Ectothiorhodospiraceae bacterium BW-2. NCBI lineage: Bacteria > Pseudomonadati > Pseudomonadota > Gammaproteobacteria > Chromatiales > Ectothiorhodospiraceae > Ectothiorhodospiraceae bacterium BW-2. Next base: position 3,287,347 of record CP032507.1, on the reverse strand, counting down.
GGGGTGGTCATTGCCCGTGGTCATAATGAGTTTCAGTTTGGAGACTCACTACAGCAGCAGCCGTTAGGTCAGCTACTGCACGCTGAGAGTCGGGCAGGGTTTTGGAAGGATGAGGGCGGTAGCGTACAGATGGTCGCTATGGTACCGGTCTATCGTTACGAAGTAGAGAGGTTGGGTTATATCATTGTGGTGCGTGATATGGGAAGTTGGTTAAACAGTGAAGTGAGCGAGTCGTTAGAGAGCGGCGTCAGTTGGCGTCTGTTAGAGGGCGATACCGAACTCGATCTCCAACCGAATCAGCTACGCGTTACTAGCCACATTTCGCTGCTGCCGGCTAGTGAGGCTTCGCTCGATATCGTGGTCTCATTTGAGAATGCACACATGGAGCTACTCAAACAGTTTATTGATGCCTTAATTGCGACCCTAAGCTGGTTAATCGTACTGCTGCCGCCGTTACTAGCGCTATTTCTCTACCGACTACTCTACCCCCTACAGCAGGCAAGCGGAGTATTAAATGCCTTTGCCGAGAGAACCGACCACCCGCTAGAGCCCCTCATCGTTGAGTTAAGGGCGATACCGACCGCCAACAATGAGCTAAGGGGGGTTATCGACTCGGTCATCGCGGCATTAAACCAGTTAGATAGGACGCAGCAGGCGCTTATTGTCTCAAAGCAGCAGGCGCAGCAGGCGAGTGTAGCGAAGAGCAACTTTCTCGCCTCCATGAGCCATGAGATCCGTACCCCGATGAATGCGATTTTAGGCTTCTCCGATCTTCTAAAACGGACTGAACTCAATGCACGCCAACGCCACTACGCCGAGACTGTCCACCAGGCAGCCGCTAATCTACTTAAGCTGATTAACGATATCCTCGATCTGTCCAAAATTGAGGCCGGCAGGTTCGATATCGAGCTGCACCACTGCTCATTAACCGCTCTGTTAGCCGAACTAGAGCAGCTCTTCTCTTTTAAAGTCCTAGAGAAGGGGCTCTACTTTAGGGTCTCCATCTTAGATAGTTTTCCCGAACATCTCTATCTAGATCAGGCACGACTGCGCCAGGTGCTGTTTAATTTGGTAGGCAATGCGATTAAATTTACCGAACAGGGGGGGATAGAGTTAGTCGTGTCGGCAGCCTCGCCCGCCACTCCAGCACAGGAGCGGTGTATCGATCTCTCTATTGCAGTGATCGATAGTGGTATCGGAGTCAAGGAGCAGGAGCAGGAGGCGATCTTTCAGAACTTTACCCAACAGAGTGGCCAGAGCCACGCCCAGTATGGCGGTACCGGTCTAGGGCTGGCGATTAGTCGCCGTCTAGTTGAGCTAATGGGGGGGAGCTTAACCCTCACCAGCGTACTCGGTAGCGGCTCAAAATTTACACTCGCGCTACCTCATGTGGTCGTTGCACAGCCGGTGGTGGATGAGGGGCCACTAACTACAGAGAGGCTTGTCACAGCGGCGCACTTTCTCCCCTCTAAGCTACTAGTCGTTGATGATATCGAACAGAATCGTCAAATGGTGGCGGCGGCGCTGAGCGACTCACAGGTCGAGGTGTTCGAAGCTGACGGGGCAGAGGCGGCACTGCGGCAGTTACAGCAGACGACTTTCAATCTGATTTTAATGGATATTTCGATGCCCGATGTCGATGGCGTTACCTTGACACGGCAGATACGAGCCGTTCCCCACTGGCACTCTCTGCCGATTATCGCCTATACCGCCTCAGTGACTGAGAACGAAAAACAGCAGCTAGATCGGGCCGAATTTGATGGTTTTCTCCCCAAACCGTGTCGAGTCGATGAGATGATAGCCATCCTCGCGCAGTTTTTACCGCTATCGGAGGAGGCAGAGGGTGAGAATCGGCCTCTAGCGCAACCGTTGCCCAAAAACCGAGAGGATGAGTTAGTAGGATCGTTGCAGTTGCCGCCAAAGCTTGAGATAGACTATACCAAAGCGCGAGAGTGTGGCGATTTAGAGCAGATTAACCGCTTTGCCCACACTGTATTGCAGCTACCGTCCCATCAATGTTCTAAAGCATTATCGGCGCTAATGACCGAGCTATTAGAGGCTGTTGAACTGTTTGATATCGAAAAAATTGAGTCATATCTCGCTCGAATAGATGAGTGGAATCGGTATCAAAAACCAGATAACTATGATATTGATGAGGTCATGTAATGGACAGCGAAATTTTTTCGATTCTTATTGTCGATGATAACCCTAAAAATATTCAGCTCCTAGCCTCCATCCTGCGTGAAGAGCGGTATCGCATCGCCTATGCGACCGATGGCGTAAGGGCACTAAAGGTGCTGCAGGAGCGGCGGCAAGATATGGTGCTTATGGATGTCATGATGCCCAACATGGATGGCTTAACCGCCTGTCGTCAGATGCGGCAACAGGCTGAACTGGCCGATATTCCGGTGATCTTCCTAACCGCCCGTAACGATGCCGAGAGTGTCGAGCAGGGGTTTGCCGCCGGCGGGGTTGACTATGTTACCAAACCCTTTAGTAAAGTTGAGCTGTTAGCTCGCATTCGCACCCACCTGCAACTAAACGACTATCGGCACCATTTAGAGCGGCGGGTAGAGGCGTTAACCTCGGAGGTTGAACAGACTCAGCGCGAAGTCGTCTTTACCATGGGGGCGATTGCCGAGACCCGTTCAAAAGAGACCGGCAACCATGTCAAACGGGTCGCGGAGTACTCGGCACTGATGGGGGAGCTATTAGGGTTATCACAAGCAGAGTGTGCTCTACTGCGCGACGCCTCCCCAATGCACGATATTGGTAAGGTGGGGATTCCCGATGCGGTACTACATAAGCCGGGGCGGCTAACACCAGAGGAGTGGCAGATTATGATGACCCACGCCCGCTTAGGGTATGAGATGTTACAGGCCTCCCATCGGCCAGTGATGGAGGCGGCGGCCACGATTGCGCTACAGCACCATGAGAAGTGGAACGGCAAAGGGTACCCTAACGGATTGGCGGGGGAGGATATCCACCTCTATGGCCGCATTGTCGCCTTAGCCGATGTCTTCGATGCCTTAGGGAGTGATCGCTGCTATAAGCGGGCTTGGCCGGATGAGAAGATCTTCACCCTCTTACAAGAGGAGTCGGGGCAGCAGTTTCAGCCTCAGCTAGTGAGCCTCTTTTTTACCCACCTAGATCGCTTTTTAGCCATTCGCGAGCAGTTTCGTGATGCGTTTATGTATGAGACTTAACCTCTTTACGCTGTTAGGGCTACTGCTACTGACTAGGCCGCTGTCGGCGCTAGAGTCGGTGGTATTGCAGCTACAGTGGCAGCACCAGTTTCAGTTTGCCGGCTACTATATGGCACAAGAGCAGGGGTTCTATCGCGATGTCGGGCTAGAGGTTGAGATTCGCGACTACCTCCCTGATGTGCACAACGACTCGATTGTTGAGCTATTGGCGCAAAATCGGGTTCAGTACGCAACCCTAAACGCCTCCGGTCTGTTAGCTCGTATGAAGGGGAGAGAGCTGGTGGCGCTAGCGGCGATATTTCAAAATAACCCGCTAGTATTGCTGACGCTCGCCTCTTCCGGCATTAGCGAACCGCAACATTTTCAGCACCGTACCCTCGGTTTTAACTTTGATGAAGATGGCTATCTTCTCCACTCCATGCTGCAAAATGAGGGCGTTTCTGACTACGAGCAGCTCGATATGAGTTACGATCCGAACGATCTCCTCTCGGGTAAGATGGATGCCATTGCCGCCTATTTGACCGATCAACCCTACTACTATCGCAGTCGTGGGATTGAGGTCAATATTATCGATCCGATGGCCTATGGCATTGACTCCTATGGCGATATGCTGTTTGCCTCCGGTAGTGAAGCGGAGAACTACCCTGATCGAGCCCGCCGTTTTCGCGATGCCTCAATTCGAGGCTGGCACTATGCGTTAGAGCATCCTGAACAGACGATTAATATTATTAAAGAGCGCTACCAGTCACCGCTCTCGCTCGACCATCTGCACTATGAGGCGCAGATGACCCGCCAGTTAATTATGGCCGACAGAGTGCCTCTTGGCAAAATCAGTCGGGGTAAAATCGCCAAACTAGCCAACGATTTTGTCCGCTTTGGCTATCTTGACGAGGTTAAAAATCTGCACACTGTCGTCTTTGACCAGCAAAATATTCCGCCACAGCCCTCTGGTCTGACCCTCTCGATGGAGGAGCACTACTGGTTAGAGAAGCAGGGGAGGATTGAGCTTGCCCTACTCGATTTGGGCGATCAGGAGCCGCTCTTTATTCGCCATCAAAACGGTGTCCTCACCGGTATCTATCCCGACATCATTAAGTTGATGGCCGAGATTTTGAGCTACCCGATTCGATTAAAACCGATCGAGTTGGCACCCGCTAACTATTCACAAGCACAGGTGATCTCTCCCACCCTCATCGGCAACAGTACTCTGCTCGATAGCCCGTTTGCGCAGGCCCATTTTCTGCTAACCGATCCCCTTTTTGCCGCATCGATGCTGCTCTTTTGCTCCGATAGAGTAGCCCACCCCTGTCGATCTCGTACCGACTTGGTCAAAAGAAAGGTGGCGGTAGTCAAGCAGCACCACGCCGCCGAGAACTATATTCGCGCCGAAGCGGGAGTTGAGGTGATCTATGCCGATAATCCGATTGAACAGCTGCGTATGGTGCAAAACGGGGAGGTCGATGCCGCGATAGGGTATGTCACCTATAACAATATTATCCGCCGCTACCACTTTAACCATATCAAGCTCGGTTTTAGTGCAGAGCAGGAGAACAGACTCCATATCGGCATCTTTAAAGACTACCCTGACGCGGCGCTAGTGCAGTCGATTCTCAATAAGACCCTGCGAGCGATATCTGCTAGGGAGCGCAACTTTATTATCGAAAAATGGCGTCTTTACAGCGAGTCGTTGAATGAGTTAAGCGATACTGGCAAGCTGCTAACCGAGCAGGAGTGGCAGTTTCTACAGTCTCATCCGTTGCTAAAGCTGGGGATCGATAGTGATTGGCCGCCGTTTGAGCAGTTCGATGGCAAGACCTATCGCGGTATGATTGCCGACTACTACAACTACTTTAATAAAGAGTTAAAACTCGATTTCCAGATATCGACTGCAAAGCAGTGGCACTACCTGCTCGATAAATTGGCTCGTAAGGAGCTCGATCTATTAAGCGCGTTGGTTAATACCCCTAAGCGCAGAGAGAAGATGCTCTTTACCGATCCCTTTATCCGTTTTCCGATTATTATCGTCGGCCACGAGAGGAGCCGTTTTGTGAGCGATATCGGCGCTTTGGTCGGGGAGCGGGTCGGTGTGGTCAACGGCTACTATGTGGATGAGCTACTACAGCAGCGCTATCCGATGGTAACGCCGTTTAGATTTGTCACCGTCAGAGAGGGAATGCGTGCGCTCTCTAAAGGGGAGATCGACTACTTTATTCAGGAGTTGCCGACAGTCAATCAGGTGATTCAGGAGGAGGGGTTAACCAATCTGCGTGTTATGGGTAAGGCCGATGAGGAGTTTGAGCTCAGTATTGGCGTCAGACAAGATAGGCCGGAGCTAGTGTCGATTCTAAATAAGGCGATTAAACAGATGCCGGCGGAGCTGCGCAGCCAAATCTATAACCGTTGGATCGGAATCGAGCTTAAACATCCGGTTGACTATACGCTATTTATCCAGCTCGTCTTGTTATTTAGTCTGATTCTGCTCACCATTCTCTACTGGAATCGCAAATTGGTGCGGGAGATTACCCATCGTAAACTGGTTGAGCGGCAGCTCGATCACTCGCGCCAGGTGGCCCTTAAGGAGCGCGAAAATGCGCTAAAGGCGAGCCAAAGCAAATCGGAATTTCTAGCCAATATGAGCCATGAGATTCGTACCCCTATGAATGCGATTATCGGCTTTGCCGATCTTCTTTTGGCGACCGACTTGAACTCTAAACAGTGCTCCTTTTTGGAGTCGATTCAGGTTAGCTCCCGCAGTCTGCTGCATATTATTAATGACATTTTAGATCTCTCGAAAATTGAGGCGGGTAAGTTAAAAATTAACCCGGAGATCTTTTCGCTACCTAAGCTGTTTCGTAGTTTAGAGCAGATATTTAGTTTACAGTGTCAGGATAAGGGGCTCACACTGGTGATGGAGCTACCCGACGCACTGCCGCAGGTGATCTATGCCGATGAGCACCGCATACGGCAGATTTTAATTAATATCATCAATAACGGGATTAAATTTACTGAGCAGGGATCGGTGACCCTCAAGGTCTCGTTTCGGCTCGATGCCGATGCCGATTCGCTGCGAATGGCGCTTCAGTGTGAGATCTGCGATACCGGTATCGGCATTGACGCTGACTTTCTACCTCGCCTCTTCTCCGCCTTTGAGCAGCAGCAGATGCAATCGACCAAAAAGTATGGCGGAACCGGGTTGGGGTTAGCGATCAGTCGTCAATTAGCGCGGCAGATGGGGGGGGATATTAGCGTGGTGAGCCGAGTCGGGGAGGGGAGCTGCTTTACCCTCACCCTGCCCGACATTCCGATCTGCCCCGACGCGAACCTAGAGACGCTCTCCCACACCCACACCGAGTACCGCTTTGAGGCGGCAACCATTTTGATAGCCGATGATATCCCCTTTAACCGGCAGCTCATTTGCGAATACCTCTCCGCCTACCCCTTTACCCTACTTGAGGCGGAGAATGGCAAGGAGGCGCTAGAGAAGGCGCGGCAGCACCACCCCGATCTCATCTTAATGGATATTCGTATGCCACAGATGGATGGAGTCACCGCTGTGCGGCACCTGCAGGCCGATGCCGCGACCGCCGTGATTCCGGTGATTGCGGTCACGGCCTCGGTGACTGAAGATGAGCTACAGAGCTATCGCATCTACTTTGCCGAGTGTCTGCACAAACCGCTACAGTTTACCGATCTGATTGAGAGTATGAGCCACCATCTACCCCATCAACACGCTCTATTCGATAGCGACAGTGATAGCCGCGCTGAGCCCGAGAGGGAGCTGCCATTAGACGATGATCATGGACAGGAGCGGCAGCGACTCTCGACTGACGCAAAAACGCAGTTAGTGACAACCTTTCTGCCTCGACTACAACAGGTGATGGAGAGTGGATTTATGGACGAAGCGGAGCAGTTTTGCCACGATTTAGGGGTCTTTTTCCGTGCCGAAGGGGAGATTGCGGTCATCGAACCGCTACTCTATCGGGTGGAGCAGGCGATTACGCTCTTTGATATCGAACGGTTGCAGCGAGAGTTTGGCCAGCTACAGCAGCAGTTACAGCGGCTACAGTCGGAGCCCGCTGAGGATGGATAGCACAATGACTCACAACTACTCGATTTTGGTTATCGACGATAACCCACACAATATCCAATTAGTTGGCCATATACTGCGCGACGAGGGGTATCGAGTCGCCTACGCCACCAGTGCTGAAAGTGGACGGTTGCAGCTACTGCGACAACCCTTTTCACTCGTTCTGCTCGACTACAATATGCCGATAGTCAGTGGGGTAGAGTTTTGCCGCCAAATTAAGGGGGAGTCGCGCTGGGAGCAGCTACCGGTGATCTTCTTGACCGCCCGTACCGATGAGGAGAGTGTGGTGACCGCTTTTGAGTCTGGAGCGGTGGACTACATTACCAAACCGATTCGCCAGCGGGAGCTGTTAAGCCGAGTGGCAACCCATCTTCAGCTCCAGCTCTACACCCACTCGCTACAGCAGCAGGTAGAGGCGCGGGTTGAGGAGATCCGCCAACTCCACCAACAGCTCTGCATTGCCAACCAAAACGCCTCTGTGGGGGAGTTTGTCCATGGCATGGCGCACGACTTTAAAAATGCAATTCACGGTACTCTAGCCCTCTCTCGGTTAATAGAGAAGCACCTAACTAGCGGTGAGCCGTGCAGCGCCGCCAAGGTCGCTAACTATAATCAGAAGATTCAACTGCTACTGCACCATAAGGCCGAGGTGGTCAAACGGATGCTCCACTATGGCCGCGACCACTCCTCTGATCGGGAGTCTATCGATATGGCAGCGCTACTCAATGAGCAGTTTGCTCTGTTGCAGGTGATTGTCGAAAAATCGGTAGAGTTCCAGCTTGAGGTCGCGCCCGATCTCCCCTACGGCCACTTTAGCCGAGTGCAGCTACAGCAGGTGGTGATGAATTTGGTGATTAATGCCCGCAATGCGATGGCCGGTAGGGGGACTATCTGGATTCGATTGACGCGCTGGCAGGGGGGCGAGAGCCGCTGTGTGATCTGTGACGAGGCGATTGACGGCGACTATCTGCTGTTAGAGATAGCCGATAGTGGTCCCGGTATCGCGGAGGAGATGCGGGGCAAAATTTTTCAACCCTTCTTTAGCAGCCGCTTTAAAGAGGGGGGGAGCGGAATGGGGTTGGCGATGGTGAATCACATCGTCCATGAACATGGGGGGCATATTGAGCTGCTATCGAGCTTGGGTGACGGGGCACAATTCAGACTCTTTTGGCCGGTAGCTGTTAAATAGGGGATAATCGCCGTTTTATCGATATTGATTATCAGAGAGGGAAGATGAGTATGAATACGGTGGCCGATATAATGACCTCCAATCCGATAACGATTGAGCAGAGCGCAGATATGCATCAGGCGAGAGAGCGGATGCGGCGGCATGACATTCGCCATCTGCCGGTGGTCGATAGTGGCGGGCAGATAGTGGGTATTTTGACCCATAGGGCGGTGCTTAACCATGCACTGAAGCTGATCAATCGCTACGGTTTAGAGCAGCTTGATCTACAAGAGAGTCGTACGGCGGTGACGGAGATTATGCAGCCGATTACGCTAGCCGCGACGACAGAGATGACTCTAATCGAGGCGGGGCGCTTCTTTGTGGATCACAAACACGCCTGCCTACCCGTATTGGAGGAGGGGAGTGTGGTCGGCGTTGTCACCTCAATGGATTTTGTCAAACTCTCATTGCGTCTGCTACTTGAGCGTGATGGGATTCATTAGTCTGGAAAGTTAGTCTGGAAAGGGAGTCGGTATGTCTGAAAAAACTGTGATCATGAACCGTTGGTTGGTGGTATTCGGAGCCATCTTAATTCAGCTCTGTCTCGGGGCTATCTATGCTTGGTCGGTCTTTACGCCGGCGCTGCTAGAGAGTGGCTGGAGTAAACTCGATACCCAAATTGTCTTTGCGGTGGGGTTAGCCTCGTTCTCGCTGTCGATGCTCTTTGCCGGGCGTAAACTCAATGTGTGGGGGCCGGCGAAACTGGCGAAGGTGGCAGCCGTTACCCTTGGCGCGGGCTATCTGTTAGCGGGAGTGAGTGGTGCTGAGGGGTTTTGGCAGGTCGCTTTTGGGGTCGGCCTAATTGGTGGGATCGGGATCGGGCTAGGCTATGTGGTGCCGATTGCGGTGGGAATGAACTGGTTTCCCGACCATAAAGGGCTAATTACTGGGTTGGCGGTCGCCGGTTTCGGCTTTGGGGCGATGGCGTGGGTCAAATTGGCCGGTAACTGGGGCCATTTAATCGAGCTGGTCGGGTTGGCTAATACTTTTATTATCTATGGGGTACTGTTTACCTCGTTGGTGCTGCTAGGTAGCCTCTGGATGAAGATGCCGCCCCACGGCTGGAGACCGGCCGGTTACCAACCCCCGCCACAACAGGCCGGTGCCGGGGGGGAGAACTTTACGGTGACGGAGATGCTACATACGCCGCAGTTCTATCTGCTCTTTATCACCTTTGCGGTTAGCGCTGGAGCGGGATTGATGTCGATTGGGCTCATGAAACTCTACCCGATGGAGGCGCTACAGGCCTCTGGCTACTCAGTGGCTGAGGCGAGTGCGATTGCCGGTACGGCGATGGCGCTCTTTTTTAGTATTGCTAATGGCGTCGGGCGCATCGTTTGGGGGGTGGTGAGCGATAGCTTGGGGCGTAAACGGGCGGTGACGCTCATGGCCGGTAGTCAGGGGGTGATTCTGCTGCTCTTTACCTCTATGGCGGGAGATGAGTATCTGCTCTATTTGGGGGCGGCGCTAATCGGGTTTAATTTCGGCGGCAATTTTGCGCTCTTTCCGGCGCTAACGGCAGATCAGTTCGGTAATCGAAGTGTCGGCCAAAACTACCCCTACCTCTTTCTATCTTATGGGGTAGGTGGCATCGTCTTTCCGATTTTAGGGGGTGTTTTGGGGGATATGGGCAACTTTTCGTTGGCCTTCTCTATCTGCGGTATCGCCTGTCTAAGCGGTGCGGTGGCGAGCGCGATTCTCTTTACGCCGCATAGAGAGGAGGCCCACCTGCCGTTTAGTGTGCACGGCTTTTTTCACCAGCTACATCTGTTTGATCACGAAAAGAGTCAGTAATGTAAAGGAGCAAGAGAAGTGCCTCGTTCTATCCGTTTTGCCGCCTTTACCCGCGAGGTTAACGCTCACCACTATCGGGTGAGCTATAACCACCTGACCCCAAAGCCGCGCTATGATGAGCAGGGAGGTGAGATCCCCTATAAAGCGCCACTGCTTAAACTGCGTCTAATTGATGCTTGGCGGCTGATTGCCCCCTACGTAGGGGTTAGGCTTAAAGAGCAGTTGCAGGCGGTGGTCCCCCTAGCGCTCTATCTGGTGCTGCTGCAGGTGGTGATTTTGCGCCAAGAGGTTACCGACGCCGGTGTCATTGCCGCAGGGCTAGTGGCGGTGATTATGGGGCTAATGCTATTTATGGAGGGGCTGAAGATTGGCCTCATGCCGTTTGGTGAGCTCATTGGTCATTCGTTGCCGACTCGGGCAACACTGCCGGTGGTGCTGCTTATTGCGTTTCTGCTCGGCATTGGGGTCACCTTTGCCGAGCCGGCGATCGGGGCGCTAAAGACTGCCGGTTCGATAGTCGATGTCAACGCCGCCCCCTATCTCTATCTGCTGCTCAATGAGTGGTCTGAGGTGCTGGTGCTCGTGGTGGGTGCGGGTGTGGGGGGAGCGGCGATACTCGGTACTTTGCGCTTTTTATATGGCTGGAGCCTAAAGCCGCTTATCTATCTGACGCTCACTCCGACCCTGCTATTGACCCTCTATTTGAGTCTGGATAGTGATTTGCGTCCGGTATTGGGGTTGGCGTGGGATAGTGGGGCGGTAACGACTGGGCCGGTCACCGTACCGCTGGTCTTAAGTCTTGGGATCGGGATCGCCGCCGCCGCCGGTAAGGGGCACAATAGCTCGTCGGGGTTTGGCATTGTGACGCTCGCGTCGCTGTTTCCTATTATTGCGGTGATGTTGTTGGCGCTGTTTGTCTCTCAACAGAGCAGCGTCGATGAGATTAGGTTGGCAGTGGCCGGATCGCAGGCGGCTGAGGTGGCAACTGAGTGGAGTCGCTCGCCTTGGAGTGAGATTGTGGGTGGGGTTCGGGCCATTGTGCCGCTGGTGCTATTTCTGCTCGCGGTGCTGGTGTGGGTGTTAAAGGAGCGCTTAAAGCAGCCCGGGCACCTCTTTTTCGGCATTGCCTTGGCGGTGGTGGGGATGATTATCTTCAGTCTAGGGCTAACCTACGGTCTGGCTAAGTTGGGTAGTCAGTCTGGTAGTCTGGTGCCGGCGGCCTTTACGACGATTTCGGCGGTGGCTGACTCCCCCCTCTATAGTTATCTGGTCGGTATTCTGATCGCGCTGCTATTTGCTTGGGTGTTGGGCTTTGGTGCGACACTGGCAGAACCGGCGCTAAATGCACTGGGGATGACGGTGGAGAATCTCACCAATGGCGCCTTTCCTAAACGGCTATTGATGCTGGCGGTCTCTATCGGAGTCGGCTGTGGCATTGCGGTAGGGGTGGCTAAAATTATCTTTACCATCCCTTTGGTGGCGATTTTGCTGCCGGCCTATCTGCTCGCGGTGGTATTAACTTGGTTATCGACCGAGGAGTTTGTCAATATCGCCTGGGATAGCGCCGGTGTGACTACAGGGCCGGTGACGGTGCCGCTGGTGCTCTCCATGGGGTTGGGATTTGGCACCGCTGTGGGGGCAGTAGAGGGGTTTGGTATTTTGGCCATGGCCTCTATTGGGCCGATTCTGTCGGTGCTACTAACTGGGTTATGGGTCAACTGGAAGGTTAAACGGCGCCATCTTGACTACGATAGTGGGTTAGCAGCAGCGCCGTCGTTAGCGACAAAGAGAGAGGGAGTGGGGCATGAGTAAAAAAGAGATTGTTATTTTAACCGATGTAGCACTCATTACGGCTGCGGTGCCAAAAGGGCACGCCGATGCGGTGGTGCAGGCAGCGCAGGAGGGGGGGGCGCAGGGGGCGAGTATTCACTACGCTTTCGGTCGCGGGGTGCGGGAGCGGTTGGGTATTTTAGGTCTAACGATCGATGCCGAAAAGGAGGTGATTAATATCGTGGTCTCTAGTGATCAGGTCGATCATATTGTTGATCGTATCTATAGTGCCGGTCGCTTCGATACCCCGGGGATGGGATTTTTATGGGTCACTCCGGTGGAGAAGGCAGCGACCTTTATTCCGGCCGATATTTTAAACAAAATAGCGGCACAGGAGCGGGGGGAGGAGGGGTAGCGAATGCCACTATTAACCGAACAGAAGTTAATTACCGCCATCCTCCCTGTCGGACGCGCTGCGCCCATTATCGAGAAGTTGGTCTATGACAAGGGGGTGAGTCGGGTGAATATTCACCACGGTCGCGGGGTAGGACGGATAACTCCATTACGCCATCGCGGTGTCGGCGAGACGACCGAAAAAGATACCCTCTCGGTCGTTGTCGCCGCGACTGAGGCCGATAGGCTGTTTGAGTATCTCTTCTTTGAGGCCGATATTAACCGTCCCCACGGCGGGCTTATCTATATGCAGCCTCTGTTAGGGGCGACCCCCTTTGAGCTGCCACCCTTAGAGGAGGAGAGTCGATGAGAGGGAGAGCCATGTTGATTTTGCTGCTACTGCTACCCCTCGGTGGGTCTCTCTCTGCCTCAGAGGGGCTCATCTTCTCTGTCTCCCCCGGTCGGACGCAGACAGAGCGGGAGGCGCAGTATGGCGAGCTAATCGCCTACCTGTCGCAGCAGCTCGCTACCGATGTAAAGATGGTTATCCACCATCGCTATGATGATCTATCTTATGCGTTACAGCATGAGTTGAGCGATATTGCGATTATCTCTGCTGCGCAATATGTGCAGATAGCGTCAACACTGCCGCAGTTACGATATGTCGCGACGATTCAGATGCGCAGTCGTGATGGCGGCTTGAGTGATAGTTTTCAGACCTATCTGGTCTCACTCAAGCAGAGTCGCTTCAGACAGGTGGCGGATCTGAAACAGAGCCGGCTAGGTTTAAAAGATGTGGGCTCGACGAGTGGCTATCTGCTACCTATCTTAATGTTATCGAAACAGGGGATCGACTATCAGAGCTACTTTAATGAGATATTTTTCTTGCGTAAAAGCTCAAAGCTAGCACAGGCGCTGGTCGCAGGCTCCATCGATGTTGCCGCTTTGAGCCGTAACCGTTACCTTCAATCGGTACAGCAGTATGGGGATATTTTTCATATTATCGACAAGAGCCCCCCCTATCCCGAATCGACACTGGTGGTCGCACCGCATCTGGATCAGGCGAGAGTCGAGAAGATAACTGAAGCGGTAGTCAACTATCGTAGTGAGAGCGAGGTAAATGCCGCACCGATCAGCTTTGTGGCTCATGGCGATAGCTATTACGATGTCGTGCGTCAATCTCAGCAGCTACTCAATTTATTTAATTCGCAATAGAGGCGACACAAAAGTGACACTCTCTTGTGACAAGATAGCCCGTTTCCACCCCCATTCAAAAGAGCCTAAGTAAGATATTAGCGCATGATCAAGTTTAAAAATTACCACTATATTCTGCTCATAGCGGTAGTGCTTTTTTTGGCTTTTCAGTGGTTTAGTTTAAAAAACTCTGCCGAAAATAGATCGCGACTCGATAGTGTTAAAGATTACCACTATCCGCTACTTGAGACGATGGATCAGACGCTGTTTCGTTTAGAGCAGATTAAAGATCTCTATCTACAGGCGGTACTCATTGGCGAAATCGAGATGGTTGTTGACGCAAACAGAGTGGTTGTCGAGATGCGGGCCGCACTCGATGAGTTAACGCGCTATGAGGCCGTTAAGCTCGAAGTAGAGCGGCTGATTGCGCAGCTAGATCGCTATACTTCGGCTAGTGGCGAGGTGGCGCAACAGATGATTAACGGCGCTGTCAACGCCGATGTGTGGCTGCCCGATAGCGAGCGGATGAATGTTGAGCTACAGCAGTTTGAGACCATGGCGCAAACTTTTCGGCAGCAGAGTTACGCTAATTTTATTGCGACCCTCTCTAGATCGGAGACGGTCGCCTCCCATCTCCACCTCTCAGGGATTATCTTAGGGGTGATTAACCTAATGTTTATCGCGACATTAGGTTATCTAATCGCCTCAAACAACCGCATGATGACTATTATTGAGCGGCAGAACGAGACCCTAGAGCAGCGGGTGGCCGAGCGAACAACTGCATTAGAGGCGGCGCAATCTGAGTTAATCAAATCGGAGAAGATGGCGGCGTTAGGCGGATTGGTTAGCGGTGTGGCCCATGAGATCAATACGCCGTTAGGGGTCAGTATTACCGCCACCTCACACCTAGCGGAGGAGAGTCGCCGCTTCTCGCTGCTACTACAGGAGGGGAAGATGAAAAAATCCTCGCTAGTGAACTATGTCGAGCAGGTCGATGAGGGGGTGGTGATGTTGCAAGCCAATCTAACTCGCGCCGCTGAACTGATTAAAAACTTTAAACAGGTGGCGGTGGACCAATCGATTGAGGAGATTAGAACGCTTAACCTTGGTGACTACCTGCAAGAGGTGTTAAGTAGCCTGCGACCGAAGTGGAAACATACCCAAATCGAACTGATTACCGACTTTGCCGATAAGGTAGAGATAACCACCTACCCGGGTGCTCTGGCACAAATAATGACCAATTTTATCTCTAATTCGATTATCCACGGTTTTGAGGACGGCTCAGTGGCAGGGGAGATCGCGATCACTCTGACACAACAGCCTCAAGGGATTGAGCTACGCTATCGTGATAGTGGCAAAGGGATGGCGCAAGAGAGTCTGGATAAAATTTTTGATCCCTTCTATACCACTCGGCGTGGTCAAGGGGGAACTGGCTTAGGCATGCATATTGTCTATAACTTAGTTACCCAAAAATTAAAGGGGAGTATCGATTGTCATAGTGCGCCTAATGAGGGGTGCCGTTTTACAATCATACTTCCAGAGCGATTGGATTGATAGTGAGAGAGAAGTTGAAACTGATATGATAGATGAGGACGATTTTGAGTTTATCGATGAGGATGAGTCTGAGGGCGCTGCGCAAACAGGCGCAATGACCGAGCCGCTGTATAAACCTTGGAAGGTTGCGATTATCGATGATGAGGAGCAGATTCACAAAGTGACCAAAATGGTACTCGGGGAGTACCAGTTTCATGGTCGGCCGCTACAATTTTTTAGTGCCTATAGCGCGGCGGAAGGGCGTGAGCTATTTCAACAGCACCACGATATTGCCGTCTGTCTGCTCGATGTGGTGATGGAGAGCGAGAGTGCCGGGCTCGATCTGGTTAAAGATATTCGGGCAATCGATCATAACCACTTTACCCGCATTGTGTTGCGTACCGGTCAACCGGGGCAGGCACCCGAGGAGGAGGTGATTAGTCGTTACGATATTAACGACTATAAAGAGAAGACCGAGCTTACTCGCACCAAATTGACCACGCTCATGCACGCCTGTCTGAAAACCTATGAGTTTATTGTGCAGCAAGAGCAGATGAAATCGGGGTTAGAGAAGGTGCTGGAGTCAACGGCAAAGATATTTGAATCACCTAACTTAGGCGAATTTGCCCAAGGGGTGATGTTGCAAATACTCTCCCTATTTAAGTTTGGTGATGATGCGGCGCTGCTGAAGATAGATCACATGATGGCCGGATATGAGAAGGGGCAAAATTTGCGGATCATCGCCGGAACAGGGGATTACGATCCTAATAGTGGCAATGTCGTCAAAAAGCTCCCCGATGGGTTTCTGAATGATATTAATCAGCAGCAAGAACGATTCCGTTTCTACTATGACGATAACTACTTTGTCGCCTCCTATCTAGGTAAGGAGCAGGAGCGCTATATTTTGGCTATCTGTGGGGCGTTAGAGGGGTTTACGCCACTCCACTCTAAACTCGCCTCGATCTACTGCCACAACGCTTTGGTGGCGTTTGAAAATATTATCTTAAACGATGAGATTGAGCAGGCGCAGTGGGAGATGGTCTATCTGCTCGGGGGGGCGGTTGAGACGCGCTCTAAAGAGACTGGCAACCATATTACTCGGGTCTCTGAACTCTCAGAGCTGTTGGCAAACAAGATTGGCTTAGGCAGTAAACAGGCTGAATTAATCAAATGGGCCTCGCCGCTGCATGATGTGGGCAAAATTGCTATTCCCGATGCAATTTTAAATAAACCCGGCAAACTCGATGCAGAGGAGTGGCAGGTGATGAAAACCCATGCTGAAGAGGGGTATCGTATGCTGGCTAAGTCGAATAAACGCATTATTCAACTCGCTAGCCGTATCGCTCGTGATCACCATGAACATTGGAATGGTAAGGGCTATCCGAATGGCTTAAAGGGGGAGGCGATTAGTGTGGAGGGGCGAATTACGGCGGTGGCCGATGTCTTTGATGCTCTCTGTAGTCGCCGCTGTTATAAGCCGGCGTGGAGCTATGACAAAGTCTTTGCTTACATGGAGGAGATGTCGGGAGAGCAGTTTGATCCTGACATGATTTCAGCCTTAATAAGTGAAAAAGAGAGGGTATTATCGATCTATGAACGCTTTAAAGATTAAAACAGGGAGCAGATTAGCGCTAGCGGTCGTTACCGCACTCGCCTCTCTCCCCCTGTATGCTATGGCGCTCTCCGAGAGTTTAGCGCTTAACGGTTTTGCCTCTGTTGGGGCTGTCTATAATAGTGACGATGATGCAGTCTATGTGCGCAATGTGGCACAGCCCGGGAGGGGGATTGATACCCTCTCCTATCAACTCGATACGAGGGCTGGAGTGCAGCTTAACTATCGTGCTAATGAGCAGTTAAGCGGTGGAATTCAGCTACTGAGTCGCTACCGCTATGATGAGAGTTTTACCCCTGAATTGAGCTGGGCCTACCTAAAATATAGGCTATTACCTGAGGCCGAACTCCGCTTAGGTCGCTTAGGGCTCGATATCTTTTTTCGTTCCGATTCGCGTGATATAGGTTACTCCTACCTCTGGGTTAGACCGCCGGTTGACTACTATGGCGTGATTAATGTCTCCCGATTCGATGGTGTCGATCTCAGTCAATATCTATCGCTTAAGCAGGGGGTGTTCAAAGTGAAGGGCTTTTATGGTCTGGCAAATCAGAAGTTTCCCGGCTTTAATGCCAATCAGCTCGATTTTAGCGACTCTCCTCTCTACGGTCTCTTAGCTGAGTATCAGGGTATCGATTGGTTCTATAAACTTACCCTATCGGGGCTTAAGTTGAACGATGAAGATCCCTCAATCACCCAGCTCAGCCAAATCGTGGCCAACGGGAATCAGACACTGGCTGAGCAGTTGGCGATGAGGGATAAAACCTTACGCTACTATAGCTTTGGTGTGGGGTACGAAAAGGGGAGGTGGCGAGTTCAGAGCGCTCTAGGGCGAATCGAGAGCGAGACTTTGGCGATCTCCGATAACCTCTCGGCCTATATCAGTCTCGGCTACCGGCTCCAACGCTGGACTCCCTATTTTATGGTGTCAGGAGTGAGATCTGAGAGTGTGACGCCGGTAAGTGTGGCACCGGAGCTCGATCCCTTAATAGCGATGGCGGTCGCTGAAGGCGAGTTAGATCAGCGTACCCTCTCCATCGGGGGACGATACGATTTGAGTGATACGATCGCGCTTAAACTGCAATTTGATCGAGTTAAAAGTGCGATAAAGCCCTCCCTGCTCTGGTATGTCGATGATCTTGAAAGGTGGGATCAGGAGAATAGTATCAGCTCTATTGTGATAGATATGGTGTTTTAGAGATGTATAGTTATCAACTAAGTTATCGGATTAGCTACTGGAGTCTCACCGCGTCTCTGCTGCTTATCAGCGCTCTAATTCACGCGAATGGGCTAGGTGAGATATGGGTTGTCGTCAGCCCGCAGAGTGAGGTGTCGCAGCTAACTAAATCGGAGGTGATCAACCTCTACATGGGACGGCAGCGGACACTAGGGGAGGGGCGTATTGCACTGCCGGTTGAGCTAGCGGGTAACAATGCCCTAAAGGCGCAGTTCTATCAGCAGCTAATGGAGCGGGAGATCTCCGAAATTAACTCCTACTGGGCGCGACTGATCTTCTCTGGTCAAAACTCGCCCCCACGCCAACTCGCTTCACTCGCGGAGATTAGGCAGAGTGTGCGAGATAACCCAGGGGCTATCGGTTACCTTCCTGCTGGTGAAGAGCTCTCAGGTCTAACCGTAGTCTTCACCCTAAAGGAGTAGTTGATGGCGGCTATTTCGGTTCGACACAGCCTTGTATCCTATACTTTGTGGCGTATTTTAGGGATCGTCTCTTTTGTCGGTCTAATCACTAGCGTCGCCGGTTACCTATTTACTGCCGATAGAGCGGAGAGGGAGGCGGTAGAGAGCATTAATGCGCTGATTAATGTGATCGAGCCGACCGCTAACATTGCCTGCTATCTCAATGACACTGGCGCTGCGACGGAGATTGTCAATGGGTTATTAAGCAGCCGTTTAATCGCTAAAGTGGCCCTCTATGGCAGTACTCAGTCGCCATTAGCAAGCGATACTAAGCCCTCTGCTAGGCAGCAGCAGGATAGCCGCTCCATGAGTCGCCTACTCTACTCCCCCTTTGAGGCGCAACAGAGCGTCGGTAAAATTATTATTGAGCTAGACCAAAGTGAGCTACAACGGACAGTGCAGACATCGCTGCTCTATGTGGTCATTCCGGTGATCGGTCAGACCCTGATCGGCATCGTCGCCCTGCTGCTGCTGTTACAGTCAGTTATCTCTCCAAAAATAAGAGGCTTAATCGAACAGCTCAATCGGGTCAAGTGCGATTATGGTGAGACACTATGTTGCCAGCCGGAGGATGAGAAGAATGAGATTGGTGCGCTGATTAACTATATTAATCGGTTAATTAATAGTATGTTTCAATCGCTAGAGAGTGAGCGAGAGCTGCGACAACAGCATGAGATTCAGCGACGGCAGTACCACTCGATTCTTGAAAACACCTCCACCTGCATCTTTACCTTTACCCCCGAAGGGACTCTGCTCTCGGCGAATCGAGCCTGTAAAGAGTGTATCGTTGACTCCGATATCGATAGTCAAGATAGTAAGATGCACTTTATAGAGAGGCTAGTCGGCTTTGATACTGAAATTAGAAAACTATTTGAGTCGGCAATCGATAAGCAGCAGCAGGTTGATTTCGATATTCAGGTCAAAGCCTCACAAGATCAGACCGTCAGATGGCTAAAAGTTAACCTAACCCCGATTGGCAATGGGGTGATGCAGGGGGTATTGAACGATATTACCGAATTAAAGATGGAGGCGCAGCTCGCCCAATCCCACGCCCGTATCGATCCATTGACTCAGGTTGCAAACCGGCTCGGTTTTAATGAGAGGCTGGAGTGGATGTTAGCGAGCGTCCATCGCGGTGAGTGCTCAATGACAGTGATGATGATCGATCTTGACCACTTTAAACAGGTCAATGATACCTTAGGTCACGCCGCCGGAGATGATGTTTTAAAAAGTGTGACTCGGCGTATCGCCGATACGGTACGCGAAAGCGATTTTATTGCCCGTTTAGGTGGGGATGAGTTTGTCATTCTGTTAAGTGAGGCAACTAAAGCCGTGGCGGAGCGTATTGCCGTGGAGTTATTGCAAAAAATTGGCACTAAAATTTTATGTGCCGCAGGGCAGAGCGCACAGGTCGGGGCGAGTATCGGTATCTATCTGATTCCCCGTGGCACTGATATTGAGGCCAAAGCGTTATTAGAGCGGGCCGATGAGCGAATGTATGAGATCAAAAAATCGGGCAGAAACAGTTACGGTTTTGTTGATGAGTAGGGTCGAGTTTTCTTCTTTTTGAATGAGAGTAGGGTATGGGCTATTTTAAACGAAATATCGGGGCAAAACTGTTTGCCATTATTCTGGTGGGCATGGTGGTTGTCGGGTCGGTAGTCTTTTACGGTTTTTATACGACCTGGTCGGGGATTGGTGATATTGACAGGGTCGCGCAGCAAGAGCTCACCGATGAGCGGGAGGTGATCCTAATGGTCATTACCTTTAAAAAACAGGTGCAGGAGTGGAAAAATGTACTGTTACGGGGCGACGATCCGACTCAAATGGAGAAGTATTGGCGCAGTTTTCAGCAACAGGAGCAGCAGATTCAGCAGTTAGCCGATCAGTTACTAACGCGCTTAGCCCCAGGGGAGGTTAAAAGCAAACTACAACAGTTTGTCGCCTCCTATCAAGTCATGGGGCAGGCCTACCGAGAGGGGCGACAGACATTGATCGCCTCAGGCTACGATCATAAGGCGGTGGATCGGGCGGTAAAGGGGATCGATCGGGCACCGACAACGCAGCTAGAGGAGGCGGCTCAACTTATCTCAGAGAGTGCCCGCAACCGCTGGTCAGAGACAATTGCCAACGGGCAGGGGGTGATTCAGTCGAGTTCACTGCTGATGTTATTGGCGTTTATGGTGGTCAGCATCACCTCCCTTTGGGTAATGAAGAGCCAAATTGCCAAACCGGCTGAGCAGATGAGCTACCACTTAGAGCAGTTAGCTCAAGGGGACTTTACGCAGCCTATTCGCTACAGTTCAGAAGATGAGTTTGGTCGTATCGCACAGAGCGCGATCACACTGCAATCGGCGTTAGGAGATATCATTCGCGATATTAAGCAGATGTCGGGCAATTTAATTGACTCGGCGCAAAAGTTAACGGCCATTACCGAGCAGAGTAATCAGCTCATCGCTAAACAGCGTTCGGAGACCGATAATCTCTCGCGCGATATGGCGCAGATGTCACAAGCACTCGCAGAGGTGAGCCGTCAGGTAGAGATTGCCGCCGAGCAGGCCAGTCAGGTCGATGAGATGTCGTGTAGCGGTCAGCAGGAGGTGACGCAGACGGTGAACTCGATGCAGCAGCTCGCTACAGTCGTTAAAAATAGTGCCGATGCGATTCAAAATGTCGAAACTGATGTGATTGAGGTGAGCTCGGTACTCGATGTGATTCGGGGTATTGCCGAGCAGACCAATCTTCTGGCGCTCAACGCAGCTATCGAAGCGGCGCGGGCCGGTGAACAGGGACGAGGCTTTGCGGTGGTGGCCGATGAGGTACGGATTTTGGCTGGGCGCACTCAGCAATCGACCCAAGATATTCAGGCCACGATTGAGCGGCTGCAAAATACCACCCAACAGGCGGTCAATTCGATGCAGTCGGGTGAGCAGCAGACAGCGGTCACCGTCGAGATTGCTGAACGGGCAGGGCAGTCGATTAAACATATCTCAGTCGCGGTGAGCTCTATCTCTGCCGCCAATACCATTATTTTAGGGGCAGCGCAGGAGCAGGAGTATAGTGGTAGCGAAATGAATCGTCATATTCATCAAATTAAACAGCTCTCAGAGGAGATTCACACCTTTTCTAACTCTATCTCTACCGCGAATGGCGATCTAAATCGCCTAGCCGGTATGATGGAGAGCCTCTCAGCGCGATTTATATAGGGGGCGGGCGTGAAACATAGTACGACGCTGCTCTGGTCAGGCTATCTGTCGCTAGCACTATCGCTCTTAACCGCCGCGACGGTTGTGGCCGCCTCGGATCGGATGACTCTATACGGTTTTGGCACCTTGGCGATGGCCTGTTTCGATAATAGTGAAGCCGATTTTCGGCACAACTCCCTCTCTGAGGGGCCGGGAAGGAGTCGTCGTTGTGATGCTGAGCTTGACTCTAAAGCGGGGGCACAACTTAACTATCGAGTCTCACCCACTATTGAGGGCTCTTTGCAGGCGGCGCTTAGCAAAAAGAGCGATAACGACTTTGCACCGACGGTGACGATCGCCTCACTCCTCTATACCCCCTCACCCGCTTGGAACTTTACCCTAGGACGCTATCAAAATCCTAATCTAATCCACTCAGCCTCTCGACTGGTCACCTATACCCAACCCTGGGTTCGGCCACCGAGAGAGGTCTATGGAGCCATTCCGGTCTATGATGTCGATGGGGTTGAGGTGAGCTATCATGCCGATTTGGGGGGGGTATCACTTGAATCGCGCTTTGGTATCTACACATCAGAGGAGATTTTAAATATTAACGAAGAGCCGATCGAGGCGAGTGTTGATAAAAATATTTTTGTTAACTTTACCGGTTTTTATAACAATATAACCCTACAAATGGGCCTGATTTCAGGGGCAACGACAGCAGAGCCGGCGGCTATTACAGCGCTGGTCACCACGCTATCTCAGCTCGGTTATCATGGCTTGGCCGAGGAGATGAGCCATCAAGAGGCGGACTCTCTCTATCTATATGGCGGTTTTATCTATGAGAGTGGCCAATGGTTACTTACCGGAGAGATGATTCACTCCGAATTTGACTCCTATTTGAGTGGAACGGATGGGACCTATCTAACGGTCGGTCGCTATCTCGATAAGTGGTTACTCCATCTGACTTGGGGGTGGCGTGAGCGTGCGGGCAGAGATATTAGTGCGCAGGTCACTCAGCCCCCATTAGCGGCCAGCTTAGAGGGGGTGCGCTCTGCCTCATCGATTGCGCACGACACCTTGGTGTTGGGGGTTAACTATAGCCTCTCAGAACAGATGATACTAAAGAGCCAACTCGACTGGATTCGTCCTCGTGCCGGAGATGCGGGTGCCTCTTATGTCAACCACTCATCAGCCTATAATCGCGACGATCCCGGTCGTGATCTACTGTTTACCATTGCGCTCGATTTTATTATTTAAGGGCAGGGGGGTTATGATGCAAAGATATATGGCTACTCAACTCATTCTCGCTCTCCTCTCGCTGCTTATGCTCATGATAGGAGGGGCCGTGGCAGAGGCGAGCGGCGAAGTGGTTGTTATTGTCCACCCTGATAACCGCTCAGAGATCACTAAAGAGGATATCAAGGCGATTTTTCTCGGTAAGACAAAGAGTTTTGCCGATGGTAGGCCAGCGACACCTATTTCGATGAGTAGTGATGAGCCCGAGACCCTCTATTTTATTGAAAATGTGCTAGAGAAAAGTCGTAGCCAATATCGTAACTATTGGGCTAAAAAGATATTTACTAATCGAGGCAAACCGCCCCAAGTGGAGACAAAAGAGCGAATTATTGAGAGGGTCAGTACTGATCCAAATATGATTGGTGTGGTGACCATCGAGAGTGCGGTGACAGGTAGTGTACGGGTCGTACAGACTTATTAACTGATAGCGCGGTGATGAAGGTGGCGTCTCGAAATCTATCTCTAACAAAAGCAGGCAGCGAGAGTGACTCGGCCATCTATCTCGGTGCGATTATGGCCCCCTATCCTGCGCTTAGTGATGACGCGCTCTGTATTGATGCCGAATCGTGGCTAAAGCTACGACCAGATGCGGCTGCAATACCTGTGGTCGATAGCGAAAACTCTCCTATCGGGATCATCTCTCGCACTCACTTTCAGATAAAGTATCTACAACTCTATGGCCGCGATATCTATCGGCACCGTAGCGTGTCGGTAATGATGGATCACACCCCCTTCACGGCTGACTATTTCGACTCAGTAGCGCAGGTGAGCACCCTGTTTGAGCGCAATCGAAACCACTTAATCGAAAATGGGATTTTAGTGACCCAAGAGGGCCTCTATTGCGGTTTCGTAAGTGGTTTGGCGCTGTTAAAGAGTGCTCTTGCCGAGGTTAAGTTGACCAAAAAGCAGCTAGAGCAGGCGCAGCAGGCGCTTATTCAGCGGGAGAAGATGGCCTATTTAGGGAGTCTGGTGGCGGGGGTTGCCCATGAGGTCAATACCCCTATCGGTATAGCGGTCACCGCCGCGAGCACACTTCAGGACGAGGCGGCAAAGTTAGTCGATCTCCTTCGAGCAGGACAGCTTAAACGCTCACTATTAACTCATTTTTCAGAGCTAGTGAGTGACTCTACCGCACTGATTCACGCCAACCTCTCCAGAGCTAATGAGATTATTAGAAACTTTAAATCGATTGCAGTCGATCAGACGAGTAATGAGCTACGAACCTTTGAGTTAGGGGAGTATTGTCAACAGCTATTAGATAGTATGAAACCGACATTATGCCACTATCCACAACCGGTTCGATTGAACTCTCCCCATCAACCCATCGTGGTCACGACCTCGCCGAGTGCTATCTCGCAAATTATTACCAATTTAGTGCTCAATGCACTAGAGCACGCTTTTGATTCAGAGTCGGGATCAGAGCAGAGTCGTCACGGTTCGGTTGAGATAACGCTGTTTGAAACTAAAGGTTCGATTCACCTTATCTGTCAAGATAGTGGCAAGGGGATTGAAGAGGCGATTATCGGTAACATTTTTGATCCCTTTTTTACGACGCTACGCCATCGAGGGGGGAGTGGGCTAGGGCTCCATATTGTCTATAACCTAGTCACTGATGTGCTTCATGGCGAGATCGCTGTTGAGAGCAATAGCGCTTTAGGTGGCACCCGCTTTACTATTATATTTCCGATTTAATCCATATTAAGGAGCCAATTTTGAACTCAGTCATACCAGCGATAGAGAGTGATGAGATTATCTTTTGTGAGGAGGAGGATGAGGCTGACAATGAGAGAGAGGGGGAGGAGGGGCGATGGAAAATAGCCCTGATTGATGATGAGCCGGATGTGCATCAGGTGACTCAGCTATCGATGCGACACCACCACTATCAAGGGAGATCGTTTGAGTTTGTACACGCCTATTCTGCCGAGGAGGGGCGACAGCTCCTAGCGGAGCATAGTGATATTGCCCTGATTTTGTTAGATGTTGTCATGGAGAGTGAGGATAGCGGCCTACAGTTGGTTAACTATATTCGCAATGAGCTAGATAACCAAGTCGTACAAATCGTACTGCGTACCGGACAGGCGGGTATCGCTCCGAGTCAGGATGTGATTGTACGATTTAATATTAATAACTACTATGAGAAGCAGCATTTAACAAGGGATCGACTCTTTACCTCAATTGTCTCCTCCTTGCGAGCCTTTTCACTGCATGAGCAGGCGATCTATAAATCGATGGAGGCAGAGCAGGCAAACTTATCTAAATCACTCTTTATGGCCAATGTTTCGCATGAGATGAGAACACCACTACACGCGATTCTCAGCTTTGCCAATATAGGTATGGAGCATAGTGGGGGGAATGAGCAGGAGAAGAGGTATTTTAGTTATATTCATGAGAGTGGCAAACGCTTACTGATTATGGTAGAGAATTTGCTCAATGTCTCCAAACTAGAGAGCGGATATATCGATTTAAATATCCAACCGGTAGAGATGGTGACTATTGTGGATAACGCCCGTAGTGCCCTATCCTCCACGATGCAAAGAAAGAGTGTCAATGTGCTGGTTCACACTGCCAACACTCCTCTCATTGTAGAGATAGATTCTGAGAAGATAGAGCGTGTTATTATCAATCTGTTAAGTAATGCGGTGAGATTCTCCCCTCATGGGGCCACAGTGACGATTATCTTGAGTGATAAGAGTCTTGGTGGTCTTGACAACTCTCAGGAGATATCGGTGGCCGTTATTGATGAGGGGATCGGTATTCCCGCAGGGGAGGAGGAGCTAATCTTTAGACCCTTCACCAAATCGAGTGACTCCCATAGTCAAGCCAATGGCCTTGGCTTGGGATTGGCGCTTAGTCGAGAGCTAATCCGACTCCATGGCGGCAGTATTAAGGCGGCTAATCGTCATGATGGTCAGGGGGCCATTTTTAACTTTACCTTGCCCAAAAAACAACCAAGATTATCGATAGGGGAGTAGTCTATTATGCAGCAACTCACGCTATTTTTTGCTTTGATTTTGACGACTCTATTATTACAACCCGCGACTGCTGAGACGCTCTATATAAGCAGGGTTAGCAGCAATATTCAAAAAACGGTGGCGAAAATGCAGCCGATAGCCGACTATGTCATCGCAAATCGGCCCGAGCTGGGGTTTACCCAAGCGAAGGTGGTGGTGGCTGAAGATACGGCTCAACTACTCCAGTTAGCACAAAAGGGTGAGTTGCACTGGGTTAGTGAGTCGGCCTATACCGCCGCGCTACTGGTTGAGGCCAATGTGATGGTGCCGCTGTTAAATCGGCATAAAGGGGGGGTTAAAAATTATGGCTCGGTGCTGGTGGCCCATAAGCGCTATACAAGCCTAGAGCAGTTAGTTGGCGCTAAGGTTGCCACCGAGGATAGTGGTAGCTTTAGTGGTTTTTTTCTACTCTATCGCGAGTTGATGGAGAGGGGATTACCGCTCAAGCTGCTCTCATCACCGAGAGAGGATGCTGAGGCGGACTCAATTAATTTGGTCCATAGCGATGATGAGGAGAATTCGCTCTCTTGGTTGCAGCTTGATCTGGTACAGGCAGCGCTATTTAGTGATAGTGACTACCATAATCGGCAGTTTATGAGTCGTGATTGGGTAGATAAGACGCGACCACTGTTTCAGTCGAAGCAATATCCTCGTAGCATTGAACTCTTTTCAACCCAACTCTCCTCGGGGCAGCGGGAGTTATTAGTTAAGAGTCTATTAGCCTTAGCCGAGGAGGAGCCAGAGGGTAAACTCATGAGAAGTTATGATAAGACGAGCGGTTTTAATCGGCTAACCGAACGCGATTTGGAGCAGATTAATTCGATTATTGCCTTCATCAAGAGTTATCCTAGCATTGAAAAACTTTCGTACCCGAATTAGCTTAACTTTTTTTATTACCACACTATTGGTGGTTATTGTGGTGCTCGCTATTTCGATAGCGACCACCCATTTTGCGGTCAAAGGCCAACTTAAAGTAGCTAAGGAGTCTCTGAATGAGGCGGTGAAAGAGGAGGTCATTCGTAAAACGACAATTTTGATGCAAACGATGGCCGATAATCTGTTTGATCCGCTCTATAACTATCGCTTTCATGAGATTACGCGCTTACTTAAATATAGTGCGAATCATCATGAAATTTATGGTCTCTATGTGACCGATAGCGACTGGAATTTAGTCCATGATGGGAATCGTCCCTATCCTGATCATCAAACCCATATTAGTGCTGTCGATATTATACCGCTGACCGAAGGGGAGCGAATTAGAGAGGTTAGTAATGGCCACCTCATTTTCTATCAGGCAATAGGTGATCGCGAGCTCACGCTCGGCTATTTGGTGGCGGATGTCTCGACTTCGGTCGGGGAGCAGTATCAGAGCTATCTGGAGGCCTCCTTCTCTAGTTCGGTCACCAGTTTTTGGCAGCAGATGGGGCTAGTCTATCTTGCGACTATCGCGCTGGTGCTGGTGCTGGCCTTTTGGGTCGGGAAGATTCTCTCTGGTTATCTGGTTAAGCCGTTGACTGCTCTAGCGATAGCCGCAGAGAGGATTGGTCAGGGGGAGTTAGAGCATAAGATCCCCCTCGCCGGTGATCGAGAGCTGCATATTTTGGCCGAGGCGCTAGCGACAATGCAGCAGAAGCTACAGCACCATCACCATCAGGAGCGGCGGTTGGCCTATTTTGACTCTGTGACGGCGCTGCCGAATCGTCACGCTTTTCAGAAGGCGTTGTCTGAACAGGTTGAGCAGCGGCTCCCGTTTGCGCTTATGTTTTTTGATTTGGATGATTTTAAAAAGGTGAATGATACCTTAGGTCATGCGGTGGGGGATGGTCTGTTGGCCGCGTTTGGTAATCGGTTACTCAATGGGTTAAAGCAGCAGCATCAGCTTGATCTGCCTCTCTATCGTATTGGCGGAGATGAGTTTGTTATCCTATTACCCGCCGTTGAGAAGAAGCGAGAGTTAAAGGCGATTGGAGATACGGCAATCGCTGTGGTCAGTTCGCCGTTTGTGGTTGATGGGCAGCTATGCCAGATCGGTGTGAGTGTTGGAGGCGCTTTCTACCCTAAGCATGGACAGGATAGGGATACTCTTCTCCGTCATGCCGATATTGCGATGTATAAAGCGAAAAATGGGGGCAAAAATAGGTTGTCTATCTATGCTAATAGCGATGAGCAGCTTCCTGACGGGGAGTCGTAGGGGGAAGCCTCCCCCGGTGAGGGGGGAGGAGGGTTTGGTTTTATCTACTCGCTAAGACGAGTGGAGGTAATCTCATAGAGGGTGGTGGTGCCGCTGACCTCGTTGCCGATAATGAGTAGTGGCTGACCTGAAGGGCTCTTGCTAGCTTCAACAAATTTAAACCCTTCTGGGCCTAAATCTCCTGCATCGACACTGTACTCCTTAACGCCATCACCATCGCTGTCTGCGTTATCGTCAGGGTCTTTGGTCATATCACGATTATTGATATATTCGACAAAGTGTGCGTTATTGGGATTGGAGACATCATAAATCATGATGCCGCCCATTCGCTCTAGGCCGATAAAGGCGTAGGTGTGGCCGCCGATTTTACCTACGGTTAGCGCTTCTGGTTCTGGGCCTTTATTATCACTCCTATCCTCGGCTCCCTGCTCGTCATTGGTCTGATTAAAATCGGCACCATACCGCAGTGCGGTGATACGCTCAAAGTCGTTGCCTGAATCATAGACTAAAGAGCCATCCTCCATATTCCAGATAGCAAATGAGCGTCCACCATAGGTAAGTATCTTATCTGTTTTGTCATCTCCATCGACATCGCCATAGTTTAAGGTAGCGCTATGGGAGAATTTAACGCGATTGACGGTAGAGGCTAAATCGCCACCACTGGCAAAGTTTGAGAGATCAAGTTTAGCACTAGGATCTGTCGGATTATAAACGCTATTATCGAGAGCATCTTTTAGCGTAATATCATCGGCACATTCGTTATCATCAAGATTGAAGTAGAACTTACCAGTCTCACACTCTGTTTGCGAAAGCTCTTTCACCCAGTCGCTACGATCATCACCCTCATTAGCTGTTAGTAGATAGTTAATGCCATTAACGCTCATTGTGGCAATCGAATCGGGTTGATAGAGCCCAAAAGCGGGTTCGTTTTTGAGGCTGACCATCTTATCCTTGTGATTACCATCTAACTCATTGCCAGGAATAGAGTGATCTTTAAAACCAAAGGCGTATAGTTTGGTAACGCTCTTTTGGGTTAAGTCGATAACAGCAACACCGTTATTCTCTTGCAGGGCAACATAGGCAGTTTTGCTATCGCTGCTCACTGCAATATACTCCGGCTCTAAATCTTGTGCGACTGAGGCGTTATAACCATTTAGAATCAGTTTATCGGGTAATTCGCTATGACGGCTACCGCCGACATTAAAGTCTGTAAAGGTGATATTAGTGAGAGCGGTTGTTAGGGTAGTGCCATCCCAAGTGATATCTATGACAGCGACACCGCCCTCAGGATCGGGACTATAATCATCTTCAGCCGGTTCACCCTCTATGGCGCTAACCACTTGTTTACCATCGGGGGTAAAGGTGACCATATCGGGTAGAGCGCCAACTTTAACCGCTGACAGAAAGACGCTATCTGAGAGACGATAGAAGGCGATCCAGCCCTCGTCAGTTTTCGGATTCGCCTCAATCGCAACGGCTAATAGGCCGTGATAGACTGCGACACTGTTAGCGGCACCCGGTGTACCGAGGTTGTTTGAGCTAATATCGTTTGCGACATCCAGCGATTCGACGAATGATAAGTTATTAATATCCGCCGCGTTAATGATATCGATTTTACCGGATTGGGCATTAACAGTGAATATCCGTTGACTATCGGGGTCAAAAGTGACTATTTCTGCAGCGCTTTCAGCAAAAATGTTGGAGTGGTAGCGCCCCTTTTGTACCAAATGGATGAGTTGTCCGGCTCCATCCGCCCCCGCCGCTCCAGCTGGGCCTGTCGCTCCGGCTGGGCCTGTCGTACCAGCGGGGCCTGCTGCTCCATCCGCCCCCTTTTCACCATTTAAACCGTGACAGATTAATTCCGAATTATCAACTTCGCTACTATCTAAAATACCGTTACCATTTTCGTCAATACCGGTGTCGATTTGAATACCACCATTAGGGCAGAGTTCTCCTGGCGCAATCACTTTAGAGGATGCCGCAGTCGAGTTGGAATCACTTGAGGCAACGCTACTCTCATCTGTATTAGGAGTCGTTTCTGTGGTACTTCCTTCACCTATTTGAGGTGGTGTAATGGCCGAATCCCCTGTGGTTCCGCTATCTGTCGCCCCTCCTGCGGTATCCATACTCCCTTCATCATCATCTGAGAGACATCCTCCGAGAGAGAGTGTTGAACCAAGAATAATTGAGCTAATAACTTTGGGCAAAAGTTTGCGTTTAAATGCGGGCATAGTAACTCCTATATTTAGGTATGAAAAAGCGAAAATAAAAAAGAGAAAAGAGACTCTAGTTTAAGTTAACCCCATATTTTTCGATGTATCCAGTGATTTTGGCCTGATTCGACCCAAGCCAAGTATTAAACTGGGTAATAATTTCGGGATGTTTAATGGTAGCAAAGTGAAAATAACCCTGACCTACAGGAAGATTAATCGCATGAACCAAACTCTCCTGCTGATTTTGTTGTCTTAAGTGGTATCTAGCTACCGCCAAATTGGCATAGGCACCGTCAACCCTTCCACGAATAGCCTGTAGCAGTAACCCATCTAAGTCTGGGTTTTCAACTAACTTTATCTGTTTGGTATTAACTTGATCCATATATACCCATGGATAGAAACCCGAGGGGGAGCCCATCGTTTTAAAGTCAGCTAATGAGATAGTTTGCTTATCTGGTTGAGTCATAATCCCGTCGGTATAGGGGATAACGCCTTGACTATAGACAATTGTTTTGCCCGCTTTTTGATCTTTACCCCAATCGGGGCTATCGGGAAACTTAAAATCGACCTTTTCGGCTAAAAACTGGTTCAGTAGCCGTTTAACCGGCATAGCGCTATAGGTGAACTGGTGGTTATGCTCTGCGGCAAAGGCATCAAGAATATCTCTTGCAATGCCCTGACTACTATCTTTGTTATAGTAGGGAAGGTAGTCTAATGACTCCATCCCGATAGTGTACTCTCCGGCATAAGTCGTTGAGTAGAATAGTGATAGCGCCGTTATAGCAGTTAATGCGACTCTATTCATTTGAAGTTACCTTTGTGTGGCAATTGAAGATTGAAAGATGACAAGATCAGAGATCGGGATTAAATTTGAATTGACCGACAAGCGCGTTGATAGAGTTAGCCATAGTTAATAGGTTATGCGTACTCCGAGTTAGCTCTTCTGCCATATCGCTGTTATCGTTAGTAACACTGGAGATGTTGTTAATATTCTTAGTGACATCCTCAGAGACATTCGATTGCTGATTCACCGCGACGGCGATATGGGCATTCATCTGGTTAATCGTCTGTATGGCTGTCGCAATGGAGGCTAAACGACTATCGGCAAGTTTGGCTTGATCCACTGTCTCTACGCCAATATTCTTGCTGGAGTTCATCACATCGACCGCCTTTTGCGATCCGGCTTGCAGACTCTCTATCATGGTCTGAATCTCTTGGGTAGAGTCGTGGGTTCTTATCGATAGCGCTCTGACCTCATCGGCGACAACGGCAAAACCTCGCCCCTGTTCACCCGCTCTAGCCGCCTCAATGGCCGCATTAAGGGCTAACAGATTGGTCTGTTCTGCAATCCCCCTAATCACACTTAGCACCCCGACAATATTGTCAACATCGCTCTGTAGGTTATTAATGACAGAGGCGGCAAAATCGACCTCTTCTGAGAAGCGATCAATAGAGTGTGTCGCCCGCTCAAGCTCGGTTTTGGCGCTATTTGCATCACCATCGGCTTGGCTTGCCTGCTTCTCTGCATCTTCGGCATTAATGACAATCTCTTTCGCTGAGGCCGCCATTTCGGTAATAGCCGTTGCGACCATATCGATATCGTTATGTTGACGAGCGATACCTTGTTGGAAATTTTCAGTCGCACCCGATATCATATCGCTCGCCTGATTGAGTGTTTGCACCTCTTTTGCGATAGCGGCGACCACTTTTTCAACTCGCTCGGAAAATTGATTAAATCTGCGGCATAGATCCCCAATCTCATCATTACTCTCAATGGGCATTCGTTGGGTTAAATCACCATTGCCTTTAGCGATCTCCCGCATAGCGATTGCTATTTTTTTTAGCGGGTTACCCACTAAACTATAGATTAAAAAATATAGGATAGCCGTTGTGATGAGATCAAGAACAATAATTTGAATAATGATATTTATCCTTATTGAGGAGAGCCGCTGTTGCATCGGTGCTAGGTCGGGCTGAATAACGGCTTTACCTACCGCCGATTGAGTCGAGCCGTCGCTATAGGTCATCTTCATCTCTTGGGCTTCACTATCGTGCTGCGGGGGCTGCTTTCGTATCTCCCAGCGTCCATCGGCTAGAGAGATGGCGGCTGATAACACATTGTTGCTATCATCATAGGCAGTAATGGATTGAATGTAGTGAGATTTTGCCTCTGAGAGGAGGATTTTATCCACCAGTTCAGTCTGAAAGTTCCACAGGGCGGTCGGTAGGGCGAGAGAGAGCCGCTCACTGGTCTGCTCTAGCTGAAAAGCGAGCTCTTGCTGTAGCTCCTGTTTGGTTGAGTAGTAGTTGACTGCGCCATTAATGATCAAAATCAGTGTAATAGAGGGGATGATCCAGTAGATAATCTTTAGGTGTATCGGGATGCGCATAGTTGGGTACCGCTGACATTGAGTTGGCTAAATTGAATTTCAGCCTAACAGAATTATGTTACATTTTCTTTGCTTTGAGGTTATATTTTTTGGATTCAATTTTTTTTATTATTTTTTTAATAATTATTTAATATTAAAGTATTTTTTATTTAACTATACTCTCATGATTTTGACTAATTTGTGCTGCTACAGTGGCCACCATTCACATTCCTTTGAATAATTCCGTATTTTGGAGTATGCCAGATGAGTCAAGATAGTCGTAAAGATGAGCGCTCGAACCTGATTACCTGTCTTTGGGAGCTAAAAAGCGCCATGGAGGAGTCGGGAGATACCAAATTTGTTCACTACAACATGATGTTGCGTGACGATAACTACCGCAAGGAGCTGATTGAGAAGGGGGTAAGCTCTACCAATGAGAGTGTGGTTAAACTTGCTAAACAGGTAGAGCAGATCAATCTGCCGGGGAGCCTGATTGGCGAAGATGCACGCGAAAACTATGCCGGCCCCGATGCCGATTCGGCTCAACTTCGACAAGCGGCGAACTCCGCCCCTTCGCCAGTGCCAGAGCGACAGGTCGAACCGCAGCGAGAGAGCGATAATCGGCCCGGAATGAAGGCGGGATTTTCCGCCGGTATTGCCGCCGTGGTGCTGCTTATTGCCGCCGGTATCGTCTTTGCCACCTATTTTCAGCCTAAATTGAGCAAAGAGCAGCTAGTTAACGGCTCTATCTATGGTCAGACGATCTGGTCTGCCGATAAGAGTTGGATTTTGGAGGGGCTGGTCTTTGTGGAGAGTGGAGCGCAGTTAACTATTGAGCCGGGCACTCAAATTTTGGCAAAGCCGGGGGCGGCGCTCATCGTAACTCGGGATGCAACCATTGATGCTAGAGGGGCGGCTGATAATCCAATTCTTTTTAGCAGCGCGAAAGAGCCGGGACTAAGATCGCCGGGGGATTGGGGCGGAGTGGTGCTGCTCGGCAATGCACCGATTAATACCCGCGTTGAGCATATTGAGGGGATTAGTAAAGATGATCCCCGGGGCGGTTTTGGGGGCAGCGATACCTTCTCTAACTGCGGTGTGATGCAGTATGTTCGCATTGAGTTTGCAGGACACGAAATTTCGGCTAACAATGAGCTAAACGGGCTGACCCTCGGCGGCTGTGGGGAGTCAACCATTATTCGCTTTGTGCAGATTCATAAGGCGCTTGATGATGGCTTAGAGCTCTTTGGGGGGACGGTGAATATTCGTAACATATTGGTTACTCAACCGGGGGATGATGGCCTTGATTGGGATCGGGGCTGGCAAGGCAATGGCCAGTTCATTGTGGTGCAGATGGGGAGTCGCTCCGGCGATAATGCGATTGAGGCCGATAACTACGGTAAGGATCACCATAGTGAGCCACGCTCTAAGCCCTTTCTCTCTAATGTGACTCTGGTTGGTTCGCTAGATTCGACTAAATCACAACGGGGGATGGTGCTACGGCGCGGTACAGCGGGTGATTTTCGCAATATGGCGATCTTTGGCTTTACCTCAGAGGCGATCGATATTCGCGACTCAGCGACTGTGGCTCAAATCGAGTCGGGGGAGCTCTCCTTTAAGGGGTTGATGATAGATGATAACTCCAGCCGATTTAATGATGAGGGGGGAGAGAACGACGATGATGGTGGATTTAGCGAGACAGAGTTCTTTGCCAGTATCGTGCAACGGGGTCAAATTGGTGATATGGATGATCTACCTACCGATATCTATAGCCTGACCAAACCGAAGTTTACTCCGCTCAATAAACGCAATGTGACCAAATACGCCGTAGCGATTACGCAGGGGGAGTTTTGGGATGAAGCGGCCAACTATCTAGGGGCGATGCGACCGGAGAACTATAATAGCTGGATAGATGGCTGGGCTGCCTATCCAGATCGATAGATTAGAGAGTGGCTTGTCTCACCCTCTAATCGAAGCGTAGGAGATAGTCGGCGGAGGCGAGATAGCGAGCTTCCGCCCGAAGTTCAGTAGCGGTCAGAGGGTGCTCACCAAGCCAGCCAGAGGGGAAGTGGAGTTGTAACTGGTTATCGTCAACCTCAATCGTCAACGGCTCTTTAAAGGCGTGGCTACGACCACGATGGAGTAGTACCGCGATCCTTAAGATAATACAGAGACGCAGGGCGCACGGCTGCTGCGTCTCGGGCAGCGCTTGAAAATGATAGAGGGTCAATTTGCGCCGATGGTTGCGTACCAAAGTGGCCAACATCTGCTGCTGCTGCTTAGAGAAGCCGGGCATATCGGCGTGTTCCAGAATATAGCCGCTATGTTTGTGAAAGGCCGTATGGGAGAGGGCAAGGCCAATTTCGTGTAGCTGTGCCGCCCAGAGCACCATTTTGGTCTGGAGCGGCTGTGCTAGCTGCCACTTTTCAGCGACCTGCCCCATAATGAGGCGGCAGGTCGTCTCAATATGTTTAATTTGCCGACTATCGAGATGGAAGCGTTTACTAAATGCCGCAACCGTTCGATCGCGAATATCGATATCTTGCCTCACCCCCTGTAGCTCATAAAGCACCCCTTCTCGTAGCGCGAGATCGGAGACCTGCATCTGCTTAATATTGAGCGATTTGAACAGGGCGCTAAGTACCGCTACCCCACCGACAAAGACTGGTCGGCGCTCCTCAGTCAACCCTTCGAGCTGTAGCTTATCGATACTGCCGGCGCTAATTAGCGCTTGGCGTAGTATTTTAAGCGCCTTGCGGCTGATCCCCTCAACCGACCACTCATGGGCGGCGACAACGCTCTGTATCGCTTTGATAGTTCCCGAACTGCCGACCGCTTCGTGCCACTGACTCTTCTCAAACTGAGTGCGGTAGGGGCGGATCTCGACACGAGCTGCGATAATGGCCTCCCTCATCGCTTCGGCGGTGATCTCACCGTTGGCAAAAAAGCGCTGGCTGAAACTGACACAGCCCATAGCACAGCTCTCTCGCTGCTGTGACTGCATTCGGCGACCGATAATGAGTTCGGTACTGCCGCCACCGATATCGACCACTAAGCGGGGTTGAGCCGAGGTCGCTAGGCCGTGGGCAACGCCTAGATAGATGAGACGCGCCTCCTCGCGGCCCGAAATAATCTCAATCGGATGGCCTAGCGCCGCCTCGGCCTGCTGTAGAAACTGGCCATTATCATTCACCTGACGCAGAGTATTGGTACCGACGGCACGGACATCGCCATAACCTAAGTGGCTAACTCTCTGACCAAAGCGGGAGAGGCAGGCTAATGCTAGATCGCGAGCCTCGGGGGTTATTTGGTTCTCTTCGGTTAAGCCGGCCCCGAGTCGAACCATCTCTTTAATACGATCGATAATCTGCAGTTCGCCGTTGACGATCTGAGCGACCACCATGTGGAAGCTGTTAGAGCCGAGATCGATAGCAGCAATTGTCGTCTCTGGCGTTGATTCGGAAAAAGTCATCGTGATCCCCCTAGGTAACCGTTGGGGGGAATTATGCCCGATGGGGGCTAAAATTGACAGCTCTGTCTGATCTGCCACAAACCCCACACATTTTGTGGCCTTTTGTTCAACAATCGCTGTCGCCTTGAGGCCGATTTCTTAATGTTTTTTATTTTTTAAAACAAATAGTTAAAATATATTTCAAAAGCTGGCATAGCAGTTGCTTTTAACCCTAGCGAGTGCAGCGGAACTCAATGAACCGTTGTAACGGACAGATTTTTTTCAGTCCTGGTGATAGGTGAAAACTTAAGGAGATAGATTATGGCACTGCGTCAATGTGCGATTTACGGTAAAGGTGGTATCGGCAAGTCAACCACAACTCAAAACTTGGTCGCT
Organism: Ectothiorhodospiraceae bacterium BW-2; assembly: GCA_008375315.1. Lineage (NCBI taxonomy): Bacteria > Pseudomonadati > Pseudomonadota > Gammaproteobacteria > Chromatiales > Ectothiorhodospiraceae > Ectothiorhodospiraceae bacterium BW-2. The sequence goes on along the minus strand of CP032507.1, from coordinate 3,250,723 downwards.
GGTCTAGCGGAGTTAGGTAAGAAGGTGATGATTGTGGGTTGTGATCCTAAAGCGGATTCGACTCGACTGATTCTCCACTCTAAAGCACAAAACACGATTATGGAGATGGCTGCTGAGGCCGGAACCGTTGAAGACCTCGAGTTGGATGATGTGCTAAAGACCGGTTACGGTGACATTAAGTGCGTTGAGTCGGGTGGGCCTGAGCCGGGTGTAGGCTGTGCCGGTCGTGGTGTTATTACGGCGATTAACTTCCTCGAAGAGGAGGGTGCCTACGAAGAAGATCTCGATTTCGTCTTCTATGATGTATTGGGTGATGTGGTTTGTGGTGGTTTTGCCATGCCGATTCGTGAGAATAAAGCCCAAGAGATCTACATTGTCTGCTCTGGTGAGATGATGGCGATGTATGCGGCTAACAATATCGCCAAAGGGATTGTGAAGTATGCCAATTCCGGTGGCGTGCGTCTGGCCGGTTTGATCTGTAACAGCCGTAACACCGCGCGTGAAGATGAGCTGATTATGGAGTTGGCGCGCCAACTCGGCACTCAAATGATCCACTTTGTACCGCGTGACAATGTGGTGCAACGCGCCGAGATTCGTCGTATGACTGTTATTGAGTACGATCCGAAAGCTAAACAGGCGCAACAGTATCGCGATCTAGCTCAGAAGATTATCGACAATAAAATGCTGGTTATTCCCACTCCCATCACCATGGATGCGCTCGAAGAGCTGCTCATGGACTTCGGCCTCATGGATGAAGAGGATGAGAGCATTATTGGTAAAGCCGCTGCTGCTGAAGCGTAACCTAATCCGATTCACCCGTTTTTTCATACCCGAGTATCCACGCATGAGTGGTATCGGGTAGAGGAGTAAACTATGTCTGCAATGACTCAAGAAGAGACCCAAGCCTTAATCCAAGAGGTGCTGGAGGTCTATCCCGAGGCGGCGAAAAAAGATCGCGCCAAACACTTAACCGTCAACGATCAGTCGGTTGAGCAGTCGAAAAAGTGTATTACCTCCAACCGTAAATCGCTCCCCGGCGTCATGACCATTCGTGGTTGTGCCTATGCCGGCTCGAAAGGGGTGGTCTGGGGGCCGATTAAAGATATGATCCATATCTCTCATGGCCCTGTCGGCTGTGGCCAATACTCTCGTGCCGGTCGGCGGAACTACTATGTCGGTACGACCGGGATCAACACCTTCGGCACCATGAATTTCACCTCCGATTTTCAGGAGAAGGATATCGTCTTCGGCGGCGATAAGAAGCTAGCGAAGATAATGAACGAAATCGAGCAGCTCTTTCCGCTCAATAAGGGGATTACGGTGCAGTCGGAGTGCCCTATCGGTCTGATTGGCGACGATATCGAAGCGGTCGCCAAAAAGAGCGCTAAAGAGATTCAAAAGCCGATCGTGCCGGTGCGTTGCGAAGGTTTTCGTGGCGTCTCACAGTCGCTCGGCCACCATATCGCTAACGATGCTGTACGCGACTGGGTGCTAGGGAATCGCGATAACGATCACAGCTTTGAATCAACCCCTTACGATGTCACCATTATTGGCGATTACAATATCGGTGGCGATGCTTGGTCTTCGCGCACACTGCTAGAGGAGATGGGGCTGAGAGTTATCGCCCAGTGGTCTGGCGATGGGACGCTAGCTGAGATGGAGAATACCCCTAAAGCGAAGCTCAATCTGCTCCACTGCTACCGCTCCATGAACTATATCTCCCGCCACATGGAGGAGAAGTACGGTATCCCGTGGATGGAGTATAACTTCTTCGGCCCGAGCAAAATCGCCGAGTCGTTGCGCAAAATCGCCGGCTTCTTTGATGCCACCATTCAGGCCAATACCGAGAAGGTGATTGAGAAGTATAAAGCCGAATATGAGGCGGTCATTGCCAAATATCGTCCCCGTCTCGAAGGTAAGCGGGTAATGCTCTATGTCGGAGGGCTGCGCCCACGCCATATTATCGGTGCCTACGAAGATTTGGGCATGGAGGTAGTCGGAACCGGCTACGAGTTTGCCCATAACGACGACTATGACCGTACCATTAAAGAGATGGGTAACGCGACTCTAATCTATGACGATGTCACCGGTTATGAGTTTGAGGAGTTTGTCAAAAAGGTGAAGCCCGATCTTATCGGTTCCGGGATTAAGGAGAAGTATATCTTCCAAAAGATGGGGATCCCCTTTAGACAGATGCACAGCTGGGACTACTCTGGCCCCTATCACGGCTACGATGGTTTTGCCATCTTTGCCCGTGATATGGATATGACCCTGAATAACCCGTGCTGGAAAAAGATTAAGGCCCCTTGGCTAGCGAGTAGCGATGCGGCTGCTGAAGCAGCCACTGCTGGTGCCTAACTAACGCCTAAATGGCGCGATTAGCAGCGCCTAGATCGCTGCTAATCGCCCCCACTGTTATCGTTATTAACCTAAGCTGTGTTCACAGATTAGTGGCGCGGCAGGAGAGAAGTCATGAGTCAAGCTGTTGAGAAGATCGCCCCGAGTTATCCGCTGTTTCGTCAGGAAGAGTATAAAGAGACCCTGAAAAACAAGCAGGAGCTGTTTGAAGAGAAGGTACCGCAGGAGAAGATAGAAGAGGTCTTCCAGTGGACGACCACTGCTGAGTATCAAGAGATTAACTTTAACCGTGAAGCACTCACGGTCAACCCCGCTAAAGCGTGTCAGCCTTTAGGTGCCGTACTCTGTGCTTTAGGATTTGAGAAGACACTGCCCTATGTCCATGGTTCACAAGGGTGTGTCGCCTACTTCCGTACCTACTTTAACCGCCACTTTAAAGAGCCGGTCGCCTGTGTTTCCGACTCTATGACCGAAGATGCGGCAGTCTTTGGTGGACAGAAGAATATGTTTGCCGGCCTAGAGAACGCCAAAGCGCTCTACAAGCCGGAGATGATCGCCGTTTCGACTACCTGTATGGCTGAAGTTATCGGTGATGATCTGAACGCCTTTATCGGTAACACCAAAAAAGAGGGCTATATTGAGGCCGACTTCCCGACCCCCTTTGCCCACACCCCCAGTTTTGTCGGTAGCCACACCACCGGCTGGGATAATATGTTTGAGGGGATTCAGCGCTACTTTACCCTAAACTACATGGAAGATAAAAAGGTCGGCTCTAACGGTAAAATCAATATCGTTCCCGGCTTTGAGACCTACCTAGGCAACTATCGGGTGATCAAGCGGATGATGGAGCAGATGGGGGTTGAGTATAGCCTACTCTGCGATCCCTCTGAAGTGCTCGATACCCCCGCCGATGGCGAGTATCGGATGTATGATGGCGGCACCACTATTGCACAGATGCAAGATGCTCCAAATGCTATCGATACACTGCTGTTACAGCCGTGGCAGCTAGTTAAGGCACGCAAATTTGTCAAGACCACTTGGAAGCAGCCGGCGAGTGATATCACTATTCCGATGGGGCTAGAGGCAACTGACGAGTTTTTAATGAAGGTATCAGAGCTGACCGGTAAGCCCATCCCCGACTCATTGACTCGTGAGCGTGGGGTGCTGGTCGATATGATGACCGATAGTCACGCTTGGCTTCACGGCAAGAAGTTTGCTCTCTATGGCGATGCCGACTTTGTGCTGGGGCTGACCCGCTTCTTACTGGAGATAGGTGCCGAACCGACCGATGTGCTCTGTAACCACGCGAACAAGCGCTGGAAGAAGTCGTTGGAGGAGATCTGCAAGGCCTCACCCTACGGTCAAAATACCCAAGTGCACATTAGTAAAGATCTGTGGCACTTCCGCTCACTGGTGTTTACCAACAAGCCAGACTTTATGATTGGCAACTCCTATGGTAAATTTATTCAGCGCGATACGCTGCATAAGGGGAAAGAGTTTGAGGTGCCGCTGATTCGTATCGGCTTCCCCATCTTCGATCGTCACCACCTCCATCGGGATACCACTTTAGGGTACGAGGGGGCGATGTATATGCTCAAAACCATTACCAATGCAGTGCTAGAACGGCTCGACGAGGAGACTCGCGGCATGGGTACGACCGACTACAACTACGATTTAGTTCGCTAGTTGCCACTCCTATTGAAGAGGGAGCTGGCCGAAACCGGCTCTCTCTTCCCGCAGCTATAACGGGAGGTAATCACCGTGCCCAATGTGATGATACGAGTGAAAGATAACGGCAATCTGCTCTTCTATGTCGCTAAAAAAGATCAGGAAGATGAGATCGCCAAAGTCGAAGTCGATAGTGAGACTAGCTGGGGAGGGGAGGTGGAGCTAACCGATGGTTCCCGATACTATATCGATCCCATCTCACCCAGACCCGAATTTCCCACCACGCTACGCTTTAAGCGTGCTGAGTAACTTCTAAATTCCATTAATGAGGTAATTTGCCATGGCCTATAAAATTGTTCGTGATATCTGCACTGCCTGTGGTGACTGTGAGCCGGTCTGCCCGACTAACTCTATAAAGCCATTCAAAGGGGTCTATGCGATCGACGCTGAGAGCTGTACTGAGTGCGAGGGTGACCACGATGTGCCGCAGTGTCTTGATGTCTGTATGGAAGATGACTGTATCGTTGCTGCCTAAACCCGATAACCGCCTGTAAGGAGAGATCACCATGGCCACGCCCCCTCTATCCGATGCCATTGCGCTGCGTATTGCCTTAGCCTCTAAAGCGATTCCTGAGGGTAGTGCCGCGCAGCTATTGAGAGTGCTTGATGAGCTTATCGGTCTGCCGCCGACCGAAACCAAGTTAGCACAGCTAAGCGTTAAGCAGCTCAAGAGCGCCGCAGAGGGGGAGTTGGCCGAGGTCGATAGCGATATTTTGAAACAGGTCGTTGCGTTGCTAAAGGGGGAGGGGGGAGAGAGTGTTCCCGAACTACCCACTATTGAACCCTATCAGCTCGGTGAACTAGGCGACTCAATTCGAGTCGCCTTTGCTAGCGACAGTGGCCGCCTAATCGACGGCCACTTTGGCTCCTGTCGCTACTACCTCATCTATCAAGTCGCGGTCGAGGCGACAAAATTGGTCGATATTCGGGAGGTGGATCGCGACGCCGAGGCTGAGGATAAAAATGGCTATCGAGCCGGGTTGATTAACGACTGCCAACTGCTCTTTGTCGCCTCTATCGGCGGCCCTGCTGCGGCCAAGGTGGTTCGTGCTGGTATTCACCCGTTAAAAAAGGCGCAGGGTGGGGCGATTGATGACCACCTTAAAGAGTTACAGCAAGCGATTGCGACGACGCCGCCACCGTGGTTAGCCAAAGCGATGGGGCAGAGCCCCGAGCAGCGGGTGCGTTTCGAGCGGGAGGGGGTCGAGGCATGATTAGTGCAACTCAGCTACAGGCCGTCAGCGAGCAGTTACAGCAGCGGGGACTCTCTGAGGCGACCCTCTCTGAGCTACGACAGCAGTTTAGCGAGATTCACTTCACCTACTGTAGTGATGATGATATTACGATTGAGACGGCAGCCCTCTCCCATCCGACCTTTAATCTCTACCTTGTCGATAGCCGCAACCACTGTCTTAACTTAACCACCGATAGCGAGGTGGCGACCGGTATTGTGGTGGCTGAAGTCGAACAAGAGTAACCTACGGTGAGTGGTGCGACCGACCAAAACAGGGCTGTCGGCGGCCAGTGTGCGAACTGTCCCCACCGCGAAGATCGGCTCCAAAAGGGGCGCTGTAAGCCGGGGGATAGCTGTGTGCGGGCGATGAGTGGCCGCCAAATTGCCCGCTTTTTTACCCAAAATCCCGATCTAGCTGACAACTATGCCGGCGATGAGTTTTGGGAGCGGCGGGCGATTGCGGCCAAATATCTATCGCAGCAGCGACTGGTGCAGATGATCTACGATCCGGATGAGGTGGTGCGCCGAGTCTTGGCTTGGCGACTGCCGCTAGAGTATCTGCAACCCTTTATGGTCGATCCCGATCGTGAAGTGAGAGTGACCGTTGCCGATCGACTACCGGTTGAGCAGTTAGAGCAGATGGTGAATGATGAGGACTACCTCGTTCGGCTCTATGTGGCCAAACGGTTAAGGCCGGGGCGGCTATTTCGGATGATAAACGATGCTGATCGCGAGGTGCGCAAAGAGGTGGCGCGACGGCTGCCGCCCGAGAGTCTAGGGCTCATGGTGAGTGATGAGGAGGCTGAAGTACGGCTAGTCGTTGCTGGACGGATTGAGCCCGAAGCGCTTGCGCCACTGCTACAAGATAGCGACTGGCGCATCCGTTTTTTAGCGTGCGAACGGGCTCCCTATCCGCTGCTGCAACTGCTGCAACAGGAGAGCGATAGCGATGTGCGTCAATGCCTAGAGCAGCGACGACGGGAGAGTGAGAGTGGAGAGAGTGGCGAGAGTGGCGAGAGTGGAGAGCAGTAGTGGAGACTATTAACGAGCTTGAGATGGTGGTCGCCCTTTGTGAGGCTCACTCGGTGGAGGCGGGCATCGAACCGTTGGTAGCACAGCTCAATGACCACCTACCGCACAGAACCTTCAAATATATCTCTTGTCGGGGGGAGTGGTACCGTCTCGGCGGGGTGGTCGATAGGGGGTATCGACCGGTTGCAGCCGGCCTACGGCAGTGGCTCGAACAGGAGATAAGCGACGATAACCTAGAGCTATTTCTGGAGCGCTACCTAGATGCGGGTTACTTTGTCACCAAATGGCGCGGACAGAGCTACTATCTCAATGCCGTTGTGGGGGAGAGGGCGGAAGAGTTTCTACAGCTAGAGATTGAGCAGCTACAGCAGGTACTCGATAGACCGCTACTAGATCCCGACTGGCTACCCGACACGGTGGAGGAGCTCATTGATCCACTCGACTTTCCCCATTTAGAACCGGAACCGTTAGGGGAGGGGTGTTTCCGTTTTCGGCGTTTAACGCCGATTCGCGGGCTATTGTCGGCGGATGAGCGTTTTAATACCGGCGAGATCCCCCCGTTGCAGCGCCTATTTAGCGATTGGGATCGGTGCAGTGGTCGTGATGTGGGCCACTTTAGTGATTTTTGGGTAGTGGTACTGCACGATGGGGGAGAGGCGCAAGGCTCTTTCTCCGCTGCTAGACCACAGCCGGCCAGAGCACTCTCTAAAGAGAGTCTTAACCGTTGCCAGACTCTTAAAGGTAGCGAGTTAGCTAACGCGCTACACCAGATAGACTACCAGCTTGGCCACCCCTTTAGCTGGTATTTTGCCCTACAGCTAAGCCACATTGAGCCTAGCTCGTTAATTGAGCAGGTTTTAGAGGATCATGCCGGAGAGTATGCCTATATTCCAGAGCGCGATTTGGTGATTTTGCGCGACTGGATGGAGGAGCCGTATAGCTGTTGAGGGGGCAAAACAAATTGGTAACCGTTCACTCTCCCCGCTAAATTTTACCCCTCACCCCAACCCTCTCCCGCCGGGAGAGGGAGATTAAGGAGGGAGAGTGAACGGTTACACAAATTGTTCCCTTTGCTACAATCGCTGCTGCCTCTACCTCTAACTACCTGACTTTTAAAAAAATAGACTCTTGGCACCCTTTGTGCTTCGTTCTAGGGCAGTTGTCACTTTAACTCTGGAGAGTAGCCTCTATGCGACAAAAACAGATTGCTGAACTGCTGGATGAACCGGCCTGCTCCCACAATAATAAATCGAAATCGGGGTGTGCTCGCCCCAAACCGGGGGCGACCGCTGGCGGATGCGCCTTTGATGGAGCGCAGATTGCGCTGCTGCCGATAGCCGATGTGGCTCACATTGTCCACGGCTCCATCGCCTGCGCCGGTAGCTCTTGGGATAACCGAGGCACCCGCTCTAGCGGTCCGCACCTCTACCGTATCGGCATGACCACTGACCTAACCGAACAGGATGTGATTATGGGGCGGGGCGAGAAGCGGCTGTTCCACTCGATTAAGCAGGCGATTGAGAGCTACCATCCTGCGGCGGTGTTTGTCTATAACACCTGTGTCCCAGCGCTTGTCGGCGACGATATCGAAGCGGTCTGTAAGGCGGCTGCCGAGCGCTGGAACACCCCAGTGGTGCCGGTCGATTGTGCCGGTTTTTATGGCACTAAAAATTTAGGTAACCGCATCGCCGGTGAGACGATGGTGAAGTATGTCTGCGGTACCCGTGAGCCCGATCCGCTACCTAAAGGGAGCGAGCGCGAGGGGATAACGGTTCACGATATCGCACTCATTGGTGAATATAATATCGCCGGCGAGCTATGGAATGTCTTACCGCTACTCGATGAGCTAGGGCTTAGAGTTCTCTGCACCCTCTCCGGTGATGCCCGCTACCGTGAAGTGCAGACGATGCACCGCTCTGAGGCCAATATGATGGTCTGCTCTAAAGCGATGATTAATGTCGCCCGCAAACTGCAACAGGCATTTAAGACCCCTTGGTTTGAAGGGAGTTTCTATGGCGTTGGCGATGTCTCGCAGGCGCTACGCGACTTTGCCCGCCTGATTGGTGATCCCGATCTAACGCAACGCACCGAGGCGCTAATTGCGAGGGAGGAGGCCACAATCGATGCCGAGCTACAGCCGTGGCGAGAGCGGCTACAGGGGAGACGAGTCCTCCTCTACACCGGCGGGGTGAAGTCGTGGTCGGTCATCGCCGCACTACAGGATCTCGGCATGACGGTGGTCGCTACCGGCACCAAAAAATCGACCGAAGAGGATAAGGCGCGAATTCGGGAGCTGATGGGCGAAGAGGCGGTGATGATCGAAGATGGCAACCCTAGAGCGCTAATCGATCTTATTAAAGCGCAGCAGGTCGATGTCTTAATCGCTGGGGGGCGCAATATGTACACCGCCCTAAAGGCGCGAATCCCCTTTTTAGATATTAATCAGGAGCGTGAGTTTGGCTATGCCGGCTATAGCGGTATGGTCGAGTTGGCTAAGCAGCTAGTACTGACGATTCACAATCCTATCTGGCCGGCGGTGCGCTCTTTAGCACCGTGGCAGCAGCGACAGCAGTCGGGAGGGTAGGGAGATGGTTGAGATTGTCAAACGCAGTAAAGCGCTAGCGGTCAATCCGCTTAAATCGAGCCAGACGATAGGGGCTGCGCTCGCTTTTCTCGGCTTTCATCGCGCAATACCGATGCTACATGGCTCTCAGGGGTGTACCGCCTTTGGTAAGGTCTTCTTTGTACGCCACTTTAGAGAGCCGATCCCGCTACAGACTACCGCGATGGATCAGGTAACCACCGTGATGGGATCGGAAGAGAGCGTGGTCGAGGGGTTAAAGACGATTGCCGAGAAGAGTCAGCCTAAATTAATCGGCGTGCCGACGACCGGCCTCTCTGAGACTCAGGGGAGTAATGTGGCGATGGCGGTTAGCCAGTTTCGACAGCGCTACCCCCAATTCGACACCATTCCGGTAGTGCCGGTGACCACCCCCGACTATAGCGGCTCGCTAGAGAGTGGCTTTGCCAAAGCGGTCGAGGCGATTATCGAGACCTTGGTGCCACCGGCTAAGATAGCGGCTACCGTGCCGGGGCGGCGTCAAAAACAGCTCAATGTGTTGGTCGGTTCGGCGTTAACGCCTGGGGATCTGGAGCAGCTTAAAGAGATCATCGAGCTGTTTGGTCTTCGACCGCTGCTCATCCCCGATCTCTCCGATTCGCTTGATGGCCATCTCGATAGCGGCGATTTTTCCCCGTTAACCATTGGCGGTACGCTGGTAGAGGAGCTAGCGACAGTGGGGGAGGCGTTGGCGACTTTAGTCATCGGCGGCTCAATGGCGCGGGCGGCTGATAAGTTGCAGCAGCTAACCGGCGTGCCCGACTATCGCTTTGACCACTTGATGGGGCTAGCGGCAGTGGATCAGCTAGTCGATACCCTACAGCAGCTCTCGGCCGAACCGGTACCGGCGCGGCTAGAGCGGCAGCGGGCGCAGCTACAGGACGCGATGCTCGACTGCCACTTTATGACCGGCCTAAGCCGAGTTGCCGTGGCAGCCGATCCCGATCTACTGGTCGGCTTTAGTCAGATGCTAGCTGAAGTCGGTGCTGAGGTGGTGGCGGCAGTCTCACCGATTAACGCCCCGTCGTTACAGCGGGGGGCGTTTGCGCAGGTCAAAATTGGCGATTTAGAGGATTTTGAGCAGCTAGCGATTGGGGCAGAGGCCGAACTTCTGATCGGTAACTCCCATGCGGTTGCCAGTAGTGAGCGGCTGCAGCGGCCGCTGCTTCGAGCCGGGTTTCCGCAATATGATCGTGTCGGTGGCTATCAGCGCTGCCAGATCGGCTATCGGGGCAGTCGAGAGACGCTGTTTGAGCTGGCCAACCTACTACTCTCGCTACAGCGGGGGGAGATTCACCCCTACCGCTCTATCTACGCACAAAAAACAGACGATTGGCAGGGGGGGCGTGATGGCGTTACAGCGGCGACTACAGCTCATTCACTGCGACACTAATCTAACGGATCCAACGGGGCTAACAGGCTTAAGTGGGGAGCAGTTTATGCAACAAGCACTGAAAGTCGCCTTCGCTAGCAGTGATTTAAGTGTTGTCGATCAACACTTTGGTGCTTCGAAGGCGTTTGTTATCTATGCGGTGACCCCAGAGGCGAGCCGCTTTGTCGAAGTGGTTGAGTTTGGTGAGCAGCTACAAGATGGCAATGAAGATAAATTAACTGCCAAGTTAGAGGTGCTCGACGGATGTATTGCGGTCTATAGCCAAGCGGTGGGAGCCTCGGCGATTCGCCAACTTAAATCGGTCGGCATTCAGCCGGTTAAGGTGAGCCATGGCGCGGTGATTAGCGAGTTACTACAGCAGCTACAAGAGGAGCTGCGGCAGGGACCATCGAGCTGGTTAGCACGGGCGATTGAGCAGAGCTCTTGTCAGCGCGATGATAGCTCCCGTTTTGAGACGATGGAGCGAGAGGGGTGGCATGAGTAGCCCATTGAATGATTTAAATCTGAACTTAAGGAGAGCGGTATGAGTGGTGCGGTCATTGATGAGAACGATCCCCTGCTTGCAGGGCCATTTGCGAATGAGATGGTGCGACAGATGCGGGCGATCGATACCTATGGTAGCTACGATAGCTGGAGTACGGCTAAAATTTTGGCCCCCTTTATCTTGACAAAGGAGATGAAGCGGGAGATTCCGGTAGTCGGTGATCCCGATGAGACGCTGATTGCCCGACTGAAGGCTTACTACAACGCCCTCTCTGCCACCATTGAGAAAGAGGCCGGATTGATGGCCGTACCGGTGATTAACTTAACCCACGAGGGGTTTGGTCGGGCGATGATTGTGGTGGGAAAGTTGGTAGTGGTAGATAAAACACTGCGCGATGTGCACCGCTTTAGCTTCGACTCATTAGAGAAGATGGTTACCGAGGCCGACAAGGTGGTCTCTCAGGCAGTGACATTAATCGACAGACACCGCGCGGCGGCAGAGGGGTAGAAGATGAGCCCAGAAGAGTTAAAAGCGCTCCATAAAGCGAGTAAAAAGGCGAAACGAATTGCGACCGAAAAGGCGGGCGAGCTGCACGATCTGGTCGAAGATCGACTACCGGCCGCCTATGATGAGATTATGCCCTTAGCAGAGCAGACCTATGAGGCCTGTAAAGCGTGGGCGGTGGCTGAGGCTGAGTATCGGGCCGCTGAAGCGGCACAGTAGGAGAGAGAGGGAATGAGTGTGATAACCGGATTAACCCGTGGGGGCGTCGAATACACCCCCGCGTTTGTGATGGAGATTAATCAAGCGAGCTGTATCGGTTGTGGTCGCTGCTATAAGGTCTGTCCTCGTGATGTGTTTGATCTAATCGAGCGCGAGGATGCCGATATCGAGTTAGATGAGTATGAGGACGACGATTACGGTGAGTATGGTGATGAGGATGGCTTCTCTGATGACACTGCGATGGTGATGAGCCTCAAAGATCCGCTCGACTGCATCGGCTGTGGCTCTTGTGCCAGAATCTGTCCTAAAAACTGTTTTACCCATGAGCCGCAAGGCATGGCCGCGTAAAGGAGAGAGTGATGCCAAGACCGGAGAAACATCTATTTGTCTGTGTGCAGCAGCGACCTGAAGGCCATCCTCGCCCCTCCTGTAGCCAAAAGGGGTGTGCCGAGGTAGCCGAGGAGTTCTTTTGGCAACAGCAGCAGCGGCAGCTATTTGGCAAGGTTCAGGTAACCACCACCGGCTGTATGGGACCGTGTAGCGAGGGGCCATCGGTGCTAGTCTATCCCGAAGGGGTGATGTATGGCAAAGTGACCAAAGCCGATGTGAGTGACATTATTGAGCAACACCTATTAGCCGATAGGCCGGTAGAGCGGCTCAGGGTGTCAAAAGAGTTTTGGTAGTGGCCTTAGCCCCGCAAGATGAGGCGGTTGCGGCCAGAGTAGAGCAGATATCGCCACTCTTAGAGCCGCTGCTAGAGGCGTTAATGGCACCGTTAATCCATGTGGGGCTGGCTGAACAGGTAGAGCTGCAGCCGCTCACTGCGGTGCAGTGGCAGTTAAAGCCCGATCCTGCGACAGGGCGCTCTGCATTGATGGGGGTCTGGTATCGAGAGCGGCAGATCATCGGTTCGTTGGCGTTTCATGCCGAAGGCCAATTCTATGTCGAGCACGACATATTACAGCCCCATCCGACTCGCAAGCAGTGGTATATCGAAGCCGTTACCGCGTGGGGGGAGCTACCGCAGCTCATTAAATCTGAGCTAAAGCTAATTCCGCTGCCGTAGCAATCATATCGCGCGACCCCATACTATCTGTCTATCAGCGCTTAGGTTTTGTAATCGGAACCGGCGGAATCTCCTCTAACGGTTTAGCCCTCTGTGGCGATTCGGGGCGGGGCGCCACTCGCTTACGCCGCTTTTCGCCACTAATCACCTGCATGACTTTAGTCTTAAACCGTTCTGGCTGAAACGGCTTGGCTAGGTAGTCGTCGATCCCCTCTTCAATCGCCTCAATTATCTTCTCTTTTTTGATATTGGCGGTCAGCATGATGAATGGAGTATTGGCGCGATCCCCCTCCATCGCGCGAATATGGCGCAAAAACTCCAGTCCGTTCATTTGTGGCATATCCCAATCGCAGATCACGAGATCAAATGGCCGAGAGCGCGACTCAAAGTCGTGCCAAGCATCGAGGCCATTGGCGTGAGCGGTAATGTTCTTGTGGGGGTAGCCGAGATTTTGCAGCAGACCGCGTACCATGGCTCGCATGGAGTGGGCATCATCAACGATAAGAATCGACTGTTTTTCGGGAGTTGGCATGGTCATAATACGGTTAATCCTAAATACAAAGAGATTTTTTTAGTCGTTATTGATAGCGATATCAAGCCGGTTATTGTAACAGATTTAGGGAACCGATATTGACATTTGCCGACAGAGAAATCAAAGTAGCGCCTCTCTGTTCTCTTTTGCTGTTTCGCGGGGGGGTGGCCTTGCGGGAGAGCAGCGGGTTAAAGTTTGACTAAATGTTAAGGGTGAATAGCCATGATAAATGATGATGGGACGAAGGGGAGTGATCCGCTATCACGATGGGTGACATTTACCCTCGAACATGAGGTGTACGGGATCGATGTCATGCAGATTCGGGAGGTGTTACGCAGTCCCGAAATTTCGCCCGTCCCCGGAGCACCGGCCTATGTGCTAGGCATTATCAATTTGCGGGGCAATGTGGTAGCCATTATCGATACCCGAGCAAGATTTGGCCTACCCTCGCACGATCTAGATGACTCCTCCCGTATTTTGATTCTTGAGACTAAGGAGTATGTCGTCGGCTTTATGGTCGATAGTGTTAGCGAGGTGGTAGAGCTGCGCTCCTCATCGATTGAACCGGCTCCTAGTACCGGTGCCCGTGAGAGTACCCGCTATATCTCAGGGCTCTACAATCGGGAAAAGGGGCTGCTGATTCTGATTGACGCTAATAAACTGCTCTCAGAGAGTGAGCTAGTTGAGATTGCGTCGATGTAAGTCACCACCATGTATCGACACCAGTTCCATTTTGATCTCCCTCCTGAACTGATAGCCCAATATCCACTGCCAGAGCGCAGCGGCAGTCGGCTGTTGCATGTGACTCGGGAGGGGCGCTTAACCGATAGCCGCTTTAGTGCGCTGTTGCAGTGGCTCAAACGGGGCGATCTGCTAGTATTTAATAACACGCGGGTGATTCCGGCGCGTCTTTTTGGACGCAAACTGACTGGAGGGCGGGTAGAGCTGCTGGTGGAGCGGATTGTGGAGCCGACCGTTGCCCTGTGCCATATTCGCGCGAGCCGTGCACCGACGGTGGGCTCGGTGCTGGAGCTGGAGAGTGGTGACCATGTTCGGATCGAGGGTCGGGAGCGGGGGAGTCTGTTTTGGGTCGATTGTCGCACCGAGGTGCTGCCGCTACTGGAACGAAGTGGCGAACTCCCCCTGCCGCCCTATATTCAACATCGCCCCGATGAGAACGATAGCGAGCGTTACCAGACTGTCTATGCTCGTAAAGCGGGTGCAGTGGCCGCTCCAACCGCTGGCCTCCACTTTGATAAGCCACTGCTGCAGCAGCTAACTGACGCTGGTATCGACTCGACCGAGGTGACGCTGCATGTCGGTGCCGGCACCTTTCAGCCGGTACGGGTCGAGAGGATTGCCGAGCATACGATGCACAGTGAGGTGATCGATCTGCCGCAAGCGGCTGTCGATGCCATCGCCCATACTCGACAGCGGGGGGGGCGGGTTATCGCTGTCGGCACCACCGTGGTGCGTACACTAGAGAGTGTCGCCTGCCGAGGGGCGCTGCAACCGTTTCGGGGCGAGACCGATATTTTCATTACCCCCGGCTTTGAGTTTAAGGTGGTCGATGCGCTCATTACTAACTTTCATCTGCCCGAATCGACGCTGCTTATGCTAGTCTCTGCCTTTGCAGGGCTAGAGACGATTCAACACGCCTATACCCATGCGATTGCCCATAAATACCGCTTTTTTAGCTACGGCGATGCGATGTTGTTGGAGCGGTAGGGGATGGAGTTTGAACTCAAACATCGGTGCGGTGCGGCTAGAGTCGGTCAGCTACGATTCGCTCGTGGCGTGGTCGATACGCCCGCCTTTATGCCGGTAGGGACCTACGGCTCGGTGAAGGGGGTAACCCCAGAGGAGCTCACCGCGCTAGGGGCACAGATTATTCTGGGAAACACCTTTCATCTCATGCTACGCCCGGGGAGTGAGGTGATTCAACGACACGGTGATCTACACGACTTTATCCACTGGTCGGGGCCGATTTTGACCGACTCGGGGGGGTTTCAAGTCTTTAGCCTAGGGCAGCGGCGGAAGATCAGCGAACAGGGGGTCACCTTTCAATCGCCGATCGATGGTCGCAAGGTCTTTATGGGGCCGGAGGAGTCGATGGCGGTGCAGCGCCAGCTCGGTGCCGATATTGTGATGATCTTCGATGAGTGCACCCCGTGGCCGGCGAGCTATCACGAGGCGCAACAGTCGATGGAGCTCTCGTTGCGCTGGGCAAAACGGAGCCGCCTAGCCCACGGCGATAACCCTAATGCCCTGTTTGGTATTATCCAAGGGGGGATGTATAGCGACTTGCGCCAGAGATCACTACAGGCGTTAACCGCTCTGGGCTTTGATGGGTATGCGATTGGTGGGCTCTCGGTCGGCGAGCCGAAGGAGGAGATGCTGCGGGTATTAACCGAACTGCCACCACAGATGCCGCCAGATAGGCCGCGCTACCTAATGGGGGTCGGCAAACCGCACGATATTGTCGAGGCGGTCTGTCGCGGTATCGATATGTTCGATTGCGTCATGCCGACCCGTAATGGTCGCAACGGCTCACTCTTTACCCGCTATGGGGTCGTTAAAATTCGTAACGCGCGCTATCACGACGACACTCGCCCCCTTGATGAGCAGTGTGGCTGCTACACCTGCCGCCACTACAGCCGTAGCTATCTGCGCCACTTAGATCGATGTGGCGAGATGTTAGGAGCGCAACTAAACACAATTCATAATCTCCACTACTATCAACAGCTAATGGCTCAGCTACGACAGGCGATTGCTGCCGATAGACTCTCGGCCTATGTCGCCGATTTCTATACTGACATGGACAGAGGGGTCGATTAACCGTTACAATCTGCCCACTTGGATTTGAACTGGAACTTGTTTGCCTCCTCTCGATATGCTTGCCCCTCTTAATCTGTTTCGGCAGCTAGTGCTACTGCTGCTACTGGTCTTGATTGCTGATACGACTAGCCGCCTGACTTGGCAGTGGCTCTATCCACAGCCTCTCGTCACCGTGCCGCCATTGAATGTGGCGCCATCGCCGCTGCTGCCGTCGGTTCAGGGTGAGCAGCAGGAGTACTCGTTAGAGGAGACGATTGGCCTACACCTATTTGGCGTGGTACCGAAAGAGGTGCCTAAACCGCCCGCACCCAAACCGGAGCCGGTGGCACCGATCGTGGAGGAGGCACCAGAGACGACACTCAGTCTCTATCTAAACGGCATCCTCTTTAGTGAAACGGGTGAGAAGCTGGCGGTGGTGGCCGAGCGGCGCGGTGGCGATGAGTCGCTCTATCGGGTAGGGGAGTCGATTAACAACCTAGCGACCGTGGTAGCGATTTTTGGCAACTACATCGTACTAGAGCGCAACGGCCGGCCTGAGACACTCTCTTTGCTACACGAAGGCGAGGAGAAGCCGGTCAAACGCAATATCGTTAATACCTCGGCGGCTGCGAATCCGCCAGACTCCCCCTTAGCGGCAAACAGTAGCGGTGGGGCTGAGACAGAGGCCGACTCGGGAGAGGAGGGGCGTCGCCCCTACGACTACGCTGAACTACGGCAACAGCTACTAGCTAACCCACAAAATGTGATGAAGTTCGCCCGAGTCGCCCCTGTTATTCAGGGGGGGAAAATGGTAGGATACCGCCTCAACCCTGGACGAGATCCACAGCTATTCAACGAGTTGGGGCTAGAGCCGGGAGATATTGTCACGGTGGTAAACGGTATCTCAGTGACCAGCCCTGCCGAGATGGGAAATGTATTAAATCAGCTCACGACCGCTAGCTCGCTGTCGGTGGTGGTACTGCGTCGTGGTCAGGAGCAACTCCTGACGCTTAACTTTTGATAACTCATGAGAACGATTGTGTCCAGATTGCTAACTGCTTTTGCTCTACTATTGGCTCCTCTTACCCTCTATGCCGATAGCTTTACCCTCAATTTAGCCGATACCGAGCTGCGCTCAGTGGTCTCAATGGTTTCGAAGATGACCGGCAAGAACTTTATCGTTGATCCGCGCGTTAAGGGGCGGGTGACGGTGATCTCACCGCGGGAGATGAGTCGTGATGAGATCTATCAAGTCTTTCTATCGGTTCTATCAGTACATGGATTTGCGGCGATTCCCGATGAGAGTGTGATTAAAATTGTTCCCGAAGCAAACGCCAAACAGAGCGCGATCCCAACCGTTAGCGGGCCTAACCAAGCCAATCGCGATCAATTCGTAACCCGAGTGGTGCCGATCGAAAATGTCTCGGCAGCGCAAATGGTACCGATTTTACGCCCACTGCTGCCCCAACCGGGCCACCTATCGGCCTACCCTGCCACCAATGTCCTGATTATCTCCGATGTCGCGGCCAATATTGAGCGGGTGGTCGATATTATCAAAAACATCGATGTGGCGGTCGATACCGAATTTGAGATAATTACCCTAAAGCACGCCTCGGCGACCGAGATTGCCAACATTCTCAACTCGATTCAACCTAAAGGGACTAACAACGGCCAAGAGGAGCGAGTGACGGTGATTGCTGATGCCCGCTCCAATAGCATTATCTTTAGCGGCGTGGAGTCGGCGCGAAATACGCTTAAAAATTTGGTAATCCGCTTAGATACTCCCACTGAGCAGGGGAGTGGTAACACCAAGGTCATCTATCTACGCTACGCTAATGCTACCAAAATTGCCGGCGTCTTAAGTAATGTGGCCAAATCGCTAGCTAAGATAAAAGTTGATCCAAACCAGAAAAATCAGGCCATTGATGTCAATATTCAGGCCGACGAGACCACCAACTCGCTAGTGATTAGTGCCGATATGGAGACGATGCAGGAGCTAGAGTCGATTATTCGTCAGCTCGATATTCGTCGCGCCCAAGTGATGGTTAAAGCGGTTATTGCCGAAATCTCTACCGATAAGTCGGCCGAATTTGGAGTTAACTGGGGCTACTACGGCTATCCTGATGGGCGACCGGTGGGGTTACTCGATTGGGATGGAGCGCTGTCAGGGGTTGTCTCTGCGGTGCAGGGCGGGAGCTTGCCACCGGTATCGAGCGGATTAAACCTTCTCTTTGGTGATGGCTCAGTCGGCTCCTCGGGAGGGTCTGGTTATGCGGGGCTGTTGCGAGCGATACGGGGCGATGCTGACAGTAATATCCTCTCTACCCCCACCCTAGTGACACTCGATAATGAAGAGGCGGAGATTGTGGTCGGTCAAAATGTACCGTTTGTCACCGGCTCCTATAGTAGCACCGGCGATAACACCAGCGTCTCCAACCCGTTTCAGACCATTAAGCGCGAAGATGTCGGCCTGACACTCAAAATCAAGCCGCAGATTAACGAAGGCAACTCCATTCGGCTAGAGATTAAGCAGGAGGTATCGAGTCTCAGCGCCGCCTCGGTAAGTACCTCTGATGTGGTCACCAATAAGCGCTCACTCAATACCACCGTTATGGTCGATGATGGCCAAATTTTAGCCCTCGGTGGCCTACTGGACGAGACCTTGACCGAGAGCCGGCAAAAGCTCCCCGGACTTGGTGATATTCCACTGCTCGGCTACCTGTTTAGCTACAGCCGCTCTAGCAAAACCAAACGCGATCTGACCATCTTCCTCCATCCGCGCATTATTCGCGGTGGGCAGGAGGGGATGGCGATCTCTAGCCAAAAATATAGCGCCCTAAGAGCCGAACAGCTACTACAGCGGGATAGAAAGATGAGTCTGTTAGAGGTCGATGTGCCGACCGTCGAGCCGCTACCCGAGTTTCTAAAACTCCCCCCCCCCTATGAAGAGAGAGGCAGCACGACCGAACCGCTACCGATCGCCCCGGGCAAGAGCGATCCTGAGTCGTTAACGCTATTTGATACGCTGCTAGGCCAACCCTGAGCCGTTGCCGATGACCGATCTCTCCATGACGCTAGAGGAGTATGCCGATGAGTCGCACTCAGCGGCGCTACTACAGCTTCCGTTTATCTTTGCAAGGCGCCATAAGGTACTGCTTAAGTGGCAAGGTGGCCAGCCGCAGCTCTACTTCGTCGCCCCGCTAAAACTAGAGGTACTCGCTGAGATTCAGCGAGCAACCACCCATACCGTTGAGCTACTACCGGTGACTATCGAACAGTTTGAGCAGCAGCTACAACAGAGTTATGAGCAGGGCCAGAATGAGTCGATGGCGCTGATGGGAGAGCTCGGAGATGAGTTTAATCTACAGGAGCTAGCCGGACAGCTAATTGAGCCTGAGGATCTCCTCGAAAGCGCCGATGACGCGCCGATTATTCGCCTAATTAACGCGCTGCTGACCGAAGCGATTCGCGAAGACGCCTCCGATATTCACATTGAAACCTTTGAAAATCGCATGGTAGTACGCTTTCGTGTCGATGGAGTCTTACGGGAGGTGCTACAGCCACAACGAGGCCTCGCTCCGCTGCTAGTCTCTCGAATTAAGGTTATGTCCAAACTCGATATCGCCGAAAAGCGGCTGCCCCAAGATGGACGCATCTCCTTACGGGTAGCGGGTCGTGCGGTCGATGTGCGGGTCTCGACACTCCCCTCGGGCAATGGCGAACGGGTCGTGCTGCGACTGCTCGATAAACAGGCAGGACGACTCGATCTACAACATCTAGGTATGGAGAGCAGTGCGCGTGACCGCCTCACCCAACTGATTGCCCAACCGCACGGCATTATCTTAGTCACCGGGCCGACTGGGTCGGGGAAGACCACCACCCTCTATGCGGCGCTCACCCAGCTAAACACCCGCAGCCGCAACATTTTGACCGTTGAAGATCCGATTGAGTACTATCTGGACGGCATTGGTCAAACTCAGGTCAACACAAAAGTCGATATGAGTTTTGCGAGGGGGCTCAGGGCGATTTTGCGCCAAGATCCCGATGTCGTGATGGTAGGGGAGATTCGCGATCTAGAGACCGTACAAATTGCCATTCAGGCGAGTCTGACCGGCCACTTAGTCCTCTCCACCCTCCATACCAATACAGCAGTCGGGGCAGTGACCCGTCTGCGCGATATGGGGGTCGAGCCGTTTCTGCTCTCATCGAGCTTAATTGGCGTGCTATCGCAGCGATTAGTGCGGGTGCTATGCCCCCACTGTAAACACCCCTTTACCCCCGATAGCGCAGAGCGGCGACTGTTAGGCCAACCGCCAGAGCGCGATCTGACCCTCTATCGTGCGGGTGAGGGGTGCGATAAGTGCAACCACCTCGGCTATCGGGGTCGAACCGGTCTCTATGAGCTAGTCACTATCGATGAGAAGCTGCGCTCAATGATTCATGACGGCGCCGCCGAACACGATATTGAACAGTATGCCCACTCAAAGGCGCTAAAGTTGCAGCAAGATGGGATTCGGCGGGTTTTAAATGGCGAAACGACGCTCGATGAGCTCTTTCGTGTCACCCACAACGACACCTAAGTAGCCAATGGGAGCCTTTGCCTACAAAGCCCTCGATAGTCGGGGACGAGAGAAGCGCGGTGTCCTAGAGGGCGACACCCCCCGCTCAATACGGCAACAGCTACGAGAGCAGGGGTTAACTCCGCTCTCGATAGAGACCGCCGCGAAGCAGGAGGGGCGGCGGCAGAGGAGCCACTTTAGCCTAGGTCGAGGCATTAGCGCCACCGACCTTGCCCTACTGACCCGCCAGCTAGCCACCCTAGTAAGAGCGGCACTCCCCCTAGAAGAGGCGATTCAGACCGTGGCCCGCCAGAGCGATAAGGCGCGTATTCAGAGTATGCTGCTCTCAGTACGCTCTAAAGTACTAGAGGGGCATACCATGGCCGATGCTCTCAACGACTTTCCCACTATGTTTCCCGATATCTACCGCACCACCGTAGCGGCCGGAGAGCAGTCGGGGCATCTCGAACTGGTTTTAGAGCGGCTAGCCGACTATACCGAAAATCGCCAGCAGCTACGCCAATCGATTCAGATGGCGCTCTTTTATCCGATTATTCTGACCGTCATGGCTATCGGAGTCACCTCGGCCCTGTTAGTCTATGTCGTCCCTGAAGTGGTACAGGTCTTTAGCAGTATCAACCAAGAGCTACCCGGATTGACAGTCGCCCTCATTGCGTTAAGCGATTTTTTGCGTGAGTTTGGGATCTGGCTACTAGGGGCGATCATAGCGGCGATAGTGCTGTTTCGGCAGCTACTGAAACGACCACCGGTACGAATGCAGTGGCACAAGCTACTCCACCGCCTACCACTTATCTCGACCCTAATGGGGGGGTTAAATACCGCCCGTTTTGCCCGCACCCTCAGCATTATGGTCGCTAGTAGTGTACCGGTGCTGGAGGCGATGCGAATCTCCGGCGAAGTCTTAGGCAGTCTGCCGATGCGCCAAGCGATCACCTCAGCGGCAGAAAAGGTGCGTGAGGGGAGTGCCATTGCCCAGGCATTAGAGCAGTCGCGCTACTTTCCACCGATGACGGTACACCTCATTGCCAGTGGTGAGGCGAGTGGTAATTTAGAAGATATGCTAGAGCGGGCGGCCGAGAATCAGGAGCGGGAGTTAAAGAGTATTATCGCCATGCTATTAGGGCTGTTTGAACCGCTACTGCTGGTGACCATGGGGGGGGTTGTGATGGTGATTGTACTGGCAATCCTGTTACCTATTTTTGAGATTAACAATTTAGTTCAGTAATTTAATAGTTTAATTAACGGAGTTTTTAGAGAGTTATGAGACGAACACAAAGCGGTTTTACCCTAATCGAAGTCATGGTCGTGGTAGTCATTTTGGGCATTCTAGCTGCGGTGGTCGTGCCACGCATTATGGATAACCCCGATAAGGCGCGAGTCACCAAAGCAAAACAGGATATTCGGGCACTAGAGAGTGCACTAAACCTCTATAAACTCGATAATTTCACCTACCCGACGACCGATCAAGGGCTAGAGGCGCTGGTACAGCCGCCCTCTGAGGCTAAAAACTGGAAACAGGGGGGGTATATGGCCTCCATTCCCAAAGATCCATGGGGGAACGACTACCTCTACCTCTCACCCGGTATTCAGGGCGACATCGATATCTTCAGCTACGGAGCTGATGGCCGCGCCGGTGGTGAAGGGCCTGCTGCCGATATCGCTAACTACGAATTTGACTCCTAGTATTGTCGCCTAAGACCGCCTAAGGGAGCATGCCCGTCTATCGCCCCAAACTTAGCCCGAAAACGGGCGGCTTTACCCTACTAGAGCTAATGGTGGTGCTAGTGATTATCGCCATCATTATGGCGATGGCGGTACTCTCGGTCGGGGATGGGGGATTGACAAGACGACTACAGCAGGAGAGGCAACGGCTAGCGACCCTCATTGAGCTAGCCGGTGATGAGGCGATTTTACGCGGTCAGGTGATCGGCGTTCGCTTTGAACAGGATAGCTACCGATTTATGCACTACGAGGCGCAACAGTGGCTCCCCTATGAGGCCGATAAAATCTTTCGGCCTCGCCAGTTACCCGAAGGGGGCGAGTTCAAACTCTGGCTAGAGGAGCTAGAGGTATCGCTAGAGGAGGATCTGTTAGCGCAGGCGATGCAGAGTGATGAGGGCGAACTTCCAGAGACACGCCCCCACATTATGCTGCTCTCTAGTGGCGAACGAACCCCCTTTGAAGTCGAGCTGCACCATCCTCTACTACAGCAGCCGCTACCCTTAAGCGGCGATATATTGGGCGAGATCCATCAAGGGCGCGGCGCAGAGAGGGAGCAGCCTCTGGAGAGTCGCGGTGGCTAAACGGCCTATTGGCGGTTTCACCCTGCTGGAGGTGCTTGTCGCTCTAGCGGTATTGGCAACAGCGCTCGGAGCGGTCATTAAAGGGGGGAGCGAGAGCGCTCTTAATGCCAGTTATCTACGCGATAAGACCTTTGCCCACTGGGTGGCACAAAACCGCATTATCGAGCTACAGTTAACGGCCGAATGGCCCGATCCAGGCGAAGATGAGGGCGACGCTGAGATGGTCGGCCAGCGCTGGTTGTGGCAATCGACGGTGAGCACCACGCCCGAGGAGACCATTCGCCGTATCGACGTAGCGGTGCGCCACGAGAGTCAGCGTCACCCTATCGTCACAGTCACCGCCTACCTCTCTCAACCCCATAGCCCCCCCCCACCGTAGAGCGATGAGAGTGTGCTGCTTACCGTCACGAGGCTTTACTCTAGTTGAGCTGCTAATCGCCATGGTGATCTTTTCGATTGTCTCCATGATGGCCTATGGCGGTCTTAACGCGGTGTTAAGAGCCGAAGAGCAGTTGAGTCAAAACTCGACTCGGCTAAAAAATATTCAACGCGCCCTGTTTCTGGTCGGAGAGGATATCACCCAACTGGTGGGGCGTCAGGTTCGCGACAGCTATGGCGATAGCCAGCCGGCACTGTTTGCGAGCGAGCTTGGGCTATTACCACTGGAGTTTACCCGCAGCGGCTGGCTCAACCCAGCAGAGCTAAAGCGCAGCCGGCTCCAGCGCATCGGCTATACCATTGAGGAGGAGACGCTAGTGCGCTACCACTGGACTCATCTCGATCGAGAGCAGAGTATTGAACCGTTTCGCTCGGCGCTACTCCAAGGGGTGGTCTCAATGAGCACCCGTTTTCTCGATAAAGAGCGGCAGTGGCAAGATCATTGGCCCCCCCTAGGTGATGAGACCCAAACCGCACTGCCATTAGGGGTAGAGCTAAGAGTGGAGTTAAAACCGGAGGGGGAGGTGAGGCGCCTCTATCGGCTGATTAACTACCACTGGTAAACAGGTAATAGACGATGCAGAGCTTGCCCCTTCCCGCCCAATCGCCTAGACTACCGTCCGTTTCCTAGCACCGAAAAAGGGTGATGGTTAGCGTTGTTTTTAAGTGTACGGCTAGTTCGAGGCATTTTATGATACATCTATTGGGTTTAGTCGTCTTTACGAGCAGTAGTGCTCTATTTGGCCTGGCTGAAAAAAAACGGCGACAAGGGCAAGTTAAGCGGCTACCGCAGGGAGTCACACCGGGGGAGCTATCGCTGGCCGAACTACAGCAGCAGGAGGCTGAAGGGAGTCAAAACGCGCTAATAGCGAGCGGCGTTGCGTTGGCAATGGCGGTAGCGGGGCACTTTTTTTATGCGCCGCTGGGGGTATTAAGCTTGATCCCCCTAGGCTACGCCTCGTTTTCAATGATCGAGTTGGCGCTATATCATGTCAGGCGGCGTCAACTGAGTATCTTGCAGGTCGATACCTTAGCGCTATCTATTGGTGTTTTGAGTGGTGTCTTTACCTTGTCGGCACTGGCGAGCCTAATCTATCTTAGTGGGGTTAAGTTGCTGCATCAGACTCGTCACCAGACCAAACATAGATTGGCGTCGATTTTTGAGACGGAGAACCGCGCCGTTTGGGTAGAACGTGACGGGGTTGAGTTAGAGCTTACTATGACTGAGGTGGAGTTAGGTGATCGAGTCGTCCTTAATGCCGGCGAAACGATCCCTATCGATGGGGTTGTCATCGAGGGTATGGCAACGGTCGATCAACAGAGTTTGACGGGCGAAGCCCAACCGGAGGAGAAGCTGGTCGGAAGCCAAGTCTTTGCTTCGACCCTGATTGTGGGGGGGCGAATTGTGGTCAAAGTGGAGAAGACCGGCCACGATACAGTCGCCAACCATATTGCACTGACCCTCGATAGCACCGAAGACTATCTAGCGACCCTACAGACCCGTAGCGAGCAGTTAGCTAACCGTTCGATCATCCCGACCTTTGCGCTTGCCGGAAGCGCAGCGCTCATTAGCCCAGCCACTTCGCTAGTGGTGCTCACTTCAAACTACTCGGAGGTGATGCGTTTAACAGTGCCGCTTACCATGCTTAACTACCTGCAGATCGCCTCTAACGAAGCGATCTTAATTAAAGATGGCCGCTCTTTGGAGCAGTTACAGCAGATCGATACGGTAGTGTTTGATAAAACCGGCACCTTAACTCATGAGCAGCCGCTCGTCGGGCAGATCTACCCCCAACCGGGGATTACCGAGTCACAACTGCTGCACTGGATAGCCACGGCGGAGTATCGCCAGAGCCATCCGATTGCGCGAGCGATTCTGACTGAGGCTAAGCGGCAGCAGCTAGCGCTTAATAGTGTCGATAATGCCCACTATCAGCTCGGTTTAGGGTTAACCGTTCAAGAGGGGGGGAATCAGATTCAGGTCGGCAGTCGCCGCTTTTTGGCGCATGAAGGGGTTGCCCTGCCCGAGTCGATAGTGGCTATTGAAGAGGCGGCACAACGCCAAGGCCACTCACTACTCTACTGTGCTCATAATGGGCAATTTGTCGGTATGTTGGAGCTACAACCCTCACTGCGACCGGAAGCGGCCGAGGTGGTGCGCCGCTTGCAGGCGCGAGGAGTTGAGGTGATGATCCTCTCTGGAGATCATCAGCTACCTGTGGCGAGATTGGCTAAGGAGCTCGGCGTCGATCACTATTATGCCGAAACGCTACCCGAGCAGAAGGCCGAAGTGATCGACGAGTTACAGCGACAGGGACGCCATGTCTGCTACATCGGTGATGGTATTAACGACTCAATTGCGCTAAAGCGGGCGGCGATATCGATATCGCTCTCCGATGCCTCTCATATTGCTCAGGATGCGGCGCAAATTGTGCTCATAAAACAAAATTTAGCCAATATCGAGCGCTGTTTTGAACTCTCAGCGCAGTACGCTAAACAGTGTAACTACGGCGTTGCTATCGCTGGTGGTGCTAGTGTTATGGGTATGACCGGAGCTTTGCTGATGGGGCTCACCCTGCCGGGAAGCGTTTTAATCTATAGTTTAAGCGCGGCCACCGGTCTCGGGGTGGCTATGATACCTAAATGGAAGATGAGATAGGGGCCTTTAGTTCTGATTGACTCGAAACCACCCGGTGGCGCTGTAGCGGTATCGTTGCGCCGGCCTCACTTCGTGGGCAAACTCTTCGCTTAAAAAGAGCACTTGCCGCCCCGACTCTGGTAGCACCGTTAACAGGGGCTTATCATTCTGATCGTAAAGTATCAGCTCGCCCCCCTCTTCGGGCTGCCAGTTGCGATTGAGGTAGGTGATGACTGTTAAGATTCGGTGGCGGTCGCTATTTTGAAAGGCGTCAAAGTGTTTAGCATAGAACGCACTTGGGGGGTAGTAGGCGTAGTGACCTTCGAAATCGAACACGCCTAGTAACAGCTCCCGATTGAGCTGCTGTCGTAGCCCCTCTAGCCACCGCAGATACTCTCTAGCGGCGGGAAGCTGGTCGGTTAACCATAAAATCTGATCACGACGAATAGCCTCATTGAGCTGCTGTCGCCGACCGATACCACCGCGTTGAAACGGCTCTCGGCCTATGGCGCGAATCTCAAGCGCCATCGCTTCGCGCAGCGGCAGCGGTAGCAGATCATCACAAACAGCATAACCGTGGCAGCGTAGCTTTTCGGCAAGTTCGGTCGCTGTCACGGAGGCGGCGTCATAGTGGCTATTCAAGTGAGTAGAGTCCAGAGTTAGGGCGGGGAGGGGTGGCTCGTACGGCCATAAACTATCTATACCCATTGGTGGATGGAGTCAACAGCTATCTCAGCAGACAGCAATTCAGAGTCACCGCCAAACCAGCATCACTACATAGCCTTGCTTTCTTGGCGACAATACCCCCCCTCTTCTCAACATTTCCTTGTTGAAAAGTCAACTATTTCAAATTGTACAGCGGTGTTGAGTGAGCTTGTCTCCAGTGTGTAATGAGGGTTATCCCGAATTTCGGAGCGGGGATCTCCATCGTCTTTTAATTGATGAGTCGAATCTGGCAGGGGCGCCCGGTGAGTTGGGCTAATTTCGTTACCGACAGTTTTCGTTCAGTCATAACGGCAATCATCTTTCCCCAGATGCGCTTTAAGGTCATCTTCCCCTGCATAACACTTTGAAATGTCTTGCTAAATACCAGTAACTGATTGATGATGTGAGCTATTTGCAAGCACTGGTAGTAATTCTTGGTCGCCAGATAACTCACCCGTGAAAATTTGTGCTCTAATGCATATCCATGATTTTTTTGGGTATTAAAGCCTTCGTTCTCTATTTTCCAGCGTAAGCGTCCGGTACGGCTCAATTCCGGTGCCGTATTCCAGTTGATGGGATAGGAGCTAATGTGAACGAACCGATTTTCAATTATCTGCCCCTCTTTGTCGGTGGTTGTCTCTATGCATTCCAGCCAGTGTAGTTTCACGCCATGATAGTCAATATCGTTAATCCATGTATAGTTTTGCTCAATGACATTATCCTGTTGCCGTAGAATGATTTTTCGTTGATTGCCGGATGTTAACTGGCACAAGGATTTAACCTCTTCCCAAACAGATGGCAGATTGCCATCCTTGAAGGTGACTATCCAGCCCCAACCATACTCTGAGCAAATTTCGAAGAATCCCTGATAAGGATAGAGTCCATCGGCAACCAGACAGATGGGTAGACGCGGAAACGCCGATTTCAACTTTTTTGCTAGGCGTTTGAATGCCTTACGCTCACAATCCTGTTTGTCATAGTTGCCCTCTTCGGGGTTTTCCAGCCACTCTGTGGCAATGGAGATGGCGAAGCCGTTAGCGGTAATCAGTTTGGCCTCTAAAACCATGTTATGCCAGCTACTTTTACCGCTGCTGTAGTCTTTGTGCAGCGCCTGTTCATGGGGACACTCTGTAAAACTATGAATCCCGCTCGCATCCACCGCAATGACAAACCATTCACCAAACAGCCGTTGATTGTGGAATATCTTCTTTTTCAACAGCGCCCTAACCATGGATTGAGTCAGTTTTTGCAGTTGATCCTCCGTGAGTTGTCGCATGACATTATCGACGGTATCCATATGAGGTAGCGGCATTTTGAACAACCGCTGGTAGTTTTTGCGAAAGCGTTTCTCTTCGCGCAGATTATTCATTTCATTACGAGAACCGGCTTTAAAGAGAAACATGGCAATGCAGGCCGTAATAAGAGCCGCCAAATCATAATTAGTAGATGTCCGGCACTCATCCAGCTCTCTCATCTGCTCAAAGAGAGCAGGAAAGAAGTGTGTGATGGTCAGGTGGAGTTGATAGACGACATCTTTGCGCTGTAATTTACGTTTATTCCGATTCTTTTTTTAGACCGGACGGATTGGTTCGAAGCTGATTTTCGTGCAGTTGACATGCGGTTACCTCTCAAAATTGGAGATATATGGGCTATTTTTGCTGGAAAAAATAATTTTTTTGCCAATGTAAGTTTATGAAGTTAGTCGGTTATGGAGCTGCCCCTGAATTGCTGTCAGCAGAACAGCTACTTTTGAGGACGCTCCCAGACTATCTTCTCGACCGAGCGCTAATCGGCCTGCTATACTCCCACAGAGTAAGGTTTGGGATGAGAGGGGGCGATGACGATGAGTGAGCAGACACGAGGTGGCGCTAAGCCTTTAACGGCGGCGACGATTATGAGCTGTCATCCAAATGTTCTACATCCGTACGACACGATCCATCTGGCGGCCGAGGTGGTGATGAAGTATCGCTACCGTAATCTACCGGTGGTGGATGATGAATCTATTTTTCAAGGCTGTTTTGGCATAGGTAGCCTGCTGAGGATGGTTCTGCCCCATGCTGCGGTGATGCAGAATGGGTTGGATCATTTGCAGTTTTTAAGCGACGATCTGTCACAGATGAATAGCCGTTTTTGTCAGCACCAGCAGCGTCCGGTAAGCGATTTTATGGAGAGAAAAGTCAAGACTGTGTCACCCGATAACCCGCTGATCGATACCATGCTCATCGTCTATCGGGAGAAGAGTAGCCTGCCAGTGGTCGAGCCGCACAGCGGTAAGCTGGTCGGCATGATCTCCTACTGGGATATCGGTCAGAGCATTATGGCCGTTAGACATGGAGGAGCGGGGGGTGAGTGAGGCTGCAAACCACGCCGCTACCACGCTAGTGGGCCTATCGCCGGTGGTGGTGGCGACGACGCTGTTCGTCTTAACCTATCTGGTGATTATTACCGAAAAGGTCAATCGGGCGATTGTGGCGCTGTGTGGCGCTTCGCTAATGATCGTGTTAGGGGTGGTCAACCAGCAGGCGGCGATCGCCGGTATCGACTTTAATACCCTCGGACTGTTAACTGGCATGATGGTGATTGTGGCCATCTCGCGCCGCAGCGGGATGTTTCAGTTTGTCGCTATCTGGTCGGCTAAAAGGGTGGAGGCGAAACCTTGGGGCATCTTGGTGATGCTATCGCTAGTGACCGCTATCTTCTCCTCTTTGCTCGATAATGTCACCACCGTACTGCTGATTGCGCCGGTCACGCTGCTCATTACCGATGAGTTGCAGATTTCGCCCTATCCCTATCTGTTTGCTGAGATTTTCGCCTCCAACATCGGCGGTACAGCGACGCTTATTGGCGATCCACCTAATATCATGATCGGCTCGGCGGTAGGGCTGAGTTTTAACGATTTTCTGTTTAATCTCGCCCCGATCACCCTACCGATTATGGCGCTGGTGCTGCTAATTTTCTATCTGCTTTGGGGGCGTTCGATGGTGGTGAGTGAGGCGGCGCGGCAGCGAGTCATGCGGTTTAATGAGTATGGGGCGCTGACCGATAGGCGGCTACTTAAACAGTCACTCTTGGTGATTGCGCTGGTGATTGGCGGCTTTACCACGGCCCATTCGATAGGGCTTGAACCGGCAACCATTGCGATGGCCGGAGCCGCGCTACTGCTGCTGCTAACAGCGATGGGTCAGAGTGCTGAAGATCAGTCAGAGTTCGTGCAAAAGAGCTTTGCTGAAGTAGAGTGGGTGACGATCTTCTTCTTTGTCGGTCTATTTATCTTAGTCCATGCCCTAGAGCATGTGGGGCTGCTAAATAGTTTGGCTAATCGGGTGATTCATCTCACCGGCGGCGATATGACAGTCACTGCGATTACTATTTTATGGGTTTCGGCGGTGGTTTCGGCAATCGTCGATAATATTCCGTTTGTGGCGACCATGATCCCCCTCATTAAGTCGATGGCGCCGACTTTTGGGGGGGCCGACAATTTGATGCCGCTCTGGTGGGCGCTCGCTTTAGGGGCCTGTCTGGGGGGGAATGGGTCTCTGGTCGGGGCGAGTGCGAATCTCATTGTGGCCGGTTTTGCGGAGCGGGCTGGCCACCGTATCGCCTTTTTGCGCTTTATGCTACTGGCGTTTCCGCTGATGTTGTTAACCATCGTGGTGGCAACTATCTATCTCTATTGGCGTTATCTCTAATTTAAATCTCTGGGAGCTGAAATGGAAAGTGTGACTGAATGGATGGGTTATGTGATCAACTTTTGGACTGGCCTGGCGGTCGTCCTCTTCTTTATCTTTAAATCGTCGCTTAAATTTGTGTCGCAAAACCGAGCGCTAGTGGTAGAGCGATTTGGGAAGTATCAGAGCACAAGGGTGGCGGGGATTAACCTGCTGTTCCCGTTTATCGATAAGGTCGCTTACGATCACACGCTTAAAGAGCAGGCGTTCGATGTTCCGAGTCAGAGCGCGATTACCAAGGATAATATCGGCCTGACCGTCGATGGGGTGCTCTATATGAAAGTTATCGATCCCTATAAGGCTAGTTACGGGGTAGAGGATTATGCCTTTGCGGTGACGCAACTGGCCCAGACGACGATGCGCTCAGAGATCGGTAAGATGGATCTCGATAAAACTTTTGAGGAGCGCGATCTGCTCAATATTGCCATCGTTAATGCGATTAACGAAGCGGCTGAGCCGTGGGGTGTGCAGGTGCTGCGCTACGAAATTAAGGATATTGAACCCCCTCGCAGTGTGTTAGAGGCGATGGAGCGGCAGATGAAGGCCGAGCGGGAGAAGCGGGCGGTTATTCTGGAGTCGGAGGGGGAGCGGCAGTCGGCAATTAATGTGGCTGAGGGGGAGAAGCAGTCAAAGGTGCTCGCGGCCGAGGCGGATCGTGCCGAGCAGATTTTGAGAGCGGAGGGGGAGGCTAAAGCGATTGAGATGGTCGCTATCGCCAAAGCTAAGGCACTGCATGTCGTCGGGCAGGCGGCAGATAACTCGGCAGGACAAAAAGCGGTGCAGCTCGATCTCGCTACGCGGGCGATTGAGGCGAAGCAGCAGATTGCCAAAGAGTCAACGGTGGTATTAATGGATAATCAACAGAGCGGGGCCGCCTCAACAGTGGCTGAAGCGGTCGCTATTGTGGCGGCGATGAATAGCTCTAAAGCCTTTAGCACCACCGCGGAGCGGGAAGAGCTGCTATGAACCTGATAGGGGTCGAGCTCTACACCCTATGGTTTATTATCGGTTTTGTCATGCTATTGATCGAACTGTGGGTGTTGGGGTTTGCCACTGGCTTTCTGCTCTTTCCAGCGCTAGGGGCGCTGCTCACCGGTGGCCTGCTCTATGGCGGGCTAATTGGCGACGACTGGCTTCTCTCGGTCGCGACCTTTACGCTGCTATCGGCGACCATTTCGCTGCTGTTATGGCGGCCGTTAAAGCGGCTGCAGGGGGAGTCAGGCCCCGTCGATGACCGAAGCAGCGATCTCATTGGCTACCGCTTCCATCTACTAAGTGAGCTAAGCCCTACTCAAACCTCTACCATTCGCTACTCTGGTATCGAGTGGCGGGTCGAACTTGATCATGAGCAGCCGTCCGCTTCAATCGAGCCGGGGTCGCTGGTCGAGGTGACTTCGGTCAGTGCTGGCTGTTTTCGGGTGGCGCCTGTGGTGAATCGACCGCATGGCTGAACGAGTCCCAGAGCAGTGGAGCGGCAGTGGCTCCTTTCTACTGGTCGCACTAGGCGCGACTATCGGTCTAGGTAACATCTGGAAACTGCCCCAAACGGCGGCTGAGAATGGCGGGGGGCTCTTTTGGCTGCTCTATCTGCTACTGCTGCTGATCGTTGCTGTGCCGATTATGGTGACCGAGCTGGCGTTAGGGCGGCTCCACTGCGCCTCGCCGATGCACGCGCTACGACGCTTGACCCGTACCTTTACCTGCTCGCCATTGTGGGAGGGGGTGGCTTGGGGCGGGGCGTTAACCGGGGTGGTCATCTTCTCCTTTTTTAGCGTCATTGGCGGCTGGGTGATCGCCTTTGGGATACGGGCGCTAGGTGATGTTTTTGCCTACCAGTCGGCAGATCAGGTGGGGGAGATCTTCACCTCATTGGTCAACGATCCCGAAAAACAGTTGGCGTGGCATACGCTATTTGTGGCGCTCATCGGAGCGATTATTGGCCAAAGTGTTCGCCAAGGGATTGAGCGGTTTAACCGCATTGCGGTGCCGCTGTTGCTGCTGATTTTGCTGATTTTGCTCGGTTATGTGCTCCAAAATCCAGCGCTTAGCTCAACTATCGACTATCTATTTGCCTTTCGACCAGAACAGGTTGGCAAGGAGACCGTTATGCTAGCGCTAGGACACGCCTTCTTCTCGCTAACGCTCGGTTTAGGGGCGATGATGGCCTATGGCGCCTATTTAGGGCGAGAGGTGCCTCTAGTACGGCTGTCGCTCTTAACGGCACTGCTTGATATGGCGGTGGCGATTGTGGCCGGTTTGGCGCTTATTCCCATTTTGATTATCTATGGTCAGCCGGTAGTCGCCGGGCCACAGCTACTGTTCCATGCCCTGCCAGCTGCCTTTGGGGCGATGCCATTAGGAGAGCTATGGGGCGGATTGTTCTATCTGATGCTGCTGTTAATTGCCACCAGTTCGGTGGTCTGTCTGACCGAACCGGCGATTAGCTGGTTGATGGATCGGGGTCTAAGTCGCCATAATGGGGCTTGGATTGTGACCATGATAGGATGGGTGTTGGGGGTGTTGACCATCTTCTCGTTCCACCCAGAGCTGAACCACTGGGTAAGCTGGCAGGAGGAGACCTTTTTTGAGTGGGTTAGCCGCCTTAGTTCTAACTTTATGCTCCCCTTCGGGGCGATGATGATTCTGCTCTATAGCGGTTGGGGGTTGCAGCGACACCTCTTTAGCGAGCAGCTAGGGGAGGGGCGGCTATTTCGGTTATGGTGGTTCTCGATTCGCTATCTGTTGCCGTTAGTTATGCTGCTGCTATTGTTATCGCTCAATGGCGTCGTTACATTCGAGAGCTAAGCTTTAAATGAATTGAATCGATAAAGGGGTATGGATTGGAGAGTCTGCAAAAATCGGCGCTGGTAGAGTACAGCCCACAACAGATGTATGATTTGGTCAATAATGTTGCCGCCTACCCCGACTTTTTGCCGTGGTGCAGCCAAGCTAGAGCGGAGATAGAGCAGCCTGGAATAACCCTAGCCACGATCAATATCGCCCACGGTAGCCTAAAAAAGTCCTTTACCACCCGCAATGAGCTGAAGGAGGGGGAGGAGATTCAGATGTATCTGGTTAAAGGCCCCTTTAAGCATCTGCATGGCCATTGGCGGTTTCTACCGCTGCCGCAGCGGGGGTGTAAAATTTTGCTCAATATCGAGTTTCAGTTCTCAAATCGGCTGATCTCTATCGCGTTAGGGCCGGTCTTTAATCAAATCTGTAATAGTTTGGTCGATGCCTTTGTTAAACGCGCCGCTCAAATCTATACCTAAGGGGAGAGGGAAGACTACTCCAATCCCATTGTCTCTCCACCGGCGATATAGGCCTCCTCTGGAAGCTCTCCTTGCTGCTCAAACCGCTCTAGGGTTCCCTCTGGCCCAAAAAAGAGGGTCACCCGATAGCGCTGATCGGGACGCTCATCGGAGCGGAGCGAGAAGAGGTAGTCCCAGCGCTGGGCATGGAATGGATCGGTCAGCAGTGGGGAGCCGAGCAGGTAGCTGACCCGCTGTCGGCTCATTCCTAGTGTTAGCTCCGATAGCTGCGCTTGGGTGATAACATTGCCCTGCTGAATCTCAATCTGATAGGTACAGGCGGCGATCATAAGCAGTAGAGGGAGCAGGAGGGGGAGTCTCATAGAGCAGCGGTTCCAATCGGGTGGTTTATCAATTTAAGCGAAGTGGCTATAGTACCCGTTTTTGCGGTTAACCAACAGAGCAACGAGGGAGTTAAAACAGCTAATGAATACAAAAAAGAGCAAATTAGGTCGGGAGGAGATCAAGGAGGCGGGGTTAAAGGTCACGCTGCCACGGCTCAAAGTGCTAGCGCTATTGGAGCACCATAGCCACCGTCACCTCTCTGCTGAGGAGCTGCACCAGATGTTGTGCAACGCGGGGGAGGAGGTCGGGGTGACTACCGTCTATCGAGTCTTAACTCAGTTTGAGGAGGCGGGGCTGGTCTGTCGCCACAACTTTGAGGGCAATCAGTCGGTCTATGAGCTGCGACAGGAGGATGATCACCACGATCACATTATCTGTATTAAGTGTGGTCGAGTGGATGAGTTTATGGATGGTGAGATCGAGCAGCGCCAGCAGCAGATTGTCGATGAGCTCGGTTATGCTATGACTAGCCATCAGCTGACTATTCACGGGCTGTGCCCAAAATGTCAATAAACTCGGCCTCCGGTAGCGGTCGCGAGTAGAAATAGCCTTGGCCGAAGTCGCACTGTATCTGCTGTAGCAGCCGCTGCTGCGCTTCGGTCTCAATCCCCTCGGCAATGACCCTTAAGCCGAGTTTGTGGGCCATCACGACAATCGCTTCGGAGATAGAGTACTCGCCTGAGCCCGGCTTAAGGTTACGAATAAAGGATTGATCAATTTTAAGAAACTCGATATCGAACTCTTTGAGATAGGAGAGTGAGGAGTAGCCGGTACCAAAGTCATCAATGGCGACCTGAATGCCAAGATCTCGATACTCTAACAGACGGCGGTTAACGGCCACTTCGCTGCGCAGCATCACCCCTTCGGTAATCTCCAGCACGATCTGATGGCCAGCAATGCCTGAGCGGTTGAAATCTTTGAGCCAGAGATCGTAGCGGTTATTGTTGTGGCGTAACTGGTAGGGGGAGACATTGATACTGAGCTGAAACTGGTGATCGACAACGCCCTCTTGTAACCACTGCTGCAGCGAGGCAAAGGCGCGTTGCAGCACCCATACACCGATATCGCAGATAATGCCGGTCTCCTCCGCGATAGGGATAAAGGCACCGGGGCTAATCACCCCCTTATCGGGATGGAACCAGCGAATTAGCGCCTCGGCTTTCACAATTCGGCCACTCATCATCTCGACCACCGGTTGAAAGTAGAGCTGAAACTGATTTTGGTTAATCGCTTGGCGCAGATCGGCGGCAATTTCGTTACGCAGCTTAGAGGCTAACTGTAGCCCTTGGGTAAAGTAGGCGAAGCGGCTTTTACCCTCCCGTTTGGCGACATACATCGACTGGTCGGCAAATTTGAGTAGATCTTCGACATTGTTAGCATCGTGGGGGTAGTTGGCGATACCGATGCTGGTGGAGATATAGATATCGTCGTTATGGATGCGGTAGCGCTGACCTACCATCTCCAAAATACGGTTGGCCATACGATCCAGATCGGAGGCCTCTTCGATGCCGGCTAAAACGGCCACAAATTCGTCGCCACCTAGGCGAGCCACGATATCATCCTCCCGCAGCGTCTGTTGTAACCGTGCTGCGACCTGAATCAGTAGCTGGTCGCCACAGTGGTGGCCGAGGGTATCGTTAACTAGTTTAAACCCATCCAGATCGAGAAATAGCAGCCAGAGCTGTAATCCGCCTCGGTGCGCCTGTTTGATCTCCTGCGCTAAGAGATCTTCGAGCAGTTTACGGTTAGGTAGGCCGGTGAGTGAGTCGTAGTTAGCCTGTTTCCAGATCGTCTCCTCCTGACGCTTTTTATCGCTAATATCGGTATGAATACCGACCATGCGGTAGGGGGCTCCCGTCTCATCGTGAACCAAAGTTCCCTGCGCTAAGATATGGACCCAGTGCTGCTGCTTATGGCACATCTTGTACTCAATACGAAAGCCGTGGCGTTTCCCCTCAAGACACTCTGTCACATACTGCATCGTTAGCTCTCTATCTGAGCTATCGATGAGCGTCTCCCAAGTCGAGAGTTCGTTCACCAGTTCGTGCTCCTGATAGCCGAGCATCTCTTTCCAGCGGGGAGAGTAGTAAACCTGGTGGGTGCGTAAATTCCAGTCCCACAGACCATCGCGGGAGGCGAGCATGGCGAGGTTAAAGCGCTCCTCACTTCTCGTTAGCTCGTTAGTTGTGGTAACGATCGAATCGAGCATGGCATTAAATGTCCTAGCGACCTGACTAATCTCATCGTTACCGATCACTTTAGCGCGAATGGTATTATTGCCGCGCTGCACCGCATTGGCGGTAGAGTGGATGGCGCGTAGCTCATCCATTAGGTGGTTAGCGACCCGCCACGCTAGCAGTGAGCCTATCAGAATCGCAATGAGAGTGTAGAGCAGGCCGTTGAAGGTAATAGCTCGTAGAGCGCGAGAGCTCTCCTCCTGACCGATCCCGATGCGTACCCAGCCGATTAGGTTATCGCCAATAAAGACCGGTTGGGCGACATCGACTAACCCAGCGCTCTGGTGCAGTAGCCTCTCTTGTGGGGTTGAGGGGAGATCGCGCACAAAGTAGCCGACTTTGGTATCGTCTGTATGGGCGATAACACGATCTGTTTTATCGATAATCATGGCAAACAGGAGCTCTGGATAGCGTTGTTGCGCCTCAATAATCTCCTGTAGGCCGTAGTAGTCGCGGGAAACAAGCCAGCCAGCCGCTGAGGTCGCGATGCTGCGGGAGAGCACCTGCGCCTGTTCGGTCTGAAACTGCGATAACATCTGCTGCTGACGCCAAGTTAAATCGAACATAAACAGTGACATCAGTACTGCGTGGACTAGCGCCACGCTTAAAATCAGCTTACGGCGAAAACTGGTATTAATAAAGTGTTGTAGCTGGCGATAGAGTCTTAACATTAAAACGGCTCTACCGGACGAATATGGCGTTCAAAATCGGTGATAAACTGCCTAACGGAGTGGTAGCTCTCATCGTTAGAGGCGTGAAACTTTGCTGTCTCCATCTGGCGCAAAATATCACGACCCTCAGGGTGCTGATGGAGTTGGAGTAGCAGCGGCAATAGCTGTTTTGCTAGTGTCGGTGGGAGATCGTTGCGGATCATCACCGAGTTATTAAGTAGCTGTGGGGTCTCCCAGGCCACAAAGAGCTCTTTGGCTCGGGCGGGGTGGTCGCGCTGAAATAGTCGCCAAGGGATCGGCCAGGTGACTCCCACATCGACCTCACCTAACAGAACATTAAAGATCGACGACTCCTGCGAACCGACATAGCGGTTGTCGATCTCCCGATTAATGTCGATACCGTTATCATACAAAAAGCGCTGCGGCATAATAGCGGCGGCAAGGGCGGTAGGGGAGGGGTAGCTCACGCTACGGCCACGAATATCGTCCAAGCTCTTAATCGGGCTGTCGTGCCGTAGCAGAAAAAGGCCCTTGAAATCGGCCGCATCGCCAGCCATGGCGATCACGCGGTAGCCGACCTTCATCGCCTCAAGTGTCTGCCATGGGTTTGGAAGTAGCAGATCGGGCTGCCGTTGCCGCAATTTAGCCTCGTAGCTCTGGTAGTCGCGCGAGGCCTCTAACTCAAATCTAGCCCAGTCGATATGGTGGTTAAGGTAGTCAATTAGCGGCTGGTAGGCTTGGGCTAACTTTTGTGGATTATGCAGCGGGTGGACGGCAAGCCGATAGAGCAGCCGCTCCTCCTGTTTGCTACGCTCATAGACTGGGCCGATCACTGTCGATGGTGCAGTGTCACAGCCACTGAGCAGAGGGATCAGGACCACCATCCAGCCATAAAAACCTGTCAATAGTCTTGCCACCTATGCTCCTCAATCATTAGTATATTATTATTTAGTTCATTTAATCAAAGTGTTAACTAGTGGTCACTATACAATGACGGTAGTCAATAACTCAAGTATCAACGGTCATACCGCTGCAATTGGGCATAGTAGATTAACGGCGTTCGGGTTATTATTACGCCGTTTTAGCTACTAAAAGTGACGAGGGTAAGGGAATGAGCAGAGAGAGATGGCTTGGTATCGCGGTCGTGTTCACACTGATCTGGTCGATGAGGGCGGCAGCGGTCGATGTCGATTCGCTAGAGAGTTTAAACCAAGAGGAGTTTGAGCTGTTTACCGCCGATATGGGGGCGGCGTTGAGCTATAAGGCGATCGCGCCGGCGGAGCCTTTGGGGATCATTGGGTTTGATATCGGCATTGAGGCGACTTTAACCGAGCTCAATAGCGCCGAGGCCTTTAACAAGGCGACCGGTGAAGAGGTTAGCCGCATTGTGGTGCCGAAGATCCATCTTCATAAGGGGTTGCCGTTCGATATCGATATCGGAGCATCTTTAACCAAGTGGGGTGAGCTACAGCT
Organism: Ectothiorhodospiraceae bacterium BW-2; assembly: GCA_008375315.1. Taxonomy (NCBI): domain Bacteria; kingdom Pseudomonadati; phylum Pseudomonadota; class Gammaproteobacteria; order Chromatiales; family Ectothiorhodospiraceae; species Ectothiorhodospiraceae bacterium BW-2. The sequence continues at coordinate 3,212,307 of CP032507.1, read as the reverse complement.
ACTAGGTGCCGAGTTGAAGTATGCCTTTATGGAGGGGGGGGTTGCCCTGCCGGCTGTGGCTATTCGCGGCAGCTATAGTCAAGTGAGTGGCGTTACCGATCTAGATCTCTCTACCGTTGGGGTAGAGCTCACCCTCTCTAAGGGCTTTTTGATGTTAACCCCCTATGGCGGGGTGGGGAGAGTGTGGGTGAGCGCTACGCCCTCAGAGGCTATCACGGAGGCGGTGGCGCTATCAGAGTCGAAACAGGGCTTAAATCGACTCTTTGTGGGGGTGAATCTGAACCTAGCGCTACTCAATATCGCCGCTGAGGTCGATCAGACCGGCGATGCCCGTTCGATGAATGCTAAGTTGGGGCTGCGCTTTTAGTGACGGCTAAGAGGGTGGGTGATAGGCGTCTATTAAAGCTGCACCAGTGGCTTGAGGAGACAATAGCGACGGCGTACAAAATAGAGCCGGTGGCTGGGGACGCTAGCTTTCGGCGCTATTTTAGGGTCACCACCTCGGCAGGACGCTGGGTGGTGATGGATGCGCCGCCCGAGAGGGAGCCGCTGCGCCCCTTTCTTAAGGTCGCCTCTCTACTAGCGGATGCTGGCCTCCATGCTCCCTCAATTGAGGCGATAGATGAGATGCAGGGCTTTCTGCTGCTGGAGGATTTAGGCTCCCGCCTCTACTTGACCGAGCTTAACGATAGCAGTGCCGATGCCCTCTATGGCGCTGCGATGACGGCACTGATACGGCTACAGCAGCTACAGCTATCGGCCGATCAACTGCCGCGCTACGATGCAGCGCTGTTACAACAAGAGCTAGATCTCTTCTATGACTGGTTTTTGGTCCGCCATCTGCACAGCCCCCTTAGCGCCGAGTTTAACTCGACATGGCAGCAGGGGTGTCAGCTATTAATCGATTCGGCGCTTGAGCAGCCGCAGGTTGTCGTCCATCGCGACTACCATAGCCGCAATCTTCTCTTAGTTGAGCACCACACTCCGGCCATTATCGACTTTCAGGATGCACTCATCGGGCCGGTTAGTTATGATCTGGTGTCGCTACTGCGTGACTGCTATATCGACTGGCCTCAGCCGCGTATTATGGCGTGGTTTGAGCACTATAGCCAGCAGGCGCGGCAGCAGGGGATTCTCGATGCGAGCACTCAACCACAACAGCTCGTGCAGTGGTTTGACTGGATGGGGGTGCAGCGCCACATGAAGGCGATTGGTATCTTCTGCCGCCTTAACTATCGTGACCACAAAGCGGCCTATATGGCCGATATCCCCCGTACGTGGGGCTATTTGGCGCGAGTGATGGGCCAATATAGCGAACTACAGCCGTTATGGCAGTTACTAAACCGGCTCTATATTCGGGAGGGAGGTTGTGCTAGCTTGCGCTTTTCTGTAGATTAAGCACCTCAAACGCCCCCCTACCCTTATAGTTTTAAATTAACCGACATGGACAGAAATAAAAATAGTCTCTTCTCAATCACCCTAGCACCTGTAGGGGTCGCGCTGTTAGCAGGATTAGGACTCTTTTTGGTTAACGACACTCCCCTCTCAAGCGGCCTCGTGATGGGGATAGTTTTAGTTATCTCGCTGCTGTTTGCTTGGCGGAGCTGGCATCGTCTCTCTGCGCTGCTCATGCAGCAAGAGCACTGTCAGCAACAGTTAGAGAGCCAAGTACAAACCCAAAACTCAGTTAGTGAGCAGCTACGACAGACCCAAGAGCTGTGGCTGCGCATCACCCCGATTATTCAGCGGCAAATTGAGAGCTGTCGGGGGCTGACCGAGGAGAATATTCAGGCACTGACCGAGCGCTTCTCTGTATTAGTCGATGAGTTGACCAATGTCACCCGCGTCAGCCACCTAGGCAACGATGAGGGGCAGGAGCTGCTCGACTCTATTCATCAAGATAGGGATGCGCTGCACCAGCTATTTCGACAGATCGACTCCCTGCTGCTCTCTAAAGATGAGATGCTAAAACGGGTCTCTCATCTGCGCAGCTTTACCACCGACTTAAATAAAATGGCTGATGATGTCGCCAATATTGCCGAACAGACCAATCTGTTAGCGCTCAATGCCGCCATTGAGGCGGCTAGAGCCGGTGAGTCGGGGCGTGGCTTCGCGGTCGTGGCCGATGAGGTGCGGGCGCTCTCAACGCAATCGGGGCAGACCGGCAGCCAGATGATGGCGAAAGTGACCGAAATGACCCGTTCGATGGAGGAGTGTTTTCAGTACGCGACCGCCTCGACTGAAGCGGAGGGGGATGTTGTGCACGAGGGGGAGGCGATTATCGAGCGGGTGATTCGCCACTTGGAGTTCCGCGCCGGTGAGTTGGAGGATGATGGAGCATCGCTACTCTCGTTGAGCGCTAAGATTCGCCAAGAGATTGAGCAGATGCTGGTCTCGTTTCAGTTTCAAGATCGAGTCAGCCAGATTATGCAACATATCATTACCAGCCTCCACCATGTCGATCAGGCGCTACAGCAGCGGCAGCAGAGTGGGGAGCGGGTCGAACCGCTCGACATCGAAGGTTTACTGGAGGATATGCGTAGCGGTTATGTGACCGCAGAGCAGCACGATACCCACGACCCGTCCGATAATAGACATAAGCAGGGGGCGGCTAGTAGTGGCGAGGTGATGTTCTTTTAGGGTATCTCTCCGCCCCCGGGGGGGGGAGGGGTGCAGTTATCAGTTTGAAGTGAGGTTTAGTGATGGCTAAAACGATTTTAATTGTAGATGATTCAGCGTCAATTCGCCAAGTGGTCGGCATCGCCTTAAAAGGTGCCGGCTATAGCGTGATTGAGGGGTGCGACGGTCAGGATGCATTAAGCAAACTGACCGGCCAGAAGGTTCATCTGATTATTAGCGATGTCAATATGCCCAATATGGACGGCATTACCTTTGTCAAAGAGGTTAAAAAGAGGGCCGAGTACAAATTTACCCCAATTATTATGCTGACTACCGAGGCGGGGCAGGATAAGATGGCCGAAGGTAAGGCAGCGGGGGCGAAAGCGTGGGTGGTCAAACCGTTTCAACCGGCGCAGATGCTCGATGCAGTGGCTAAACTCTGCCTGCCTTAAGTTGTCATACAGAAAAGAAGGAGCCGTTGTGTCGGTCGAAGTCAAACAAAAAGGGGAGATCACCCAGGTGATGGTTGGCGAAGAGTTGACCATCTACACCGCTGCCGAGATCAAATCGACGCTAGTTGGGTTACTGCAGGAGCATAGTCAGCTTGAGCTCGACCTCTCTACCGTAGAAGAGTTAGATAGTGCCGGATTGCAAATTTTGCTGCTACTAAAGCTCGAATCGCAACGGCTGCAGAAGCAGTTCCATATAGTGCGCCACAGTGAAGCGGTCATTGCGGTACTGGAGATGCTCAATTTGGTGCTCTTTTTTGGTGATCCGGTGATTATTCCAGCTAAGAGAAAGAGGGAGACGAGTTGATGGATGAGGCCCGCCAAACTTTTGCGACCGAAGCGGAGGAGCTGCTGCAGCAGATGGAGGATGCGCTGCTGTCGTTAGAGGATAACCCCGATGATCTCGAGACCTTTAACAGCGTCTTTCGGGCGATGCATACCATTAAGGGGGCCGCCGGTATCTTCGGTTTTGATCCGATTGTCGAGTTTACCCACCCAGTCGAGACCGTGCTCGATGCGATTCGCTCCGGTGAGCGGCCGCTAGAGGCGGCGCTAATCACCTGCCTGCTCGACTGCAAAGATCATACCGCGACTCTGGTCGATTTTGTGCTAACGAGTGACGATTTAACCGCCTTGCCAGAGGAGCTAAAACAGGCAGGGGAGAGGTTACTAGAGCAGATCGGTCAAAGCGCCTCGCGTGAGCTAGCGCCGGCTGCGGGGCAGACGGTCAATAGCTCACACGATGAGGGCCGCAGCGATACGGATGAGAACCGTAGCGATAACTGGATTATTTCGTTGCAGTTTAAGGCTGATGCGCTGCGAAATGGACTCGATCCGCTCTCCTTTATTCGCTATCTACAGACGCTAGGCACTATTGAGGATATTTTAACAGTCACCAGCAGTCTGCCAGAGGCGGAGGAGATGGAGCCAGAGTCGTGCTATCTAGGCTTTCGTATCGCCTTCAATAGTAGTGCTGATAAGGCGGCGATTGAGGCGGTGTTTGAGTTTGCGCAGGAGGATTGTGATATTCGCATTTTGCCCCCTAACTCAAAACAGCAGCACTATTTGGAGATTCTGGAGCAGATGCCGGAGTCGGAGGTGCATCAGCTCGGCGAGATGTTGTTAGAGATTGGGGCGATTACCGAGCATGAGCTAGAGAGTAGTCTTCAGCTGCAATCTACCTCAAAACAGAGCGTCGCTGCCGATGTCGATAGCGAGATCGAAGGGGAGCGACGGCGCCCTATTGGCGAAATTTTGGTCGAGCAGAAGGTAGTCTCTAAACCGATAGTCGAGCAGGCGCTAAAAAAGCAGGAGAAGGCGAGGGAGCAGGCGCGACACATTCGGGTCGATTCGGCTAAGCTTGGGCAGTTAATCAATTTGGTGGGGGAGCTAGTGATCTCTAGTGCCGCTATGCGCCTGCTAGTCGAGCGCCACCAGTTGGGCGATGTCGATGAGGTAGTCTCAGGGATGGAGCATCTGGTCGAAGAGATTCGGGATCACGCCCTAGAGCTGCGCATGGTGCAAATCGGCGAGACCTTCTCCCGTTTTCGGCGTGTGGTGCGCGATGTGAGCCAAGATTTAGGCAAACGAATTGAGCTACAGATTACCGGTGGGGAGTCGGAGCTCGATAAGACCGTGGTCGAAAAGATTAACGATCCGCTCACCCATTTAGTACGAAATTCGCTCGATCACGGCATTGAGCTACCCCAAGAGCGTAAGGCGAAGGGGAAACCTGAAGTGGGGACTTTAAGCCTTAACGCCTATCACGATTCGGGTCATATTGTGATTGAGGTCAAAGATGATGGTGCCGGACTCGATCCCGATAAGATTCGAGCCAAAGCCGAAGCGATCGGGCTGGTCAAGCCGGATCAATCCCTGAGCCGAGCTGAGATTTTTCGACTAATCTTTGAAGCCGGCCTCAGTACCAAACAGCAGGCTAGCAACCTCTCTGGTCGTGGGGTCGGTATGGATGTGGTGCGACGCAACATTGAGGCGCTGCGCGGCTCGGTCGATATCGATAGTGAGCTAGGGATGGGAACCACCATTACCATTCAACTGCCGTTGACGCTAGCGATTATCGATGGCTTTATGGTCGGTGCTGGTGGCGAAAACTATGTCATTCCACTGAGCATGGTCGAGGAGTGTGTCGAGATGGAGAGCGATGAGTGGCAGATCGATCCTAACCGCCAATATATTAATCTACGCGGTGAGGTGATGCCCTATATGCGTCTGCGCCACTTTTTCGGCGAAGGTGATAACGCTCGCCGAGTGAAGCGGGAGAGTCTGGTAGTGGTTCGGTTTGGTCGGGTGAAGGCCGGTTTTGTGGTCGATACCCTCTTTGGTGAACTACAGACGGTCATCAAGCCGTTAGGTAAGGTATTTCAGTATCTGCAGGGAGTTAGTGGTGCGACCGTCCTCGGTAGCGGCGAAATTGCCCTCATTCTGGATGTACAGGGATTGGTAACGCTAGCTCATGCTCGAGGACAGCGCTATCAACAGCGACCGAAAGGCGGCTCTGGCGGCCATCTGTCGATCAACTAATCGGAATTGTTTAAATTTTTCAAGGAGTCAAAGCGATGTTTAAAAACTTGCGTCTAGGAGTTCAAATCAGTGCCGGTTACGCACTGGTGCTGGTTCTGTTGGTTGTCGTCTCGTTTACCGCCTTTAATGGCCTAAATAAAGCAGTAGATGGCTTTAACAGCTATCGGGAGTTAGCACGAGATGCTAATCTGGCAGGGAGAGTGCAGGCGAATATGCTCATTGTGCGTATGGCTGCTAAAGATTACATCATTAAACATAGCGATCGGGCGGTGCGACTGTTTAAAGATCGTTATGAGATGCTACAAGAGTTAGTCGAAGAGGCTGAAAAGGAGATACAGAAGCCTGAACGGGCTAACAATGTCAAAATTATCGCCAAAGAGATAGGTAACTACGACAAGGCATTTGATCGAGTACATGAGTTTATGCGCGAGCGCGACCGCATTGTCGATAGTAACCTTGACCCTAACGGTCTGGCGATGCGGGTGGCCATGACCGAAATCATGCAGTCGGCCTACAACGATAGCGACGCCGAGGCCGCCTTCCTAGCCGGCCAAGCGCAGGAGTCACTCCTATTAGCTCGCCTCTATGCGGTAAAGTATCTAACCACCAATGAGCAGGAGGATGCTGATCAGGCGCACAACGAGCTCGATCAGAACCTCACCCAACGGGCAAAAGCGTTAGATGAGGCTCTGCAAAATCCACAAAGGCGCAAATTGCTGCAAGATTTCTACAACGCCAAAACCGCTTATACCAAGGCGCTAGATCAGATTAATAAAATTATTATTGAACGCAATAGGGTCATTAAAGATGAGCTCGATAGGATAGGGCCACTGGTGGCTGATGCGGCGGAAGAGGTGAAGCTGTCGGTACAAAAAGATCAAGATATTCTAGGGCCACAGGTGCGCGAACATAACGAACGGACGGTGACCACGGTGATTTGGGTCTCGCTCGGTGCGATTGCGATCGGTATCTTCCTCGCCTGGTTTATGGTGCGGGTGATTAAAAAGCCCCTCGGTGGCGAGCCGCGAGATATGGAGGTGATTGCCCGTCGTATCGCCGATGGTGATCTGATGGTTGAGTTTAAAGATCGAGAGCGAGCTAGTGGTGTCTATGCGGCGATGATGGAGATGGTCGATGGGCTAAATAGTGTTATTCAAACCGTGCGCAGCGGGGCCGATAACCTCGCTTCGGCATCGCAGGAGGTCAGCTCTACCGCGCAATCGATGAGCCAAGGGGCGACTGAGCAGGCGGCTGGAGTCGAGGAGACCACCTCCGCCGTTGAGCAGCTCAATGCGTCAGTTCAGCAAAACACTGAAAATGCCCGCGTGACCAATAACATGGCGACTACCGCCGCCGATGAGGCTAAGCGCGGCGGTGAAGCGGTCGAGCGCACTGTGAGCGCGATGAAGGAAATTGCCAACAAAATCGGCCTGATCGAAGATATCGCCTACAAAACGAACCTGCTCTCACTCAATGCCGCTATTGAGGCGGCTCGGGCGGGAGAGCATGGTAAAGGCTTTACCGTAGTCGCCTCTGAGGTGCGCAAACTAGCCGAGAACTCCAGCGCTACCGCGCAGGAGATCAACCAGTTAGCCACCAATAGTGTCGGTATTGCTGAAGAGGCAGGAAAACTGATCGCCAATATCGTGCCCAGTATCCAAAAGACCGCCGATCTCGTGCAGGAGATTACCGCCTCCTCTGAGGAGCAGGCCTCTGGTATTGGTCAAATTAACGACTCTATGACCCAGCTCGATAAGGCGACTCAGCAGAACGCCTCAGCGTCAGAGGAGTTAGCCGCCACTTCAGAGGAGCTCAATGGTCAGGCCGAGCAGCTAATTCAGGCAGTCGCCTTCTTTAAGGTGAAGGGGGGCGTCAGTGGTGCTCGTGCTCCAGTCCACGCTGCGGTGCCTGCCGATGCACTTCCCAAGGCTGCGAGTGCGCTTCCTGCTAGCGGTGGTGGCGGGCGTTCGGTCGATATGAGTGACTTCGAGCGCTTTTAGGTAACAGGAGAGTAGCGATGACCGAATTAGCGACTCTCAATAGCCGCAATGAGCGCCAGAGTGCTTCGCATCCGGGGGAGGCGGAGCAGTATCTGACCTTCGTGACCGGTGGCGAAACTTTCGCTATCGCTATTTTAGATGTGAAGGAGATTATCGAAATCGAACAGATGACGCGGGTGCCGATGACGCCTAACTTTATTCGCGGCGTTATCAATCTCCGTGGCAATGTGGTACCGGTCATCGATCTCTCCTCTCGTCTTGGGCGGCAGGTGAGTGAGATTACCAAAAAGAGCTGCATTGTGCTGGTGGAGATGAGCCACGAAGCCGAGACACAGACCATCGGCATGATGGTCGATGAGGTGAATGAGATTCTCGAAATCGATGAGTCCCACACCCAGCCGCCCCCTAACTTTGGCACCGATATTCGTACCGAATTTATTCGGGCGATGGGGCGAGTGGGGGAGGAGTTTATTATTCTGCTCAATGTCGAACATGTCCTCTCGGTAGAGGATATCTCCGAAATAAGTCGTCTAGGCAGCGTAGATCCGAAACTGCTACAAAAAAAAGCGGAGGAGGATTTCGAATCACAGCAAGAGAATGATACATAACTAGGGGAGAGCCGGGATGGGGTGGTTTAACAATATTCGTTTACAGCCGAAGTTGATCGCTATTATGGTGTTGGTAGGGCTAATACCGGTGGTGATCGTCGCTTGGGAAGTGAGTAATCGCGCGACTGAGGCGCTGCTAGAGCAGTCCTACAATCAGCTAACTTCGCTTAAAGCAGTTAAACTGTTTCAAATAGGCGATCTATTTCAGGCCCTAGAGAGCGATATGCAGGTCTTAGGCGAAGTGGTCGCCACGATTCGGCGAGAGGCGATTGATCGCTTAAAGACAAACCACGCTCTAAGAGAGCAGAGCCTAAAATCCCACCTTGCTGCCGCCTCGGCCAATCTGCAAATTATGGCTACCACGACCGAAGTTACGCAGATGTTTCACAAGCTGTTTCTGTTTCATGAGCAGCAGCAGACGGCGGCAACCGAGCCCTATCCGGTGGATCATATCGGCTATCTACCGTTAATTCAGGCAGAGTCGGAGCGGGTAAAGCGAATGGCCACAGAGTGGGCGTTTGGCGATGTGCTATTTATCTGCGCCAAACATGGCCATGTCATGTTTACCACCGGCGCTCATAGCGATTTAGGCCAGAATCTAAGCCACGGCCCGCTAAAAAATAGCTCACTTAGCTCGTTGTGGCAGAAGGTGGTCGCGACCAAAAAACTCGCCTTTAGCGACTACCGGCCTTACGGCCCTAATCAGACTCTGCCGACCGGATTTATGGGGGTTCCCTACTATCACCAAGGGAACTTAGAGGGGGTGATTGCGATTCGTATCGATTATCAGCACATCAATGCTCTGTTGCAGCAGCGCAACGGCCTCGGTCATACCGGTGAGGCCTATCTTGTCGGTAGCGACTATTTAATGCGCTCCGATAGCTATCTCGATAGCGCTAACCGCTCGCTACAGGCCAGTTTTGCCAACCCTGAACGCGGTCGGGTAACAACCGTGGCGGTAGAGCAGGCGCTTGCCGGGAAGAGTGGGGCCGATGTTATCACCGACTATCACGGCAATCAGGTTTTAAGTGTCTATGCGCCGCTGCAGCTTGGCGATGTGCGCTGGGCCTTTTTAGTCGAAGTCGATATTGCCGAGGCGTTTAACCCGCTTGATGAGCAGGGCGACTCCCTCTTTGCCCGCTTTATGCAGCTTCATGGCTACTACGATCTCTTTTTAATCGACAGCAGCGGCTATATCTTCTACTCTGTCACACAGGAGGCCGACTATCGCACCAATATCCTCAAGGGTCAGTTTCGTGACTCTAATTTAGGGGAGCTCATCCGCACAGTGGCGCGTGAACGGCAGTTCGCTCTAGTCGATTTTGCTCCCTACGCCCCTAGCAACGGCGAGCCAGCCGCTTTCGCTGGCTATCCGATTGTCGATAAACGCGACGATGAGCTGGAGATGGTGGTGGCGCTACAGCTCTCAACGGCAAAAATTAACGCCATTATGCAGCAGCGCGAAGGGATGGGGGAGAGTGGTGAAACCTATCTAGTCGGGAGTGATCGCCGTATGCGCTCCGACTCCTTTCTCGATCCGGAGGGTCGTTCGATCAGCGCCTCCTTCTCTGGCACCGTGGCCGATAATGGGGTCGATACCGAAGCGGTTGAACGGGCGCTCGCAGGGGAGAGCGCTACCCGCATCATTACCGACTATAACGGTAATCGGGTGCTCTCCTCCTTCTCGCCGTTCAAAGTTGGCGAAGAGGTTTGGGTAGCGATTGCCGAAATGGATGAGGCTGAAGTAGAACAGCCGGTAAAGGCGTTAATCGAACGGATACTCCTATTGGCTGTGGTGATAACTCTGCTGGTGGTTTTAGTCGCTTGGCTAATTGCCCGCTCGATTACGATACCGATGCGCCAAGCGGTCGCTGTCTCCAATCAGATCGCCGCTGGGGATCTCACCGTTACCATTGATGTCCAGAGTCGAGATGAGACCGGGCAGCTATTGAGTGCGATGAAGAACCTCATTGAAAGGCTCAATGCGATTATTACCGAGGTAAAGGGGGGAGCTGACAACCTGGCGAGTGCCTCCAGTGAAGTGAGTGCCACAGCGCAGACGCTCAGCCAAAGCTCCACCGAACAGGCCGCTGGAGTTGAAGATATTAGTAGTGCGGTAGAGCAGCTTAATGCCTCAGTACGGCAGAACTCCGAGAATGCCCGCTCGACCAATCAGATGGCGACTCGTGCCTCGATCGAAGCTAAACAGGGCGGCGACGCCGTTGAAAAGACGGTACAGGCGATGAAGCAGATTGCCGACAAAATTGGTCAAATTGAGACTATCGCCTATAAGACCAATCTGCTCTCCCTTAACGCCGCGATTGAGGCCGCTCGTGCCGGCGAGCACGGTAAGGGGTTTACTGTTGTCGCCTCTGAAGTGCGTAAACTGGCCGAGAACAGTAGCCTAACGGCGCAAGAGATTAGTGAGTTAGCGACCGATAGTGTCAAGGTGGCGGAAGATGCGGGGATAAAAATTGAGAGTATCGTGCCGGCGATTCAAAAGACCTCTGCGCTCGTTGAAGAGATCGCCGCTGCCTCAATGGAGCAGGCTAACGGCGTGGTACAGATAAACGACTCTATGACCCAGCTCGATAAGGCGACCCAGCAGAACGCCTCGGCATCAGAACAGCTCGCGGCGACGGCAGAGGAGCTCAATGGTCAGGCGGAGCAGCTACAGCGATCAGTAAGCTACTTTAAAGTGCGTTAGTCGTTCGGTGCAGCGGTCAGGCTCAGTGCCTGAGGGTCTGTTACTTTACATAATATACATTATAAGAACTTACCGATTGCGTTGTCTGCGAATGGCATCTAACGAGACTACCACCTCACCCTCACCACTTTTTAGCTCATCGGTAAAATGGGGTCTGGCAGCATTGACTCTGCCGGCGGCAGCGTCGAGCTCCTGTTCGCGTTGGGTAATCATCACCAAACAGTCGCGCAAGCCTTGTATGGTTTGATCTGAAAGCGGATGTTTCATTCCCGGTGCCGTCGCCGTATCTTTAATGACATGGGTAAGCACGGTTTTAACGGCTTTAAGGATCTTCTCTTCGCTATTGGCGTTATTGGTGTTGGTTTCACTCATACTATTTTCCTGTAGGTTGGCGGTAAATTATCTGCTGTTACAGGGTTGAACTCCTCTGTATTTAGCCCGATGATTATCCCATTATGGCACATCGACAGGATAACAATGAGTAGTTCCGCTGACATTTTGCAACAATTCCTCGCTGACTTTAAAAACTCCCAGCTTGACTCTATCCAGCAGCAGGCAGATAGTGGGGACAGAGTCGCCTGTCGTCAACTTGGCAGCCTCTATGCCAATGGGCGCGGGGTCAAATTTAATCACGATGAGGCACAAAAGTGGTTAACTCTAGCGGCTGATCAGGGCGATATCGCAGCGATGACGCTGTTAGGATGGATACTGGTCAACCAAGGCAGCGGTCGAGTCAATGGTCACCTACTGGCCATGGAGTGGTACCAAAAAGCGGCCGAAGCGGGGGATGCCGATGCGCAGTGCGCTCTGGCTGATCTCTATATCAGCGGTGCCCCCGGTATTGAGCCTAATGGTGAGGCGATGCTCTACTGGTATGAAAAAGCGGCGTTTCAGCACCACCCTAAGGCGCAATATCAGCTAGGCAAGATGTTAAGCGATGGCAGGTTAATCCCCCAACATAACGAGCTGGCGTTCCACTGGCTCACCTTTGCGATTTTAAATGGCAGCGAGGCGGCGCAAAAGGAGATGGCGATGTTAACGGCTAGGTTAGATCGCAGTGAATTGGAACAGTTTCGCCAGCGGATGATGCAGCAGTATCAATCGATGCTAACTCATTAATTAATCTTGTAAAAATATTTGATACCTCCCCGATGGACGAAACTGAATATAAGCAGACCTATAGCCACTATAACCCTACCCCTTGCGCCTTCTCCAAAGCGGTGTTACGCCGTTGCTGTGGTTGTCGTTATGCCCAAAAGTTGCTAATTGCCGAGCGGGAGGCGGTCTCTTGCCTCTCACCCGATACGGGTTACCCTAGGTGTTATCAGCTACTACCACAGTTACGCACTAAAGCGATGTTTTCGTTAAGGTTAAAGCACGCAGTTGAGGGAGTGTTGCCGCACGGGAAAGAGGTTAAGGTTCAATGCGGCTCCATGCTCGGTCTGCAACAACTACTGCAACCGGCTAAGAGCGGTAGCGAGCGGGTTGCGGATATCTTCGCCCTCCTCGACTTGGCTGAATCGATCTATGGCGACTACCGCTCCCTCCCCTACAGTGAGCTGGTTAAGGCGATTAGCCACTTTAGTGTGCGCAGCCGTTCGCCCCGTCCCTAGACCAAAATTCACTTGACACCTAATCCTTCGAAAGTGTACTATTCCGGCCAGTTGGCTATGTGGCACAGTTGGTTAGCGCACATCACTCATAATGATGGGGTCGGTGGTTCGAGTCCACCCATAGCCACCATTTAAATCTCGATTAAATCAAAGGCTTACCTCGAAAGGTGAGCTTTTTTTTTGCGCTCATGACAGAGCGATATTGATCAACTAGGAATAGCAGAACGATGCCCAAACCCCACGCCCCTGCCTGTGATGAGAATCGCGAACCGATCTTAGCCACTCTTCGTCCCTACTTAACCGAGAGCCGACAACTGCTAGAGATAGCCAGCGGCACCGGACAGCATGCGGTCTATTTTGCCCCCGAACTGCCCCATTTGAGTTGGCAGCCGAGTGATCTGGCGGCCAATATCGAGGGCATTGAGCAGTGGCGCAGCGATAGCGGTAGCGACAACATCCTCCCGGCTATCGTCCTAGATGTCATGCAGCCGTGGCCAGCGCTTCAGGCCGATGCGATCTTTAGCGCCAATAGCTGCCATATTATGAGCGCGGTGGCGGTGGAGGCGATGTTTCAAGGGGCCGCTAACCTATTACCAAGCGGCAAGCCCCTACTTATTTACGGCCCGTTTAATATCGATGGTCAGTTTACTAGCCCTAGCAATGAGCGTTTTCACCACTACCTACAGCGGCAAGATCCCCTTAGCGGTATTCGTGATCTTAGCTGGTTGCAACAGATCGCCGAACCATTAGGGCTCACGCTGGAGAGCGTCCATCAGATGCCGGTCAATAATTTAACTTTAGTCTGGCGAAAAGCGGCCTCTCCAGAGATTTAACTGAGTGGAAAATCTCTTCGAAACCCCATGGCTGGCGCTACTTTCTACTCTAATGGTCATTGCGCTGGCCGAAATTGGCGATAAAAGTCAGCTCGTCTGTATGACCCTCGCCACCCGCTATCGCCCCTGGCCGGTGCTGTGGGGTTCGGTGACCGCCTTTGCTCTACTCAATCTGCTAGCGGTGCTGTTTGGCAGTGCGCTAAACGAACTTATCTCGCCGCAGTGGTTGGGCACGATAGTTGGTCTGCTCTTTATCGGTTTTGGTCTGCACGCCATTCGTGGCGGCCATGAGGAGGAGGAGTCGGCGAACAAGGCGCTACAGCAGGGGGGGCGCAGCCTCTTTTTTAGTACCTTAACCCTTATCTCGCTGGCAGAGCTAGGGGATAAGACTCAGCTAGCGGTCGCCGGTCTCAGCACCCACGGTCACCCTGTTGCCATCTGGTTCGGTGCCACACTGGCACTCAGTTTCACCTCAGCGATGGGGGTGTGGGCAGGGGTCACACTGCTGCACTCTCTGCCCCTGAAGCTGCTGCACCGTTTAAGTGGCACACTGTTTATCGTCATTGGCACCCTGACTCTGTTTGGTCAACTATTGAGTTGGTAGAACAGCCAAACAGCAGCGGTTGGTGCAGCATATAGCCGAACAGGGTTAAGCCATAACAGAGGTGGAACAGCACCATAAGCGCTACAGCTAGGCCTCGTAGCTGATCGGGGAGTGGATATCTCACTTCATGTTCCAAATCGTGGTAGAGTATCGAAGTTCGTTATTTTGTGTTGTCACTATCGGGCTCAATTTTACCACACAGAACAGACCAAAGCACTACGATGGCTCTTCCCCCTTCACTCACTACACCTTCTCTGCGCCTGTCGCAACAGAGCAGCGCAACAACCGTGTTAAAAACTGGCGATAGCGTTAAAGGGATCACGCTGAGTGAGAGTCAGCAGGGGCGGGTTCAGGTACAGATTGGGCAGATGAAGTTTACCGCATTAAGCTCTATTTCGTTAAAAGCGGGAGAGGCGGTTACCCTACAGGTTAATCGTGGCGGGCCGTTGCCGCAGCTAAGCGTTGTTACCAATCCGACCCCCCCCCTCCCGACGGCGAGCGCTGCGGTAACAGCGCCCTCCTCTAGCGGCACGACTCCCTCTCAAATCGCCCTTCCGCTCAATCGCTTTGGCCACCTATCCGAGGGCACGACTCTAAATGCTAAAGTGGTCGATGCTAGAGGCGATAAGTTGCTGCTACAGATCGGAACGCAGAGGGTGGTCGCTCAAACCACGACGCCCCACCCACCTAGCACCGAATTAAAACTACAGGTAAGTGGCCGTACTCAGAGTCAACTGCTGTTACAACCGCTGCCGATGAGAGTCGCTGCCACTCTGATCCCCCCCACTAGCCCACTCCCCCCCCAGCCCCCCTTGGCCAAAGTGACTATCGATGCCCAACAGCTACCGGCGACGGTTAGAGCTCAGCTCAATCTGCCCCCCTCTGCTCCTCAAGTCCCCCCTCTCCCTGCGACAGCGCCAGCTACCCCCTCGCGCCCCTCCCAAACGCCCTTCATCCAACCCTCGCAGTCTCCCCCCCCCGCCACACAGCCACCGCCACAACAACAGCCCGCAGTGACTCCCCTCCCCGCCACACAGCCACCGCCACAACGACAGCCCGCAGTGACTCCCCCCCCCTCTCAACCGCCCTCTCAGCCATCTCGTCCAGTCGAACAAGGGGCTATCGTCGAGGCTAAAGTTATCGCCACTAAAGGGGAGCTGCTCATTTTACAGCTCGGCAAAGAGCAGTTTCCTGCCCGCAGTGAACCGCCACTCCCCGCCGGCACCGCCATAAAATTACAACTCACCGCAACCACCGCAACCCAAATTACCCTGCAACAGCTTCCAGAGAGCCATCGTCCCCTTCCCTCCTCGCTACCATCTAACCTCTCCACCCTAGCGGCTCCTCGTGGCACCGTGGTGATTCCAACCCAGCCAAACTGGCCCGCCCCCCCGCCCGAAGGGGCGATACGACAGGCGAAGGTGGTTGCGGTTGACGGCAATTTGGCCCAACTGCAACTAGGTGGCGATAGAGTGTGGGCCAAAGTAGGCGAGGGGCTCGCTCTAAAACCGGGGGCAACGCTGTTACTACAGAGCCAAGTGCGAGAGGGCCAAGCGGTCGTGTTACAGCCGCTGCAGGGGCCATTTAAGGCGGTAAAACAGATCGAGACCGAAGCGCTGCGCCTCATACTACCGCGACAGCAGCCGCTAGCCGAAGGGCTCGGACGACTGATGCAGTTAGTCCAAGATAGAACCGTGCCCCTGCCTCCAGCGATTCGTCAACTCGCCGAACAGACCCTGACGCCACTGCTCAACTCCGAACGAGCGATTGACGCTAAGTCGGTACAGCAGGCGCTCCAAAATAGCGGCCTTTTGGCCGAGGCGAAACTGCTAACCCGTCAAAGCAGTGAGGGGGATTTAAAACTTAACCTAATGCGCCTAGTGAACCAACTACAACAGTTAGAGTCACAGCAGAGCCCCCGTCCCCAAACCGCGGCAGCGGCGACCACGACAGCCACTGCCGCGAATCAGCAGCAGCTAGTCGGTGAACTACTGCGGGTAGCCGATAGCTCGGTAGCCAGAATTCAGGCGCACCAACTAGAGTCGATTCCCAAGGAGGAGCAGGAGAGCCAGCGCTGGCACTTTGAGCTACCGCTTAAGGTTGCCGAGAATCGTATGGAGAGTCTCGATATTGTGATTGAACGAGAGCCGCGGGGGCAGCAGAGCCAACAGGAGCCGCCGTGGCACCTCACACTCCAGATCCACCTACAACCTTTAGGGGCGATTCGAGCTAAGTTAACCTTGCAAGGAGAGCGCATCAGCTCGACCTTTTGGGCCGAAGACCAACTCACACTAGGTCTGCTCAACCAGAGCCTGCCGCTACTACAGCGAGGTTTCGCCGCCTCAGGATTTGAGTTAGGTGATATTGAGGCGCTATTTGGTAAAGTCGAACGACCAACTCACCGGCCTCAAGCCGAGTTCACCTCCCTGATTAATGAAAGGGTCTAAACCAATCTTCTGCTAGAGATCCATTGAGATGAGTAAAGTTGTTTCCCAATCAAACCATATAGTTTATAATTAATTTTTTTAAACAATTTTTTGAAAGGTTTTAATGATGAAATTTAGCACATCAGAGTTAAATACTGATAGAGGTTGGGCTGCTGCTACTGGCATAAAGAAAAAGCAGTTTTACTTAATTTTGGAAACTTTCGAAAAAAGCCACTCTAGTATTATCGAATCGAAATTACTTAAAAATACGATTGAAATTGGTGATGAATTCTGTATCAAAAACACAGAGGAACTTTTATTTTTTACGCTGTTCAGTTTAAAGAGTGGATTAACTTATGATAACTTGGGTTTTGTGGCTGGAATATCATCATCTTATGCGCACAAAATTCAAGCATTTGGTCTCTCTGTTTTGGAGCACGCATTAAATGAGTTAGAATGTATGCCAATTAGAAAATTTAAGGATCCCACTGAATTTAAAGAGTTTTTTGAGAAAAATAATATCGAAAACATACTCATAGACGCAACCGAGCAACCGAAACAAAGACCATCAGAATATGATAGACAAAAAGAACATTTTTCAGGTAAAAAAAAAGGCATACAGTAAAGGCTTTAGTGATTGCAACCTCTGGAAGAAATATCCCATATATAAGTATGCCATATGCAGGTAGTGTACATGATTTTTCAATGATGAAGCAAGAATTTGATCCGATGGAAAACTGGTTTGAAAATATGAATGCAAATGTTGATTTAGGGTTTCTTGGTATTGAGTCTGTTTATGATTTTAACTCAATAAAAATTCCACATAAAAAACCTAAAAATGGCTCATTGACAGATGAGCAAAAAGCAGAAAATAAAATGGTTGGTTCTGAGAGGATTTTCGTTGAACATAGCATTGGTGGGCTAAAACGTTTTAGAGCTTTAGCTGATAGATTAAGAACTCATTCCGTCAAGTTATATAGCAAAATACTAGGAATATGCGCTGGAATCTGGAATTTCTCTCTCGCTAACCCATTGATTTAAAAAAAGAAACATGTCTAGTGATTCCCCACCGAAAAATGCCAACGCTATTAACTGGGCTATCGCCCTAAAATATGATGGTCAGGGAGCCCCTGTGGTCACCGCTAAAGGGGGGGGAGAGATCGCTAAGCGGATTATTGAAGTTGCGAACGAGCACCAAATCCCGCTGCATCAAGATCCAGAACTCTCGGCACTCTTAGCACAAATTCCACTCGGCGAGGAGATTCCAGTCAAGCTCTATGTCGCTGTGGCCGAAATTATCGCCTTTGTCTATAAGTTAAAACAGGAGGCGCTAGAACAGCGCCCTTTTTCCGATTGACTCGCCCTAGCTAGGGCGATTACGCCTGCTGCGGCTGTGTCAGCTCCCGCGTATGCTCAGTTTGAGAGCCTAAACCGAGTTGCGCTAGCAGTACCTCGCGCGATTTACCGGTCAGCTTCATCAGTAGCTCTAGCTGCTGCTCCTCTGAATCGAAGAAGTTGAGCATAATATTGTGCGGACGAGAGATAGCATCGTCCATAAGCCTCCTCCTAGCTCTGTGCGCCCTGCTGGGCTTGCCTTTAGTCACCTACCCAGAGTTATCGCCCTCCACTTCGGTTTCTGAATCAGAAAGGGCGATAAAATTGCCAATCTGCACGCTAATCAGGATGCGCTACGGCACGCCATTGGCTACAATGCCCCCTTTTAACCGCCGGAGAGTCCGTCTGTGATCGAAAATTTGCGAAATATCGCCATTATTGCCCATGTTGACCATGGTAAAACCACCCTGGTTGACCAGCTGTTAAAGCAGTCTGATACCCTAGATGCCCGCACCCAGCTAGAGGAGCGAGCCATGGACTCCAATGCCCTAGAGAGGGAGCGCGGTATTACCATTTTGGCTAAAAATACCGCCATTCGTTGGGGAGAGTATCGGGTTAATATCGTTGATACCCCCGGACACGCCGACTTTGGTGGCGAAGTGGAGCGGGTGCTATCGATGGTCGATTCGGTACTGCTGTTAGTCGATGCGGTCGAAGGGCCGATGCCGCAGACTCGCTTTGTGACCCAAAAGGCGCTAAGCCGCGGCTTAAAACCGATTGTGGTGATTAATAAGGTCGATCGCCCCGGTGCCCGCCCCTCGTGGGTACTAGATCAGACTTTCGATCTCTTTGATCGCCTCGGTGCGACCGATGAGCAGCTCGACTTTCCGGTAGTTTACGCCTCCGGTCTCGCCGGCTTCGCTGCGCTAGAGGAGGGGGTTAGCTCCGGCGATATGGTACCGCTGTTTCAGACCATTATCGACCATGTGCACCCGCCACAGGTCGAGCTTGAAGATCCGTTTCAGCTCCAAGTGTCGCAGCTCGACTACAACAGCTATGTCGGTGTTATCGGCATCGGTCGCATCACCCGTGGCAGTGTTAAAACCAACACGGCGGTCACCGTTGTCGATAGCGACGGCAAACGGCGCAATGGCCGTCTGTTACAAATTTTCGGCTTTTTAGGGCTAGAGCGGATCGAAGTTCCCGAAGCTCAGGCTGGGGATATTATCGCCTTTACCGGTATCGATCCGCTCTATATCTCCGATACTCTGTGCGATCCTAAGGCGGTCGAGGCGCTAGTCCCTCTTTCGGTCGATGAGCCGACCGTCAGCATGACCTTTCAGGTGAACACCTCCCCCTTTGCCGGCAAGGATGGCAAATATGTCACCTCACGCCAGATCAGGGAGCGACTCGAACGGGAGCTGTTGCACAATGTGGCACTGCGGGTAGAGGATACTGACGATCCCGATCGCTTTCGTGTCTCCGGTCGCGGCGAGCTGCACCTATCGGTGTTAATTGAAAATATGCGCCGCGAGGGGTATGAGCTCGGAGTCTCCCGTCCCGAGGTGATTCTGCGCGATATCGATGGCCAGCAGCAGGAGCCGTTTGAGCAGTTAACGGTCGATATCGAAGATAGCCATCAAGGGAGCGTGATGGAGAAGTTAGGCGAACGAGGGGGGGAGTTAAAAGATATGATCCCCGACGGCAAAGGGCGGGTACGACTCGACTATATTATCCCTAGTCGTGGCCTGATCGGCTTTCGTACCGAATTTTTAACCGCAACCCAAGGGACTGGCCTAATCTATAGCGTATTTGACCACTACGGCCCCTTTAAGGGGGGAAGCTACGGTAGTCGGATTAACGGGGTATTAATCAGCAATGCGCCGGGAAAGGCGCTCGCCTATGCGCTATTTAATCTACAGGAGCGCGGGCGACTCTTTATCGGCCACGGTGACGAGGTCTATGAGGGGATGGTTATCGGTATCCATAGCCGTAATAACGATCTGACAGTCAACCCGCTAAAGGCCAAACAGCTAACCAATATTCGCGCCGCCGGCTCCGATGAGAATATACTGCTCACCCCACCGATCCGAATGTCACTAGAGCAGGCGCTGGAGTTTATCGATGACGATGAGTTAGTCGAAGTGACTCCAAACCATATTCGCATTCGTAAACGGGGGTTAACCGAAAATGATCGCAAACGGGCAGGACGCGGTTAGCCGCTGCCCTCTCCCATGGCACCCCTAGCTATGACCCGTCCCCTCTGGAGACTCTCTATTGCGCTGTGGCTGTTCACAGAGCTCGCCTTCCCGCCTGTCGCGCTAGCGCAAAGTGGCGCGAGCGCGGTGGCTGACACGCTAGTTGTCGGGATCTTTCCGCGCCGCAATGCCCGCCAGACAGTCACACTCTTCACCCCACTCATTAACCACCTTTCAGCCGAGTTAAACAGAGAGGTGGAGCTAGTCACAGCCCGCGACTTTGCCACCTTTTGGGGGCAGGTTGCTCGGCGTGAATTCGATCTAGTTCACTTTAATCAGTACCACTACATTAAGGCCCATGCCCACTACGGTTATGAGGCGATTGTCGCTAACGAGGAGTTCGGCGAGCGCAGTATCGCCTCCGCCCTCTATGTGCGTCGCGATAGCGGCATTGAGTCGCTGTCACAGCTACGAGGTCGTACCCTCATCTTTGGCGGCGATAAGAGCGCGATGATGAGCTACATTATTCCCATCGCCATGCTACAGAAAGCCGGTCTGCAGCAGGGCGACTATCAGCAGAAATTTGCCATTACCCCCCTTAACTCGGTCTTTTCGGTCTATTTTAAGCAGGCCGATGCCGCAGCTGCGGGTGAAATAGTCGCCCGCCTACCGATGATCACCGAGCGTATCGATGTTAGTGCGCTAAAACAGCTACAGATAAGTGAAGCGATTCCCCACCTACCGTGGGCAGTCGCTCCCGAGATGCCGATCGAGCAACGACAGCAGCTAAGCAGACTGCTCACCACGCTCTCTGCAACGGCAACCGGCAGAGCGCTACTCGAACAGGCCAAGCTGACCGGACTCCATCCGGCGACCGATGCCGACTACGAGAGAGTTCGTCATCTTGTTAAGCAGGTGTTAGGTGAAACCTATTAAATGCGTCCACTGCCCCACTCTTCGCTAGCGCTGCGTTTTATCGCTCTGACCATATTAATCTTAGTGACCACGCTAGGACTCTCCACTAGCTATCTGATTGAGCGCCAATACCGACTCGGTGAGCAGCAGTTAGAGTACAAAGTAGCCAGTCTCGGTCAATTTTTCGCCCTTATCGCCCCAGAGAGCCTGCTCGCCTACGATCTGACCACACTCAATGACTATGTTATCGAAATTAGCCGCCACCCAGAAATTCTGTTTGTACTAGTGACCGATAGCCAGCAAAACGCACTGACCACCTATATCGATCCTACTATGCGGCTGCTAACTACAACGGAGCAGGAGCACGGTTCTCATGAGGCGATAGAGCTGTTACAGCAGCGGCTCGCCGCGCACCCAGAGGCGATGCAACTACAGTTCGATATCGACTTTGAGCAGCAAAAACTGGGAGAGATCACGATTTTTGCCGACAAAACGCCAAGCCAGCGGCAGATTCAGACCGGTATCTACCACTATATTTTGCTCTATCTCGGCTCGATTATCCTGCTCGGTGCCGCGATCTATCTAGTCTTTCGTACCCAAGTGATCGCACCGATACGGTCACTGCTGCTAGGGATGCAACGAGTCGCTAATGGCGATCTAGAACACCCTGTCTCCATCGTCACACACGATGAGATGGGGGAGTTAACCATCGGTTTTAACCGTATGATGATCCACATCCGTGAGGAGCGCGAGGCGCTACGAAAGCTCTCGAGTGCGGTAGAGCAGAGCCACGCCTCAGTCATTATTACCAACACAGCGGGCACGATTGAGTATGTCAACCCCCCATTTAGTAAGATTACCGGTTATAGCGCCGCCGAGGTACTCGGTCAAAATCCACGCCTGCTAAAGTCGGGTAAAACATCCCCAAAGACCTACCATAAGTTATGGCGCACAATTCGTGCCGGCGAGGTGTGGAACGGCGAGCTGTGCAATCGCAAAAAGAGCGGCGAACTCTACTGGGAGAGTGTCACCATCTCCCCGATTAAAGATGAACAGGGGCAGATTAGCCACTTTGTCGCCATTAAAGAGGATATCAGCCTGCGCAAAACTTATGAGGCAAAGCTGTTTCGACAGGCCAACTTTGACACGCTCACCGGCCTACCTAACCGAGCGATGGCACTTAACCGACTCAAACAGACACTAGCGAGTGCCGAGCGTCGCCACAACACGATTGCGGTCATCTTTTTTGATCTCGACAACTTTAAACAGGTTAACGACTCTCTCGGCCATGAGGCCGGCGACAGACTGCTCCAGCAGGTTGCCAAGCTGGTTAGTCAACTGCTGCGACAGGAGGATATCCTCGCTCGTCTCGGAGGTGATGAATTTCTAATCTTAATGTCCGATACCCCTGATCACCTCTCCAGCCAGCGGGTTAGCCAGCGCATTATAGAGACGCTGCATCAACCGATCCAAATTGAGGGGCATGAGCTCCACATCGGTTGCAGTATCGGCATCACCCTCTTCCCCGAAGATGGTCAAGAGCCATCGCAGCTACTGAAAAATGCCGATGCGGCTATGTATCAGGCCAAGGCCGAAGGCAAAGGCAACTACCACTACTTTACCGCCTCACTCAATGAGTCGATTACACGGCGACTAGAGCTAGAGCAGCGTCTTCGCAATGCGCTAGCAGAGCAGGCATTTGAGCTCTACTATCAGCCCATTATCGATGCTGTCAGTGGTCAAATTACTCAAGTCGAAGCGCTGCTGCGCTGGCACCCTGCGAGCGCTGGGGAGGAGGAGATTTTACCCGATGAGTTTATCCCTATCGCCGAAGATATCGGTGAGATTGGTGCCATCGGCCACTTTGTATTGCAACAGGCGCTGCAGCAGCTCGCTAAGTGGCGTTGTGACGGCTTCGCTATCTATCGCATGAGGGTGAATGTCTCGGCGCGGCAGTTTATCCAGCCCCACTTTGTCGATGAGGTGCTACACCTACTGCCCCACTACAGTATTGAGCCAGATCAGTTAGAGCTGGAGATTACCGAAGGGTTACTTATCGATAAGCGGCTCACTATCTCGCAACAGCTAGCGCAACTACGCTCAGCTGGCGTCAGAATTACCATTGATGATTTCGGTACCGGCTACTCTGCCCTCGGCTATTTAAACCGTTTTCAAATCGATACGCTCAAAATCGATCCCTCCTTTATCGCTAATTTGGGTATCGACGGGGGGGATGTCAGCCTCGTTCGCGCCATAATCACCATGGCACAGGAGCTTAATATCGAAGTCATTGCCGAAGGGGTAGAGCTGCCACAACAGCAGCAGGCGTTACAGCAGCTAGGGGTCAACTACCTACAGGGCTACCTCTTCTCTCATCCACTTCCGGCGACGGCTATCGTGTCACTGCTACCGCGTCGCTAGGCGAGAGAGATTTTTTGAACCACACGCCCTTTCAAGGCAGCAATAAGCTGTGTGATAATAGCCCCCAGTGGTATGGGTCATTCATTTCAACTAGGCAAAGAGAGTATGGACGATAACAAACGCAAAGCGCTAAACGCGGCACTCGGACAGATTGAGAAGCAGTTTGGTAAAGGCTCGGTCATGCGCATGGGCGATTCAACTGCCCCGCGCGATGTACAGGTGATTTCGACCGGTTCGCTAGGGCTCGATATTGCGCTCGGCATAGGGGGGCTCCCCCGTGGCCGTGTGGTTGAGATTTACGGCCCCGAGTCATCCGGTAAGACCACCCTCACCCTACAGGTGATTGCTGAGGCACAAAAGATGGGGGGTACCTGCGCTTTTATCGATGCAGAGCACGCCCTCGATCCTATCTACGCCGAAAAGCTGGGAGTCAATGTCGATGATCTGCTAGTCTCCCAGCCCGATACCGGCGAACAGGCGCTGGAGATTGCCGATATGTTGGTGCGCTCAGGTGCCATCGATGTCGTCGTGGTCGATTCGGTCGCTGCCCTCACCCCGAAAGCGGAGATCGAAGGCGATATGGGCGACTCCCATGTCGGTCTGCAGGCGCGGTTGATGTCACAGGCACTA
Organism: Ectothiorhodospiraceae bacterium BW-2; assembly: GCA_008375315.1. Taxonomy (NCBI): domain Bacteria; kingdom Pseudomonadati; phylum Pseudomonadota; class Gammaproteobacteria; order Chromatiales; family Ectothiorhodospiraceae; species Ectothiorhodospiraceae bacterium BW-2. The sequence continues at coordinate 3,188,348 of CP032507.1, read as the reverse complement.
CGAAAACTGACCGCGAATATCAAACGCACTAACTCGCTGGTGGTCTTTATTAACCAAATTCGAATGAAGATCGGGGTCATGTTCGGCAGTCCCGAGACCACCACCGGCGGTAATGCCCTTAAGTTCTACTCCTCGGTTCGGCTCGATATCCGCCGTATCGGTTCGGTGAAGAAGGGCGATGAGATTCTTGGCAATGAGACGCGGGTTAAAGTGGTTAAAAATAAGATGGCCCCCCCATTCAAACAGGCTGAGTTTGATATTATGTGGGGCGAGGGGTGCTCTCGCGAGGGCGAAATTCTCGATTTAGGCGTTAAACACAACTTGATCGAAAAGTCGGGGGCTTGGTATAGCTACGGTAGCGAACGCATCGGCCAGGGAAAAGAGAACGCCCGCCAATTTTTTAAAGATAACCCTGAGACTACCACCGAGATCGAGCAAAAAATTCGTGAGCTGTTAATCACCACCACCGTCGCTAAGAGTGATAGCGCCCATGCCGATGAAGAGCCCCCCGCTGAGGGTGATCTGCTTGGCTGAAGCCTCAACCGCAGCAGAGCTACAGCACTGTTACCGGCAGGGGCTTAAACTGCTTGCCCCCCGAGATCACGCCCCTGCCGAGCTAGAGCGCAAGTTACAGAGTCGTGGCTACGATAGTGAGATCGTCGCCCAGACTCTCGCTCGCCTTGAGGATGAAGGGAGCCTTGACCGTGAGCGCTACAGCGAGAGCTATATCCGCTCTCGTGCTGCCAAAGGGTATGGCCCGCGCCGAATTGCCCAAGAGTTACAGCAGCGAGGCATCGATCGCGAAACAGTTGCCAGACAGCTACAGCAAGCCGAGTGCGACTGGTTTGAGCTAGCGCGACAGTGCCACCAAAAACACCACACAGTGGCCACCTCTGCCGCCGAACGAGCTAAGCAGCAGCGCTACTTGCAGCAGCACGGATTCGAGAGCGAACAGATTCGCTATGCGCTAACCCTCCCCCGTTGACCCCCCTACCCCTACCTATTTTAAGTTCCTGAAGATGAGATTGTGATGACCAGCAGCCAGCAGATTCGAGACGCTTTTTTAGAGTTCTTTGCCACCCGAGGCCACCAGATCGTCGCTAGCAGCTCGCTAGTACCGGCCAATGATCCGACCCTGCTCTTTACCAACGCCGGTATGGTGCAGTTTAAAGAGACCTTTTTGGGCACCGAAAAGCGCAGTTATCAACGCGCTACCACCTCGCAGCGCTGTGTTCGTGCCGGTGGTAAACATAACGATTTAGAGAATGTTGGCTACACCGCCCGCCACCATACCTTCTTTGAGATGCTAGGCAACTTCAGCTTTGGCGACTACTTCAAGCGCGATGCGATTCGCTACGCCTGGGAGTTTTTAACCGATACCTGCCAACTACCGCCGGAGAGGCTTTGGGTTACCGTCTATGCCGAAGATGACGAAGCGGCGACTATCTGGCTAAACGAGATTAAGGTCGATCCGCAACGATTTAGTCGCATTGGCGATAAAGCCGGTAAACGCTACGAGAGCGACAACTTTTGGGCCATGGGCGATACCGGCCCCTGCGGCCCCTGTAGTGAGATATTTTACGACCACGGTGAGGCTATCCCCGGCGGCCCCCCTGGCACCCCAGAGGAGGATGGTGATCGCTATATCGAGATCTGGAATCTAGTCTTTATGCAGTATAACCGCGACAGCAGCGGCCAGCTAACCCCCCTACCTAAACCGTCGGTCGATACCGGTATGGGGTTAGAGCGCCTTGCGGCGGTACTACAGCAGGTTCATAGTAACTACGATATCGATCTATTTCAGGCCCTCATCAGCGCCACCGCCGCCCTAATCGGTTGTCAAGATAGGCGCAGCCCCTCGCTGAAGGTGCTAGCAGATCATATTCGCTCCTGCGCCTTCTTAATCACCGATGGGGTGATCCCCTCCAATGAGGGGCGCGGCTATGTGTTGCGTCGCATTATTCGCCGCGCGATTCGCCACGGCCATCAATTAGGGGTAAAAGAGCCCTTCTTTCACCAGTTAGTGCAACCGTTAGAGGCGCAGATGGGGAGAGCCTATCCAGAGTTAACCCAGCAGCAGGCGCAGGTTGAGCGGGTCTTATTACAGGAGGAGGAGCGTTTTGCCGAAACCCTAGAGCTAGGCATGAGCCACCTAGAGGAGTCGCTAGCGACCCTTCAGGGCGATACTATCCCCGGTGCGCTACTATTCAAACTCTACGACACCTACGGTTTCCCGATCGATCTAACCGCCGATATTGCGCGGGAGCGGCAGTTACAGATCGATATGGCCGGCTTTGAGGCCGAAATGGCTCAGCAGCGCCAACGCGCTCGTGCCGGCAGCCAGTTCGGTGGCGGTGACGGGCTACTCGACACCGATATTGAGACCCTGTTCACCGGTTATGACAAGCTCCTAGAGAGCGTCACTGTCGCCGCCCTGTTTACCGAGCAGCGGCAGCCTGTTAGCACCCTACAGCCGGGCGAGCGAGGCGTTGTGGTCGTTAACCAGACCCCCTTCTACGCCGAATCGGGGGGGCAGGTTGGTGATAGTGGCTGGTTAGAGAGTGTGAATGGGGCTAGGTTTAGGGTGACCGACACCCAAAAACAGGGGAGTAGCTCACTCCATGTCGGGGTGGTCGAACAGGGCTCTTTAGCGCAAAATGATCGCATCACCCTACAGGTCGATAGGGAGAGACGCCAAGCGACCGCCTGCCACCACTCAGCCACCCATCTACTGCACGCAGCCCTGCGGCAGACGCTTGGCAGCCATGTCCAGCAGAAGGGTTCACTCGTTGATGCGAACCGACTACGGTTTGACTTTGCCCACTTTGAACCGATTACCCCAGCACAACTCGCAGAGATCGAAGCGCTGGTTAACCGGCAGATTCGGGCTAATTTAGTGGTCGAAACGGCTATTATGGGGCTCGAAGAGGCCAAAGCGAGTGGCGCGATGGCGCTCTTTGGCGAAAAGTATGGCGAAAAGGTACGGGTGTTGACGATGGGCCAATTTTCGGTTGAGCTCTGTGGCGGCACCCATGTTCAACGCACCGGCGATATTGGGGCGTGTAAAATCATTGCTGAGAGCGGTATCGCCGCCGGCGTGCGCCGCATTGAGGCGCTCTGTGGTGAGAAGGCACTACAGTGGTTCAATGAGGGCGAGTCGATGCTACAGCAGGCAGCTAGGTTACTAAAGAGCAGTCGAGAGGAGTTCATCCCTCGACTAGAGCAGCAGCTAGAGCGCCATCGGGCATTAGAGAGGGAGCTACAGCAGCTCCAGGCGAAGCTAGCGAGCTCCCGCAGCGGCGATCTATCGACTCAAGCGATCAATGTCGATGGCATTAGGGTCGTTGCTAGCCGTCTTGAGGGGGTGGCCGCCAAAGAGCTACCTCCCATGGTCGATCAACTTAAAGATAAGCTAAAACAGGCGGTTATTTTGTTAGCGGTTGTCAATGGCACCAAAATTAACCTCATCGCCGGCGTGACCAAAGCGCAGACAGCACGCATGAAAGCGGGTGAGCTGCTTAACTTCGTCGCCACTCAGGTCGGCGGCAAAGGGGGGGGGCGTCCCGATCTCGCGCAGGGGGGCGGTAGTGAGCCCGATAAGCTTGATGGGGCGTTAGAGAGCGTCGTCAATTGGGTTAAGGAGAGAGTATAGATGGCGCTCATTGTACAGAAATATGGCGGGACTTCCGTCGGCAGTGTCGAGCGCATTGCCCATGTCGCTCAAAAGGTGAAGCAGGTACGAGATCGAGGTGATGATGTCGTGGTGGTCGTCTCGGCGATGAGTGGCGAGACTAACCGTCTCATCGCCCTAGCCGATGCTGTTGCCGCAGAGAGAGTAGAGCGGGAGATGGATGTACTACTCGCTACCGGCGAGCAGGTGACCATTTCGCTACTCTCCATGGCGCTGCATCAGCTCGGCGCTGCGGCGCGATCTTACACCGGCAGCCAAGTACGCATCTTAACCGACAGCGCCCACACCAAAGCGCGTATTGTCGATATCGATAACGAACCGATTCAGCGTGATCTAAGCCAAGGGCGGGTGGTGGTCGTGGCCGGCTTTCAGGGGGTAGATGAGCAGGGCAATATCACCACTCTCGGTCGCGGTGGCTCCGATACCACAGCGGTCGCCCTTGCCGCCGCCCTGAAAGCCGATGAGTGTCAGATCTACACCGATGTTGATGGCGTCTATACCACCGATCCGCGCGTGGTTCCTGAAGCTTCCAGGCTTGATCGTATCACCTTTGAGGAGATGTTGGAGATGGCTAGCCTCGGCTCTAAGGTGTTACAAATTCGCGCGGTTGAGTTTGCCGGTAAATATAATGTTCCACTGCGGGTACTCTCCTCGTTTGAAGAGGGGCCAGGTACCCTGATTACCTATGAGGATGAGAGAATGGAAGATGCACTGATTTCGGGAATCGCCTTTAATCGCGATGAGGCTAAACTCACCCTGATGGGTGTCCCCGATCATCCCGGTATCGCCCACCGTATCCTCGGCCCGATTGGTGAGGCCAATATTGAGGTCGATATGATTGTACAAAATGTCGGTGCCGATGAGACGACCGATTTTACCTTTACCGTCCATCGTAACGACTATAAAAAGGCGCTGGAGATTCTGCGACAGATCGCCAACGAGCTTAATGCACGAGAGGTGGCCGGTGATAACAGAATTGTTAAACTCTCCATTGTCGGCGTCGGGATGCGCTCCCACGCCGGCATTGCGAGCACGATGTTTAAAACCCTCTCCGATGAGGGGATCAATATTCGTATGATCTCCACCTCAGAGATTAAAATTTCGGTAGTGATCGATGAGAAGTATCTGGAGTTAGGGGTTCGCGCTCTGCACACCGCTTTCGGGCTCGAAGATAGCCGCGAAGAGTAGGGGCGGGTTTGAAACCCGCCCCTACACGCTTAGCTGAGTGGCTCAAGCGCTCTGTGGTAACTGCGGCGCAAAACAAAAGCGACCAAAAAACCGGTCGCAACGCCTACGACTAATAGTTCCCAGTTATGAAATATAGCGCCACTGAGCCCTCCCACAATGGCACCGACTATCCACACCTTCACATCGCTCTCAAAACGGGGATTAATCCAGAACTCCATTAGCAGGCTATAGAGAAGACTCGGAATGCCGATGAAGATCAGCGCCATAATAAAAAAGAGCGGAAAGAGGATGAGGACTGACACCCCCTCATCACTGTGATATAATATATAGAGTCCCGAGGGGATCACATAGAGTAGGCTGCTGATAAGCGCCGGTAAAAAGATACCGAGAAAGATTCGAAGCAGACGGCTTTTCATGGAAAAACTCCCTCCTTAGTGGGTGTGGTATGAGTTAAGCGGCAGCTCAATATGAAATGTGGTGCCGATATTGATATCCGAGGTGACCGCAATCTGTCCTCGATGGTGTTCAGTGATAATAAAATAGGCGAGTGAGAGCCGCTGCCAGGAGTGATCTTGCAGCTTGGACTCTCCATCAAGATAGAAGGGCTCAAAGATAGTATTCTGCTCATCACTACTCATGCCGACCCCATTGTGCTGTATCTTCAACCATAGCGCATCGTAGTGAAACGCCACCTCGACGGTCAATGTCGGCACAAAGGCCTCGCGCCTAACTCGTGCTATAGCGCAGAGAGCGTGACGAAATAGCGTTAAAAACAGATACTGCATCTCAGAGTGGTAACAGGGGTAGGTCGGCAGTTGTACCGCATAGTGACGAATAGTCTCAATGTCGCTAAATCTGACGCCGCTCTTCTCATCTATTAGCGATGCGGCAAGCTCTAGCGTATGATCAATTAGCGCTGTCATCTGTATGTGGTGCCGATTATCGCCATACTCTCGCGCAAAGTCGAGGAGGTTGCGCATAATGGTAAAGGCCTGTTCACCGCGCTCTCGCGCCTCTATTAACCGCTGTCGTGTCTGCTCAAAGTGGCTACCGCTACCCTCTAACGACTCGGTGGCCGATTTAACCGCCGCAACAATCTCTTTAAGCGGCACCTCCATCTCGTGCGCCATCGCTGAGGCTAACTCCCCCATTGAGGCCATCTTATCGCGCTGAATAAGGCGATTCTCCGATAGTTTGCGCTGGGTAACATCGTCGATCAAAATCACCACCCCCTCCTCCTCACTCTGGCGCAGGGGGAAGAGCATAATATCGTAGTAGTAGTGCCCCCGTTGACAGTGCTTAATGGTCTCAGGTTTTCCTCGCTGTAGTACCGCCTCTAACTGGGTGGTAGAGAGCGGAATCGCAGGATAGATCTCCCATAAGTTGTGCCTTAGCGCCTGCTCCCGTTCCACACCGGAGGCGAGTTCGGCAAGGCGGTTCCAGTGGCTAATAGTGTTATGACGATTTAACCCGATAAGAACCAGCGGCATCGACTCAATGATACAGTAGAGATAGGCTTCAGATGACTGCAATCTAGTCGTGGTTTGACGATGCTGCTCTATCTCCCCCTCTAGTAGGCTATTGGTCTCTTGTAATAGCTCATTGTAGCCGTTCAAAGTTGCGGTTCGCTCCCTAACTCGCTGCTCTAACCCATCTCGCACCTGCTCTAGCTGACGATTAACCCGTTCAAGCCGCCGCTGGCTAATAAAGAGCTTTATTAGCACCAGCGAGAGGGTAATAATCAGAATACTACTGGAGAAGTTAGCCACATACTGCCACTTGGTACTGCCATCCTCCTCCTTAAAATAGTTGAGTAGATTGGCGCTCGCCGCTGCGCTATAGAGATAGAGCAGCGATCCGAATCCTAGCCACCCCTTAGTCATCACTCGGCTCCCCCTCTTCATCTCTATCCTTATCTCTATCTTGTAGAGTAGAAAAGATATCATCCATTTGATTATGGATGCGCTTAAAGGCCGCTAACACCTCGGGATCAAAGTGCTCCGGTTCGGTACGCCCATCGCCGTTGACGATAATATCGACCGCTTTAGCGTGGCTAAAGGCCGGTTTATAGACCCTCTTTTGTCGTAGCGCATCATAGACATCGGCTAGCGCAACAATACGAGCCGAGAGCGGTATCGCCTCTCCTTTGAGACCAAACGGATAGCCGCCGCCGTGATACTTTTCGTGGTGGTAACGAGCAATTTCGGCCGCCATCGCCATTTGGGGGGAGTCGCCTAATATTTTAGCGCCGTAGATCGGGTGAGCTTGCATTATATGAAACTCCTGTTCGGTTAAACGACCTGGCTTTTTCAGAATATCGGGGTGGATATGGATTTTGCCGACATCGTGCATCATCGCTGAATAACGAATCGTGCGGCAAAAATTTCGCTCTAACCCCATCTCCACCGCAAGGGCATAGCTATACTCATTGAGGCGTAAAATATGGGCACCGGTATCCTCATCATTCGCTTCTGAGGCTCGCGCTAACGCATCAAGCGTATAGAGAAACGCCTCCTCAATTTGGCGACTCTGCTCAGAGATTCGGCGCAGCGATTCAGCGATGACGGTGATCGCCCGTAGAACTGGCGCATCGTGAACCTCGGGGATCTTATCTTCGAAATAGGAGATTACCTGCGTTGCGCCACTTTTGTAGATGGCATAGAAGCGAATCTCCCCGCCAATGTGGTGCCTTATCTGCGGATTAAAGCGCTGCTGAAACTGCGCTAGCGTCTCCTGCTGACTATCCCAACCGGCGAAAAAGAGCCCCGATTGCCCCTCCCCCATCTCCAGAAGATCGATCGCATACTGCTCCTCAGCGGTATCGTAACAAATCGGCTCGGCAAAGTGGTGAAACGAGTCACTATCGATACGGTAGAGGTGACCAAAACGCTCCTTCCCCTCTAGCTGGGTGATAAAAACATAGGCCGGCTGGGTAAACTGCTGCTGTTGATTGGCCGCTGCCAGATCGCGCAACATCTTTTCGACGCTGGCAAAAAAGTCAAAATCGAGTGGATTATAGACCGCCAATGTGGTATCGAGAAACTCGGTCAACATATCCATCTGCTTGACCACCCCGTTAAGCTGCTGCTCTAACCGATATTGTGAGGAGATATCACGCCCAGCCACAAAGAGGGTGTCATCCTCCCTATCGCGCCGCACATTGAAGTTAATCATATAGCCCGCGATCAGACGACTAGCAGACCACTGCCCCTCCTCCCCCTTTGCCGAGAGGGAGGCGACAATCTCATCAGGGAGCAGCGACAGAACCTCGGCAGTGGAGCGGTTGATCTTTTTCAAAAAGCCCTGCCCGGCTGGATTGAGATATTCGACCTGCCCATCGCAACTTAAACGCATAATGATATCGGGGTTTAGCTCCGGAAACTTGCGCAGCACCTGCTCCATTCTCTCCTTAGCCAGACGATTACCTAAGCTGGAGACAATAAAGGGGATAACATAGGGGATTAGTAGCTGAATTAGGCTAAAAAGTCCCTGCTGCCGCCACTGCTGACCTCTCTCTAGCCAGTAGTCGCCGCCTACCAGCATCAGACCACTGACCACAATGAGTAGCTGGATCGTAGTACCCACGACTAGCGCCACCAGCAGGGGGCGCTGCAGTAGGGAGAAGAGTCGCTGCTCCATTGAGCGCTACAGCTTTAGCAACGAATCGTCGCTACCAAACTCATTTGCTACATAGCCATCGGCCTCCCAGTCGTTCTCCCACCGTTCATCATCGATCCAGTAGCGAAAACGGTATTCACGATCAGTATCAAGCGAAATAGTGGTACTAAACCCGCCATCTTTAAGACGGCGCAGCGGAATACCGATCTTATCCCACTGATTAAAATCGCCACAAAGACGCACCTTGTTCGCCTCGACAGCGTGATGTAACTTAAATGTCACTCGGCAACGCTTGCCGGTTTTCGAGTAGTTTTTCACTAGCATGAGATTAATCCTTTACATAAAACCACAAATGGGAATGAAGAGGGGTAACTTAATCACAACTCAAACGGTTCAAGCAAGTAAAAATCGGGCCAGAGGCTCTTTTACCCTCCGATTGTAGCCCCATTGTGGTTAAGTCCCCCCCAAAATGCACTAAGTTAACGCTTTTAACGCTGGAGTCTCGCTATGGTCACCCTTGGATTAAAACAGAGCTACGCCACCCAACTTCCCCACGCCTGTGTCGCATGGCAACCGGCGGTGGTAGAGCGACCAGAGCTGCTCTATTTTAACACCTCACTTGCCGAGGCGCTGCAACTGCCGCTTCAGCCACTGCGCTCTGAACAGCTAGCCCATCTCCTATGCGGCAACCCGCTGCCCGATGATGCCCACCCTGTCGCCCAGATCTACGCCGGCCACCAGTTTGGCCACTTTAGCCCCCGGTTAGGCGATGGCAGGGCAGTGCTGTTAGGCGAAATTGAGAGCGATAGGGGGGTGTTTGATCTTAGTTTCAAAGGATCGGGACAGACCCCCTTCTCCCGTAGCGGTGACGGTAAAGCGGCAGTCGGGCCGATGCTGCGTGAGGTGCTGATTAGCGAGGCGTTACAGGCACTCCATATTCCGACCACCCGCTCGCTTGCCGTGGTCGCTACCGGTGAGACGGTCTATCGCGAATCGCCCCTACCCGGGGCGATCTTAACCCGAGTGGCAGCGAGCCATATTCGGGTTGGAACCTTTGAATACTTTGCCGCCCGCGGCGAGCTAGCGCCACTCAAGCAGCTAGCAGACTATACCATTGCCCGCCACTACCCCGAGCTCGCCACCCACGCCGACCCCTATCTAGGGCTGCTCTATGGCGTTATCGAGCGCCAAGCGGCGCTTATTGCCGCCTGGATGGGGATCGGTTTTATTCATGGGGTTATGAATAGCGACAATATGACTCTAAGTGGCGAGACGATCGACTACGGCCCCTGCGCCTTTATGGAGCGCTACCGCACCGATGCGGTCTTTAGCTCGATCGATCACTTCGGCCGCTACGCCTATAAAAATCAGCCACAAATTGCTCAATGGAATCTCACCCGACTCGCCGAAACGCTAGTACCGCTGATGGCGATGGCACCGGAGGAGGCAGTTGAGGCGGCCACAGCGGCGTTACACCACTTTATGCCGCGCTATCAGCTCCACCGGTTACAGATAATGCGCCAAAAACTGGGGTTAACTTCCGAGTTCGATAACGCAGATGACGATAGTGTACTCATTGAGCGTTGGTTAACGCTACTAGAGCAGCAGCAGATAGACTATACCCTCGCTTGGCGCGCTCTAGCCGATGCCGCAGTCGGTAACCTAACCCCACTACAACAGCTCTTTACTGAACTAGCGCCGCTGCAGGCGTGGCTCACCGCTTGGCAGCAGCGTTGTCAGCTTGAGCAGGGGATAACACCTCAGCAGCGCTACCGGCATATACGCCAGAACAACCCGTGGATTATCCCCCGTAACCATCGGGTCGAAGAGGCGTTAGCAGCCGCAACCGAGGGCGATTTAGCGCCATTTCAGCGGCTACTCCAAGCCATTACCCACCCCTATCGTGACGATAAGGCGTCCGCCCCCTATGCCGAGCCAGCCCCAGAGCAGTTTATGCAGCAGTTTCAGACTTTCTGTGGCACCTAGCCTATGCACCTCTATCTCGCCCTCTCCGGCCATGGCTGGGGCCATTTAAGTCAAATTCTGCCGCTGCTCGCCCCGCTAGAGCGGCAGTTCGGCTCGTTAACTTTGACTATCCGTACCGCCATGGCCGAAGCGGTACTGCGGCAGAGGCTCCCCTACCCCTTCGATTATCTGTACTGCGATGACGATATCGGCATGGTGATGCACGATCCCTTCCGAGTCGATTTAGAGCCCTCTTACGACCACTATAGAGCGCTCTACCGCCAACGCTCGCAGCGGCTAGCGCAGGAGCGAGCGCGTCTGCAACGGCAGCGACCCGATCTAGTCCTAGCCGATATCTCACCGCTGCCCCTATTAGCCGCCGCAGAGCTCAACATGCCCGCCTATGCGCTCTGCTCCCTCCACTGGGGGGCGATTTTAGCGGGCTATCCGACTCTCAAGTGCCGACTTCAGGATGAAATTGCGTGGTTAAACCACTGCTACCAGCAGGCGAGGCTATTTTTTTGCCCTGCACCGAGTATGACGATGCCACAGCTCGATAACTGCCGTCCCGTCGGCCCGATTGCACGCAGGGGGCAAAAACGCGATTTAACCCCCTATATTCCCGCCGATAGGCGTGTGGTGATGGTCAATTTTGGCGGGATTGCCTCCTCCCCCTCCCCAACCCTCTGGCCCCCGTCGGTGCCGGGCCTACACTGGTTAGTGGCCGACACGGGGTCGTCACAACGGGGAGATCGAACCGCTGTCGGAGCGCTCCCCTACAACTATATCGATCTAGTCGCTAGCTGCGATCTCATGGTAACCAAACCGGGCTACGGTAACTTTACCGAAGCGCTCTGTCACGGGGTTCCGGTGGTCAATAGTCGCCGAGAGGAGTGGCCGGAGAGTCGAGCGCTAGAGCAGTGGCTACATCAACATGGCCACGCTATCGATCTTGAACGGGAGGCGTTGTATGGGCCTAAGTTCATCTCTGCTATCGAATCGCTGTTGCAACGGGGTCACTGCGCCCCCCTCTCCCCGACGGGCATTGATCAAGTTTGCAGCACTATTGCAGAAACTCTCTAAAGACCTCCATCGCCTCTAGCGCATTGTCGCTTAATACCCCTAGCTCTGAGATGAGATTTTCGACCACAGTATTGACCGACATTGACCCAAAAAGTTGATAGTAGTGGCCAGTTTTACCAAAGGCTGAGAGCGGCATCGGCAGATTCATGCTTAACATGAGCGCCACCATTTCGCTCTTGCGAGCTAGATTGACCTCCTGTTCGCTAAAGAGGTTGATTAGGCAGATAATCTGCTCCTCATCGCCACTCATGAGGATTGGAAACTCCTCCCGAGTCTCGATCATCACCTCTAGTAGATGACGCTTTTTATCGAGCCAGCGAGCCTGAAAGGCGAGATCGTGTTCGGTCTCTACCTGATTGAGAATCTCCTGTAGCTGCTCTAGGCGTCTATTGACGCCCCCCTCCCGCTGGAGTAGTTGGTCGATAATCACCTCCTCATCCCAACGGTTATGGCTTGAGGAGAAGATCAGCCGCCGAATCGCCTCTTGACGACTCTCTCCCAATTTTCGCAGCCTATCGAGTACCGGACTGACCTCATCGAGATCAAAACAGCAGCGCTGGCGCTGTCCCTGTCGCTTGCGCTCATAGCGCTCATCTGCTCGGCGTTGACTGTCGCGTCTCATCTGTTAAGTGCTCTCCCCTTTTTCTAATCGATGTCATTTAAATAGGCCAGAGCCGCAATGCCGCCACAACCAAGCTACCCACCGCGACGGTCATTGCAAAAAACCAGCGCATCTGCTGCTTAATCTCCAGATGAATTGCCATAATTTCATTATGTTGCAAATCGAGCCGTTTATCGATCTGCTCAAAACGCCGTTTATTCTCTTCGGCCATCTGCTCAAAGCGCTTATCGACTTGCTCAAAGCGCTTATCGACTTGCTCAAAGCGCTTATCGATTTGTTCAAACCGCTTATCGATTTGTTCGAAATGCCGTTTATTATCTTCGGCCATCTGCTCAAAGCGCTTATCGACCTGCTCAAATCGCTTATCGATTTGTTCAAATCGCTTATCGACTTGTTCAAAGCGCTTATCGACTTGCGCCCACATCTCTTCAAAGCGCTTATCGACTTGCGCCCACATCTCTTCAAAGCGTTTGTCAACCTGCTCAAACCGCTTGTCAATCTGAAGCATGAGATCACGAATAAGCTCGCGCTGGATTTTAAGCTCCTCACCCTGGTTCTTTAGCGCCTCTTCAACTCGCACCATCCGTTCCCGTAGTTCAATCTCATAGACAACCGGTGGTCTTCCTAATGACTGCTCGGCTAACCATCCACTTAGGTGGGTTTTGATAAAGGAGATATCTTCCTCAGCTAACATGTCACACCTTCCTATTTTACAATACCTTCGCCAAAAAATTGAGGAGAGCAAGGGGCCTAGTGGAGAGAACACACATAGGAGTCCCTGCCCATGCCCGACATTATGCAACTTTTTCGCTTACAAATGTCAACACCCCTATCGATTCTGACCTAGTTCACCGACACCTCGTTCGGTATCGCTAGCCACAATCGCATTTAAAGCACTACTTACGGCACCGTAGCGTGACGCGCGGGATTGGATCAGTGGTTTTGGGGGCGTGGAGCAGAAAGTAGCGTTTTTGGTCAATCAGATGGCAAATCTCCGCCTAGTTAACGCGCTGCATCGGGTCGAGCGTATAGTGATCGGCGGCAATCTGCGCCCGTTTGTGACATATTACTCGTCACCATTAGCCCGTTCACGCAGCTGTTTACCCGGCTTAAAGTGGACTGCCCGCTTCTCTGGCACCTCGACCATCTCACCTGTACGGGGGTTTCTTCCGACACGGGCAGGGCGTACTTTAGGCGAAAAGCTACCAAAACCGCGAATTTCGATCCGTTCACCGTGAGCGAGCGACTCGATCATCGTCTCTAGGGTATGTTTAACCGCTGTGGCGACATCTTCCGGTGGGAGTTGGAACTCCATTTTGGTAGCCAGTTCATTAATTAAGTCAGAACGAGTCATCACGATAGTCTCCCTGCTGGTAGATCAGCCATTGGATATTGACATAATAGAAATATCTATGGTTATCTGATTAGGTTTATTAAATAATACATTATGTTATAGCGTTTTATTGTAGCTGTCTAGAGCAAAACAGAGCCCAAAAAAAAGGCGCTAACGGGATAGGATCACTCCAAATAGCCCCGCTGTTCGATTTCGCGCCAAGTCGAACTAGGCCGCATTAGCGATGCAACTTTGTCGCTATCGGGACGGTAGTAGCCCCCCAAATCGACTCGTTGCCCCTGCACCGCCGCCAGCTCTGCCACGATTGCCGCCTCATGGGCTGCCAACGCCTGTGCTAACGGCGAGAAGATCGCCTGTAGCCGGCTATCTTGCTGCTGCCGTGCCAGTGCTTCAGCCCAGTAGAGCGCCAGATAGAAGTGGCTCCCTCGGGTATCTAGTTCGCCAATCTCACGGCGAGGCGAACGGTTGTGTTGCAAGATGCGGCTATTGGCCTCATCCAAGCTCTTAGCCAATAGTGCTGCGGCAGGATGGTGCTGTTTATGGGCTAAATCCTCTAGTGCTACCGCTAGGGCCAAAAACTCACCCAACGAATCCCAACGCAGATGGTTCTGTTCGATAAACTGCTGCACATGTTTAGGTGCCGATCCTCCTGCTCCGGTCTCAAACAGCCCCCCGCCCGCTAACAGTGGCACAATCGAGAGCATTTTAGCGCTAGTTCCGAGCTCTAGAATCGGGAAGAGATCAGTGAGGTAGTCCCGCAACACATTGCCGGTGACCGAGATGGTATTTTTACCCTCCCGTAGGCGCTCTAGGGTGTATTGGGTCGCCTCTTTCGGAGGGAGAATCTTAATCTCTAGCCCGTTAGTCTGGTGCAAGGAGAGATAGTGCTCCACCTTTTGAATCAAATTGGCATCGTGGGCACGCTGTTGATCGAGCCAGAAGATAGCCGGCTCTCCGGTAAGACGCGCCCGAGTCACCCCTAGCTTCACCCAATCCTCAATCGCCACCTCGCGGGTTTGACACATACGCCAAATATCTCCGCTAGCCACCGTGTGTCGTAGTACTACCTTGCCCTTACTGTTGACTACCTCCATCACCCCATCGGCCTCTATTTCAAAGGTTTTGTCGTGCGAACCATACTCTTCGGCCTTTTGAGCCATTAAGCCGACATTACTCACACTCCCCATGGTGGTGACATCGAAGGCACCTCGCTGTTTGCAAAAATCGATAGTCTGCTGATAGACCCCGCTATAACAGCGATCGGGAATGACCGCCAAGGTATCGGCCAGTTTGCCATCTGGCCCCCACATCTTGCCACCGGCCCGAATCGCTGCCGGCATTGAGGCGTCAATAATGACATCGCTAGGGATATGGAAGTTGGTGATCCCCTTGTCGGAATCGACCATCGCTAGGGCGGGGCGCTCTTTGAGTAGCTGGGTAATATCGCCCACTATCGCCTCTCGTTCGGCCGCTGGCAGAGGTTCGAGTTTAGCCAACAGATCGGCTAGACCGTTGTTAGGATTGACGCCTAATGCCTGTAGTTTCTCACTATGCTGCTCAAAAACTGGCGCTAGAAAGGTACGCAGCGCGTGGCCAAACAGAATCGGATCGGAGATCTTCATCATGGTCGCTTTCAGATGCAGCGAAAACAGTACCCCCCTCTCTTTCGCGATCGCTATCGCCTGCTGCAAAAAGTGACACAGTGCCTCACGACTCATCACCGCCGCATCGACCACTTCGCCGGCGGTAACCACCACCTCTTTCATGACCCGACTCTCCCCCGTTTCACTACGAAAGCGAAGTTGCAGCCTATCATCAGTCGCAACCACCACCGACTGCTCCGAACCGTAAAAATCGCCTGCACTCATCGAAGCAACCTCCGTTTTAGAGTCGGGCGACCAAGCCCCCATGGCGTGAGGGTTCGCTTTAGCATACGCTTTCACGGCCGCAGCGACTCGCCGGTCGGAGTTCCCCTCCCTAAGAACTGGGTTAACTGCACTGCCTAGCACTTTGGCATAGCGCTGCTTAATCGCCTCCTCAGCGGCAGATTGCGGCTGATCTGGAAAGTCGGGCAGGGCGACCCCCTGCTGTTGCAGTTCGCTAATAGCCGCCTTTAACTGCGGAATAGAGGCGCTAATATTGGGGAGTTTAATAATGTTAGCCTGTGGCTGTTTGGCTAGTTCGCCTAACAGCGCTAAGTCGTCGCTATGGCGCTGCGCTAAAGGGAGTTGATCACTGAATTGGGCTAAAATGCGTGCCGCTAAAGAGATATCGCGTCTTTCAACCTCAATATCGGCTGTCTTAAGATAGGAACGAATGAGGGGCAGTAGCGAGGCGGTCGCTAGTGCGGGGGCTTCGTCGGTCAGGGTATAGGTGATGGTTGCGGTGGCCATAGTTATCCTCAAAAGTGGTTTTGCAGGGGGGAAGCAACGGTTACAAGCTCTCTTAACGGCGATTATACCCGAAAAGAAGCTACCGCTCCCGCAATGCTTGCTGACTTATGCTGATAAAGGGCTGTAGCAGATAGTCGAGCACCGTTCGCTCGCCGGTTAAAATGGTGCAGTCAACCAGCATCCCCGGAAAGAAGGGGTAATACTGCTCATCTCGGGCGAAAAAGGGGGTGTCGGGGAGAATTTTTAGCTTGTAATAGGGCTGCTCATCTCGGGTGAGCAGCGTATCAGGGCTAACCTGAACCACCTGCCCCGGCAGCGGGTTAAAGCGAAAACTGTCGGCTGAGGCGAGGCGAATCAGTACCTTTTGCCCCGGGATGACATAGCCGATATCGCCAGGAGGGAGACGCGCTTCGATAATTAATTGAGCCTCCTGCGGTACAATTTCGGCAATTTTGCCACCGGGGGCGATAATTCCCCCTTCGGTAGTGACATAGAGTCGCTTAATGGTGCCGCTAACAGGTGCCACCACTTCGGTTCGTTGTAGTGTATCCTGCTCTCGGGTCAGCTTCTGTTGCAGGATCTGTACTTTATGCAGCTCCTGATCGAGATCTGACTGCGCCTGCTCAATAAAACGGTTATTAATCAGCTCCATCTGTCGATCAGCTTCGACCACCGCTGCCTCCATCTGCTTTTGCAGCGCCCTATCTTCGGCAATCTGTCGCTCCACGCCACTCTGCTCTTTGAGTAGATCAAGATGGTTCATGCGATTAGAGAGGCTGCTCTCAAGCAGCTTATCACTCATCGCTATCTGCTGTTGCAAAAAGATCAGCACATTTTGATTCCCCTCTAGCCGTGAGTTAATCTCCTCTAGCTGATGGTGATGGCGAATAATTAGCTGCTGCTGTACCGCCACCTCCGAGCGCAGTCGCTCTTGACGGCGCTGAAACAGTTTTAACGCTTCGGTAACGAGCTGCGGATAGCGCTCGCGCCACCTATCGTCATAACTTAGGCGCCGCTTCCCCTCCACCTCTGCCGTCAGACGGGCCAATTTAATCTGTAGCGACTCTAGTTGTACTGTTAGCGCATCGACCTCAGTGCGGTTGCGGGTCGGATCGAGCTCTATTAGCCGCTGACCACGGCGAATTAGCTCCCCCTCCTCCACCTCAATGTGGCGCACAATCCCCCCCTCCAGATGCTGTACCACCTTAATTTGACCCTCAGGCGTCACCACGCCTGGCGCATGGCTGACAACATCGATACTGCCCAGTGCTGCCCAGAGCAGACATACCCCAATGAGCGCTCCCCCTCCGAGCAGAAAGAGTCGCGAGGGGGAAGAGTGTCCATAACTCATCGCGCCGGCCCTCGCTTGCCAGGATTGACAGTGATAAGGGGGGTAGGTTTTGGGGTTAAGTCGATTAACACATTGGCCGACTGCTGTAGCAGCGGATCATCAGAACAGATAACTAAAGTCACCTGCTGCTGCGAAAGTTGTAGCAGTAACTGGTAGATCATGCGTCGGCTATGGCTATCGAGCCCTTCGGCCGGCTCATCTAAAATCACCAGCTTTCCTCCTACAGCTAGCGCTCGCGCGAGGGCGATGCGCCGCCGCTGCCCGAGCGATAGGGTGGCATCGACCTTCAAATCGAGCCCATCGGGGTGGTGTTCGACCCACTTGAGCAGATCACACTGCCGCAGTAACTGCTCTATCTGCTCAAGCTGTAGCTGCGGATTAGCGCAGGTTAGCGTCTGCCGCAGCGTGAGTTGTAGCAGCTCTGCTTGCTGGGGTAGGTAGCTTATCTGACCTCGCCACCACTTCGGCTGGAGCTGACGCAGATCGACTCCATCGGCCAGAATCGAGCCGCGCTGAGGGAGTAGCAGGCCCGCTAACAGTCTAGCGAGTGTCGATTTGCCACTACCACTCTCGCCACTCACCACCGCCACCTCGCCCGATTTGAGGGTGAGATGGAGCCCCTCAAACAGCCAATTGGCTCTATTCGGATAACTAAAACCGATATCTTGCAGCGCTATCTGGCCATTAAACTGGCTCTTCACACTCCCCTGCTGCTGCCGCTCTGCTGGTAGCGCTAGCCACTGCTGTAAATGTCGTCTCGCCTCGGCCGCTTTAGCAACCCCCTCCCCCATCTGAGCAAACCGAATCAGCGGCTGTAGCGCTCTGGCGGCAAGAATATTGGCCCCAATTAATACCCCTAGGGTAATCTCCCCCGCCAGAGCCAGCCGCGCTCCGGTGGCATAGATCACTACCGCCATTAACGCCTGTAGCGAAGCGGTCATCGCCTGTAGTCGGCTCTGCTCTCGTTCTAGCCGCTCCCGCTGTTGCAACCATACCTCCCCCTGCTCTTGCCAGCGGTTTACCATCAAGCCACCTTGATCAAATAGCTGCACCAAATCACCTTTATCGGTGGTCTCAGTTAGCAGAAGATTTAACTGTTGAGTCGCCTGCTGTAGCTGCTGCTGCCCCGTTTTAAGACGACGGTGTGACAGTAGCGCATAGAGGAAGATACCCGCGAGAAATAGCAGTGCAATGAGCGCTAGCAGGGGCGAGAGTAGCGCTAACACGGCAATAAATAGCAGCGAGAAGGGGATATCAATCAAAGTGGTTAAATGGGTGGCGCTATAGTAGCTCTCTAGCTGCTCTAGTAGCTGTAGAGGCGGTAGCGACTGCTGACGAAGTAGCTGCTGTAGATCGCTATGGCGGCTCTGTTGCAGCGTGGCCATCAGCCGCTGTAGCAGCTCTCGGCTCGGCTCGTGCCCGCTCTCTTGTGCGAGAGAGTGGCGAATACGGCGAAATAGCTGCTCCATTAAGATGGCCAAAATCACCCCAACGGTAAGGGTAATTAGGGTCGCATCGATACCGTAACTCAGATAGCGGTTAAGCACCTGGATAATATAGAGCGGCGAGGCGAGTGCGAGCAGCGCAATAAAGAGTGAAGCGAGCAGTAGCTGTAGAGTTAACCAAGGGTGCGCCAGAAGACGCTGGCGCCAGTCACTCATTGTGAGCTGACAAAGTCGAAGTGGTGCAACTCAAGCTGACCTAGTTGCTGTAGCAGCACAATGGCCGCCAATAGCGTGTCGGCATAGGCCGACTCGGCATCGCTACGGGCGGTAATGAGGGCGGTCTCTCCCGATAGCACATCGAGTAGCGAGCGGTTTCCTAGCTCCCGCTCCCGTCGGGCGAGCTCTAAAAAGCCGGCCGAAATCTCACTCTGCTGCTGTAACACCTCGGTTCGATTCGTGGCGGTCTGTAGCTGTAACCAGCCATCGCGTACCCCCCGCTCAATCGCCCTTGTTTGCGTTAATGTCCGCTGGCGCTGGGCTCTCTCATCAGCAATAGCGACATCAAGGGTATCAAAACCGCTCAGGCCGAGGTTAAAGCGGTACTTTAGCTCCAGTTTAGCAATCGATTCATCCTTATTTTGATGTCGAATACCGGTGGAGTTGAACTTATGGTTACTCTCCAATATTAGCTTTAGTTCGGGAAAGAGGGTATTTGCGCGGGTTTGATCCCGATTTTTAGCTGCAATCTCATCGCTTAGTTTGGCTAGCTGCAGCTCGATATTTTGGACTAAGGCCAACTTAAGTAGCGACTCTAAGCTCTCCGGTAGAGGCGCTGTGAGTGGATCGGCCGGCGGATATGACCACTGCTCTACCTGCTCTGGGGGGTAGCCGAATAGCTCCCGATAGCGGTTGCTCGCCTGCATATAACCACTCTCGGCCTGCATACGGCGTGAACTAGCGCCGGCTAGCTGCGACTGTGACTGCAATAGGTCGGTAGAGTAGCCCATACCACCAGCGACTCGCACCTCCTCTAAGCCGGTTTGGCGCTGAATATTCTCCTCCGACTGGATGGCATATTGCAGCGTGCGGTAGGCGCGAACCACATTGATCCAAGCGCTCGCGCCATCGACCAGTAGCTGTTGCCGCACTCGCTGTAGATTGAGCCGCTTCTCCTCTAACTGCCGCGCCATCTTCTCTATCTCAAGGTTAGTTGCGCCAAAATTCCACAGTAGTTGGCTAAGCCGTAGGTTCGCATCGGCAGTCTCGACCATCCCCTCACTATTGTGGTTATCTTGGCCACCGCCAGTTAAGGTCAGATCGAGCTCAGGATACCACTGCCCTAGCGTCACTCGCGCCTGAGATTGCAGCGACTCTAGTTCGGCCATGGCGGTGGCCGTTTGGGGGTTTCTTTCTACCAGCCCAGTTAGTTCATGGTGGAGTGAGGCGGCGTAGAGCGGAGAAGTGGTCAGCAGCAGCAGCAGTACTCCTCGACCGAGATGGAGAGGGAGAGTTAGTCGCATCAGCTCTACTCTTCGGAAAAGTCGCCAGTCATCGTTTTGCCCTCGGTTGGATCGTAAACCGACGGATCAAACTCCGGCTCCAACAGCCGTCCGCCATGGCTATCATCGGTCGGATCGAAAGTCACTCCAGAGGCGTAGAGGTGGCGCCAAATCGCATTCCAGACCTTAATTTTAAATCCAAGCTGGTTACCATAGTCGGGAATAAAAAAGAAGGCGGCATATTCGGCGACCCACTTATCAAAGACCGGCTTAATGCCCCGAAAGGTCTGGTGGGTCGGTTTAACATCGTGGATGCCCTCTATCTGCTCCATCGCCTCTTTTAGTAGGCGAATAATCAGCTCCGGCGAATATTTTGGCGAGACATGCACCCACAGCTCTACCCGAGTGAAGTCGGCCGAGTAGTTGACAATCGTGGCATCGGCCACCTTACCATTGGGGACGCTGATAATGTTATTGGCCGGATTTTTGAGCCGAATCGAGCGCCAAGTCATATCGATAACCTCCACCGCATCGATCTCATCGAGCTTAATAAAATCGCCAATGGAGAATGGCCGTTCCAGATTGAGCACGAGGCCCGAGAAGATGTTGGCCAAGTTCCCCTGTAGCGCGAGACCGATAATCATCGCAAACACCCCGCCAGTTGCGAGCAGACTGGTCAGCGGCTGGTTAAAGACAAACGCTACCATACCCAATGTCGCAAATATCAGCACTAGCCCCTTGCTAAAGAGCCGTACCACATTGGGGATCTTACGGCCCGATTTACCCTCTAACGGCAGCCATACAAAGCGCTCCATCGCGATATTAATGAGCACCGCATAGAGCAGCCACCACGAGGCGGCATAGAGTTGGGCAATGAGATCGATATAGCGGGTCGGCAGATCGTAATCGATAGCCACATAGATAGCCGAATTGCCAGCCGAGACGATAAATAGCGGCCAAAATATCAGTCGAATAAACCACGAGGAGGCGAGCCAAAAGGGCCCCTTCAAGAGATGATCGATCTGCCAAGCGACCAGCGAGCCGACCAGCCCGAAGATGCCGATATAGATCATAAGTTGGGCAGTAAAGAGGTCGCGAGCATCGAACTTATCCGGTTTAACCACCATCGCAAAGTCGATACGGGAAAATTCGGGATCTCTAGTGCCGTAACCGACATAGGTCGGACTGCCAAAACTGGGGCTTTGATAGATCGACTGTGATATCCACGCCCGCTCTAGTCGTAGATCGTAGGCTGGACTAATTGCCTGACTGCTAAGCAGTTGAGTACGCAAATTTGTCCCCTTCAGAAAGCCTAAGCCTAGGGTATCGACAACATAGATGACATTATTGCGATCAAGATCGCGGTGGCGAAACGATAACCCCAGCAGATTAGAGCCATACTTTAGCTTGGTTTTCAGAAAGTTGTTAAAAAACTTAGCCTTCACTCGATAGCGTTTGAAGGTGATATCTTTATTGGTAATCTCCTCCACCGCTTGGCCTAACTCGATCGGCTCAACCGCGTTCAGAAACTCGATATTGGCCGGATCAAAGTTACCCCGATAGCGAAACCAGATCGAAAACTCCAATTCGGTACTCTGGTTCGCCTTATCGAGAGAGAGTAGGGTATCGAGCTCAATGCCGCTATAGATGACATTGGTTTTATACATAAAGCGATCATTGACATAGAGCATCTTACCCTGTTTGAGCTCCTCAAAGTAGTTCACTTCGCTGTCACGCTTAATCGGCTGTAGTTGTGTGGGGGCGGCAATAATGGTATTGCCATCAAATAGACCGATTTGGATAGGGTTGAGCGTCTCGCCCATGGCGCTAAAGTAGGGGGTGCCGGTGCCACTGCTATCATCTAGCCGCATCGACCGCAGTGTCGCGGCTAGGTGACTGCGAATCTCATTGACCGGTGCCATCGCATCGACAGCCGTCCTATCAACTGCACTAGCGATATAGCGTATCGCTAGGTAGCCGCTAAAGGCGAGCCAGTCCGGTTCGGTGCCGTAGCTATCCTGATAGCGGTTTTTAAACTGCTGCGCCAAGGCATCAGAGGTATCAAACAGCATCGGGGTGGTCATAAAGATACCGTTGGTGTAGCGCTCAATATGGCGGGTATTAGCAACCTCGTGAATGCGCCGTGTGAAGCGGCTAGAGGCGAGCATGTCGGTACCGACTAGCAGATTTTTGATACCGGCATCTCGTGCCCGAACGGTAAAGTAGGCTGCATCAGCGACCGGGGTCGCCAAAAAGATCATCCCCAAATCGCGCTTATCTTTAATGTCGGCAATGAGCTGATCGAGCGCAGCCTGACGACCCTCACTCCCCCCATCGGCCGCATAACTGAACTGGTAGTGAATTTTGGTGCCGAAGCGGTTATAGATCGCCTCAAATCGCGCCGCTAGCTCCCTACCGATGGCGGTATCGGGCAAAATGGTGGTCACTACCTTATGTCCAAGAACATTGCGGGTGTAGTTGGCCAAAAAACCGACCTGTTGTAGAGGGTTAATCGCCGTACTGTAGAGCCAATCGTGCTGCTGCAGCAGATCGTGGGAGAGGGCAAAAGGGGAGATCACCGCAAGCGACTCTTCGCGGTAGCGATCGGCCACGCCGTTCACATCCTCAGTGGCGCGGTGGCCAAGTATCGCTAACAACTCAGGCTGTTGTAGTAGCTGCGCCACGCTAGCGCTGTCGCTATCGGCGATGAGCAGCTTAGCTCGCCGCGATTTAAAAAATTTATCGTTATTAACCTCATCCAGAAAGAGCTGTGCCCCCTGCCTGACCGTCTCGGTATAGGGGCCGTTTTCGCCACCGGGAAGGACTAGGCCGACATGAATCGCATTCGATTCATCCTCTATATCAAACCACGCAAAATAGGTCGCCATGGAGCCGACAATCCCGACCGCCAAGATGAACAGCAAAATTAAGATAAGACCAATCCGACGACTCATCAACCACTCCTGTTGTTGTCTAGGGGGCAATCTATCCAAACCGATTCCGATGATGGGGGAACGACCTGACAGCCAGCATAAAGACCGCGATCTTACACACACTCATTGGCAACAAACAAGCCCCTTGTCGAAGAAGGCACAAAAAAACCTTGCCCTGAGCGCCTGTTTCGCACAATATACTGCCAAAAATTTGACATGGTTGCGGTCGGTCAAATAAATAGGTCAGGGCAGGTCGGGGAGCCAGCGTGAATATTTTAATTGTAGGTGAATCGGAAGAGATTACGCTGTCGTTACAGCAGCTATTACGCATTTTAGGCTACGAGGCAGTACTCTGTGGCTACGAACTAGCGCTAACGCTACCGAACCACGAGCCGGTAGTGCTATTTGTGCAGCAACCGCTGTTAGTGACACAGCTAACCACCTTTGAAGCGGCTGTCGCTAGTCGGTTTAATCAGAGCCCGATGATCGCGATTGTTGAGGAGCAGAGCCAATCACTCAGCCATTTTAAGCCGCTAGTCGAAGTCCACTACCCGTTTGGTCTAAGTCGGCTCATTGTCGCGCTGCACCGTGCTGAACTCTTCTGCGGGACGGAGAAACAGGAGTCTAATCCTCTCTTACGGCAGATATTAATCGGCTCTAGTCGCGCTATGTCACTTGTGCGCCGCCTCATCGAACAGGTCGCCGATACTGAAGCGAATGTGCTGATTCTCGGTGAGTCGGGGACAGGCAAAGAGGTTGTCGCTAGCAGTCTGCACTACCTCTCTTCGCGTCAGGATGCCCCCTTTGTGCCGGTTAACTGCGGCGCTATTCCGGGGGAGCTATTAGAGAGCGAACTGTTTGGCCACGAAAAGGGGGCCTTTACCGGAGCGCTCACCTCTCGACAGGGGCGGTTTGAGATAGCCCACGGCGGCACGCTATTTTTGGACGAAATTGGCGATATGCCGCTACCGATGCAGGTTAAGCTGCTGCGGGTACTCCAAGAGCGCACTTTTGAGCGGGTCGGTAGCAGCAAGACCCTTCAGGCCAATGTACGGGTCGTGGCGGCGACCCATCGTAACTTAGAGCAGAATATTCGTGATGGCACCTTTCGTGAAGATCTCTTCTTTCGGCTCAATGTCTTTCCTATCGAGATCCCCGCACTGAGGGAGCGGGTTGAAGATATTCCCCTACTCGCGCATGAGTTAATCAGCCGCCTAGAGCAGGAGGGGCGAGAGGGGATTAAGTTAACCGAGCCGGCGCTGCTCTCGCTACAGCACTACCCTTGGCCTGGCAATGTGCGCGAACTGGCCAATCTGATTGAGCGCTTAACCATTATCTACCCTAACGGCATTGTCGATTACGGCGATCTCCCCCCCAAATATCAAGCCGAAGAGATCGATTTAAGCGACCAGCCCCCCCTCCCCTCCCCCTCGGCGCTAGAGGCTGAGGCCGATGAGGGTGAGTCGCTTGAACAGAGTCGCGAACTGCAATCGGCAACCCATCTGCCGGAGGAGGGGCTGAATCTGAAAGAGCATCTAGCCTACATCGAAAAGTCGCTCATTCTACAGGCGATGGAGCGTAGTCAGCAGGTAGTGAGTCAAGCGGCACAGCTATTACAGCTACGACGAACGACCCTAGTGGAAAAGCTGCGCAAATACGATATTCATACCGCTTAGGTGAGGTGGCTCGGTTAGGGGCGATCGCCCCGTCCCACTAACAGCTTAAAAAAGAGTGGTACAAAAAAGAGCGCTAAAAAGGTCGCGGCCAGCATCCCCCCCATCACCCCGGTACCGACCGACTGTCGTGCTCCAGCGCCAGCACCGGTTGAGATAGCCAACGGCAACACCCCGAGGATAAAGGCCAGCGAGGTCATAATCACCGGCCGAAAGCGCAATCGAGCCGCCTCTTTCGCCGCCGCGATGCTCTGCCACCCCTGCTGATATTTTAACAGCGCATACTCCACAATCAAAATCGCATTTTTAGCCGCCAACCCCAGCAGCGTGACCAGGCCAATTTGAAAATAGACATCGTTACTATAGTCTCGTAACCAGACCGCAGCTAGCGCCCCAAAGGTGCCAAACGGCAGCGCTAGCAGCACCGACAGCGGTAGCGACCAGCGTTCGTAAAGCGCTGCTAAAATCAGAAACACCATCACCACCGCCATCCCTAACGCTAGTAGTGAGCTGTTTTCGCTGCGGCTCTCCTGATAGGAGGCACCACTCCAGTCGATAGTAAATCCGGGGGGGAGCGCACTAGCGGCCACCTCACCCACCGCCGCCAGTGCTTGACCGGAGCTGATGCCACTAGCCGCCTCACCAAACAGCTTGACTGCCGGTAGGTTATTAAACCGCTCTAGCGTATCGGGGCCGGCGCTATAACGGATAGTCGCAAAGGCCGACAGCGGCACCATCGTTCCCTCGCGGCTACGCAGATGGATATGGCCAATATCGGCCGGTCTATCGCGATAGTCACTATCGGCAGCAATCATCACCTGCCAGGCGCGGCCAAAGCGGTTAAAGTCGTTGACATAGTAGCTACCAAGAGAGGCCGCGAGGGCGTTAAAGGCGCTATTTATGTCGATCCCGAGCGCTTTCGCCCGCTCACGATTGACCTCAACAAAGAGCTGCGGTGTGGCCGGACGCCAAAGCGAGTTGACCCGCCCAAGACGCGGATCTTGCTGTGCCGCGCCCTGAAATGCCCGCATCGCTTCGGCCAGCGCGGCCGGATCGCTCTCGCCCCGATTTTGGATATAGAGCTCAAACCCGCCGGTACTGCCGAGACCAAAAATCGCCGGCGGATTAAAGGCCAGCACCAGTGCTTCATTAATGTGGGCGCTCTTCATGAACAGATCGCCCACCAGCGACTGCGTCGAAACATCGCGCTCATCCCAGTGCTTTTGGGTCACAAACAGCGTTGCGGCGCTGTTTTTATAGCCCCCCCCCAGAAAGTCGAATCCGGCAAAGGAGACCACATCTTGGTTATTAGGGTTGGACTGAACAGCGGCAATCACCTCTTTCACTACCTCATCGGTACGGGCGAGCGACGCGCCGTCGGGCAGATAGACAGCGGCGATATAGAACCCCTGAT
Source organism: Ectothiorhodospiraceae bacterium BW-2 (assembly GCA_008375315.1). Taxonomy (NCBI): domain Bacteria; kingdom Pseudomonadati; phylum Pseudomonadota; class Gammaproteobacteria; order Chromatiales; family Ectothiorhodospiraceae; species Ectothiorhodospiraceae bacterium BW-2. The sequence goes on along the minus strand of CP032507.1, from coordinate 3,162,119 downwards.
CCTCCTCCGGCACCAGTGAGCTAGGGGTCGTGATCCACAGATGGGCGGTGAGTCCCACCATCGCTCCAAACAGCAGCAGCGCCACTATAACCCGCTTGAGCATAAAGCTCACCCCAGCGAGATAGCCACGGGTAGCTAACGCAAAGAGGCGGTTAAAGAGCCGAAACAGCAGATGGTTCTCTTTATGCTCATGGCGCAGAATATAGACACAAAGAGAGGGGGTGAGCGTCAGTGCGACGACACCGGAGAGAGAGACCGAAATGGCAATTGTCACGGCGAACTGACGATAGAGCTCCCCGGCTAACCCGCCCAAAAAGGCGATGGGCACAAAGACCGCCACCAGCACCAGCACGATGGCGATAATCGGCCCGCTCACCTCCTCCATCGCCTGAACCGCCGCCTCATGGGGCGCTTTGCCCTCTTCGTGCATAATGCGCTCAATATTCTCCAGCACCACAATCGCATCATCGACCACTATGCCAATAGAGAGCACCATACCGAACAGCGTTAAGGTGTTAATTGAGTAGCCTAGCGCCACCAAACCGGCAAAGGTGCCTAGCAGCGATACCGGTACCGCTAGCGTTGGAATAATGGTCGCCCGCCAGTTCTGCAAAAAGAGATAGACCACCAAAAAGACCAGTAACATCGCTTCGGCCAAAGTTTTCACCACCTCCCGAATCGAGACCTCGACAAAACGGGTAGTATCGTAAGCGATAGCGTAACGAAGTTCGGGGGGAAAGCTCGCGGCTAACTGCTTAAGGGTCTGTTTAACCTCATCGGCAACGGCTAGGGCGTTGGCCCCCGGTTGCAAAAAGATACCGACGAGCGCAGCTGAGTTGCCGTTATACTGGCCGTTAAAGTTATAGTCCTTTGAACCAAGCTCAATGCGAGCCACCTGCTTTAGCCGTAGGCTGCTGCCATCGGGATTGGTGCGTAGAATGATCTCTTCAAATTCGGCCACGCTGCTTATCCGTCCTGCCGTGGTCAGACTGTAAACTAGCTGCTGATCGTCTCGAATCGGATTCTCACCGATACGACCGGCGGCAAATTGGGCGTTTTGCTCATTGATTGCGGCGGCAATATCCTCTACCGTTATGCCGTAGCGGGTCATGCGATCGGGCTGAATCCAGACCCGCATCGCATAATCTTTCGCACCAAATATCTGCACATTAGTGGTGCCCGGGATCCGCTTGAGCGCATCAAGAAGGGTCAATTTGACATAGTTAGAGACATAGATGTCATCATAGCGCCCATTATCGGAGTAGAAGGCGACCACCTGCAAAAAGGAGGAGCTCCCCTTCTCCACGACCACCCCTTGGCGGCGCACCTCCGGCGGCAGTCGCGCCTCAACCTGCTTAACCCGATTATTGACACTTTGCGCTGCCTTATCGATATCGGTACCTATATCAAAGGTCACCGAAATCGTCACCGTCCCATTAGAGGTAGAGGTCGAGGCGATATAGATCATCCCCTCAACGCCGTTAATCGCACTCTCTAGCGGCGCGGCGACACTCTGTTCGACCACGTCGGCTGAGGCACCAGGATAGATCGCCGTCACCTGCACCACCGGCGGGGCGATCTCGGGATATTGCGCAATCGGCAATACTTTAAGCGCCGCTAACCCTGCTAGCATAATAAAAATCGAGAGCACAAAGGCAAAGGTGGGGCGATCGATAAAAAAACGGGCGATCATAACTTCGCCCCACCCTCATGAAGTTCAGCGGTAGCCGCCAGAGGTGCCCCCGGATAGAAGATTCGCGCCACGCCATCCACCACGACTCGATCCCCCGGTGCTAAGCCTGAGGTGACTATCCAGTAGTTCTCCCCCCCCTGGTCGGCATCGACCCACTCTCCTAGGGTAATCGGTCGCTGTTCGGCGATAAGGCCACCCCCCTCACCTGAGACGGCCAGATAGAGATATTTCCCCCCCGGGCCATCGAGTACCGCTCGTTGTGGCACCGCCAGCGCGGCGCCACGATATCCCCCCTGCAACACAACCCGCACAAACTGCCCCGGAAAGAGCTGATAGGTGGAGTTAGGCAGTGTCGCCCGCATCGCGAAGTTACCGCTTTTCGCGTCGATCTTATAGTCCTGAAAATCGAGCTTACCGCTAGTAGCGAGGCTCTCCTCCCCCTTTACCCGCACCGAGAAGCCCTCAGTGTGTAGCTGTAGCTCGCCGCTCTGTAGCTGCTGCTGTAGCGTTACCCAGCTATTTTCTGGAATACCAAAATTGATATGGATCGGATCGATTTGAGCTATCGTCACTAGCAGTGTCGCTCCACCCGCTTGGACTAGCGTCCCTCTATCCTGCTGCAGACGGCCAATGGTGCCACTGACCGGCGCTTTGATGCGGGTATAGTCGAGATTGATTCGCGCCGTTTGCAAATTAGCCTCCGCCTGTTTAATCGCCGCTTCGGCTACCGCTAGCTGCGCGGTAGCCATTTCGACCGCCGAGGTGGCATCATCTTGCTGATTTTGACTCAACACCTGCTGTGAGGTGAGCGGAGCGACCCGATTCAGATCGCGCCTAGCCTTATTTAGCTGCGCTTGAGCCGATAATTTTTGGGCTTTTGCGCTCTCTAGGGCAGCTAGCGTCTGCTCAAGGGCGGCCTGAAACGGCGCATCATCGAGGGTAAATAGCAGCTCTCCGGCCTCCACCCTCCCCCCTTCGCTAAAGTGAATCTGCTCAACCACCGCCGCGACCCGACTGCGAACCTCCACCTCAAGCGACGCATCGACTTGGCCGACAAACTCATACTCAACATCGATATCGTCGGCCTTAACCTGTAGCAGCGTGACGGCCACCGGTGGCGGCGCGGCCCCATCAACCGCCTCAGGTTGCGCCCCCTGTTGACACCCCCAGAGGAGAGCAATAACCCCGATAAGCGTAATTCTGACTGAAGATGACACCACCGTTGTGACCCCTAAAAAAATATATGTTGGTAAAACCGTTTGCATTGCAGCTCGAAAGTGCTATTGTATCGCCATTGAGCCCGAATCACTAATGTTTAGGCCACCTTCATTGATTTAAGAGGATAGATGAGACCCACCCTCTCCAGTTTCGATTCTGTCACCGCTTCGGTAGCGAATCACCCCTATTGGCCATGTCCGGCTAATCACCCGCAACAAATTTGTGACTCTGGATTTTTGCGTGTGCGCGTTAGTTTTATCAGGTCACGATCTTTTATTTAGGAAAATGCATACATGAATATTTACATAGGCAATCTGGCGTACAGTATCTCTGATGAAGAGCTTCAGGATATGTTTACCGAATTTGGTGAGGTCGCCAGTGCGACGGTTATCATGGATAGACAAACCGGCCGCTCCAAAGGATTTGGTTTTATTGAGATGCCCAATAACTCTGAAGCCGATGGTGCTATTAAAGCCCTAAATGGCAAGCAGATTAGTGGTCGCGCTATCAAAGTTAACCAAGCACTGCCTAAAGGCTCTAAGCCGCAGCAGCAGCGCCGCCGTTTCTAAAACTCCACCGAAACTGTTTTAAGCAGCTAAAATTAAAGAGGGCAGGCACAGGGGCCTGCCCTCTACGATGATAACGATCAATTGCCGACGGAACGGTCTAACGACATACGCATGTCAGTAGAGCGATCTTGCGGCAACGCCAACTCAAATCGCCCACTCCCCCCCTCTTGACTGAAGGTGAGCTCCCCTTGGTGTAGCTGCGCCATCTTACAGGCGATATAGGCCCCGCCACGACGCCCGATACCGAGACTCATCGCACCTGCCGATCTCTCAAATAGCGCCTGCTGCTCTCTATCCGATAGCTGGGCAGGGAACGAGACATTCAACACGATCTTGCTCTCTTCGCTCTTAGCGATCTCCACCTTCACTTGGTTCGAGCTACCACTTAACACTAGGCCATTCCACAGCAGATTCTCTATCATCGAGTAACAGAGCAGCGACTCCCCCCACCCCATAATGCGCTCATCGGGAGCCTGAAACTCGACTTTAGCCTGCTCTCCCCCCTGTTCACGCTGTAAAGTGCGCCTTACCTGAAAGACCGCCTTAAAGGTAATTTCGGTTAAACTGATCTGCTCTGGTTGAAACTGATACTCTCCCCGCTCAATCAGCAGCAGATCCTGCGATTGGTTAATTAGCCCTAGCATCTCGTAGGCGGCGTTGTGAATGAGACCGATACTCTCTTTCGGCTCAAAACCGACTGCCGGATTACTCTGCAGCGACTCAGCTAGCTGTAGCACACTAGCGAGGGGACGCTTTAGATTCGTATTTTTTATCTGCTCTAACTCTTCATTGAGCTGGACATTCTCAACCAAGGTGTCAATCGTATTGTGCAGCTCTCGCCTAGAGAGCCCTAACGCCACATGAGTCTTGACTCGCGCCAGCAATTCAGGGGCAGCTCCATAACCGACTAACTTCATAAACTTACATTGGCAAAAAAATTATTTTTTCCAGCAAAAATAGCCCATATATCTCCAATTTTGAGAGGTAACCGCATGTCAACTGCACGAAAATCAGCTTCGAACCAATCCGTCCGGTCTAAAAAAAGAATCGGAATAAACGTAAATTACAGCGCAAAGATGTCGTCTATCAACTCCACCTGACCATCACACACTTCTTTCCTGCTCTCTTTGAGCAGATGAGAGAGCTGGATGAGTGCCGGACATCTACTAATTATGATTTGGCGGCTCTTATTACGGCCTGCATTGCCATGTTTCTCTTTAAAGCCGGTTCTCGTAATGAAATGAATAATCTGCGCGAAGAGAAACGCTTTCGCAAAAACTACCAGCGGTTGTTCAAAATGCCGCTACCTCATATGGATACCGTCGATAATGTCATGCGACAACTCACGGAGGATCAACTGCAAAAACTGACTCAATCCATGGTTAGGGCGCTGTTGAAAAAGAAGATATTCCACAATCAACGGCTGTTTGGTGAATGGTTTGTCATTGCGGTGGATGCGAGCGGGATTCATAGTTTTACAGAGTGTCCCCATGAACAGGCGCTGCACAAAGACTACAGCAGCGGTAAAAGTAGCTGGCATAACATGGTTTTAGAGGCCAAACTGATTACCGCTAACGGCTTCGCCATCTCCATTGCCACAGAGTGGCTGGAAAACCCCGAAGAGGGCAACTATGACAAACAGGATTGTGAGCGTAAGGCATTCAAACGCCTAGCAAAAAAGTTGAAATCGGCGTTTCCGCGTCTACCCATCTGTCTGGTTGCCGATGGACTCTATCCTTATCAGGGATTCTTCGAAATTTGCTCAGAGTATGGTTGGGGCTGGATAGTCACCTTCAAGGATGGCAATCTGCCATCTGTTTGGGAAGAGGTTAAATCCTTGTGCCAGTTAACATCCGGCAATCAACGAAAAATCATTCTACGGCAACAGGATAATGTCATTGAGCAAAACTATACATGGATTAACGATATTGACTATCATGGCGTGAAACTACACTGGCTGGAATGCATAGAGACAACCACCGACAAAGAGGGGCAGATAATTGAAAATCGGTTCGTTCACATTAGCTCCTATCCCATCAACTGGAATACGGCACCGGAATTGAGCCGTACCGGACGCTTACGCTGGAAAATAGAGAACGAAGGCTTTAATACCCAAAAAAATCATGGATATGCATTAGAGCACAAATTTTCACGGGTGAGTTATCTGGCGACCAAGAATTACTACCAGTGCTTGCAAATAGCTCACATCATCAATCAGTTACTGGTATTTAGCAAGACATTTCAAAGTGTTATGCAGGGGAAGATGACCTTAAAGCGCATCTGGGGAAAGATGATTGCCGTTATGACTGAACGAAAACTGTCGGTAACGAAATTAGCCCAACTCACCGGGCGCCCCTGCCAGATTCGACTCATCAATTAAAAGACGATGGAGATCCCCGCTCCGAAATTCGGGATAACCCTCATTACACACTGGAGACAAGCTCACTCAACACCGCTGTACAATTTGAAATAGTTGACTTTTCAACAAGGAAATGTTGAGAAGAGGGGGGGTATTGTCGCCAAGAAAGCAAGGCTATGTAGTGATGCTGGTTTGGCGGTGACTCTGAATTGCTGACTCGCGCTTGCAAAATAGCCGGATTCACCGGTTTAGTGATATAATCCACCGCTCCGGCATGCAGGCCGGCGGTCACATCCTCCACCTCATTTTTGGCGGTTAAGAAGATGATCGGGATTTCGCTATACCGCTCACCCGCTTTCAGCCGCCGACAGACCTCCATGCCATCCATGTTTGGCATCATAATATCGAGCAAAATGAGATCAATATCGGGATGATTCGCCACCACCTGTAGCGCCTTCTCCCCCGACAGCGCCGCCTTGACCTGATAGTGATCACGCAACATACCGGAAAATATCTGTAAATTTTCCGCCACATCATCAACCACTAAAATAGTCGATTTTTGTTGGAGACGCTGGCTCTTCTCCCTCTCCTTAGCGCTATCTGATTCTGTTTTATCGATCATGTGGCGATTAGGATGGGTGATTAGAGACGATACCTTACTAAAACGCAGCAGATCTAACCCCGTCTCACCCGAATCACCTAGATACCAGTCGCTAAGAATAAAGTCGTAGGAGAGTCGTTTTAATTTCGATACCGCCTCACTAAAATTGGTATAAAAATCAATCGAAGTGGCTCCTAATTGGTGTAGCACATTACGAATGGTCAGCCGCAGCTCTTTCTTAGCTCCGACTACCATAAATGAGCGCAACAGCCCCCCTTCAATATCACCGCTCTTAGCTGAGAGTTCGTCTATCATCCTATCGACTCCAAACTGTCACTATAACTATGTTTTATCTCTAAAATTTGTGGCAAAACATCGTCAAAGTACCCCACTATCTCAGGGTCAAACTGTGTGCCACCATGGTCACGAATATAGCTTATCGCCCGCTCCTCCGACCAAGCCCCTTTATAGGGCCGTAACGAGGTTAGGGCATCAAAAACATCGGCAACCGCCACGATGCGCCCCGATAGCGGGATATCCTCTCCGCTTAAACCGGCAGGATAGCCGTGACCATCCCACCACTCATGGTGGGTTAAGGCGACCTCACGCGAGAGCGCTAACAGCTCCGAGCCTTCACAATCACCAATAATCTCGGCACCAATTTCGGGATGACGCTGCATTATCGCCCTCTCCTCCTCATTAAAGGCGCTATTTTTGGTCAAAATGGTATCGGGGATACCAATTTTACCGATATCGTGCATCGGTGCGGCATTAAAAAGTAGCGTCACCCAGTGGCTGTTCGCGCCACTAGCCTCGGCGATGAGTCGGGCATAGTGGCTCATACGGATAACATGCATACCCGTCTCGTTATCTTTAAACTCGGCGGCTCGCCCAAGGCGACGAATAATCTGTAATCGACTCTGATGTAGCTGGCGGGTGCGCTGTTGTACCTGTCGCTCTAGCTCTCGTTGCTGGTTATGCAGCACCAGATGGTTCTGCACCCGCGCCTCTAACACTGGAGCGCTAATCGGCTTGGTAATATAGTCCACTGCCCCTAGTTCAAAACCGCGCCGCTCATCATTCGCTTCGTTTAGAGCGGTGACAAAGATCACTGGAATCATTGAGGTTAGCGGATTCTGTTTTAGACGACGACAGACCTCATAGCCATCCATCTTTGGCATCATAATATCGAGCAAAATGAGATCTGGCATGGGCGATGCGGCAGCAATCGCTAACGCCCGCTCACCACAGGTTGCCGCTTTAACTCGGTAGTCACGCCGCAACATACCGCTAATTAGATTAATATTATCCGGTGTATCATCCACCACTAAAATCATTGGCTTATCCATTGAGGTCACTCTCCCTAAGCTGCTCAGTCAAGATAGTTGTCAATTCGAGCGCCTGCTCAAAATCAAATTGCGATATCGCCCGTTGCAGCCGTCTGTAACCGACGCTCACCGCTCCCCTCCCCTCCCCTAGTTGCGGGGCTAGTGTGGCAATGGTATCGCAAGCGGCCGTATCGGCCTCCAATAATAGCTGCCGCAACTGGGCTAGCTGTTCAAACATAGAGGGGAGATCAAACGCAACCGTTGGCGAGAGCTCTCTTGCACCCTTGAGTAGCTGGGTAATGTCGGTTAATACCGCCGCAAGTGGTTGTTGCAGCGCCGCAATATGGCGCTGCACCTCCCCCTCCTCCTCGTTATCACGGCAGCTTACCTCGGCGGCTCTGGCTAGTTCGGCTAGCTTAATTGCACCTATTTGGCTTGCCATCCCCTTTAGGGTATGGAGCCGACGCAAACGCTCCTCGCTCCCCTTATCACCTTGCAAACTGGCTATTATCTCTTGCCCAAAGTCGGCATACATCTCATAAAACCGCTTTAACACCGCCTGATAGAGTCGCTGATCGCCTTGAATATAGCGTAGCCCAGTGGCGGTATCGATCTGTTTGAGCTGTGGCGTCTTCGGCTCTGCCCCGCCTAAATCTGAGGGGGTTAACTGTGCGAGCGCACTCGCTGACGACGGCTCAGCTGGAGTGATCCACGCGGCTAAAATGTGGTAGAGCTGAGCAGGATCATACGGTTTAGAGAGCTGGGCATTCATTCCCGCCGCAAGCGCACGCTGAATATCTTGCTCCATCGCGTTAGCTGTCACCGCGATCACCGGTAGCTGTTCGAACTGCGGCTGTTGACGAATCGCGGCCGCCGCCTCATAGCCATCCATCACCGGCATCATACAGTCCATTAATACGCCATCAAATGACTGTTGCTGTAGCTGTTGTAGCGCCTCTTGGCCATTATTGACCAAAGTAACCCGCACCCCGATCTGATGCATAAAGCTGGTCAATATCTCTTGATTCATTGGGTTATCCTCTGCCACTAGCAGGTGGGCACCGGCTAGTTTGGCCCTGCTTTGATCGAGAGTATCACCCTCACTCGCACTCTCGTCCCATGGGGTCTGCGACTGTAGATGGCTGACAGCATAGAGCAGCTTTTGCGGGTGAATCGGTTTAGCTAGCTGTAGTACGACCGATTGCAACGCCTCTTCTGAGAGCAGACACTCGCCGCGACTTAAAAGGAGAATCGGTGGTAAATCGCTCGATAGTCGCCAAGGCGGCTGTTGACAACGGTTATCGGCCTCACAGGCGACGATTAAGCGCTGCCACGCGCTAGCCGAGTGCGTTTGTAGCAGCTGCGCAAGCGTAGCACAGCTCTCCACTGCGGTAACCGTATGGCCGGCCTGCTGTAGCCGTTCGGTAAAGTAGGTGCGGGCTCGTCGATTCGGCTCTAGTAGCAGCAGCGATAGCGGTTCATAGCTAAAACCCATCTCGTGCCTATCGTGGTTAGCGGGTTTGAAACGGGCAGTAAAGTGGAATGCAGAGCCGACCCCTGACTCCGATTCGAGCCAAATATCTCCCCCCATCAGCTCCACAATGCGTTGACTAATAGCCAGCCCCAATCCCGTGCCGCCAAAGCGTCGGGTGGTCGAGCCATCGGCCTGACTAAACGACTGAAACAGCCGCCGCTGCTGCGACTCACTAATGCCGATCCCGCTATCTTTGACACTAAAATGAACCACCACCTCACTATCGTTCTGCTCCAGCATCTTCAGCCCCACCACCACCTCACCCTCAGTGGTGAATTTAATGGCATTATTGATTAAATTGAGCAGCACCTGCCCTAAGCGGAGTGAATCTCCGCGTAGATAGAGGGGGTGGGGATCGAGCTCAAACAGGAGTTCTAGATCTTTTTGATCGGCCTGATGGCTCATCATATCGGCTAGGTTCTCGAACAGCGCCAGCAGATTAAACTCGCTCTCCTCTAGCGTCAGTCGTCCCGCTTCAATTTTAGAGAAGTCGAGAATATCGTTTAATAGCGCCAACATCTGCTCTGCGGAGGTGTGTAGCTTCTCTAGCTGCTCCCGCTGCACCGAATCGAGCACGGTACGCTGTAACAGGTAGCTCATCCCTAAAATCGCATTCATCGGTGTGCGGATTTCGTGGCTCATATTGGCCAAAAACTCCGATTTAGCCCGCGTCGCCGCCTCGGCTAGATCTCGGGCCTGCATAAGCTCCGCTTCACCCTCCCTAATAGGCGTAATATCGACTAGCCAGCCGAGTACCGCCAACTGCGACTGATAGGGGATGGTATAACCGTTGAGAATCAGCTCCCGAATCTGCCCTTGACTATTATAGAGCTGCACCGACATATCGCGGGCTCTATCCTCTTCAGTCATGGCGATATTGAAGGCGGCTAGCTGGTGGGGATCGACAAACAGCTTATCAAGCGTCTGCTCTAATTTTAGCGGAAAGTGGGTCATCAACTGACGATTCATAAACTTCACCCGCTGACCGATGGTAATGACAATGCCGACAGGGCTGGTATCGAGAATGGTTCGCAGCAGACTGCGCTCATGTTTAAGCTCCTGCTCCATCATCTGATTGTGGGTAATGTCGCGAATGCTACCGACCATACGCACGCACTCACCGTGTCGCTCCACCACTTGCCCCCGATCCTCGACCCAAATCGTTGCCCCATCCCCCCGCAGCAGTCGGTGTCGGCTATAGTACTCCCTTCCCGACTCGATCGCCGCCGCCACGGCGTCCCAGACCCTCTCTCGATCCGCTTCGTGAATATGGGCCACAAAAAAGCCCAACTCATGTTCAAGGTAGCGATCATCTATCCCCAGCAGCTCACACCAGCGCTGATTATGGCTCACATACTTTGTACAGCTATTCCAGTCCCACACCCCCTCACCGGTCGCCTGTAGTGCATAGAGTAGCTGCTGCTCTCTCTCCCTTAGCGCCTGCTCTGCTTCGCGGCGCAGCAGGTTATCCCGCGGTAGCTGCTCCGACATCTGATTGAGCGCTGTGGCGGTTTGGCACAGCTCAAAGTCATCTGATAGCGGAAAAGCGACCCCCTCCTCCCCTGCGGCAATTCGCTGTGCCGTTTCGACAAAGGCTTTAAGCTGAGTGACGATGCGATGGCTAATGGTCAGTAACAGTGCGCTCATAACCAACAACCCTATCAGGGCAATGCCATAGACTAGTAGGTGCGTTTGAGCCAAAAAGGTTGTCGTTGCCGAGCTATCGAGCCCCACCTCAACTCTGCCAAGACGACTATTATCCACACTCACCGCCACTTCGGCTTTGAGGATATTGTCGCTAATCAAGGGAGACTCTTGGTTAGCTAGCAGCTCATTGCGAGCATCAAAAATAGCGATGTAGGCCAGCGGCAGCCGCGCTACCATCTCAGCGCTTACCCACTCAAGTCGCGCCTGATCACGACTTAACACCGCATCGGTCACCGATATCGCCAACTGCTCAGCGCTCATCTGCACCTCTCGTTCAAGGTGGTAGCGGTTACTCGAATCGAGCGCCCCGAGCAGGATATAGAGCAGCAGTAGCAACAGCGCGATCTGGCACAATGTTATGGTTAAAATCGCCTTTTGGCGAAATGTCAGTGCAGCCATGGTGGTGGATATCCCGTTTTGTACCAATTTAAAGTTCAAATTATAGCGCTTTTATCATTATTGTTCAATTTTACCCGGCAGGAGAGGGGGGGAGATGGTGAACAAGGCCGATATCTTAAAGTTGCAAAATAGCGTTATTCTGATAATATTTAATAGTCGGGTGAACCTAGTTCCCCCTTTCCAAAATAGCCCCTAGCAGAGCCCACCTAAATGGATAGCAAAAGCATAAACTCTCTTATCTATCGTAACTATCTTAGCAGCTCGCTAGTTCCCATCTTTACCATAGAGGTGGTACTGCTGCTGCTCTATTTCGGCATTAACGCCTATATCGCTGATCAAAATCAATCAACACTGCTAAACGAGGCTCGGCACAATATTCAGGAGATCACCTCCCGCGAAGTGGCCGCTATCAATGCCCAGTTGCGCGAAGCGAACCGGCTCTCGCTAATGATGCAGCGTGATCACCAACACTTCTTCGCAGCCGAAGATCGCTGCTACCTTCCCAACGGTGAGGCGCTATTTGCCCGCCACCCTAATGGTTCCCACTATAAAGTGGTCGATAATGGGGGAGCCTCGATCCACCTCTCCGCCACCACAGTCGTTGACGCTGCCATAGAGCGTAAACTTCGTTGCAGCGAAAGCCTCGATCCACTGCTCAAAGCGATTGTCGATATCAGCCCCATCATTACCCAAGCCTACCTAAATACCCACGATAACCTTAATCGTATCTACCCCTATATGCCAGATGCCCCAGGTCAATACGGCTCCGCTATCGATATCAGCAGCTACAACTTCTACTACGAAGCCGATGCCGACCATAACCCAGAACGAAAGCCGGTATGGACGGGCGCCTATCTCGATCCTGCCGGACAGGGGTGGATGGTGTCGCTCATCGCCCCTATCTATCGCGGCGACTTTCTGGAGGGGGTGAGCGGGCTTGATGTCACTATCGATGCCTTTGTACAGCATATTCTCGATATCCATCTACCGTGGAGTGGCGTGGTGTTTATGGTCGATAACAAAGGCACCATTTTAGCGATGCAAGATCGCGCCGAGACGATTTTAGGGCTCACTGAACTACGAGGTCACACCTATAGCGAAGCGATATTAGAGACCATCGAAAAGCCCAAAGATTACAACATCTTCACCCTCCATCAGAGTGACTACGCCGCGCCTTTTAAAGCGCTCTTTGATAGCCAGGGCCATATCGCGACCTTTCCGATTAGAGGGACCGACTATCTGGTCAGCCAAGAGATCGTCTCTGAGACCGGCTGGCGACTCATCTCGCTCATTGAGACCGAGAAGGTCTTTGCCCCCATTACCCGCTTAAAAGAGCTAAGTAACACCATTGGCTATCTAGCGATTGGCGCTATGATTCTGTTCTATATCCTCTTTTTTCTCTACCTACTACACAAGTCGCACCGTTTAACCCAACTGATCGCCACCCCGATTGAGCAGCTCTCCCTGTTGACCCAAACGCTACAGGCTAACTTTAAATCGGAGCAGCTAGCACTGGTGGGGATCGACGAAATCGATACCCTCTCAAGTAACTTTAACACCATGGCGCGGGAGCTAGAGAGTAGCACCAACTCACTGATTGAGGCAAAACTCTCCGCCGAATCGGCCAATATTGCCAAAAGCCGCTTTCTCGCGGTGATGAGTCACGAACTACGCACCCCTCTTAACGGTATTATCGGCATGACCGAACTGCTGCGTTACGATCAAAAATTAACCTCGGAGCAGCGGGGTAAGCTCGATATCATTATCAACTCTGCCCATCAGCTACTTGGTATCGTCAACAGTGTACTCGACTACGCTAGGCTCGATACGCAAAGTCTGGAGCTAATACCCCACCCCTTTTCGCTACGACAGCTCATGGCTGATGTCGAGCAGAAGTTGCTGCCGCGGGCATTAGAGAAGCATCAACGACTACAACAACAGCTCGATAGCCAGACTCCTGATGCCTTCATTGGTGATGTTGCGCGTATTGAACAGATTCTGCTCAACCTCGGCACCAATGCGGTGAAGTTTACCCCCGCTAGCGGCACCATTACCCTCAAAGTCTCTCATCTCCACTGCGATCAGACGACAGTGACGCTCCACTTTACGGTTGAAGATAACGGTATCGGCATTAAACAGGACGAAATTGAGCACCTATTCCAGCTATTTAGTCAACTCGATAACTCCAGCACCCGTAGCCATGGCGGAATTGGGCTCGGTTTGGCGCTCTCTAAGCAGTTACTTGAGCTGATGGGGGGGAAGATTTGGGCCGAGCAGGCTCCACAGCAGGGGGCGCTTTTTCATGTCGCGCTGCCGCTGCAACGCTATAGAGAGGGAGAGTTAGACTCAGAGCGCACAGCGAAGAGCCCCCCCTCAACACCAGCGCTGGTGCGACAGCGCCCCCTGTCATCGGCTGAATGGGCTGCACTTCTCCCTCAACTAGAGCAGCTACGAGACTATAGTCAGGGTAACCTCACCGATGCGCTCGAACTGGCGGCCACACTGCTCTCTCAGTTCACAGAGACCGAACTGGAATCGCCGTTAATGGAGATCAGCGCACAGCTAAATCGGTTCGATTTTGATGCTGCCCTAGAGAGGCTAGCGCCTCTGCTTTTTGACAGATGAAGGCACCGTTGACAACCACTCGGCAACAGCTAACCGGGCTGATTAATCTGCTGCCTGATCCGGCTTGGTTGCTCGAAAACAACCTCTTTATCGATTGCAATAGCGCCGCAGTTGAGATTCTCGGCTACGCCCACAAAAGCGAGCTAATCAATACCCCGCCGGCAGCGCTATCGCCCCCCTATCAACCCGATGGCGAACACTCCGTCGATAAAGCACTCGCTATGAACCAGCTCGCCCTAGAGCGGGGGTGTCACCGCTTCCACTGGGTTCATCAACGACGCGACGGCTCCACCTTTACCGCTGAGGTGACCCTAAGCTGCATCGAGCTGGAGCAACGGCCGCTACTCTACTGCGTCTGGCGCGATCTAACCTCTTTGCAACAGAGCCTCGAACGGGCCGAAATTAACCACTCCCAGCAGCAGATTCTGCATGCCATTCAGCAGCTCACCTTTCAACACGCCTCGCTTAACGATATTTTGCAACAGGCGCTGAATCGACTACTATCGGTTTCGTGGCTATCGCTACTCCCCTTCGGCGCTATCTTTATCGCCGATAACGATCACAACGAATTAGTTCTAGTCGCCGGTAACCGCCTCTCAGACAAAATCAGCACCCTCTGTGCCAAAGTCCCCTTTGGTCACTGCCTCTGTGGTCGAGCCGCCGCAACTAGGCAGTGGCAGTTTGCTAACTGCGTCGATGAGCGCCACGAGACTCGCTTTGAGGGGATGAGCGACCATGGCCACTACAATATTCCGCTACTTGCCGGGGAGAAGCTATTAGGGGTGATGGTGCTCTATCTGCCGATCGATTTCACCCCCGATCCGCAACGGGAGATCTTTCTCGATAGCATCGCTGCGGTTTTAAGTACCATTATTGAGCACCATCAACAGGCCGACTACCTAAGACAGCGAGAAAGGCTGCTACAGCAGATCCTCGAAACGATGAGCGACGGCTTTTTAATAGTCGATGCCGATGGTTCGATTCGAGAGGGTAACCGCCGCTACTGCCAGCAGTCGGGCTACACCCTCTCTGAACTACAGCAGCTCCAGATACAAGATCTCGATGCTTGTGATGATCAGGAGAAGATTCGTCAACGAATCCACCAAGTGCTGAATGGGGGCTGGACAGTATTTGAGACCTGGCACAAAAAGAGCTCGGGGCAGCTCTGGCCGGTCGAGATCAGCCTCGCCTACCACCCCGAATCGGGCGGTCTCTTCTACGGCTTCTGCCGCGATATCTCTAGCCGCAAGGAGATCGAACAGCAGCGCGAACACAACGCCGAACAGCTACGCCAACTCAACGCCTCATTAGAGCAGCGGGTGGGTGCCCGAACTGCCGAACTAGAGCAGAATCGACAGCAGTTGCAAGAGGCGTTACAGCAGGCCCAAGAGTATGCTCGGCTAAAGAGTGAGTTTTTAGCCAATATGAGCCACGAAATTCGTACCCCACTCAATGGTATTCTCGGACTCGCCCAGATCGGCATAAAAGGGAACCATACTCAGGCTCAGGAGCACAACCGGCGGCGATTTGAACAGCTCTACCGTTCTGGAGAGCTCCTACTAGCGATTGTGAACGATATTCTCGATTTTTCTAAAATCGAAGCGGGCAAGCTGCAACTGACCGCTACCCACTTCTCCCTTGAGCAGGTGGTGCAACATCTGCACCTTAGCTGCCATAGGGAGGCAGAGAGCAAAAGGCTACAGTTGACGATAACGCTCGATCCGACCCTCCCCCCCGACTGGATTGGCGATCCGCTGCGAATAACCCAAATTCTGCTCAACCTACTCGCTAATGCGATTAAGTTTACCGAACGGGGTCGAGTTGCATTGAGCATCACCCCACAGCCTAAAGGGCTCTGTTTTGTGGTTGAAGATAGCGGCATCGGCATGAGCAAAACAGAGCTAGAGTTGATATTCCGCGCTTTTGAACAGGCCGATGGCAGCATTACCCGCCGTTTTGGGGGGACGGGTCTTGGGCTGACCATTACCAAAAACCTCATTGAACTGATGCAAGGAGAGATGACGGTAACTAGCCGTGTTGGTGAGGGGAGCTGCTTTCGAATCGAACTACCGCTCACTCGTGCCGACAGTGGTGACGGTAACGGGAGTAGCGACACGCCACCCGTGCTCGCCCCCCTACCCTCCCAACCGCTGCGAGGGCTACATATCTTAGTGGTGGAGGATAACGAGGTTAACCGCCTAGTGCTAGACGATATGTTACGGCAGGAGGGGGCAGCTGTCACCCTTGCAGAGCAGGGTCAAAGGGCGTTAGAGCTCATTCAACACCACGGCCCCGACCATTGGCAATTAGTCCTAAGTGATATTCAGATGCCGATTATGGATGGCCACCAACTGAGTCGAGAGCTACAACAGGCCTACCCCAAGCTACCGGTCATCGGTGTCACCGCCCACGCCATGGCCGAAGATCGCCAAGCGTGTCTGAATAGCGGCATGGTTGCTCACCTCCCCAAACCGGTGCTGCGCGACGATTTAGTGCGGCTGATTTTGCAACATCGGCCAGCCACCGCGCCCCTCTCCCCTGCGGCAACTGTTGATAAGGTTGATAAGGTTGATAAGATTGATGAGTATGATGCCGATAGGGCGTGGCCAATCGATCCCTTTATCGATAGAGAGGCGCTGCTGCACCACTTCAATCGCCGTACAGCCTTTATTAATCAGCTGCTTACCAAGCTACTACGACACCACAGCGGAACTCCCGCCAAGCTGCGTTGCGCAGTCGCCGAGTCAAACCGACACGATATCGCCACGATTAGCCACAGCTTTGCCGGTGTGGCGGGGTTTCTCTACGCCAAAGAGCTCCACCGCGATGCGAAAGCGCTACAGTTAGCCGCCAACGCAGCAGATAGCGATATCGCAATTCTGACCAACACCCTTGCCGATAAGATAGACAGTTTTCTCTTTGCTGTGGCCGAGCAGCTAGGCCTCCCCCCTCCACAGGGTTAATCTATCGCTCGGATTGGTGTAGAGTATCGACTTTGCAAAACAGACCTAAGGAACTATTGATGTCCACCAACACAGCCAATCCGTGTCTTGATGCCAATACACGAGAGAATAACTTAAAGCTAATATGTTTACAGCTAGCCGCGCTAGGCCATCCATGCCACCTTGGCGATGATGTCGAGTTTCTCGATATTATCGATAATCTACTCAAAAATTATGGTCAGCACCGCCGTCTGCTCGCTAGCTCCGGTTATCGCTGCCCAGCCGACCAACGCATTCAGAACTTTCTCAGCAGCTATCTTGATGAACACGGTATCCCTCTCCAAATTGAACTGCCGGGCGATACCTTTACCCTGATTAAAGCTGGGCTAGCGCGGGAGCTCTCGCTACCGACCGATCAAAATCACTATAAATCGCCACTTTTAGAGTCGTACCGCATTCGCCAAGGGGTGCTACATAACCCTAAAAGTGATCGCCGCACCACGCAAGGGGTGTTCCATATTGTCGAAGGGCCACTGCCAGTTCCGGCCGATAAGAAAGCCGTTCCCGTCAAAGCCTATAGCGAGCTATTAACCCGAGCCCTGCAACCCCCCGATGAGCTGATGCTACTGCCCCTATCGAGCGGTACCGATGCGCCAGCCCACCTCTGGGTCTCCATGTTACTGCGACCGGTGGTTCGCCCCGAAGTTGAGGGTATCTTGCCGCAAAAGAGCCTCGAAATTCGCTTCTTTGCCCCCGGCAGCTTAGTCTCTAACCTCGATTTTGTAGAGTCGATCTTTGGCAACGGCGGCGACCCCTTTCTGCCAGAAAACGACGCCGCGCTCGATATCGACCACTGGACTGGCCACACCGGCTGTATCATTCTCGCCCCCCATCTCACCGGCCTGACTAAAGAGCAGCTAGGGCTCCCTCACTACGATGAGGCGACCGAACGCCAGCGCCGTGACGGGATGTGCTGGCAAAAGCCGGGCGAGCTCTATAACGACGGTAACGCCTTTAAAATTGTCTGCCGCGATAGTCGTGGCGTGGTAGTCACCCTCATTGCCGACAACTACTACGGCTATAGTAAAAAAGAGATTAAGTCGCAAATTAGCTACTCGGCCAACCTCTTCGGTGGCAGCGAAGAGGAGCACGCCGGCGGAGCGCTCGCCTTCCCCCGCTTCAATTTGGGTGAGATCTACATGCCGGATCTACGCGACGATCTCAGCTCCGAGCACACCTTTACCACTCTCTGCGAGCAGCTTGAGGATAACATTACCGTTGAGCCGGAGGGGTACGCCCGCGATCGCCACTACAGCGATATCCTCTACCTCCCCGAAAACGCCCGCATCGATATGGCCAAAATGGAGATCAACTGGTACCAAAAGGGGTTAAAACAGCGGCTAAAACTGCGGGCTAATGAGACCTATATCTACCCAACCGGCTTTCGGGTCGAGCTACACAAACACCCTCACGCCCCTAGCTGGCGCCTCATTGGCACCCTTGGTGAGGGAACCTTCTGCCACAAACCTAGCACTGTCTCTGGCGGCGGAAAGTCGGAGATCTCCAAATCGATTCAGGACTCGATGCTCTCAGGGCCGATTATCGTTGGCGATATTCACGCAGATTTTGCCCGTATCGATGAGATTTTAAATCACGACTATCGCCACCGTTTTCTCGACCCCTCCTTTGAGGATGAGCGATCGCTACTCGACACCTCCCGTAGTCTCGGTTCGGTCATCAAACTACTCACCCCATCCGAGACTATCTATAGCGCCGAGTACAACGCTTGGCTACGCGAAATTCCGCAGCGAATTTTGGCGATCATCTTCATTATCAAACGGTTCTATAAGGCCGAATGGAAGGGCGACTGGCGCAAACACTTTACCGTCGATGAGATAAACGGGATGCCGGGCCATGAGCTAAAGTTTAATGGCCGCACCCTCGCCACCAGCTATCTACGCCTTGGCACCCATAGTGACGGCACTTGGCGCATCTATAAGCTACGACAAGATTTTGTCGCTGCGGAAAAGGTGCAGATGGAGGATGATATCTCTGTCTCAACCGTCATTCCGCAGAGCTACCTTAGTGGCCAGCTCAATCTCGATAGCGACAGGCATAGCAGTATTAAACTTATTCACAACTGCGAAACACGCCTATTTCAGCGCCCTGATGATGCGATTCATCGTGGGTTCGATAAGCAGACAGAGCACGATCTGGCCGAAAATAACAACTTCATCTCCAATTTTGAGCCGCTCACCCCGACCGATGCTAAGAAGCTAATCGATGATGTTGTCAGCTTCGATGACTATACCCCGCCGATGCAGCAGCTCATTCGACAGGCAGCCGACGATAGTGAGGGGTGTTACTTTGTCTCCTCTGCCCACCCGCGCATCGTTAACGGCAAGCCGAGCCCCAATATGCGCTATCTACAGTATCGCCCCGATCTGGCCAAGCCTCGGTCACTCTATCTCGCTAAAATCGGCACCCGACTCTCCCGCTCACTCACACCGGAGCAGCCGGTCCTATTTCCAGTCGATGCGGTACTACAGGGGCGGCGCAACAATCCAATTGACCGCAAACGGGGCATTCGGCCTCTAGCGGTCTATAACCCGATCCACTATCAGGAGCTGCCGGAGCTATTTGCCGAACTCATCTGTAGTCTTACCGGCAAATCGCCCTCCACGACTGGGGCAGGCTCTGAGGGGGCGCTCACCAAGGGGCCGTTTAATAACCTCTCGGCTACCGCAGATCTCAATAACGCCCTCGTCGCCTATATCCTCTGCGGCCACGCCGGCTTTACCACAGCCGCAGGCTATATCGGCCACCGCCGCCGTATTGACCACGATATTAGTATGCTAATTCCCGAAATTTGGTGCCGTATTCCGCCGTCAGAGCGGGAGCCCGACTATCTCATCGACAACGGCTATCTGGAGAAGTTAAACGATTTTGAACACGAAGGGCAGACCATTCTCGCCAGCCGCCTCGGCTATCGTATTACCAGTGACTTTGTGTTTAAATATTTTGGCAAAATCTTCGACTCGCCGATGTTAACCGTTGATGAGTCGCTGCTGCAACCAGAGAGCCAAGATAGGGAGGCCTATATCGATGGCATTAACAATATTGTCGAAGCGCAGCAGCGGGTCGCCCAAGCCTACTTCGAAGATGGCACCATTGAGGACGCCTGCCCGCCCCTTAAAGCACTACTCCACATCATGGCCTATGGTAACTATCAGGGGATGACGATCGAGTCGCCCCCCTTTCGCCAACTCTTTAGTCGCGAAGCGCTGCTAGCGAGCGACTGGTACCAGAGGCGACTCCAGCTTAAACAGCAGCGCGATATCGCCCTATGGCAGCTCAACCACCACTATCTGGAGCAGAAATTCGCTGAACAGCCACTCTCCGATCTGGAGAGCCGCGACTACCTACTGCAACAGTTGCAGCGATCGCAACAGATGATAGATACTGTCGCCTCAGAGGCCTATCTACAACGACTGCACGGTACGCTCGGCGCAGATCCTATCCATCAATAGACCATCACCGACTAAGGATAAACCCCATGAGAACCACGATCAGACTCGCTCTCGCTCCACTGCTGTTACCGCTGCTGCTCCTAGTTAGCTGCGGTGAGAGTAACAGCCCCACTCTAACCACGACAGAGAGCCACCCACCGCAGGCCTCACCGCAACAGCCGGAGAGTCGTCCCCAAATCGCCCTAGTGATGAAGACCTTGACCAACCCCTTCTTTGTCGCGATGGAGCAGGGGGCGCGGCGGGCAGAGCGAGAGCTGACGATTCAGCTCCATGTCAAAACAGCCGCTCAGGAGACCTCTATTGAGCAGCAGATTCAGATCGTCCTAGATCTGATCCAGCAGCAGATAGATGCCATCGTGATCGCTCCGGGCGACTCACAGCGGCTCATTCCAGTTCTAAAACAGGCCGCCGATCAGGGGGTGGTGATTGTGAATATCGATAATCGCCTCGATGCGGCGCAGATCGCCGCTAGCGGTATGGCGCCTATCCCCTTCATTAGTGTCGATAACCAGCAGGCGGCCTATCAGTCGGCCAAATATATCGCCGATCAGGTCACAGAGCCGACACAAGCGGCGATTTTGGAGGGGATTCGTAGCGCCAATAATGCCCACCAACGGATGCTCGGTGCCAAACGCGCCTTTGCCGATAACCCACTCGTAAGCTTAGTCGCGAGCGAGAGCGCCAACTGGAAAATTGATGAGGGGTATGAGGTGACCAAACGGCTCTTTGCCGACCATCCTGAGATTAAACTGCTCTTTGCTGCTAACGATATGATGGCGCTCGGGGCGATTACCTGGCTGCAAGAGAGCGGCCTAACCGAGGTCAAAGTAGCCGCCTATGACGCCCTAGAGGAGGCGATAACCGAAATTCGCCAAGGTCGGCTCGCCGCGACGGTCGATCAGCAGGCGGCAGAGCAGGGCTATCAAGGGATAAAACTAGCCGTGCAGCGGCTACAGGGCGAGCCTGTTGCTAACGAAGTGATGATCGAAACTCGTCTGCTTACCAGCCACACCCTGCCATGACATCAAGCCTCACCCGCCGTCTGCTCGGCTACCTACTAGCGGCGGGGGTGATTCCACTCATTCTATTTGGCGTAAGTGCGTTTCACTTTGCTAGCCGCATCGTTATCGATCAGGCCGGAGAGTATAATCTGCGGCTAGCCACCGACTTTAAGGCCTACCTCAATCTCTACGCCTCCCAAATCGAGGATCTAGCCGCCAATATCGCCGGTAACGAGACCATCGGCCAGGCGCTGCGCCATGCCGATTCGGTGCAGAGCAGCCCCTTTAACGCCCTCAATACCCAAGCTCAAGTCGGATATATCTTAAATAGCTATATTCGGCTCAAAGGGCTGGTCTCGATTGATCTTTTTTCCCGTCAAGGGCGCCACTTTCATGTCGGCGATACCCTACTCCACAGCGATTTAATTGATACCGAACGGCTACAACAACTGTTTCAGATCACCGAGCAGGCGATCAAACAGCCGCTGTGGCACGGTATTCATCCCAATATCAACACCTCCTCGGGCCATCAGAGGGTGGTGGTGATCACCCGCGAGATCCGCCACTTCTCCCCCATTACCGGCCAGTCCGATGTGGTTGGGCTCTTAGTGATTAATCTGAATGATGCGATGATTCGCGACTACCTACGAGATGCCCAGTTCGGACAGACACTACAGCTACTGCTGCTCGATAGCCGTGGCCAGCTAATATTCCACTCCAGCAAGGAGAGCCTACAGGGAACCGCACTCAACCCATCCCTATTTGAGCTGATTCGTACCCGCGATCAGGGGGGGCACGAGTTAACCCTTGATGGCGAAGCGGTGATTCTCACTCCCCTGCCGTTGCCCTCTATTAACAGCTATTTAGCGCTCATTCAGCCGCGCGAGCAGCTACTCGAACCGGTACAGCTACTGCGTCAGGTTGGCATGACGCTACTTAGCATCGGTTTAGTGGTTATCGCCTTAATTCTGCTACGATTTCATAAACAGATTATCACGCCGGTGCAAGGGGTCTCCTCTGGGTTTCAGCAACTAAAACAGCATCCGGAACAGCCCCCTGCACCGCTCCCCATCCCCCCTACTCGCGATGTGATGGCCGATCTGGTCAGCGGCTTTAATAGCCACCTACAAACCTTGGCGATTCAAAAACAGACCGCCGAACATCTGCTACAGGCCCGCTACGATGCTGAGGCGGCTAATCGCGCCAAAAGCGAATTTTTAGCCAATATGAGTCATGAGATTCGCACCCCGATGAATGGCGTGATCGGCATGACCGATCTACTGCTCACCACCCCACTCGATCCGCAACAGCTACAGCAGGCGAAGACTATCCGACAGAGCGCCCAAGCGCTGCTAGCGATTATTAACGATATTCTCGACTTTAGTAAAATCGAGGCCGGTCGGCTAACGATTGAGGAGATAGAGTTCGATCTCAATGCCCTTATTGATGAGATTAGCTCAACCCTGCGCCACAAGGCAAACGAGAAGGGGTTAACCTTTAACGCCCCCTCTAAGAGCGCCCCGAACTACTTTTTAGGAGATCCTGGCCGCATTCGGCAAATTTTGACCAACCTTATCGGTAACGCGATTAAGTTCACCTCTCAAGGCTCGGTCACTATCGACTACCGTATTGAACAGCACACCCCGACACAGGTGAGGATCCGCTTCTCGATCAGCGATAGCGGTATCGGTCTGACCAAAGAGCAGCAGGCGCAGCTATTTCAGCGCTTTACCCAAGCCGATGGCTCTACCACTCGTAAATATGGTGGTACCGGACTAGGACTAAGCATTAGTAAACAGTTGGTGCTGCTGATGGGGGGTAACATTGGTGTTGAGAGTCAGCCTAATGTCGGTAGCACCTTCTGGTTCACCATTGCGCTAAAACAGGTTCTCAGGGCGCCCCCCCCCCCGCCAGCGGTCTCCCCCCCCATCGCAGAGGTTCGCGCCTGCCTTAAGGGCGATGTGTTGGTGGTAGAGGATAACTTGGTCAATCAGATGGTTGCGAGGGGGATTTTAGAGACGCTAGGGCTAACCGTTGAGATAGCCGAAAATGGTGCTGAGGCGTTAGAGAAGCTAAGCCAAACCCCCTTTGATCTAGTCTTTATGGATTGTCAAATGCCGATCATGGACGGCTATCAAGCGACGGCGGCGATTCGCTCGCCCTCATCAAGTGTACTTAACCATGAGATTGTGGTGATCGCCATGACGGCCAACGCGATGGAGGGGGATCGCGATAAGAGTCTGCGCGCGGGTATGAACGATCATCTCAATAAACCGGTCTCGGCGGCCGATATTCAGCAGATTCTCACCCTCTGGCTCCCCTCCTCACCGTAACCCCCCTGTCAGTCGAAGCGTAATCCCCCCTCTTCGACTGAGATCTTAATCGTATCGCCACTCATAAAGCGCCCCTGTAGCAGCTCTTTAGCTAGGCTATTTTCAAGCTGCTGCTGAATCGCCCGTTTTAGGGGACGGGCACCATAGACAGGATCAAAGCCGGCCTCACCGAGCTGATCTAGCGCCGCTTCAGTCAACTCTAGTCCGATACCGTGCTCGTGCAGCCGCTGGCGCAAAATCTCAATTTGAATTCGGGTAATGGCGTGAATCTGCTCTTTTAGCAGTGGATGGAAGACCACCACCTCATCGACTCGGTTAATAAATTCGGGCCGAAAGTGCTGTCCAACGACCTCTAGTACCGCCGATTTCATCTGCGTATAGTGCTCATCCCCCGCCATCTCCTGAATTAGGTGTGAACCGAGATTTGAGGTCATCACAATCACCGTGTTACGAAAATCGACCGTGCGGCCATGGCCATCGGTCAAGCGGCCATCATCGAGCACCTGTAGTAGAATGTTAAACACATCGGGGTGCGCCTTTTCGACCTCATCGAGTAGCACGACCGAGTAGGGTTTGCGCCGTACCGCCTCGGTAAGATAGCCCCCCTCCTCATAGCCGACATAGCCCGGAGGGGCACCGACAAGGCGGGAGACTGAGTGCTTCTCCATAAACTCCGACATATCGATTCGTACCATCGCCTCTTCCGTATCGAACAGAAAGGCTGCTAGTGCTTTACAAAGTTCGGTCTTCCCCACCCCCGTCGGGCCGAGAAAGAGAAAGGAGCCGTTAGGACGGTTCGGATCGGCTAGCCCCGAACGGGAGCGCCGAATTGCATCGGCGACTGCATTGACCGCCTCATCCTGTCCAATGACCCGTTTATGGAGCGCCTGCTCCATGCGCAGCAGTTTATCGCGCTCCCCTTCGAGCATCTTAGCGACCGGAATACCAGTCCATTTTGAGACGACTTCGGCGATCTCCTCATCCCGTACCCGATTGCGCAGCAGTTTGGTCTCTAGTAGCTGTTGATCGTCGGCCATCTGTAGCGATTTTTCCAAATCGGGAATACGGCCATACTGTAGCTCCGACATTCTGGCCAGATCGCCCGCCCGTCGTGCCGTTTCAAGCTCTAATCGTGCCCTCTCTAGCTCCTCTTTAATCTGCTGCGTGCCTTGCAGTGAGGCCTTCTCCGCTTTCCAGATTTCGTTTAGGTCGGCATACTCCTGCTCTAGTTTGCCAATCTCCTGCTCCAGATCGCTAAGGCGTTTTTTGGAGGCGTTATCGGACTCTTTGGCCAACGCTTCGCGCTCAATTTTAAGCTGAATTAGCCGCCGATCGAGCCTATCCATATCCTCCGGCATCGAGTCTATCTCCATCCGAATTCTGGAGGCTGCCTCATCGACTAGATCGATCGCCTTATCGGGTAGCTGCCGACCGGTAATATAGCGGTGCGATAGTGTCGCTGCCGCCACAATCGCCGGATCGGTAATCTCAACCCCGTGATGAACCTCATACTTCTCTTTTAGGCCACGCAAAATGGCGATGGTATCTTCAACGGTCGGCTCCTCAATGACCACTTTCTGAAACCGTCGCTCTAATGCGGCATCTTTTTCGATATATTGCCGATACTCATCGAGTGTCGTCGCGCCGATGCAGTGTAGCTCCCCTCGTGCTAGTGCCGGTTTGAGCATATTGCCAGCATCCATCGATCCCTCTGCTTTACCGGCACCGACCATGGTGTGAATTTCGTCGATAAAGAGAATGACCGCTCCCTCCTGCTTGGAGAGATCGTTTAATACCGCTTTTAACCGCTCCTCAAACTCACCGCGAAATTTAGCCCCGGCAATGAGAGAGCCCATATCGAGTGCTAACAGCCGTTTATGACGCATCCCCTCCGGTACTTCGCCATTGACAATGCGCTGCGCTAACCCTTCGACAATCGCGGTTTTACCTACCCCCGGTTCGCCAATGAGAACCGGATTGTTTTTAGTGCGCCGCTGTAACACCTGTATCGCGCGGCGAATCTCATCATCGCGGCCAATCACCGGATCGAGTTTACCCTGCTCTGCTCGTTCGGTCAGATCAATCGTATATTTCTCTAGCGCTTGGCGCTGCTCCTCAGCATTCGGATCGTTGACACTCTGACCGCCGCGCATCGTCTCTATTGCCTGTTCAATCGCCGCTTTGGTTGCGCCGTTACGCCGTAGTAGATCGCCTAGTTTGCCCTGATCATCAACGGCAGCGAGCAGAAATAGTTCGCTGGAAATATAGGCATCCTTGCGCTGCTGCGCCAGTTTATCGGTCATATTCAGCAGGCGGGAGCTCTCGTTAGAGACATGCACATCCCCCATCGAACCGGAGACGGTCGGTAGCTGCTCTAACGCCTCACCGAGCTGCGAACGCAGTGAGTTAAGCTGTACTCCAGCGCTATTTAACAGGTGGCGCACCGTGCCCCCCTCCTGATCCATCATCGCCTGCATGAGGTGTATCGGTTCAATGAACTGATGGTCGCGACCGATGGCTAGACTCTGGGCATCGGCTAGCGCCGCCTGAAATTTCGCGGTCAATTTATCCATTCTCATCGCACAATACCTCAAAGGTTAAGCTGAAACTACTGGCAATATATGGGCCGCAACGGGTTAAATTCAAACACGGGGCAAAAGCACGATGTGGATCACACCCGCGCCCTCTCTGACTCGACCAAAGATTGCCTCACTATGCTATACTCCGCCGCATGAGAACACTAGACCAGAGCCAGAACGATACCGGCAGCAACAGCTATGGCAACACTAGCACGATGACTGAGGTTATTGCTAACACATTGACACTTCCAGGCGGCTATTCTGCGACCGATTTTATGGCCAATCACTGGCAGAAGGCACCCGTCTTTTATGCCGCTGCCCTCTCTGATTTCACTCCTCCACTCACGCCGGAGGAGCTGGCCGGTTTAGCGCTTGATGAGGGGGTCGAGTCACGGCTAATTACGCAGTTAGGCGATCAGAGTTGGCAACTGCGCCACGGCCCCTTTAGTGACGCCGATTTTACCACCCTACCAGAGAGCCGCTGGACGCTGCTTATTCAGGAGGCGAACCAACATGTGCCCGACTTTGCAGCGCTGTTGGAGCGGTTTAACTTTATTCCTAACTGGCGTCTCGATGATGTGATGGTCAGCTATAGCGCTCTTGATGGCGGGGTTGGCCCCCATATCGATAACTACGATGTCTTTATTATTCAATTAAGTGGCCAACGGCGGTGGGAGCTTAATCTCACTCCAAAACCCGACTATATTGAGGATCTGCCGGTGCGTATCTTGCGCCACTTTGAACCGCAGCAGCGTTACATCCTTAATCCAGGCGATATGATCTATATCCCCACCGGCGTCGCCCATCATGGTGTCACGCTACAGCCGGGGCTGTCGGCCTCGGTCGGGTTTCGCGCCCCCGCCATCGGTCATCTGCTGGCCGGCTACTATGGCGAGCAGATTGCCAATCAGCCAACCGATCACTTTTATCGCGATCCCGATCTGACACCCCAGCAGGAGCCGGGGCGACTCGATGAGACAACCATTAGCGCTATGGCCGAGTTAATCCGCCACATTCCGCTCGATAACGCGACGATCGGCCACTGGTTAGGGCGCTATCTGAGTGAACCACCCACTGGCCACGAACTACCACTACTCGATGAGAGGCCCGATTTAACCACGCTAAAACAGTGGTTAAACGGCACCACCCCGCTCTACCGCAGCGAACACTACCGTTTTATCTATCGCCACGATCACGATAAAGGGCAGTTCTGGTTCTATGTCGGCGGCGAGGCCTTTGCGATCCCACAGCGCTCTATTGAACCGTTTCGTCATATCGCCAATCAGCGCCAGCTCGATGCGACACAACTGCGGCCACTGCTTGACGATAGTGCCACCCGCCTCATATTAACCGAACTATTTGCCATGGGAGCGCTCTACTGTTAACGATGACACAAACAATTGATCTGATTATTGAAGCCGGCACAGTGCTGCCCATAAGACCTGCCAACACCTTATGGCACGACTACGCGATTGCCATCCATCAAGGCAAAATTGTTGACCTACTGCCCTATCAAGAGGTTGCTAACCGCTATCGAGCGACCACGACAGTGAACCGTCGCTCCCACCTGCTACTACCGGGGCTGGTTAATAGCCATACCCATGTACCGATGAGTCTCATGCGCGGCCTAGCCGATGATCTACCACTTATGGCGTGGCTTACGCAGCATATCTGGCCGGCAGAGGCGAAGTGGGTCACCCCCGACTTTGTGCGTGACGGTACCGAGCTCGCTATCGCCGAGATGATTCGCGGTGGCACCACCTGCTTTAACGATATGTACTTCTTTTCAGAAGAGATTGCCGCCACCGCCAGTCGCCTCAAGATGCGGGCGGTCGTCGGGTTAATTGTGATCGACTTTCCGACCCGTTGGGCCAAAAACAGTCGCGACTATCTCGATAAGGGGGTGGCGCTCTATCAACAGTTAGCCGGCAACCCACTCATCACGACCGCGCTTGCCCCCCATGGCCCCTATACCGTCTCTAACGAGCCGTTTGCACAGATCGCCCAACTCTCAGCCGACCATCAGCTACCCATCCATATCCACCTGCACGAAACCGCCGATGAGATCGAGCAAAGTCTGCAACACTATGGTCAGCGCCCCATCGCCCGACTCAATGAGTTAGGTATCATTAATCAACGCACCGTAGCGGTTCACATGACTCAACTCGACCCCCATGAAACGGAGCTAGTCGCGGCAGCTGGGGTGCATATTATCCACTGCCCCGAGTCGAATCTAAAACTAGCCAGCGGCTTTACGCCGCTAGAGCAGCTACGCCAACAGGGAGTCAACCTTGCCCTCGGCACCGATGGCAGTGCCAGTAATAATAATCTCGATATGTTTGGCGAACTACAGAGCGCGGCGCTACTGGCCAAAGGGGTCAGCGGCAGTGCCGCTGCCGCACCGGCGTTTGATATGCTGGAGATGGCGACCTTTAACGCCGCCCGCGCCTTAGGGTTGGCCGAGCAGATAGGTTCACTGGAGATCGGCAAAGCAGCCGATATCATTGCTATCGATCTCAATACCATTGAGTCGCAACCCTGCTATCATCCCGTATCGCAACTGCTCTATGCCACTGATCGATCGCAGGTGACCGATCTCTGGGTTAATGGCGAGCAGCTATTGAATCAGCGCCAACTGACCCGCATCGATCTTGCGGATCTGTTGGCTCGTGTTAGAGTATGGCAGCAAAAATTGATGGAAAATAGTTAACATGAGGAGCGCAAACCAATGAGCGCAGAGAGTCGCGCATCGGCTAATGTCGATGCCAACGAAATCGATAAATTTGAACAACTCGCCTCCCGCTGGTGGGATCCCAATAGTGAATTTAAACCGCTGCACGATATCAATCCGTTGCGGCTGAACTATATTGACCAGCGAGTCGGGCTCGCTGGTAAACGGGTTGCCGATATCGGCTGTGGCGGCGGTATCCTCTCTGAGTCGATGGCGCAGCGAGGGGCCATCGTCACCGGTATCGATATGGGCCGAGCACCGCTAGAGGTCGCTAAGCTACACCAGTTAGAGTCGGGCACTTCGGTGACCTATCGTCAGATGACGGTAGAGTCGCTCGCTCTTGAGGAGCCGGGCCAGTACGATCTCATCACCTGCCTTGAGATGTTAGAGCATGTTCCCGATCCCGCCTCAGTCATCGCCGCCTGTCGCCAACTGGTTAAACCCGATGGCCACCTCGTCTTCTCCACCATTAACCGCAACCCTAAATCATACCTATTTGCGATTGTCGGGGCCGAGTACCTACTCAAGCTGCTGCCGAAGGGGACTCACGACTATCAGCACTTTATCCGTCCAGCCGAGCTAGAGCGTTGGTGCCGCCAAGCCGGAATTGAGCTGACCGAACTTATCGGAATGAGCTACAACCCGTTGACCAAACGCTACCGTCTCGGCCGTGATATCAGTGTCAACTACCTGTGCTACTGCCGTCCAGTCGCCTGATATCCTCCTTACCCCTTTAACCCTTTATCACCACTTTGAGCTGAGAGATTATGACTACCCCACACGCCGCCTTTAAGGCTATTCGTACCCAAGCTATCCCCTCCCTCAATCTCCAGATCGAGGAGTACCAGCATATCACCACCGCCGCGCGCCATTTTCATCTAGCAGCGAAAGATGATCAAAACACCTTTTTGGTCGGCTTTCGCACCGTACCGCAAGACTCGACCGGCGTAGCCCATATTTTGGAGCACACCTCACTGTGCGGTAGTCGTAAATACCCCGTGCGCGATCCCTTTTTTATGATGATTCGCCGCTCGCTCAATACCTTTATGAACGCCTTTACCGCTAGCGACTGGACTGCCTACCCCTTCGCTAGCCGCAACCGTAAAGACTACTTCAATCTGCTCGATATCTACCTTGATGCTGCCTTTTTCCCCCATCTAAATCAGCTCGACTTTGCCCAAGAGGGGCACCGGCTTGAGTTTGCGACGATGGATGATCCTCACAGTGAGCTCACCTTTAAAGGGGTCGTCTTTAACGAAATGAAAGGGGCGATGAGCTCGCCAGTCTCAGCCCTGTGGCAGAGCCTAACGCGAGAGCTCTTTCCCACGATTACCTATCACCATAATAGTGGTGGCGATCCGGCCCATATTCCCGATCTGAGCTGGGAAGATTTAAAACAGTTTCACGCCACCCACTACCACCCCAGTAACGCTATCTTCATGACCTACGGCGATATTCCTGCCGCCGAGCTACAGCAGCGCTTTCACGATAACGCCTTGCAGCAGTTTCAGGAGAGTCGTACGCCTAAATCGGTGCCCGATGAGCAGCGCTACAGCACCCCGCGCCAGACTGAAGATCGCTACGCCTTCGATAGCGAAGAGCCGACTAGCCAAAAGAGCCATATCGTTCTCGGCTGGCTAATGGGGCGCTGTACCTCGGCAGAGGAGGTACTGGAGGCTAACCTACTAAGCGGTATCTTGCTCGATAATAGCGCCTCGCCGCTGCGTCAGGTACTGGAGACTAGCGACTATGGCCTCGCCCCCTCACCGCTGTGCGGGCTCTCCGACTCTAGTCGAGAGATGTTCTTCGCCTGTGGCTTAGAGGGGAGCGAGCCGGAGCATGCCGAA
Source organism: Ectothiorhodospiraceae bacterium BW-2 (assembly GCA_008375315.1). NCBI lineage: Bacteria > Pseudomonadati > Pseudomonadota > Gammaproteobacteria > Chromatiales > Ectothiorhodospiraceae > Ectothiorhodospiraceae bacterium BW-2. The sequence goes on along the minus strand of CP032507.1, from coordinate 3,131,123 downwards.
GCGGTTGAGAGGCTCATTCTCGATACGCTACAGCGGTTGGTCGATGACGGGGTAGAGAGTGGCATGGTCGAGTCGGTACTACACCAGCTAGAGCTCTCACAGCGCGAAATTAGCGGTGATGGCCTCCCCTACGGCCTCCAGTTAATTGTCAATATCTTAGGGGGCACGATGCACGGCGCCGATCCGGTCGCTCTACTCGATATCGATCCGATTCTCGACTCACTACGGCAAAAAATTGCCGACCCCGACTATGTGAGGGGGCTCATTCGCCAACTGATCGACAATCCCCACCGAGTCCGTCTGGTTATGCGTCCCGATAAGGGGTTAAGCGGCGAGTTAGAGAGCGCTGAAAAGCAGCGTTTAGCAGCGATTAGCGCCCAACTCAGCGAGAGTGATCGGCAGCAGATTGTCACCCAAGCACTTAAGCTGGCTGAACGCCAAAATGAGGTGGAGGATGTCGATATTCTGCCCAAAGTCGGCTTAGAAGATATCCCCGCCTCACTCGATATCCCCGTCGGACAACGGCTCACCGCCGGCGGCTATCCTGCCACCTGGTTTAGCCGTGGCACCAATGGTCTGGTCTATGAGCAGCTAGTGATCCCGCTACCAGAACTGAGTGAGCGGCAGCGACAGCTACTGCCACTTTTGACCGATCTATTAGGCGAGCTCGGCAGCCATGGCCGCAGCTATCTCGACACCCAAGCGCTGCAAGCGGCCGTCACGGGTGGTATCGGCGCATCGGTCTCTCTACGGGCAGAGATCGACAACCAGCACGGCTATCGCGGCTTCTTCACCCTCTCAGGCAAGGCGCTAAAACGCAACCACTCCCCCCTTTCAGAGCTGTTGCAGCAGACACTGTTAGAGAGCCGCTTTGACGAATTTGAGCGCATTCGGGAGCTCATTGCCCAAGAGCGGATCTCCCAAGAGCAACGGGTCACCGGTAGTGGCCACGCCCTAGCGATGGCTGCTGCGGCAAGCACCCTCACCCCGGTCACATCGCAAAACCATCGCTGGAGCGGCCTTTTAGGCATTAAAGCACTCAAAGCGCTCGACAAAGAGCTCGATGATCGCACGGCGTTAGAGTCACTCGCCGCCGAGCTGCAACAGCTACAACAGCGACTGTTACAGGCACCCAGAGAACTCCTCTTAATCGCTGAAGAGGAGCTACATCAAGAGGTTGTGACTGAGCTTAACTCTATATGGCCCACCCCCTTTACCCCTAGCAACCACTCCCATCTGCAGCTACCGCAACCCTCAGGGCGAGTTGCCCAAGGATGGACAACCTCTACCCAAGTCAACTTCTGCGCCAAAGCCTACCCCACCGTACCGGTAGAGCACGACGATTCGGCCGCGCTAACGGTACTAGCCCCCTTTTTGCGTAATAACTATCTCCATCGAGCGATTCGAGAGCAGGGAGGGGCCTATGGAGGGGGAGCCTCCTTCGATAGTGATAGCGGTAGCTTCCGCTTCTACTCCTATCGCGATCCCCGTCTTGCAGAGAGCTTGAGCGATTTTGACCGCTCAATTGAGTGGCTACTGGGCAAAGACCACGAGTGGCGTCTGCTAGAGGAGGCGATTTTGGGAGTGATTAGCAGTATCGATAAACCGGGCTCTCCGGCGGGAGAGGCTCGTAGCAGTTTTCATGCCTCGCTCCATGGCCGCACACCGGAGCAGCGCAACCGCTTTCGGCAACGAATTTTAGAGGTTCGTGACGCCGATCTAAAACGGGTTGCCGCGACCTACCTAACCCCATCGAATAGCCACACCGCCGTCATTACCGATAGCCAGCGTCTGCAACAGAGCGGCCTCGAATTAGAAAAAATCGCGCTATAAGGGAGCAGAAATGACTATTCCCGCACTGGAGATTCGTCAACTGTACAAACGCTACAGTAACGGTTTTGAAGCTCTCAAAGGGATCGATCTAGAGGTTGAGCCGGGCGATTTTTTTGCGCTACTCGGCCCTAATGGTGCCGGTAAATCGACCACTATCGGCATTATTATGTCGTTGGTTAACCGCAGTGGCGGCCAAATCAAAATCTTTGGACACGACACCCAGACTGAAACGATGCTCACCAAGCGACTTCTCGGTCTGGTACCACAAGAGTTTAACTTTAACCAGTTTGAGCCCATTGAGGAGATTGTCCTCAATCAGGCCGGCTTTTACGGCGTTAAAGTTGCTGAAGCGAGGCGACGCTGTCAATGGGCGCTCGAATCTTTAGGACTATGGGAGAAGCGGCGCAATATGGCTCGCACTCTCTCCGGTGGCATGAAGCGGCGCTTAATGATAGCCAGAGCGATGATACACCAGCCGAAACTGCTTATTCTGGATGAGCCGACCGCCGGAGTCGATATCGAACTACGCCGTTCGATGTGGAGTTTTTTGCAACAGGTGAATCAGATGGGAACTACCATTATTCTCACTACCCACTACCTTGAAGAGGCGGAGCAGCTTTGCAAAAATGTCGCCATCATTGATCAAGGTGAGATAGTGACCCACACTTCGATTAAATCACTCATCGCCACACTCGATAGAGAGACCTTTATCTTTGATCTGCGCTCTGATATCTCCAAAATCCCACAACTCCCCTGCGGCTATCCGGTCAAACAGATCGATAACCACACGCTAGAGATCGAAATTAACCGCAGCCAGAGTATGAACCATCTATTCGAAGACTTCAGCCAACTCGGTATTGAAGTGATGTCGATGCGTAATAAGTCTAATCGACTAGAAGAGCTGTTTCTTGATTTAGTCGAAAAGAAAAGCAATTAACCGACCCTAACAGGAGCAATATCCTTGACTTCCGATACCCCCCTCTCGCCTCAGCTCGAAATCTCTAATAGCTGGCGCACTTACCAAATTGCCTTCTTCACCATTGTGACTAAGGAGATTCGTCGCTTTCGCCGCATCTGGATTCAGACACTTATTCCGCCACTCATTACCACCGCACTCTACTTTATGATCTTTGGCAAGATGATTGGGGATCAACTCGCTCCGATTGATGGCCATAGCTATATGGACTACATCGTCCCCGGTCTTATTATGATGACCATTATTACTAACGCCTACTCTAATGTCGTCTCCAGCTTCTATAGCTCTAAGTTTGGTCGCTATATCGAAGAGCTGCTCATCTCGCCGGTACCCCATTCGCTGATTCTGCTCGGTTATATCTCAGGGGGGGTGGCTCGCGGCTTAGTTATCGGCCTACTGGTCACCGGTGTGGCTACCCTCTTTACCGATCTACAGCTACATAACTTGTGGGTCTCTCTTAGCGTCGCTACCTTAACCGCGATTCTATTTGCTCTCGGCGGCTTTATTAATGCCGTTTATGCCAAAACTTTTGACGATATCACACTCATCCCCACCTTTGTCCTTACGCCTTTGACCTATTTAGGTGGTATCTTCTACTCGGTGGCCATGTTACCGGAGATTTGGCGCGATATCTCGCTACTAAACCCCATCCTCTACATGATTAACACCCTGCGCTACGGGATGCTCGGGATTAGTGATATCGATCTCACTACCGCCTACCTGGTTATTATTGCCTTTATTGTCCTCCTCTATAGCATCAGCCTGTGGCTCCTTAAAACAGGTGTGGGTATCCGTCATTGATCTCGCCGTTAACGCTCCGCCATGCTACCATAGCCCCTCAGTGACCTAACTAGCTGCTATTGGGGGGGAGTGTGTCTGATACCTTACTGCAATTTATTCAGCAAATAATCAATGGGTTAACCCTAGGGAGCATCTACGCCTTTATCGCTATCGGCTATACCATGGTCTATGGCATTATCGGCATGATTAACTTCGCCCATGGCGAGATCTATATGCTTGGTGCCTATATTTCAGTCATTGCTATCGCCCTGTTGGCGATGGTGGGAATCACGGCCCTGCCCTTTGTGTTGCTCGTGACGCTACTGATTACTATTTTGATTACCAGTGCCTATGGTTGGACGGTAGAGCGGGCCGCTTATCGTCCGCTGCGGGGACGCCACCGCTTGGTGCCCCTCATCTCTGCTATCGGGATGTCGATCTTTTTGCAAAACTATGTCCAGCTCGCGCAAGGGAGTCGCGATATCGCGATTCAACCCCTCATTAGCGGCGGGTGGCAGTTTGGTGGCAGCGATAGCTTTCAGGTCTATCTCTCCTATATGCAGGTGGTTATCTGGACTACCACTCTTATCTTTATGACGGCTTTAACCCAATTTATCGGTCGCACTAAGCTCGGCCGCGCCTCTCGTGCCGTCTCGGAAGATAGAAAGATGGCCAATATGCTCGGTATTGATACCGATAGAGTGATTGCTATGACCTTTGTGATTGGAGCGGCGCTTGCCGCCGTCGCCGGTCTGCTAGTTGTCCTCTACTACGGTGTGGTGAATGCCTATATCGGCTTTATTGCCGGATTAAAGGCGTTTACTGCGGCCGTTTTGGGGGGGATCGGCAGTATTCCTGGCGCTATGCTTGGGGGGATTGTGTTGGGTTTGACCGAAAGCTTCACCTCCGCCTATCTAACCACCGAGTATAAAGATGTGGTCGCCTTTAGTCTGCTGGTGCTCATTTTGCTATTTCGACCGACCGGTCTGCTCGGTAAGCCCGATGTAGAGAAGGTGTAACCGATGGCACAGAGGGTCAAGCACGCCTTGATGGCGACACTGCTCACCGCTATTTTGGCTATTCCTATTTTAGGCGCCCAAATTGTCACCGAACCGGGGCAGATTCTGCTCCACTGGGAGGGGCGTGGCGTCCTCATCGCCATGGTGATCGTCTTTGTCGCCCAACTACTGCGTGCTGAGCTGGTACGCTCACTCGGTTTTGCCAAACAGCTACCAAAGTGGATGCCGGCGCTGAAACTGGCTCCTAACCGTCGCTTGGTCGTCTCACTTATGCTTGCCGTGGCACTCATTTGGCCGCTATTTGCCTCTCGGGGCCATATCGATCTGGCCTCGTTGGCGATGATCTATATTATGATGGGGCTAGGGCTCAATATTGTGGTCGGTTATGCCGGCCTGCTCGATTTAGGCTATGTCGCCTTCTACGCCGTCGGAGCCTACAGTTACGCCCTCCTCTCGCTCTACTTTGGGGTCTCATTCTGGCTAGCGCTGCCGATTGCTGGCGCACTGGCGGCGCTATTTGGCTTTCTACTCGGTTTTCCGGTATTGCGGCTGCGTGGCGACTATCTGGCGATTGTCACTTTAGGCTTTGGTGAGATTATCCGACTGGTGTTAAATAATTGGGATAGTCTCACCGGCGGCCCCGACGGCATCGGTGGCATTGAGAAACCGACGCTATTTGGGCTGGAGTTTAGTCGCCGCGCTAGTGAGGGCAATACGCCGTTTCATGAGTTTTTTGGCCTTGAGTATAGTAGCGAGTATAAGGTTATCTTTCTCTATCTGCTGGCGCTCCTTTTGGTACTTATCACCCTCTATACCATCCATCGACTGGTAAGAATGCCGATCGGTCGGGCATGGGAGGCGCTGCGGGAGGATGAGATTGCCTGTCGCTCACTAGGGCTTAATCCTACCTCAATTAAACTCTCCGCCTTTACCCTTGGGGCGATGTTTGCCGGTTTTGCCGGCTGCTTTTTTGCGGCAAGACAGGGATTTATTAACCCCGAATCGTTTACCTTTATCGAGTCGGCCATCGTACTGGCGATTGTGGTGCTAGGCGGTATGGGCTCCCAAATCGGAGTGCTGCTAGCGGCAATTGCGCTTACCGTCCTGCCGGAGATAGCAAGAGAGTTTGACCAGTACCGAATGCTGCTTTTCGGCCTGGTCATGGTGCTGATGATGGTCTGGCGTCCACAGGGGCTGCTACCTAGCAAGCGCCCAACGATTGAGGTGGCCGTGCGATGAACCCTCCGCCCCCGCTCCTACAGGTGAACAATCTAGCGATGCGTTTTGGGGGGCTACTAGCCGTTAGCGATGTCACCTTTTCGCTCAATGAGGGGCAGATTATGGCGATTATCGGCCCTAATGGTGCCGGCAAAACCACCGCCTTTAACTGCATTAGCGGTTTCTATCGCCCTAGCTGCGGTACGATACGATTCAAAGGTGAGGTGATCACCACTAAACCTAGCCATGTGATTGCTCGTCGGGGGCTGGTGCGTACTTTTCAAAATATTCGCCTCTTTAGTGCGATGACAGTGCTGGAGAATCTGCTAGTAGCCCAACATACCCACCTCAATACCCATCTACTCTCGGGACTGCTACAGACTCGCCACTATCGACGCAAAGAGCAGGAGGCGATTGAGCATGCCCTCAAGTGGCTTAACATTATGCAGCTTAGCGGCGTTGTCCATCGTGAAGCGGGCAATTTGGCCTATGGTCAGCAGCGTAAACTCGAAATCGCCCGCTGTATGGTGACTCGACCACAGCTACTACTGCTCGATGAGCCGGCTGCGGGGCTTAACCCTAGCGAAACGGCCGAGTTAACACAACTCATTCGCTATCTACGCGATGAGCATCGAGTCACGGTGCTCATTATCGAACACGATATGAAGCTGGTGATGACTATCTCAGAACAGATTTTGGTGCTAGATCGCGGCATACCGATTGCCGCAGGTAACCCCGCCGCGATTCAACAACATCCGGAGGTGATTCGCGCCTACTTAGGGGATGATGGGTAGTGTTACGGTTAACCAATATTCATACCCACTACGGTAAAATCGAAGCGCTTAAAGGGGTCAGTCTTGAGATTGACGCGGGGGAGATTGTCACCCTCGTAGGTGCGAATGGTGCCGGTAAGAGTACGCTGCTGATGTCGATTTGTGGCGATCCCTCCCCAAGTCAGGGGGAGATTCTGTACAAAAATCGGCCTATTCACCGCCTGCCGACCACCCAAATTATGGGGCGTGAGATCGGTATCGTGCCCGAGGGGAGGCGCATCTTTCCCGGCCTCACGGTGGCAGAAAACCTGATGATGGGTGGTTTTCACCGCACACCGGAGGAGAATCGGGACGGTATGGCGCACATCTATCAACTCTTCCCTCGCCTGCAAGAGCGTCAGCAGCAGCGCGGCGGTACCCTGTCAGGGGGAGAACAGCAGATGCTAGCCATAGGCAGAGCGCTGATGGCACAACCTAAGCTGCTATTAATGGATGAGCCGTCGCTAGGTCTCGCACCAATAATGATTAGCCAAATTTTCGATATTATTCGAACGATTCGTGATGAGGGAACCACTATCTTTTTGGTAGAGCAAAATGCCCACCGAGCGCTAAAGATTGCCGATCGCGGCTATGTACTCGAAAATGGCGTGGTAGTTAATAGCGGCACCGGGCACGAGCTATTGCACGATGAGTCGGTGCGAGCGGCCTATTTAGGGGGGTAGCCCTATAGCGCTACTCGTTTAATAATACATTTGAATAGATTACCTTCACGATCATCAATGAAATCAATGTCCGGATAGGCCTTTAATGCCCGTCTAATCCCATTGCCTAACCCTCTATAAGGAAGTAATTTGGTTGCGAATGAAGTGAGAATTGGATTTCGAATATTTGAATTTCCTGCCTTAATATTTTCAACTGTCAAATTATTTGGTAAGTGACCTGGGCTAATGATTTCGATACGATCAGAGAAGATAAATATGCGAATGGGAGCTGAAACGAAATAGTCCCTATGAATCAATGCATTCGTCACCAGTTCTTCAAAAACAATATTAGGAATCTCCTTAACTCCAATTGAGTTGACGCCCTGATCTCCTTGGATGCTTTTTATATTTCTCGCTAGAAAAATAGTTGTCTCTTTGTAAATATCCAGAATAGTTCCAGTATTGTCTTGGCTTTCTATATAGTTTTCTTCGTCGATACAGTCACCGGGGTAACAGACACATTTCACAAGACATGTTGGCAACTTAAATTTGTTGTTTTTTCCAAATAGTAAAAAGCAGGCAAGATTGAATTCACCCTTTCTGGCAAGATTCATATTTTCAAGAATCTGTGTTACTGGAAGCTCCTGAGCTGCTAATTTTTCTTCAAACTCTTTTTCAAAGAATTTATCAAATAGTTCTAAATCAATATCATTGATTGTTGAGTTCTGAACCACTACTTCATCGGCATGAACGAGGCTGGCGCTTTGAAACAATCGTTGTAGCTCCTCCCTTGAGGTAGCCTTTCGTTTATCAGATCCACTTTTTACCCAAATTGTCCCATTTTTGTCCTGGTATGGCTTATTCATACCCTTAGCCACATCAATTATAAGAATTCGTTTCCCATCGATTGTGACGATTTCCGTCAGCGGGTTAATCGCTGGTTTAATATGTTGACTGGCGACATTCGAAAGAAGTTGGTTAATCCGATGGATATCTTCAGAGGAGAGCCCAATAATGTCACCCTTTTTATCCGCACTCTCATCAACACCGATGAAGAGCCTCCCCCCCAGTGAATTACTGAAAGCAATAAGCTCCTGAACCAACGAATCAGGGTTATTTAAGTTTTTTTTGAATTGATTTCGGCTATCCTCACCTTGAGAGATGATCTGTAGTAATTCTATGATTTCCATATTTGATAAATCTCCTTACGACGGTCAAATGCTTCTTTGCCGCCTTCCATGATCTTAACGATTGTTTTTTGAGTTTCATGATTATCGACACTTCCGCTATAAACAGACTCTTTGTCGTCCATAAACGAACAGGCATGCACTAACTCAGCATCCCCTAGCACAGGAATATTCGGATTGTGAGTAGCGAAAATAAACTGAACTTCAGGTTTCATTTTCCGAATCAACTTAATGACATCTTCGTAGATCGTCTGGTTATCGAGATCATCTTCCGGTTGGTCAATAATGATGACATCGTTCTCCTTCTGACTGAGAACAAAAAGAATTAATGCGGAAGCACGCTGTCCCAAAGAGTGGTGCTGCAACTCTTTGCCTCTGTAGATAATCGTAAATTTATTTGGGGTTTGGTAAGTAAGCAGCGTTTTAAGGTGCTTCAAAAACAGCTCTGTGAGGCTTTGTGGATTACTCCCGCATAACTGTTTGGCATTCTCTAGATCTTTGTAGATAGCCACAAAGTCAACATACTGTTCCACAAGGCCATGATAGGTAGTTTCACGAATACCACTCCCCTTAAATATATCCTTCATAAAAGACAAAAAGGCGGCCTTATCCTCTTTGTAACCAGATAAGATGGAGAGAGAGGAACTAGCTGTTCCAATGTTATCCAATTCGTCCTTAATTAAATTGAACTCCTGTAGCCAGAGAGCGTTTAAATGCTGCAATTCGACCCACAGTCGCTGCTGAAGGTTTCTATTTTGATCACTCTGTTTTTTCAACGCAGATATCATCTGAGTCGCTATGGTCAATCTCTTTTTTAACATCAAAAACTCATCCGAACTGATGTTTTGACTTCCGTTACCTTTTAACTCCTCCGCCAGCTTTCGTTCAATTTCAGCAAACTCTTCTACCATCCCTTTACGAATTTCAGATAACTCGCTTTGGCTGTCAAGCAATGCCTGCTTTGTGGTTCTTTCGCTAGTGAGCCATCTCTTTACAGAGTCAATCAATGAGATATAGGAGTCGTATTGCTGGTAGAACCTCTTAAACAGTTCATCGTTATGTTTTGACTGATAACCGCAGAAATTGCGGAGATCATCTTCGTGTTGAGCTAATAGACTTTCCAGATCGGAGACAAAATTCGCAGCCAGTTGAACTCCTCGGCTCATCATGCGAACATCACTATCAAAGTCCAGCCGTTTCTGAAGCTTTTCTTCTATGCCATGCTCTTTGTAGAAGTTCAGGCGATGCTCCGAGTCCTGTCTAATAGTCTCTTGCTCTGCCATTTGCTCATGAACATGACTACTGTTCAGTAGGCGATCGACAGCTTCGGCAACCGCTTGTTTTTTATGAAATATGTTTTGTCGCACATCATCTAGCTTTGAGCCAAGCAGCTTATCTACCAGATCCTTTTCAAAACCTTCGCCGGTATTGGACAGATCTTTTTGTCCAAAATAGATCGGTTTACGCAATACAGTTCCTCGAATTGACACACCTGGCTGTAATTTTCCATCAATCAATACCTCGGAATAGTTTTCTTGCCAAACTCTGCGTATGGTGTACTGTCGGCCACAGCGATCAATCGCATCGATTTCAACTTTACCGCCGCTGCCAAGGGTAAATTCAACAAGTTTACGCTTATACTCCTGATCACCCGTTTTTTCGCCAAATGGAATTTCTAGTGCATAGCGAATGACTTCCAGCACAGAGGACTTTCCACTGCCTCTGATTCCAATGAGTGTATTTAGTTCGGGAGAAAAATATAGCTCTTGATCTTTAAGTGTGTTACCCGTAAAGCGAATTGAACGAATATGTGAGTGTTTGTGGTGTATAGGCTCTTGCGAGATCCGGTTTTTGTTGTCAATCAATGCAAATTTCACCGCATCAAATGAGAGAGCGCCTAGCTTGAGATAGCACGATCTTCCGCTGCCGATCTCAGCTATCGATTTACAATCAGAGCCTTCCACTTCGGCCGGATACCAATCGCCAAACCAGCTTTTTATTTGGGTTCTGCAAACCCTATCTGATTTGTCGTCCGTTCTAACCTGCTGAAATCCAAGCGTTCTGCAACGCACCGTTTCATATCTTTTATCTTTAAAGTCGCCCATTGCATGCCACAATCCACTTCTCTGTGCTACATGGGCAAAAATAAGGAAGTAGTCACGGCCTGTTTTCTCCAACTCTTCAACCACATGTAGTATATTTTTGTCGCTTCTTCCATTTTCATTCTGGTACTCTGATTCAGTTTTCCCGCAGAAAAGGGTGGTAATGATGGGCGATATGTAATCGTTACCGTTTTCTAGCCATTGATCACCAAAAACTATTAAGGTGTGAACGCCGTTTGAGCCATCATCGACAGCAAGTTCGACCCCAGGAAGCAGGCAAATATCTCTCCTCTTTGCCATCTTTCTGAGAGCTTGATAGTCACTCTCATCAAACTTGTTGTGATTGGTAATCACCCCGATTCTGATGTCAGCCTTTTCCAAGCCTTTTACATAGTTTGAAAAATAGTCATCCTCGTTGTCTGTATATTTAAATTCTTTATCTGCATTAGTATGGAGATGAAAATCAGCTCTTATCCAAGTTGAGCCATATCCAAAGATGCTAGGGGCTTGAATATCATTACTCATGGTCAGGATAGGGGTAGGTAGTTACGATCTACCGAATAATCCCCCGCTGTGACTGCTGAATAAACTGCACTAGTGGTGCGATCTCTGCACACTCAGCCACCATCGTCTCTAGTTCGGTCAGGGCCTCTTTTAGCGGCAAGCCAGAGCGGTAGAGGCGTTTATAGGCTCGTTTAAGCGCCCTTATCGTCTCGCCTTTAAAACCGCGTCGTTTTAACCCTTCGCTGTTAATACCGTGCGGTTCGGCCACATTGCCGGCAACCAATAGGTAGGGCGGAACATCGCGAGTAACGGCACTGCCCATTGCGGTAAAGGCGTGTGCGCCAATGGCGCAAAATTGGTGGACTAGTGTAAAGCCGCTCAAGATGGCATGATCATCTACCGTGACATGGCCCGCTAACGAGGCGTTATTGGAGAAGATGGTATGGTGACCAATCTGACAGTCGTGGGCGATATGGATATAGGCCATCAGCAGATTGTCGTTACCGATGCGGGTCTCCCCTCCCCCCTTCACTGTCCCCCGATTAATCGTCGCCGCTTCACGAATGGTATTGCGATCCCCTATCACCAGTCTAGTCGCCTCACCGCGATAGGTTTTATCTTGTGGTTCGGCTCCGATGGAGGCGAACTGAAACACTCGATTATCACACCCCATCACCGTTGGACCACTGATGACAACATGGGGGCCAATATCACACCTAGCCCCTAGTGTCACCCCAGCCCCGATAATGGTATAGGGGCCAATGCGTACCCCTTCGGCGATATTAGCCGACGGGTCGATCACTGCTGTTCGGTGAATCTCCGCCATTAGCCCACCGACTGCTCGGCACACATAATGTCGGCACTGGCGACCAACTTCTCATCTACTTTAGCCTCGGCACTAAATTTCCAGATGGTTCGCTTCTGCTTTAGTAGAGTCACATGCAGATGGAGCTGATCACCTGGTACCACCGGCAGCTTAAAGCGGCAGTTATCGATGCCGGCAAAGAAGTAGAGTGAGTCGTCAGAGGGGCGATTACCGGAGGTTTTAAAGGCTAAAATACCGGTCGCCTGTGCTAGCGCCTCGGTGATAAGTACCCCCGGAAAGATCGGCCGCGCGGGAAAGTGGCCCGGAAAGAAGGGCTCATTGATTGAGATATTTTTATAGGCGTGTAGCCACTGTCCCGGTTCATAGTCAACCACCCGATCAATTAATAAAAAGGGGTAGCGGTGGGGTAGGTATTGCAATATCTGTTGAATATCGAGTGGGTTCATAGTGGTTATCCTTGGTTCGGTTCGGAATCGGGGGGAGAGGGTGGCAGCAACTGCTCTAACCGGTTCAGTCGCTGCGCCATCGCGTTAAGCTGTTTAAAGCGGACAAAATTTTTCTGCCACTCAGCCGATGGCTGTAGTGGGGTGCCGGAGGAGTAAACCCCGGGCTGGCGAATGGAGCCGGTCACCAGCGAGGTCGCGGTAATCGTGACCCCATCACATATCTGCAGGTGGCCCAAAATGCCAGCTCCCCCCCCAATCGCACAGTGGCGACCAATGGTGGCGCTACCGGCGATTCCGACACAACCGGCAATCGCGGTGTGATCGCCAATGGTGACATTGTGGGCAATCTGTACTTGGTTATCGATCTTAACCCCATCACCGATGAGAGTATCCGCCATCGCGCCGCGATCGATGGTGGTGTTGGCACCGATTTCGATCTCATCACCCAGCGTCACCCCACCGAGCTGGGCAATTTTAGTCCAGCCGGTGCCATGATGGGCAAAGCCGAAGCCATCAGCGCCAATCACCGCCCCGCTATGGATAGTCGCCCCCCGCCCCACCTTGCAGTCGCGGTAGAGGGTGACGCGGGGGTAGAGGTGGCAGTTATCACCTAGGCGGCAGTTAGCGCCAATGAAACCGCCGGCCCCCACCACGCACCTAGCACCTAGTTCGACCCCCTCCTCAATGACCACATTCGGACCGATAGCCACCCCCTCGCCTAGGCGAGCTGAGGGGGCAATCTGGGCCGAAGCGTCGATGGTGGCCGCCGGCATCGGTGGCAAGAAGCGTTGGCTAATGCGGGCATAACTGAGGTAGGGATCGACGACGATGAGTGAGGCGTTGGGGTTATCTTGCGCTAGCTCCGCCGTGAGTAGCACCGCAGTGGCCCGATTTTGACGCAGTTGGCGTCGAAATTTAGCACTAACGCAGAAGGTGAGCGCACCGGCGGCGGCGCTATTGAGTGGCGCTAAATGGTCAACCGGCAAGGCCCCCTCCCCCAACAGCTCTGCATCTAGCTGCTGCGCTACCTCGGCTAGCGTCAATATCGGCACAACGGATCGCTTAAGGTTGGGGGGAGGCTTTTTGCAGTGCCTGAATCACTCTATCGGTAATGTCGGCCTTCGGGCTAGCATAGACCACGCCCGCCTCCAGTACCAGATCGAACCCCTGCTCTTTGGCCACTTCGATCACCACCGCGGCAATCTCGCGCTGCATTTTAGCTAGCTCCTCTTTTTGGCGCAGTAGAAAGTCCTCCTCAAAGGCGTCTCTATCGCGCTTAAAGTCGCGCTGTAGGCGGCGTAGCTCCTGCTCTAGGCTATCCTTTTCGCTTAAACTCATAATCGCCCCGTCACGAATGAGGCGATTATCGAGCTCTTTAATGCGGTTAAAGCGCTTCTCTAGCTCATTTTTGCGCCCAGAGAACTCCTGCTCTAGCTTAAAAATCGCCTCTTTAGCCTGAGGTGAGCGCTCCGCTAGCTCTGGTGTATTGACAAAGGCGACCCGAGTCGGCTCTGCGCCGAAGGCGGTACCGGTTACAGTTAGCCACACTACCACGGCTATCGAGCCGATAGCTTGGTTCATTTTCATATCACACCCTCCAAGTTACACTTAAACTATATTGACTAGATTCACCATTCATTATTAGGGAATGCCGATAGAGAACTGGAACGATTCGAGCTCATCTCCCCTCTTATCCCGTAGTGGCACTCCGTAGCTGAACTTCAGCGGTCCGACCGGCGTTAACCACGATAGCGATACGCCGGTCGAAAAGCGCATCTTCTCTAAATCGATGCCGTAACTGCGCTCATAGACATTACCACCATCGATAAATAGCCCAAGTCGCATCGAGTTCGACTGCTCATCAAAAGGGGGAGGAAAGAGTAGCTCTAACCCCGTCAGGAGTCGGGTATCGCCCCCTAACGAGTCCCCTTGGCTATCGAAAGTCCCCTCGGTACCGAGACTATTATTTCTGAAACCGCGCACCGTTCCCACCCCACCGGCGTGAAACCGCTCAAACGGCGGTAGCATATTGCGATCACCATAGTAGTCGGCATAACTAATCTCACCATGACTTACCAAGGTAATCTCATGATAGACTTGAAAGTAGTTGCGCTGCGTCAGCTCGACTGTGTAGAACTGGAGTGTATCCTGATTGAGTGGCAGTGCTAGTGCCGTTGATATTTGACTCAACCCCCCACCATTGGGGAAAATTTTACGGTTTCGGGTGTCATGGGCAAAGCTGTTGCGCCAGCGCCAGGTCTTAAAATCGCACTGTTCTCGGCTAGAGATATCGTCACAAAACGCCAAAATCTCCTCTAGGGTATAGTCATTCGGCGTCAATTCGGTATTTTCAAAGGTGACTCCTGTGCGAAAAGTATTATATTCACTCACCGGAATACCGTAACTCGGCCCGAGTGACCAGGTACGCAGATCGTAGTCGGAGATATCGCTCTCGCTGCCATCGGTCTTACGGTAGGAGAGCATTAGCGTCTGACTAATACCATCGATGGTAAAGTAGGGATCGGTGGTGCTGAAGCTATAGACGGTATTCGATTGACTATTATCGACCTTAACGGTAAAGCTCTTGCCGCTACCGAGAAAGTTATCTTGAGTGACGCTAGCGTTTAATAACACCCCTTGGGCGTTACTATAACCGACCCCAGCACTTAAGTTGCCAAAGGCATCTTTCTCCATCACTCGAATATCGATATCCGCCTGATCTTGCCTGCCGGGAACTCGGGCGGTATTGACACTCACCTCATCAAAAAATCCTAATCTATCTAGGCGGGTCTTAGAGCGTTTGACTCGGGCAGTGGATATCCAGCCCGCCTCCATTTGACGCAATTCGCGTCGTAATACCTCATCGCGGGTGCGGTGGTGTCCATAGAGATTAATCCGCCGCACATAGACTCGCTTACCGGGATCGACTAAAAAGGTGAGTGTCACCTCGCGCTGCTCATCATCGAGCTGCGGTACCGGATTGACGCTGGCAAAGGCGTAGCCGTTATCGCCTAACTTTTCCGCAATCTGCCGGCTAGAGGCGGAGAGGGCGCTGCGAGAGAAGAGATCACCCGCTTTAAGTTGTAGCAGCGGCCGTAGTTCCGCTTCTGGCACAATGGTGTCGCCGGCAATATTGATCGCTTTGATGCGATAGGGCTCCCCTTCGCTCAAATTGACGGTGATATAGACATCCTCCCGCTCTGGGGTAATGCTCACCTGAGTCGAGTCGATGGCAAAATTGATATAGCCTCGATCCATATAGTAGCTGCGAATCTTCTCTAAATCACCGGCTAGCTTCTGGCGCGAATATTGATCATTGCTACCGAAACCGAGTAGTGGCCGCTCCCCCGACTCTAGTAGTCCTAACAGCAGCTCATCATCGTAAGCATTATTGCCTAATAGTTTCAGGCGATTAATCGACGCCTCGCGCCCCTCATTGATCGTTAAGGTAATCGCGACCCGATTGCGTGGCAGCCGTTCGACTAGCGGGTTAATTTGGCTATTATATTTGCCAAGAGTCATATATTGCTGTTTGAGCTCCAGCACCACTTTATCGAGTAGCGAACGGTTAAATGAACGCCCCTCACGAAAACCGATCAATTTGAGGCTGTCGAGTAGCTGGTTACTATCGATATCCTCATTGCCCTCTAGGGTAATGGTGGCGATCGAGGGGCGTTCATCTAGCACGACCACTAGCGTGTTCTCATCCCGTTCAAAGGCGACATCGTAAAAAAAGCCGGTCTGATAGAGCCGTTCAACCGCCTGTTCTATCTTAGCTGGGGTCACCTCGGTATCGGGCTCAATATCGAGATAGTTAAACACTGTACCAACCGAAATGCGCTGTAGCCCCTCGACCCGAATATCCTCGACCATGAAGGGGGTAAAGGCGGCAGCTACCGTGGTAAAGCACCAGAGCAGGGCCAGTAGCCCTAGGCGAAAAACTAGCCCCATCCGAGTCGCACCATATCGTTATAGACCGCCACCATCATTAACAGCGCCAGCAGCGAGATACCGACCTGCTGACCGACCATTTCAACACGCTCCGATAACGGAGCCCCGCGTAACCACTCCAGTAGATAGAAGAACAGATGCCCCCCATCTAACACTGGGATCGGTAGTAGATTGAGAATCCCCAGACTCAGACTGACAATCGCAATAAACCCCAGTAGTTGACTTAAACCGGCATCGGCTGAGTGTTTCGCATAACGAGCGATGGTAATCGGACCGCTTAGATTCTCTACCGAGACCGATCCGGTGACCATCCGCCCTAACACTTTTAGGGTCAATATCGACATCTCCCAGCTCTTCTCAACCGCAGCGACCAAGCCATCGAACACCCCATACTGCCACACCGCCCGATAGCGGGCGATATCGGCCGAATCGACCTGAAGACTCACCCCTAGTCGGCCAATCTTCTCGCCCTGATGGTGCTGCGCTTCGGGTGTCACCTCTAGTGCCACGCTCTCCCCCTCACGCCGTAGCACCAGCGTTAGGGGCTGCTCTGGATGCTGTTTTATCTGCTCGACCGCCTCACTCCAGCTATGAATCGCTAGCTGATTAATCTGTTCGATACGATCACCAGCACGCATACCGGCTCTCTCTGCCGCCGAGCCACTCACCACTTCACCGATGACGGGGGGGAGGGACATCGGTGCGGGGGCGATACCGGTCAGGGTCTGAAATAGCTCCGGTTTTACCTCAGTCGTTAGGCGGTGTAGCGGCAACTCTACCACCTGCCCGACTCCCCCTCGCTCTAGGGTGAGCTGCAACGGCTCGCGCAGCAGTGCTGCCGGTAAGATCTTCTCTAACGCCGCCTGCCAAGTCGGCACGCTCTCCTCCCCCACGGCCACAATCAGATCGCCAGCCTCAATCCCCGCATACCATGCCGGGGTATCGGGTGGCGGTTCGGCTAGCTCGGGCACAGTTCCTTCGACCCCGTGCATAAACATTAACCAGTAGCTAAGCACCGCTAGCAGTAGGTTAGCGATGGGGCCGGCTGCGACAATCGCTACCCGCTGTCGCAGTGGACGGCGATTAAAGGCGTAGGGGAGATCGGCGGTTGCCACCTCCGCCTCGCGCTCATCGACCATTTTGACATAGCCCCCGAGTGGAATCGCCGCAATCACATACTCCACCCCATCGGCACCGACCCGCCGCCACAGTGGCTGACCAAAGCCGACCGAAAAGCGCAACACCTTCACTCCACAACGACGCGCCACCCAGAAGTGGCCATACTCATGGATGGTGATCAGTAACCCTAGGACTAGAATAAAGTTAATGACGGTTGATAATAGCTCAAGCATACGCTATCTGCCCCCAAACTTCGCTCCGAATGTCGCTATCTAGTTGCAATAGCTGCTCAATCGACTCCACCGCCGCTACCGTATGGGCCGTCAGCGCCTGCTCTACTTGACGAGGAATGTCGGTAAAGCCAATGCGCCCCTCTAAAAAGGCCGCCACAGCGACCTCATTCGCCGCATTGAGCACCGTCGCGGCGGTACCACCGGCGCGCAGCGCCTCATAGGCGAGTCGCAGCGCCGGAAAGCGCTCAAAATCGGGACGGTAGAACTCAAAATGGCCGATTTTGGCCAGATCGAGCGGGGCGACACCTGAGCAGATTCGCTCTGGGTAGCCTAATGCATGGGCAATCGGAGTACGCATATCGGGGTTACCTAACTGTGCTAATACCGAGCCATCGCTATAGGCGACCATGGAGTGGATGACGCTCTGCGGATGGATCACCACCTCAATCTGCTCGGCGGAGGCATTAAAGAGCCAGTGAGCCTCTATCACCTCTAACCCCTTATTCATCATCGTGGCCGAATCGACCGAAATCTTCTGTCCCATACGCCAGTTCGGATGAGCTATCGCCTCCTCTGGGGTAATATCGACCATCTCGGCAGCACTACGCTGTCGAAACGGGCCGCCCGAGGCGGTTAAAACCACCCGCTCAACCCCTACCGCCGCTAGCTCACCACCAAAATTGGCCGGTAACGACTGATAGATGGCATTATGCTCACTATCGATAGGCAGCAACTTAGCCCCGTGCTGCTGTAGTTCCGCCATAAAGAGCTCGCCTGCCATCACCAGCGACTCTTTATTAGCTAGCAGCAGCCGCTTTCCGGCCCGAATAGCTGCCAAAGTCGCCTTTAGCCCCGCTGCACCGACAATCGCCGCCATCACATCATCGACACTCTCAGCGCAGGCGATCTGGGCTAACCCCGCCTCCCCCGCCTCGACTCGGGTCTCACACCCTAGCTGCTGCAACCTTTGCGCTAACGCCTCGGCCGCACCGCTATCGGCCATTACCGCTATTTTAGGGTCAAATTCGAGACAGAGTGCCACCATCGGCTCGACTCGGTTATAGGCACTTAAACCATAAATAGCAAACCTTTCACGATGCTGACGCACCACACTGAGGGTACTTTGGCCGATGGAGCCGGTCGCTCCGAGAATAGTTAACTGACGCATTAGTTGTAAAACATTAAAATCCAAAATAGAGGCGCGGCGGTTGTCAAGCTGTCGATACGATCTAACACCCCCCCATGGCCCGGCAGAATCGAGCCGCTATCTTTCATATCGGCCGTGCGCTTAAACAGACTCTCGGCCAGATCGCCAACAATCGACACCATGGCGGTCAATAGCGCCACCATGAGAAATAGCCACGACTGAGAGAGCCAGAGCTTAATCCCCGTCGCAACAACGACTGTCAATACCGCCCCCCCCAAGACGCCCTCCCAGCTCTTACCGGGGGAGATCGCTGGTGCCAGTTTAGTGCGGCCCCAACGGCGGCCACTAAAGTAGGCTCCGATATCGACCGCCCAAACGATGAGCAGTAGCGCTATTAGCAGTTTAGGATCTTGCTGCTGCAACAGCAGCAGTACATACCAGGTCGGCAGCAGCATGAGCGCTCCGACTAGGCCCCGTAGCGGCAGGTGGGTACGCCAGAGAGTGGCAATGGCCGGATAACGAGCCACCAGCTTTACCCCCAGTGCAAACCAAAATAGCCCTAGCCACGGCAGGGTATCTTGCACCAGCTGCTGGTCGGGCCAAAACCAGAGCCCCGCCATCGCTAGCAGCGCTAGCAGCAGGTAGAGTCGCCGTCCCCCCCTCTTGGGGGTCAGCAGGGCGCTCCACTCCCAAAAGCCGATGAGCGCCACGATGCCGATTAGCAGTGCAAACGGTGCCGCTGGTAGCGCCAGCACCGCCCACAATGCCAGCGGCATCAGCACAGCGGCTGTCAATAGGCGCTGTTTAAGCATGATCTCCAGCAGTCACTTGATCGCCGGTACGACCAAAACGGCGCTGTCGCAGACTGAAGGAGTCGAGTGCGGTCTGAAATTCGGCGACATTGAAATCGGGCCACAACTTATCGGTAAAGTAGAGTTCGGTATAGGCGAGTTGCCATAGCAGAAAGTTACTCACCCGCTGCTCGCCACCGGTACGAATAAAGAGATCGGGCTCGGGTAACTCAGATAGGGTGAGCTGCTGCGCTAACAGCGACTCGCTAATCGCTTCGGCATCGAGCCTACCGGCCGCAACCTCGGAGGCGAGATGGCGGCACGCTTGCACAATATCCCAACGCCCGCCATAGTTAGCAGCGATATTGAGTTGCAGTCGATCATTATGGGTCGTTAATTGGTGCGCTGCCGCTATCCGTTGTCGTAACTGCGGATTAAAGCGCGCTAAGTCGCCAATAATCTGTAGTTTAACGCCGTTACGGTGCAGCTTAGTGACCTCTCTATCTAGGGCGCTCATAAACAGCTCCATTAACAGACCGACCTCTTCTGCTGGGCGACGCCAGTTCTCGCTACTAAAGGCGAATAGAGTTAAGACGGGGATCTGCTGCTCTATGCAGCTTTTGACCACCCCCCGCACCGTTTCGACACCCGCCTTATGGCCAGCGAAGCGGGGCAGTAGCCGCTTTTTAGCCCAGCGACCATTGCCATCCATAATGATAGCGATATGTTGCGGTCGTGACGACGACATAGCCTAGCTGATCTGGTCAGATCAGATTTCGAGCAGATCCTTCTCTTTCTGCTCAACTATCTCATCGACCTTAAGCACGAACTTATCGGTCAGTTTCTGTATCGAATCTTCAGCGCCACGCGCCTCATCTTCGCTCACCGACTTCTCTTTTAAGAGCTCTTTAAAATCGGAGTTCGCATCACGGCGTACATTTCGTATCGCCACTTTACCCTTCTCCCCCTCCCCTTTGACCACTTTAATTAGGTCGCGCCGACGCTCTTCGGTCAGTGGCGGCATCGGAACTCGAATCACATTACCGGAGGTGGCCGGATTGAGCCCTAAATCGGAGGTGAGAATCGCCTTTTCGACGACTGAGACCATCCCCTTCTCCCACGGTGTGACGGTGAGAGTGCGTGAGTCCTCAACATGGATATTAGCCGCCTGTCCGATCGGAACTGTCGAGCCGTAGTAGTCAACGGTAATGTGATCTAACAGTGAGGCGTTGGCTCTTCCGGTACGAATTTTACTTAACTCCACTTTAAGCGTCTCAAGGCTCTTGCCCATTCGCTCTTCGGCATCTTTAAGAATGTCGTTAATCATCTCTTCTATCCTGGGTTATGCGGTGACGGTGGTGCCTTCATCAGCACCGGCTAAAATAGCCGTCAATCCCCCTTCACGGGTCATATTAAATACCTTAAGCGGCATCGTGTGCTCGCGACAGAGTAGCATGGCGGTCAAGTCCATCACCCCGAGGCGGTTGGCAATCACTTCGTCAAAAGTGAGTTGGCGATAGAGTTTAGCCTCGGGATTTTTCACCGGGTCGCTATCATAGACTCCATCGACTTTGGTCGCTTTAAATACCCAATCGGCCTCGATCTCAATCGCACGCAGCGTTGCTGCCGAATCGGTAGTAAAAAAGGGGTTGCCGGTACCTGCGGCAAAGATAACCGCTCGCCCCTGCTGTAGATGTTCGATAGCTCGGCGCTGAGTATAGGTTTCGCACACCTGCTCCATACTGAGCGCCGACATCACCCGAGCATCGATCCCTTGCTGCTTTAGCGCATCGGCAAACGCTAGGGCATTAATCACGGTCGCGAGCATCCCCATCTGATCTGCGCTCACTCGATTCATACCGCTAGCGGCGAGACCGACGCCACGAAAGATATTGCCGCCACCAATGACTAGGGCTATCTCTACGCCATCACGAATCACTGCCGCCACTTCGGCGCTTACTCGTTGCAGTACGGCAGGGTCGATACCATACCCCTGAGACCCCATCAGAGCCTCTCCACTCAATTTAAGTAGAATGCGACGACCAATTAGGGGGGGAGGGCTCATGGCAGACTATCCTTTGATTTGACTCATGACTTCGTCGGCAAAGTTCTCCTGCTTCTTCTCAATCCCTTCGCCAACCTCTAGGCGACTGAAGCTTGTCACCGTCGCACCGCGCGATTTGAGCAGTTTTTCAACGCTCTGGTCGGGGTCTTTGACAAACGGTTGTCCTAGCAGCGTCACCTCTTTTAGGAATTTCTGAATTCGACCCGACACCATCTTCTCAATAATGTCGGCCGGTTTGCCACTTTCGGCTGCTTGAGCAGAGAAGATCTCCTTCTCTTTTTCAATCAGGGCTGAGTCGATATCGTCGGCGCTAATCGCCTCGGGACGACTAGCGGCAATATGCATCGCAATATCTCGCGCTAGTTCGTTATCCCCTCCAGTCATGGCGACCATAACGCCAATGCGAGAGCCGTGCAGATAGTGGGCGACATGCCCGTCACGGTTCTCTAATAGCACAACTCGGCGCACCTGCATATTTTCACCAATCTTGGCAATTAGCGCTTTAGTCGCCTCGGCCACACTCTGGCCATCGGCCATTTTGGCCGCTAGTAGCGCCTCAATGGTGGCGCACTTTTCGGCTAGCGCTAGTTTAGCGACGCTGTTGGCAAATGTCTGAAAATCGTCCCCTTTGGTGACAAAATCGGTTTCGCAGTTGACCTCGACCATCACCGCAGTGTGGTTATCGTCAGAGCTGCATACCAATATGACCCCCTCTGCCGCGGTTCGACCCGCCTTCTTATCGGCTTTGGCCAGACCACTTTTGCGCATGTGCTCAATCGCCGCCTCAATGTCGCCCCCTGTTTCGGTGAGCGCCTTTTTGCACTCCATCATACCGGCGCCAGTGCGCTCGCGAAGATCCTTAACCTGTGCCGCAGTAATTGCCATCCTGAACCTATCCTCTATTCAATATTCAATCTAGTTCACAAAAAATTGTGGTTTAAACTAAAGCTAAACCTCGATGTCGGTAACGGTTACGCCTCTTCTGCGACGACCTCGTTCTCCTCGGTCACCTCGACAAACTCATCGGCGATAGCCACCGCTTGGTTGCTAGCTAGTTTACCCTCTAGCACCGCATCGGCAACCCCTTTGGTATAGAGCTCAATCGCTCTGAGCGCATCGTCATTACCAGGAATGACATAGTCAACGCCATCGGGAGAGTTATTGGTATCGACCACACCAATCACCGGAATGCCGAGCTTATTGGCCTCACTGACGGCGATCTTCTCATGGCCGACATCAATAATGAATAGCGCATCGGGCAGCGAGCCCATATCTTTGATGCCACCGAGACTGCGTTGCAGCTTATCGAGTTCGCGACGGCGCAAAATCGCCTCTTTTTTCGGTAGGCGGTCGAGGGTGCCATCGGCATCCATCAGCTCTAGATCCTTTAGCCGTTTAATCGACTGGCGCACGGTTTTATAGTTGGTCAACATCCCACCGAGCCAGCGGTGGTTAACATAGGGCATACCGGCTCGCTCCGCCTCACTACGAACATGGTCACGCGCTTGGCGTTTGGTACCGACTAGCAGGATTTTGCCCTTTTGGGACGCCTTTTTGGAGATAAAGTTAATCGCTTCGTTGTAGAGCGGCAGGCTCTGCTCCAAATTGATAATGTGAATTTTGTTGCGCTCCCCAAAGATATAGCTACTCATTTGAGGATTCCAGTAACGGGCTTGGTGGCCGAAGTGAATACCGGCCTCCAACATCTGCCGCATTGTGACATTTGACATAAAAAACTCCTAAGAATTTTGGGTTTTAGAACCGCCACATACCCCAACTACCAACCCGAAGGCACCCGGTAGTCGCGCCGGTATGTGTGTGGAATAGGTCGCCTTGATTCCGATTTCGGATCGAAACAGCGGGGCGCTTTATACCATATCACCCGCGCGACAACAACTTGATATCGGTAAATTCGGGGCAATTTAGCTCTTTTGCGCCACAGTTTGCCTCACTTCTGGCAAAATAGGCCCCTGTGTTATGTCATCAACCCTAAACCTTAACTTCATCACCCTGCCTCATGAGTAAAAAACCGTTAAATATTCGCTTAAAAAACCGCGACGAAATCGCCAAAATGCGGACGGCCTGCCGCTTAGCCGCCGAAGTGCTGGAGATGATTGAACCCTATATGCAGCCCGGTATCACCACCGCCGAGATTGATCGTCTCTGCCACGACTACATTGTCAACACTCAACAGGCGATTCCAGCTCCCCTAAACTATAGGGGGTTTCCCGCCGCTACCTGTACCTCGGTTAACCATGTGGTCTGTCACGGTATTCCCGATCAAAAAAAGTTAAAGCAGGGCGATATCATTAATCTCGATATTACCGTGATTAAGGGGGGATATCATGGCGATACTAGCCGGATGTTTGCCATCGGCGAGCCCTCGATTCGCGCCTCGCGGTTGATGCAGGTCGCTCGCATGGCGATGTTCGCCGGTATTCGTGAGGCACTACCTGGTCATACCCTCGGCGATATCGGCTACGCAGTCCAGCGTCTAGCTGAGAGCTACCACTACTCCATCGTACGGGAGTATTGCGGCCACGGTATCGGCCAGGAGTTTCACGAAGATCCGCAGGTACTCCACTACGGCAAACCGGGGGAGGGGGTCAAGATTAAACCAGGCATGACCTTTACCATTGAACCGATGGTCAACGCCGGTAAGCCGGGGATCAAGCTGCATAAGGATAAGTGGACGGTACTCACCCGCGACCGTTCACTCTCGGCCCAGTGGGAGCATACGATTTTAATTACCGACCACGGCAACGAAATTTTAACCCTGCGTCAAGGTGAGCAGGAGGCGCCGCTAACCCTATGATCCCCACAGCTAACAGCGATGTCGCGCAGCTATACGCAGAGATTCTCGCCCTCTCAGAGCCACTACAGTTCGAGATAAAACCGACCATTAAGCTCTATCGCAGCTATCTAAGCCGCGCGAACGACGCCCTTAAACAGCACTTTATCGAACAGCGATACCCCATTGAGGCGCTAGTCTGCGGCCAAGCTAAGGTGGTGGATCAGCTCTTCATCCATCTATGGCACCATGTCAGCCAGCCACTACAGCAGCCATTTAGCCTCATCGCCGTCGGGGGATATGGCCGCGGAGAGCTCCATCCCCACTCCGATATCGATATTCTGCTACTCCATCAGCAACCCCTGACCGAGGCCGAATCGGCCACCATGGAGCAGCTGATCACCCTACTGTGGGATATCGGTCTGGATATTGGTCACAGCGTCCGCACCCTTGAGGAGTGTCGGCACCAAGCGGCCAGCGATGTGACTGTCATGACCAACCTAATTGAGGCGCGATACCTTTGCGGCGATAAGAGCGTGCTACAACAGCTAAAGCAGTCGATTAGCCCCGACTTGCTCTGGAGCTGCCCCGACTACTTTAGCGCTAAGATGGAGGAGCAGCGGCGGCGCCATAAACACTACAACGACACCGCCTACAACCTAGAACCGAACATTAAAGAGGGGCCGGGTGGGCTACGAGATATTCAGATGGTCGGCTGGGTCGCTAAACGCCACTTCGGGGCCGATAAGCTCTCTGATCTGGTCGCACACCAGTTCCTCACCGCAGAGGAGTATCAACACCTGCTCTCGGGCGAAAGGTTCTTATGGAAGATTCGCTATGCACTCCATCTCCTCGCCCAGCGCCGCGAAGATCGGCTGCTGTTCGACTACCAGCGCACCTTAGCCGAGCAGTTCGGCTATCAGAGTGATAGGCGCCATTTAGCGGTAGAGTACTTTACCAACGACTACTTCTGCACCGTGCAGGAGCTAGAGCGGCTGAACGAGATGCTGCTCCAGCTCTTTTTAGAAAATATCATCTACCCACGCCAACAGGCAGAGCAGCCGACCATTATCCCCCTGAATCGCCGCTTTCAGCTACGAAACAACTATCTGGAGATCACCCACCCGCAGACCTTTGCCACCTACCCCTACGCGCTGCTAGAGATGTTTCTGCTGCTCGCCCAGCGCGATGATGCCAAAGGGGTACGCGCCACGACTATTCGCTCTGTCCGAAGCCATCTGCACCTAATTGATGAGAGCTTTCGGCAAGATATGCGCTGCAAATCGCTATTTATGGAGATTTTACGCCAACCTAGCGGAATTAACTTTGTCTTTACCAAGATGCACCGCTACGGCGTGTTAGGGCGCTATCTACCCGAATTTGGTCAAATTAGTGGCCAGATGCAGCACGATCTGTTTCACGCCTATACCGTTGATGAACATACCCTGCGGCTACTCTATAATCTGCGCCGACTCACCAGCGACAAGCACCAGCTCGAACTACCACAGTGCAGCAACATGATGCGCAACCTACCTAAGCCAGAGCTGATCTATGTCGCCGCCCTCTATCACGATATCGCTAAAGGGCGCGGTGGCGATCACTCCGAGCTAGGTGCGCTCGATGCTGAACGCTTCTGTCGCGACCATCTTCTCAGCGAATTTGATACCCGACTCGTTAGCTGGCTAGTGGCTAGCCATCTCAAACTCTCCCTCACGGCACAGCGCAAAGATATCTCCGATCCGGTGGTCATTAACGACTTTGCCAAATTTGTCGGCCGCCAAGATAGGCTCGACTACCTCTATCTGCTGACAGTAGCCGATATTCGTGCCACCAGCCCTTCGATATGGACTAGCTGGAAAGCGTCGCTACTGTGGGAGCTCTACAGCGAAACCACCAAGGCGCTACAGCGCGGCCTAACCGATCCACTCAGCCAACAGGAGCTGCTGCGACAGCGCCGTGACGAGGTGATACACTATATCGAATCACACCAGTGGCCACAGACCGACGTCGAACTACTGATCGAACGACTCGGTAGCGACTACCTGCTGCGCTACACCAGCGAAGAGATTATCTGGCAGCTACAGGCGTTACAGCAGGGGATCTTGTCAGTCGTGGCGGTGCGTAACAATAGCCTACGAGGCGGAACGGAGATTTTTATCTACACCCCTCTGCGCAACAACCTGTTTGCCGATGTGACCGCGACACTCGATCAGCTCGGACTCAATATTGTCGATGCCCGTATCCTCTCCTCCTCCGATAACCACGCCCTCGATACCTACACGGTACTGAACCGCTGCGGAGAGTATATCGCCAGCGACGAACAGCAGCAGGTACGGGAGATATTAATGCAGATGCTCAACGGCAAGTTCACCCCCGATACCGATCGCCAACGGCTGATACCACGGCAACTGAAGTGCTTTACCACTCCCACCCAAATCACCCTCTACCACAACGAAAACCGGCGCACCATGCTAGAGATTATCTCCTCTGATCGTCCAGGGCTGCTCTCCCAAATAGCCCAAGTGATCACCTGTGACGACTATCGTCTCCACAGCGCCCGCATTACCACCCTAGGGGAGCGGGTAGAGGATATCTTCACCCTCTCGACAGCCGATAATTTGGCACTTAATTCCGAGCAGATTAACCATATAAAACAGATACTTGATAGCCGACTTGCGGTCACTCTCTGCCATGAATCGCCCCAGCCTCCCCAGTAGATCGGGCCGAAATTGGCGCTCAGGGCGTGATTTTCCGCCGCCACTACGACTATAATGGCTCAAACAGCGATGAGGAGTTCCATGCAAGCGATCTATCAACAGGCCAAAGCGATAAAACTGGTTATCTTTGATGTTGACGGCGTGTTAACCGATGGCCGCCTATTTATCGGCGATGATGGCCAAGAGTACAAGGCGTTTCACTCCCGTGATGGCCTTGGCATGACGATGCTACAGCGCACGGGAGTGACCATCGGCATTATTACCGCCCGCCAATCGAATGTCGTCAAAGTTCGTATGGAGAGCCTCAATATCAACCATCTCTATCAGGGGCAGCAGCAGAAGCGACCCGCCTATGAGCAGATGTTACAGCAGCTACAGCTCACCCCGACTCAGGTCGCCTATGTCGGTGACGATCTTATCGATCTGCCGATTATGACGCGGGTTGGACTCTCAGTCGCGGTAGCCGATGCCCACCCCCTAGTCAAGCAGCAGGCACACTGGATAACGCCAAACCCGGGGGGCGCGGGTGCTGCACGCGATCTGTGCGAACTGATTATGCACGCTCAGGGGCAGTTTAGTGCCCTCATCGACGACTACCTCGCCTAATGCCACGACTACTATCGCTGCTACTACTAGCACTTGGGCTGCTATGGGGCGGACGCTACATTCAATCGCAAAGAGCGCTCCCCCCCGCTACACCTAGCGCCACCGCCCCGATCGACTACCGTATAGAGCAACCAACACTCTCTCAGAGTAGCGCTAACGGCACCCCACGGGAGAGGCTACAGGCGACCCGCCTCATCCACTACCCCGAACGGCAGCTCAGTGAACTACTGCAACCTCGACTCAATCTCTACAGTAACGAGGCGCAGTGGCAGCTACAGGCCAATGGCGGGCTGTTATACGACAGTGGCCAACTACTGCTACAGCAGCAAGTTGAGCTCTACGGCCCCTTCTCCGAATGGCCTCAAGGGTACCGACTACAGACAGAGACGCTATCGATCGATATGGCCCTGCGGCAACTGAGCGCTCCCGAACCGGTCACCCTGCACCACCCCCAGCTAACGATTCGGGCTGGCGGACTCGAACTAGCCCTACAGACTCAGCAACTGCACCTATTTAACGGTGTCACCGCCCTCTATCAACCCTAAACTCTATGATAAGACACCTCCCTCACATGCTGCTGCTACTAGCCCTCACTCCACTGCCTCTGACGGCGGCAGAGCGCACGACCCTATTTAATACCAGTAACGAGCCTATTTCGATTCAATCCGATACCTTAACGATTGATGAGAGCAGTGGCATTAGCCTCTATCAAGGTCAAGTCGTGCTGCAACAGGGCGATCTAACCCTCAAAGCCGATCGCTTAGAGATTGTCACCACAGATCGCGCTATCGCCTCGGTCACCACCCACGGCACCCCAACCCATCTACAGCAGCTCACCCCAACCCCGTTAGAGGCGCAAGCGAACACCATTCGTTACGATGCAACGCAAGCAACCCTCGACTTTCAGGGCAACGCCCGCCTAACCCACAGCGGTGATCAATTCAGCGGTAACGCCATTCGCTACCTCATTCATCAAAACCGAGTAGAGGCGAGTAGCGGTGGTTCGAGTAAGCAGCGGGTTCATGTCATTTTACAACCAAGGGAGGCAGAGTGACTCCATCGCGCCACACCCTAAGCGCAGAAAACATCTGCAAGCGCTATAAAAAACGGACGGTCGTGCACGATGTCTCACTCACCCTCAATAGTGGCGAAATTGTCGGCCTGCTCGGCTCTAATGGTGCCGGTAAGACCACCAGCTTTTATATGATAGTCGGTCTAATCGGCTGCGATGCGGGCCGCATCCTCCTCAATGACTACCCGATTACCCACCTGCCGATCCATCGCCGCGCCCGTCTTGGTATCGGCTACCTGCCCCAAGAGGCCTCCATCTTTCGCAAATTGAGCACCGAAGAGAATATTAACGCCATTTTAGAGCTTCGTAGTGATCTCAATAGAGAGGCGCAGGCAGAGGAGTTAGAGCGACTGCTAGAGGAGTTCAATATTATCCATATTCGCCACTCACTCGGCATGAGCCTCTCCGGCGGCGAGCGCAGACGAGTCGAAATTGCCCGCGCACTCGCCTCTAACCCCCGTTTTATTCTGCTAGATGAGCCCTTTGCTGGGGTCGATCCTATCTCGGTCGCCGATATTCAGGCGATGATTCGACAGCTACAACGGAACAATATCGGCATCCTCATTACCGACCATAATGTACGCGAGACCCTCTCTATCTGCGAGCGGGGCTATATTGTCGGCGAGGGACGGGTGGTTGCCGCAGGCACCCCCACAGAGCTACTAGCGAACTCAACCGTACAACAGACCTATTTAGGAGCCCAATTTGCCATCTAAACTAGAGATAGCGGCAATAGAGGGCGTTAGGGCTACCACTGCCGTTTTCAGACTAACAATCGTCAAGGATTAGGACGCTCACCGATGAGACAGACACTACAGGCAAAGCTCGGACAGCATCTCTCCATGACCCCGCAGATGCAGCAGGCAATTCGGCTGTTGCAGCTCTCTTCACTTGAGCTACAGCAAGAGATCCAGCAGGCGCTTGATGCCAACCTAATGCTAGAGCAGGAGTACGAAGAGGATAGCGACCAACCGCTCCCCGAGGCGCAGAGTGACAGCGATGAGAACAGTGAGAGAGAGCTAACACTAGAGCAGCAGAGCGAGATACCGGACGATCTCCCTACCGATAGTCAGTGGGAGGATAGCTTCGATATCGCCACCCCCACCCCAACGGCCCCCGCTAGCGATGAGGCGTTTACCCAAGAGTATGCCGATGAGTCCCCCCTCTCACTCCAGGCCTACCTGTTAGAGCAGCTCCAGCTCTACCGCCTAAGCGACAGTGATAGACTCATTGCCGAGGCGATTATCGATGCGGTCAACAGCGATGGGCTACTATCACTCTCACTAGAGCAGCTACAAGAGACCCTGCTGCCCATGTTACCGGAGCTACAGCGAGAGGAGCTTATCGCAATCCTCCACCTCGTACAACAGTTCGACCCAGCCGGCGTTGCCGCACTCGATCTGCAAGAGTGTCTGTTAATTCAGCTACGGCGGCTACCCGAATCGCCGCTACGAGCTGGAGCTATCAAATTAGTGCGCTATTTTTTTGACAAACTCGCCGCCAGAGACTATCAACAGATCAAAAGGCGCATGAAGATTGACGATCAGGAGTTAGCCGCGATTATCACTTTAATTCAACAACAGAGCCCCCGCCCCGGAACACCGTTTCACGATAGCCGTCACGACTATATCACCCCAGATCTATTTGTACGCAAAGTTGAACAGCAGTGGCGCGTCGCCATTAACCCCGATAATGCCCCCAAACTGCGCGTTAACCACCACTATGTCGAGCTAATGCGCAGCATGAGTGAGGGCGATCTCTCCACCATGCGCTCCCATCTACAGGAGGCACACTGGTTTATTAAAAGCCTACAGAGTCGTAACGATACCCTGCTCAAAGTAGCCGAACGGATTGTCCACCACCAAAAAGCGTTTTTAGAACAGGGTGAGGTCGGCATGAAACCGATGATTTTAGCCGATATTGCCCAAGAGCTGGAGATGCACGAATCGACCATCTCCCGTACCACCAATCGCAAATATATCCATACCCCCCGCGGTATTTTTGAACTAAAGTACTTCTTTTCCAGCCATGTCCGCACAACCTGTGGTGGTGAGGCCTCCTCAACCGCCATTCGCGCCATGATTAAAGAGATCATCGCCAAGGAGCCGGTAAAAAAGCCCCTGAGCGACGAGAAAGTTGCCACAATTTTGAAAAAACGTGGTATAAACGTCGCCCGCCGAACCATCGCCAAATATCGTGAAGCGATGGGCATTGCCTCCTCTAGTGAGCGCAAGCGGCTGACATAGGAACACCCCTTCGGCTCGCCGAAGGTTACACAGTAAGAAAACCAAGGAGCAACCTATGCAACTTAACCTGACAGGACACCATGTAGAAATTACTGACCCATTACGGGAATATGTCGGTAGTAAACTTGAGCGTCTGGAGCGTCATTTTGATCAGGTTACCAACGCGCATGTCATTCTCAGCGTAGAGAAGCAGCGCCAAAAGGCTGAAGCCACGATTAACATTACCGGCAACCAACTCTTTGCCAACCACGAGCATGAGGATATGTACGCCGCCATCGATGGCCTAGCTGACAAACTCGACCGCCAAATCCGCAAACACAAGGAGAAGGTGACTAACCACCACCGCAATAATGGTGCCTTAAAAGATCAACCGCTCTCTGAATAGCGCCCTCTGGTCTTAGCTATGAGCATCGATCTGCAACAGCTACTCTCGGTTCGCCACATTCGGCCCCGTATCAGTCTTAGCAGCAAAAAGCGGCTCCTTGAGTGCGCCGCTGGGCTACTCTACGATGCCATTGAGCCCCTCATCGGTACTGACGCCGATGAGTCGCTATCGATGCTCACCTACGAGGCGCTGCTAGTTAGAGAGCGCCTCGGTTCAACCGGTCTAGGGCATGGCATTGCCATTCCCCATGCCCGCCTGCCGATTCTCGACCACCCGATTCTGGCGGTCATTACTCTCAGTGAAGCGATCGACTTCGACGCCTCTGATCGACAACCGGTCGATCTAATCTTTGCCATTGCGGTTCCAGAGAAGTCGGCAACCCACCATCTACAGCTACTCTCAGCGCTCGCGACCCTCCTTAGGGATAAGGCTATCGCCACCGAGCTTCGGCAACTTGAGAGCGCCGAAGCGCTGCAACAGTTGATTGTACAGCAGCTACAGCGGCTGCAGGAGCCAGATCACTGAACCTCCCCCCCCTCTATCAGGGACAGCTATTAGTTCTGTTTAACCACGGTACGATTATTGATGGCCCTCCGGCTAGTGGCAAGAGCACACTGTCACTACAGCTACTCGACCGAGGACATCGACTCGTCGCCGATGATCTCTTTCTCTACACCGATACAAACCAACAGCTCACCGGCTTCGCCCCTGATAACGGCTACGGCGTGATGATCGTTCGCGACTGTGGTCTGTTTAATCTGACTCAACTCTACGGCAGCCATACCCTGCAACGCCAGAGCACCATTGAGTGCCGGATCTCACTTAAGCCCACCGGCGCTGACCCAACTATCAACCTCCCCTACCTGCGCCTAGAGCAAGATAACACTCTCGGCCCGCCGCTACCGCACGCCACCCTGCCCCTGCCCGGCTATCACAATGCCTCACCGCTATTGATTGAGAACCTGATTAGACAGATTTTTACCCCAAGTTGAGATAGAATGGCCGCACCGAATCTACTGAGTAACTCTTAATGGAACTTATTGTTATTAGTGGCACCTCCGGTTCAGGTAAATCGATTGCACTTAAGGCACTAGAAGATCACGATTTCTACTGTATCGATAATCTTCCCGTTGCCCTAATTGAGCCCTTTATTGCCCACTGCATTACCAGTGGTCACGGCACCAGCCGACCCTGTCGCGCCGCTATCGGCATCGATATTCGTACCCTGCACCACGATACCCAAAGTTTTCGTAGCGCCTTTCATCAGCTACAGCAAGACTACTCGCTCATCCTCATCTTTCTCGACGCGAATGATGCGGTGCTCATAAAACGCTACAGCGAGTCTCGTCGTCGCCACCCCCTCTCAGATGACAACACCTCGCTAGAGGAGGCGATTAGTCAGGAACGGCTACTCCTCCAGCCGCTGCTACAGATGGCTCACCACCAGTTTGACACCTCCTCAACCAGCGTCTATCAACTACGGCACATGGTCATTAAAGCAGCGGGGCAGGTAGAGGGTAAACAGATGGCGATCATGTTCGGCTCATTCGGTTTCAAATTCGGCATCCCACAGGAGGCCGACTTCGTATTCGATGTCCGCTGCCTGATTAATCCCCACTGGGAGGCCAAACTGCGTCCCCTCACCGGTCGCGATCGTCCCGTTAGCGACTATCTACAGCAAAATAGCGATGTCGAGCAGATGTTTAACGATATCTGCCACTTTATTCAACAGTGGATCCCCCGTTTTGCCCAAGATCGGCGCAGCTATTTGACCATTGCCATCGGCTGCACCGGGGGTCAGCACCGTTCGGTCTATATGGCCGAACGGTTAGCCGACCACTTTCGCCAAGGGGACTATCCGGTACAACTACACCATCGGGAGCTAGAATGAGTATCCGTCTGATTCTGATTACCCATCACCAAATCGGCCAGCAGATGCTACAGATGGCCAGCGACACCTTCGGCACCCTGCCGCTAGAGACCGAGGTGATTTCGGTACTACCACACGAAAAAGTAGATCACCTTATTAACCGAGTCGAGGCGGTCATGCGTAACCACGACCCTGATCGTGATACGCTAATTATTACCGACATCTACGGCGCTACCCCAGGAAATATGGCCTGCAGACTACTCCACCTCCCCCACGTACGGATCATCTCTGGACTCAACCTACCGATGCTATTAAAGATCTACAACTACCCCCAACTCTCTATCGACGACATTACCACCCAAGCGATTAAAGGGGGGCAGAACGGTATTTTAGCCTGCAACCCCGAGCTATGTGAGCTACAACATGGTTGAACAACCCCTACAGCTATCTAATCGTCTCGGCCTTCACGCCCGCGCTGCGGCCAAACTAGCGACCACCGCCCAAAAGTACCAAGCCGAGATCGAACTACACTACCTTAACCGCGCCGTCAATGCTAAGAGCATTATGGCCATTATGATGCTTGGAGCCACCTTTGGCAGCGATATCGTGCTTAAAGCGCTAGGTGAAGATGAGCAGCAGGCGGTCGAGGCGCTCTCCGAACTAATTAAGCGCCGTTTTGATGAACCGGAGTAACCCCGATTTGAACGACGAAGATAGCGACAACGCTCTACTCTGGCCGAGTAAGAGTGAACTAAAACGCCAAGCGCACCAGCGACAAGCATTGGGTGAAGAGCTCATTCAACTGCCACTGAACCGTTTACAACAGCTCCCCCTACCCGAGGAGCTACTCCAAGCGGTACTCGCAGCACAGCAGATCCACAGCCACTCGGCCATAAAACGCCAACGCCAGTTTATCGGCAAGCTACTACGACGCGCCGATCCCGACAGCGTCGCCACCCTTGCCGCTGCACTAGAGCAGCTAACCCACCAACAGCAGCAGAACAGCCACGCCCACCACTGGCTAGAGCAGTGGCGAGAGCGGCTAGTAACAAGTGATAACTTAAATCGTGAGCTGCAACAGCTAGTAGAGGAGCTAGGTCGTCCGGTTAACCTACAACCGCTACGACAGCTAATCAACCACGCTAAAAAGGAGCAGCAGCGACAGGCGGCCCCTAAAGCGGCGAGGGAGCTATTTCGCTACCTGCGTCAGCTACGGGAGGGGGAGATCTGATAGTGGTGTGAAGGGAGACTACAGGAGAGCTTACGATGCTCTAGCACCGGAAAGTTGCGCCGAATCTCTCGCAGCCTCTCCATATCGACATCGGCCACCACCACCCCACTACCGCGCGGCAGCCGATCTAGCACCACTCCCCAAGGATCGACTATCATTGAGTCCCCATGGGTCTCACGACCATTCACATGGTACCCCCCCTGTGCCGAGGCGATCATATAGCTTAAATTCTCAATCGCCCGCGCCCGCACCAGCACCTCCCAGTGCGCCTTACCAGTCATCGCCGTGAAGGCCGCTGGCAGTGCGATCAGCTCCACCTCCTCATCAATCATGCGTCGAAACAGCCCCGGAAAGCGCAGATCGTAGCAGACAGCGATGCCCAGACGCCCAAATGGGGTATCGACCACCACAATACGCTCCCCCGGCTCTATCGCCTCCGACTCGTTATAGCGTTCGCCAGTCTCGGGCAGGTGGATATCGAACAGATGAATTTTATCGTAGCGGCAGACTAGCTCGCCGTGACTATTATAGAGTGGTGTAGCGGCAAAGACCCTATTGGCCTGTGACGACTCAATCGACACCGTCCCCCCGACCAACCAAACAGCGTGTTTAGCCGCCTGTTCGGCCAGAAAGTGCTGCACCATCCCCTCTCCCGGTCGCTCTTTAACCTTAAGTTTATCCTGCTCCTGCATCCCCATCATCGAGAAATTTTCAGGCAGTACCACCAGCTCAGCCCCCAAGGCCGCCGCTTTGGCAATCAGGCGCTCACTTTCGAGCAGATTGGCACCGATATTGGTTCCCGACGCCATCTGAATTGCAGCAACTCGACTCACGCATACCCCTTTTTATTTAAGTGTGGTAGATATTGAACAGTAGGAGATGATACCCCGACTCGATAGCGATGAGAAGGGTATTTGTGCCTCGGTTAGGGTAAACGACCACCCGCCGGCGTTGGTATCAATCAAATAGGCCAGAGCCGCAGTACCGCTACCACCAGACCACCTACCGCTACCGTTGTGGCAAAAAACCAGCGCATCTGCTGCTTCATCTCCAGATGGATCGTCATAATTTCATTATGTTGTAGATCGAGCCGCTTATTGACCTGCTCAAATTGCCGTCTATTCTCTTCGGCCATCTGTTCAAAACGCTTATCAATTTGCTCAAATTTCCGTCCATTATCTTCAGCCATCTGCTCAAATCGCTTATCGGTCTGTAGCAACATCTCCTCGAATCGCTTATCGACCTGATCAAATCGCTTATTAGTCTGTGCCAATATCTCCTCGAATCGCTTATCGACCTGATCAAATCGCTTATTAGTCTGTGCCAATATCTCCTCGAATCGCTTATCGACATGATCAAATCGCTTATCAGTCTGTGCCAATATCTCCTCGAATCGCTTATCGACCTGATCAAATCGTTTATCAGTCTGTGCCAATATCTCCTCGAATCGCTTATCGACTTGCTCAAATCGCTTATCAGTCTGTGCCAACATCTCCTCGAATCGCTTATCGACTTGCTCAAATCGCTTATCAGTCTGTGCCAACATCTCCTCGAATCGCTTATCGGTCTGTGCCAACATCTGCTCAAATCGCTTATCAATCTGCTCAAATCGCTTATCAATCTGCTCAAATCGCTTATCAATCTGCTCAAATCGCTTATCGACCTGCTCAAATCGCTTATCAATTTGGTGCATGAGATCACGAATGAGCTCGCGCTGGGCTTTAAGCTCCTCACCCTGATTTTTTAGCGCCTCTTCAACTCGAACCATCCGTTCCCGTAGTTCAATCTCATAGACAACCGGCGGCTTTCCTAGTGACTGCTCGGATAACCATCCCCCTAAGTGGTTTTTGATAAAGGAGATATCCTCTTCCGCTAACATTTTTTACACCTTGCTAAATAGTTTGCTATCTGCGCCCAAAATTTAAGGGGAACGGGAAGTTAAGGTCATGAAAAACAGGCAACTTCACAGGAGCCCCCACCGATGCTGGATATTATGCAACTTTTAAGCGGCTTAATCCACGAATGACTGAAGGCGATATTCACGGCTACTCTACTCTGCCAACTTGGAGCAAGATTGAATCGGCTAACCACTGTCACTAGCGCCTCGATGCCGAGCCATACTCTGCCACGCGCCATCTGAAATAAGGCGCTACTTGAGTTGTTACTGTGTGATTATGTATCGCATTACATAAGACATTATCTAATGTAATTTAAACGATTTATAGATCCGCATACGGGCGAGCATATAACTCATGACAAGCGGCACTATCGTGGGTTACTGCGACAAAAGCGCTCTGATCCGCGCTGTAGTGTCGCGACAGGTGCTCAAGCCACTTAATGCCGGAGTAGAGTTTTATTTTCTAGGGTCACCAGAACCCCAAAAACCAAAAAAGGCTTGCAGGAAAAACCCTGCAAGCCTTTGATTTATTTGGTGCCGGCACCACGAATCGAACGCGGGACCTACTGATTACAAGTCAGTTGCTCTACCTGCTGAGCTATGCCGGCTAATTTTGAGAGCGCAAATTATATTGATTTTGGCAGATGATGGCAATAGCGTGTGGTAATTTAACAACCTATTTTGTTATTAAATTGTTGATTTATATAACTAATACACCCTCAACCCCCTCAGTTAACGCTAATCAGTTCTGGCAACATTACTGCCGCACAGACTCGGCGCTCATCGCCAACTAAGGTGTTAAAGGTTTGGCACGCGGCACGATTGGTCATCATCTCAACCCCAATCCCCTGCTGCTGTAGCGGCAGCAACAGTTGCGGATGGAGAAAGCGGCTCGCAGTGCCACAGCCGATGAGTAGAATATCGCTCGGATAGTTATCGACTAGCTGCTGCAGCACGGCGGTATCGATTTGGGCGATGTCAGTGACAGGCCACGCTGGTTGTAGTGCGTGGGGGGTCAAAACGAAACTCTGCCGCACGACTAGCCGCCCCTCATCGGGTGGTGCGGCAAGGGTAATAGCGGCGTCGCTGTAGTGACTAATAGCGTAATAGTGGCGATTTATCTCTTGGGTAATTTGCATAATTTTGGGTAAAATAGGCTACAAGGATTTCGATTATGGCAGCTAGATGGGTGGCTGCCAAGCCGAGATCGCCCCTTCTCACGCTACAAT
Organism: Ectothiorhodospiraceae bacterium BW-2; assembly: GCA_008375315.1. Classification (NCBI taxonomy): domain Bacteria; kingdom Pseudomonadati; phylum Pseudomonadota; class Gammaproteobacteria; order Chromatiales; family Ectothiorhodospiraceae; species Ectothiorhodospiraceae bacterium BW-2. Next base: position 3,093,408 of record CP032507.1, on the reverse strand, counting down.
TAGGAAGTATCACTTTGATTGAAGAGTTTCCCCGCATTAGACGACTCCCCCCTTATGTATTTAATATCGTTAATGAACTTAAGGCCAAGGCGCGAGCGGCGGGAGAGGACATTATCGATTTCGGCATGGGTAATCCAGATCAACCCACACCAACGCACATTGTCGATAAGCTGTGTGAGGCGGCGCAGCGCAATGATACCCACCGCTACTCGCTCTCTCGCGGCATTCCGCGCCTGCGTAAGGCGATCAGTCACTGGTACAAGCGCAAGTTTGATGTCGATATCGATCCTGAAACCGAGGCGATTGTCACTATCGGCTCTAAAGAGGGGCTGGCCCATCTGGCGTTAGCTACCGTCGGGCCGGGAGATGCGGTACTGGTACCTAACCCCGCCTACCCTATCCACCCCTACGGGTTTGTGATTGCCGGTGCCGATATTCGCCATGTACCGCTCACTCCTGAGGTCGATTTTTTTGCCGAGCTGGAGAAGGCGATTAAAGACTCGTGGCCGAAACCGAAGATGCTGGTGCTCAACTTTCCCGGCAATCCGACAGCGGCAGTGGCTGAGTTGGCTTTTTTTGAGAAGGTGGTCGCTATCGCTCGCGAACACCAGATTTGGATTGTGCAGGATATCGCCTACGCTGAGATCACCTTCGATGGCTACCAGTGTCCGTCAATTATGCAGGTTGAAGGGGCGAAAGAGGTGGCGGTGGAGTTCTACTCCCTCTCCAAAACCTATAATATGCCCGGTTGGCGGGTTGGATTTATGGTCGGCAATCCGATGTTGGTCAGTGCGTTGCAACGGATGAAGTCGTATCTCGATTACGGGATGTTTACCCCGATTCAGGTGGCGGCGATTACGGCGCTTGATGGCGATCAATCGTGTGTCGCTGAAATTCGCCTTATGTACCAAAAGCGGCGCGATGTGTTGTGCGATGGCCTGAACAGCATCGGCTGGCAGGTGGAGAAGCCAAAGGCGACTATGTTTGTCTGGGCGGCCATTCCTGCCCCCTACCGCGAACTCGGTTCACTGGAGTTTGCCAAAAAACTGCTGCAGGAGGCGAAAGTTGCCGTCTCACCAGGCATCGGTTTTGGTGACTACGGCGATAGCCATGTCCGCTTTAGTCTGATTGAGAATGAGCACCGTACCCGTCAGGCGATTCGGGGCATTCGAGATATGTTTAAACGCGATGCTTTTTTTTAGTGGGCAGTGGCTAGTCGCTGTTAGTTGTATTTTTTAGGTGATGTTAGAGATTTGGAGAGAAGATTTTGAGTAGCGTAAAGCTGGGCATATTAGGATTGGGAACTGTGGGAGGAGGGACGGTCAATGTCCTAACCCGTAATCAGGTGGAGATCAACCGTCGCGTAGGGCATAGAGTCGAAATGACTATCGCCTCGGCACGAGATATTCACAAACCGCGTATCTGCAAAACTGAGGGCATCACACTAACTAGCGATCCGTTTGAGGTGGTCAACCACCCTGAGGTCAATATAGTCGTAGAGCTCATTGGCGGAGATACTCTCGCCCGAGAGCTAGTGATGCGAGCGATTAGCAATAGAAAGCATGTCGTAACCGCCAATAAAGCGTTAATCGCCAAACACGGGAATGAGATTTTTGCCGAAGCGCAGAAAAATGGGGTGATTGTCGCCTATGAGGCCGCTGTCGCCGGCGGTATCCCGATTATCAAAGCGATTCGCGAAGGGCTCGCGGCTAACCAGATCGCTTGGCTAGCGGGCATTATTAATGGTACCGGTAACTTTATTTTGACCGAAATGCGTAACGCCGGTCGTGACTTTAACGATGTACTGGCCGAGGCGCAGCGACTCGGTTACGCCGAAACCGATCCCACTTTTGATATTGAGGGGATCGATGCGGCCCATAAATTGACCATTCTCGCCTCAGTCGCCTTTGGCATTACGCTACAGTTTGATAAAGCCTATACCGAAGGCATTAGCCACATTACTCGCGAAGATGTGCAGTATGCCGAAGAGCTCGGCTACCGCATTAAACATCTAGGAATCACCCGTCGCACGCCGGCTGGATTCGAGTTGCGCGTCCACCCAACCCTCATCCCCGAACGGCGGCTACTGGCCAATGTTGATGGCGTTATGAACGCAGTACTGGTGTATGGTGATGCGGTCGGGCCGACCCTCTATTATGGTGCTGGAGCCGGTGCCGAAGCCACCGCCTCAGCCGTGGTGGCCGATATTATTGATGTCGCGCGTGATCTACAAGATGAGTCGGGCGGCAGCCGTGTACCGGCGCTGGCGTTTCAGCCCGCTGCCCTCGACACCACGCCAGTTATCAGTATGGAAGAGGTCGAAACTAGCTACTATCTACGGATGATGGTGCAAGATCACCACGGTGTGTTAGCCGAAATCACCCGCATCTTAGCCGATAACGGCATCTCGATTGAGGCGATGATTCAAAAAGCGGCTTGGCACGGCGAGAGCACCCTACCGCTGATTATGCTGACCCACAAAGTCAAAGAGCGGCAGATGAATCAAGCGCTCTACGCCATTGAGGCTCTACCTAGTGTGACCGGCAGGGCGGTACGCATTCGGATGGAGAGCCTAAAGTAGGCCAGCCACACCGACCCAACCCACCGCAAAACTATCGCCAACAGATAAGGAGAGCGCTATGTCTTTTCGCCCCCGCTACACCGGATTAATTGATCGCTACCGTGACCGTCTGCCGGTGCATGATGATACCCGCATTATCTCACTCGGTGAGGGCAATACCCCCCTCATTCGCCTGCATAATATTCCAGCCCACCTCGGCAAAGATATCGACATCTATATTAAATATGAGGGGCTCAACCCTACCGGCTCATTTAAAGATCGCGGCATGACCATGGCGGTCACCAAGGCGGTTGAAGAGGGCTCGCAAGCGATTATCTGCGCCTCAACCGGTAATACCTCTGCCGCAGCGGCCGCCTATGCCTCTCGTGCCGGCATTACCGCCTTTGTGCTCATCCCCGAAGGTAAGATTGCGATGGGTAAACTAGCTCAAGCGATGATGCACGGCTCGGTGGTAATTCAAATCGAGGGGAATTTTGATGACGGTATGCGGCTAGTGAAAGAGGTCGCCGACCACTCACCTGTCACCATCGTTAACTCGATTAACCCCTTTCGACTACAGGGGCAGAAGACCGCAGCGTTTGAGATTGTCGAAGAGTTAGGTACCGCCCCCGATTACCACTGCATTCCGGTGGGCAATGCCGGTAATATCTCCGCCCACTGGATGGGCTATACCGAGTATCGTGACCACGGGATTGTCAACTCAGTCCCTATCATGGTCGGCTATCAGGCTAGCGGTTCCGCCCCTTTTCTACGAGGGGAGATGGTCGATAATCCTGAAACGGTTGCCACCGCCATTCGCATTGGCCACCCACAGAGCTGGGAGAAGGCGTGGAGGGTACAGCAGGAGTCAAAGGGGTGGTTCGATGAGTGTAGCGATGAGCAGATTTTAGCGGCTCAAAAACTCTTAGCCGACAAGGAGGGTATCTTCTGTGAACCGGCCTCCGCGACCTCACTCGCCGGCGCGATGGCCGATATTCAGCAGGGGAAGATTGCACAGGGGAGTAAAATTGTCTGCACCCTAACTGGCCACGGTCTAAAAGATCCCGATATCGCCATTAAGCAGAGCGGTTCGAAGATGATCACCGTCGCCGCTGAGCTCGATGCCGTCAAACGGGCGATACTAGATAACCTGTAACCGAATCGAATCGAACCAAGATAATCGCTGTGGATAGTGATGACAGAGAGCTCATTGCCAACCAGAAGTATCTGGTGATCGATGACTTTGATCAATTTCGCCAATATCTGCGCCAACTGCTGCGCTCCATTGGCGCTAACGATATCGATATCGCTCACGATGGGAAACAGGCGCTAGAGCAGCTCACCCACCGCCACTACGATGTCGTCTATTGTGACTACAACTTAGGTAGCGGCAAAGATGGTCAGCAGCTATTAGAGGAGGTCCGGAGCAAAAACCTTATCTCTGAACTAACGCTTTTTATTATGGTCACGGTCGAAAATGCGATGGATATGGTCATGGGGGCGGTTGAGTTTCGTCCCGATGACTATCTGGCTAAACCATTCAATAAACAGCTACTGCGCAAGCGACTACTACGCCAACTGCAACGCATAGAGAAGCTCCGCCCCCTCTATGAGCTGCAACAGCAAGGAGAGTTAGAGCAGGCAATCACCCTATCGAAGCAGCTAGAACGGCAACTCCCTCACTACCAGACTCTACTCCAGCGCTACCAGACCGAGATGTTAATGAAGCTCGACCGAGTCGCCGAAGCGATTAGCATCTACCAGCAGCTAATCAATCAGCGCCCTCTGCCGTGGGCGATGCTAGGTAAGGCCGAGGCCCACCTATTACAAGGGGAGCTCCAGCTAGCCGAAGAGCTACTGCAACGGCTACTGCATCAAAATCCGAGCATGGTGGCCGCTTACGATCTACTAGCTCAAATTCGCTGGCGCCAAAATCGAATAGGTGAGGCTGAGGGGGTGTTACAGGAGGCGACCAGCCTCTCGCCCAAAAATGTCTCGCGTCAAGAACGACTCGCCCGTGCGGCACTCCATAATGGCCACCTCGATGTCGCTCTCTCCGCCGCCAGAGCGGTGATTAACTATGCCACCCACTCCATCCACCACCATGTTAGCCACTACGCTCGCCTCGCCACCGTTCAGACCCGCATGGGGGATATGCTCGGCGCTAGAGAGACGATGAGCCAAGCGCGAAAGGAGTTTCGTGAGGAGGATAATCTCTACCTAAAACTGGTTAAAGCGACTCAAAAACAGAGTGAAAAGCGTCATGAGGAGGCTATCGAGCTACTACAGCAGCTAGAGCAGGAGGTGAAGGGGCGCAGCGGCTTAGATGCTGAGTTTATGCTCTATCTAGCCGATACTGAATTGGCGCTAGAACGCCACACCGAGGGGATTCGAATTTTAGAGCAGATTGCTGAAAATCACCACGATGATGAGGCGGTACTCGAAGAGGTGAAAGCGCTGTTTGTTAAGTACAATATGCGCGAAGAGGGGCAGCGACTGGTCGAACGGATCCGACAGCGGATTATCGAGCTCAATAACCATGGGGTAGCGATGGCTCGCAAGGGGAATATGAGTGGAGCCCTACTCCATTTTAGGGGAGCTTTAGAGAAGATGCCCGATAATATCACGATTAATATCAATACCCTCCAAGTGGTGTTTCATGCTGAAGATAAGCTCCAGCGCCAACCCCAAAATATCGAACTAGTGCGTCGCTGCCTACAAACTTTACAACAACGGGCTCCCCAACACCCGAAACTACCGATGTTACAGTCGCAACTAAAACGCATACTAAAAAAGGTACTCCCCTCATGAAACGGCAAAATGATGTCTTTCCGGCCATTTTGGCCTCAAGCGTCCATGATATGAAAAACTCTCTCGGTATGGTGCTCTCCTCCATTGATACCCTTGTCGAACGGCGCACCCCCGATGGCTGCTACCCCATCACCGAGCGCGAAATAGCGACCCTGCGCTATGAGGCCGCTCGGGTCAATGACAACCTCATGCAGCTACTCTCACTCTATCGGATTGAGAATGGCCACTACCGTCCCGTGATTAACGAAATCTATGTCGCCGACTTTCTCGACGAGTGTCTTGCCGAGAACGACACGATCATTCGTAGCTATAATATTAGCGCCCGTCTCGACTGCGATGAGGAGCTGAACTGGTATTTCGATCCGATGCTAATCAGTGGGGTCATTAACAATGTCTTTACCAACGCCTTACGCTACACCCGCACTCAAGTCGTACTCAGTGCAGCAATGGAGGGGGAGAGACTACGGCTACGAATCGAAGATGATGGTAACGGTTTCCCTCCAGCGATGCTGGCGATTAACGACTCCCAAGGACAGACCGCCATCGACTTCTACAGCGGCAACACTGGCCTCGGTCTCTACTTCAGTTCGATTGTGGCCGAACTACACCGCAACGGCAGTCGCGTAGGGGAGATTCGCCTCAGCAACGGCGGTCCTCTCGGTGGGGGCTGTTTCGATATTCTACTCCCCTAACTGACTCTCAAAAGGAAGTGATATGACTATCAAGACCCGCTTTGCCCCTAGCCCTACCGGCTACCTCCATGTCGGCGGTGCTAGAACCGCCCTCTTCTCTTGGCTCCACGCCCGTCAACATGGTGGATCGTTTGTGCTACGCATTGAAGATACCGATCTGGAGCGCTCAACCCCCGAATCGGTGCGGGCGATTCTCGACGGCATGGCCTGGCTCGGACTCCACTCAGATGCCCCCCCCGTCTATCAAACCGATCGCTTTGAGCGCTATCACGCCATTATCGATCAGCTACTCGATAGCGATCAGGCCTACCGCTGCCACTGTAGTCGCGAACGGCTAGAGCAGCTACGGGAGCAGCAGCTAGCCGCCAAACAGAAGCCGCGCTACGATGGCCACTGCCGCCACCGAGCTATCTCTGCTACTGAGCCCCATGTGGTACGGTTCGCTAACCCCCAGCACGGCACAGTGGTGGTCAACGATAGGGTGCGGGGGCGAGTGGTTTTTAATAATAGCGAGCTTGACGATCTGATCATTCGCCGCAGCGATGGCTCCCCCACCTACAACCTCAGTGTCGTGGTCGATGATCACGATATGGGGATTACCGATGTCATTCGCGGTGATGATCACCTCAATAACACCCCCCGACAGATGAATATGGCAGCGGCTCTAGGCTGGGAGAACCCCACCTATGCTCACCTGCCGATGATCTTAGGCGATGATGGAGCCAGACTCTCCAAGCGCCACGGTGCCGTTAGTGTGATGCAGTACGCCGCTGAGGGCTACCTCCCCGAAGCACTACTGAACTACCTAGTTCGCCTCGGCTGGTCACATGGCGATCAAGAGCTATTCTCATTAGAGGAGATGATCGCCCTTTTTGATATTAACCAAGTCAACAAATCGGCCTCCAGTTTTAATAGCGACAAGCTACGCCATATCAACCAACAGAAGCTACGCCAAGCCGATCTCTCCCGCCTAGCCGAGTTGAGCCAACCCTTTTGGCAGCCACTACAGATCACCCCCCCGCTAGATGAGAAACTGCACCACATTCTAGCCATTCAGCGAGAACGGGCACAGACCCTACCTGAACTTGTCGCTATGTCGGCCTTTTTCTATCGTGATGAACCGGAGTACACACTAGCCGCAGCCCAAAAGAGCCTAAAAGCGGCTGCCGTTGAGCCTCTCACCGCCGTTAAAGAGGCGCTATCGCAGCTGACCGAGTGGCAGCAAGAATCGATCCACGCTGCCATTAGCGCCACCGTCACCGCACTGGGTGTCGGGTTTGGTAAAGTGGCAATGCCACTTAGAATGGCCGTGACCGCCGGTCAACCCTCCCCCGATCTCGATCTCACCCTACGGCTAGTCGGCAAAGAGGCGACGCTTAGGCGGATTGAACGGGCGCTGGCCTACATAGAGCGCTAGCATTGATAGTGTAGCGCCGGAGCCGGTAATCCGTTCTGCTCTTCCACCTACAACAGCGAAAAACTGCGCAACACCCCTTGCAGTTTCGGATCACTCTGCGCTAGCTCTTTCAGCGCACCTACTAAACGAGCCATCTTTGAACCCTGTTGATGCTGTATCTCAAAATCTTGCTGCAACTCCAACTCTATTCGGTCTAACCGCTGCTCTAATGGCCTAAGCGCCGTTTTGCGATCCCACACAATAAAACCAATCAATCCAAAGATACCTGCAATCATCACTAGCATGAGGTTCCATATCTTATCTAACTGGCCATCCATTTGGTCAAAGCGCTGATTCACCGCATCAAAACGGGCGTTGGTCTGCTTCTCCATCGCATCAAAACGCTCTGCTGTCTGTTTCTCTAACGAATCAATGCGCTGATTCACCGCATCAAAACGGGCGTTGGTCTGCTTCTCCATCGCGTCAAAACGCTCTGCTGTCTGCTTCTCCATCGCATCAAAACGCTCTGCTGTCTGCTTCTCCATCGCGTCAAAACGCTCTGCTGTCTGCTTCTCCATCGCATCAAAACGCTGATTCACCGCATCAAAACGCTGATTCACTGCATCAAAACGCTGATTTACCGCATCAAAACGCTGATTCACCGCATCAATACGCTGATGAACCACCGCAATATCGCTCTTTAAATCGCCTAACGATTCGATAATCTCTCGATCCGTTAACCTCGCTGCCACCTCAACCGCGCTGACGCTCTGCATTCCACCCAATAATAACGCTATAACTATCGGTTTCATCTCATCTCCAGACTAATTAAAATCTCCCGTGCTAGGGCAATCATATAACCCACAGCAATATCGGCCACCTTGCTATTAAAACCTCCTAAAGCCTGTTAAAACAGGTATTGTCCCATCTGCCAACGGTCAGTGATCACATGGTTAGTTTCTCCTTAGGTCTTGTTCGCTGTAACGGACATTTAAGAGACTGTTAATTGCTCTTGAAGGGGCTTAAAAACTATTCGATATTCTGAATCTGCTCCCTTACCTGCTCAATAATCACCTTTAGCTCCACTGAAGCCTGAGTCGTTTGTAGATCGGCCGATTTAGAGCCGATGGTATTCGCCTCTCGGTTTAACTCCTGTAACAGAAAGTCGAGCCGTCGCCCCACTGGCTGGTTGCGCACTAGAATTGAGTGCAGTTCGGTTAGATGCGATTTTAGCCGCTGTAGCTCCTCATCGATATCGAGCCGCTGCATGACTAGCGCCATCTCCTGCTCTAGCCTCCCCTCATCGGGCTGCTGGCTTACTAGCTCCTGTAGCCGCTGCTTTAGCCGTTGCCGAGCTAGCTGTACCACTTCAGGTAGGCGCTGCTCTAGCTGCTCCACCACTGTGGCCATCTCGTCACAGCGGCACAAAATGACCTGCTGTAGTCGCTCCCCTTCTGCCTCTCTGGTGGTGATGAACTCTTGCAGCGCCTGCTGCAGTAACCGAAATAGCTGCTGCTCTAACGCCTCTTTATCGAGTCTGCCGCCCTGCAATACGCCAGGCCACTGAAGTAGCTCTAGTGACGAAATTGGTGCCGGATTGTAGATCAATTTATCAATTTGATGGCTTAATCGAGCCAACTCTGCGGCGAGAGCTTCGTCAATCGCGAGCTGTTGAGTGGTGGTAGGGGGCTGATATTTCAAAAATAGATCAATTTTCCCCCGCCCGAGCTGCTGCTGTAACTGCTGGCGCAATGGCGGTTCTAACTGGCGCAACTCCTCTGGTAGGCGTAAATTTAACTCCAAAAATCGGTGGTTAACTCCCCTCAGCTCTAGGGTTAGCTCACCTAACTCCCCTCGATAGTCGCTGCGGGCGAAGGCGGTCATGCTGCGTATCACTCTACTCTCTCCTCACTGTATGTACCCGATCTTATCGGGACAGATTTTATTGCCTCAGACGCTGCCAGTCGGTCTATAATAGCGACCTAGGGCGGCTAAAGGGGGGATATGCCCCTGCTGCCTACCTTAAATTAGAGACCAAACGCCAAGAGGTTACACGCCTAGGATGAATCTGAACTGACGCCATGTCAAATGATCGCTCATACGCTCTGCCAGCGGGCCATCGTCTGGACCAATATACCATCTTGCACACTATCGGCGGGGGCGGGTTTAGTTTCGTCTATCTTGCCCGAGACGAGCTAGCCGATAACGAGGTTGTCATTAAAGAGTTTATGCCCCACTCGCTAGCTAGGCGCAACGAAGATGGCTCGATTGTGGTGCTCGATGACGCCCTCTACGACGCCTTTACCCACGGACGACGACTCTTTTTTCAGGAGGCTAACTTCCTTGCTAGCCTAAAGCACGCCAATATCGTCAATGTAGTCAACTTCTTTCGTGCCGGCGGCACCGTCTATATGGTGATGGATTATGAGAAGGGGGTTTCGTTGCAGGAGTACATTAACCGCCATAAAGGGGGCTTGAGCGAGCAGTTCATTCGAACGGTATTTTTACCGCTGCTCGATGGCCTTAACTTAATCCACTCGAAGGGGCTACTCCATCTCGATATTAAACCGGGCAATATCTACCTGCGAGCGGGAGGCACGCCGATTCTGCTCGATTTTGGTGCGGTCCATGAGATGAAACAGACCCGCCAATATCAGCCAGGTCAGGTGATCACGCCTGGCTTCTCGTCGTATGAGCAGTCGATTCGTGGCGGCTATGTTGGCCCTTGGAGCGACATCTACTCCATTGGCGCGACGATGCGGGCCTGTCTCACCGGCGATGCTCCGCCTAATGCCGCCGATAGACGAATGGAGGATAAAATGAAGCCGGTCGCTAAGGCGTTTCGCCGCCGCTATACCCAAGGGTTGCTACAGGCGATCGACTGGGCGTTGGAGATCGATCCAACCTTACGGCCTCAGAGCGTTGCCCAACTTTTGGATGCCATTCATCGCGATCTCCCCGAACCTGAGCCGGAGACGCTGATGGAGAAGATTAACGACTACTTTTGGCGCAAATAGATAGATCGAAAGAGAAGTTATGGAGTACCGTTTTAGCGAATTGAATCGACTCGGCAATCGCACCCAAAACCAAGATAGCTCGCTGGTGGTGCGCAATCAGCATGGCCTGCTGCTGGTCGTTTCAGATGGGATGGGGGGGCGTCCCCACGGCAAAGAGGCGGCGAAACTGATCGTGCAGAAAGCAGAGACGGCCTACCGCCATACCCGAGGCGAAGTGCGCAGTCCGGCAGCCTTTTTTGAGACGGTACTCCGCGCCGCCCACCAAGCGATTATTACCCTATACGAAAAGCATAAAATGGCCCATATTCCCGGCGCAACGGCGGTGATGGCGCTGATTGAGCGCAATCGGGTCTGGTGGGCTCATGTCGGTGACAGCCGCTTCTATCTGGTGCGACAGGGTAAGATTTTGCACCAAACTCAAGATCACTCCTATATCGAATATCTCTACCGTCAAGGTAAACTGAACCGAGAGCAGCTAAAGGATCACCCCCAACGCAACGCCCTAACCCGCTGCATCGGCTGTACCCTCTCCCCCTCTGACATTGAGATAGGGTGCGGCGAGAGGCTGCAGTCGGGTGATCGGTTACTACTCTGCACCGATGGCCTGTGGAACAGTTTAACACCTCCTAAATTGATTCAGTTACTACAGCGACACCCCATTACTGCCGCTAGCGAAGCGCTTGCCGAAGAAGCAGAGCGGGCAAGCTACCCCAATACCGATAATATTACTTTGATATCACTTGAATTTATTCGCCACAGTCAGACACATACCGCGCCGCGCTCCGCCACCCAACCCTCCCCGATGAGAGAGCCTTCCCCCTCCCCTTCTGCCGATCAGAGCCTGCAGCACGCCATAAATCATATTCAACAGGTTTTAGAAGAGTATGGAGATCAGTTAGACTACCCCCCCGATAAATCTTAAATGGAGAGTTGAAGCTTAGATGACAGCCACTATTCGTCCAGACGGCCGAGCCAATGATGAACTTCGTTCGGTAAACTTTACCCGCCACTTTACCAAACATGCCGAGGGGTCGGTACTGGTCGAATTTGGTGAGACTCAGGTGATCTGCACCGCCACCATTGAGGATCGAGTCCCCCACTTTCTACGCGGTAAAAATCAGGGCTGGTTAACCGCCGAATATGGGATGCTACCGCGGGCCACCGGCCAGCGCGGACGACGCGAGAGCGCCAATAATAGCAGTGGCAGAACGCTAGAGATTCAGCGACTCATCGGTCGTTCACTGCGTTCGGTACTCGACCTACAGGCACTAGGGGAGCGTACCATTACCCTCGATTGTGATGTCATTCAGGCCGATGGCGGTACTCGCACCGCCGCGATTACCGGCAGCTATGTGGCGCTCGCTGATGCCATTACGGTATTAGAAAAGCGTTATCGCCTCAAGCGATCGCCATTATTTGGGCAGCTCGCCTCGGTATCTGTCGGCATCTATCGGGGGGAGGCGGTTCTCGATCTCGACTACCGCGAAGATGCGGCCGCCGAGACCGACATGAATGTAGTCATGAATAGTGGTGGCGCATTTATAGAGATACAGGGTACGGCTGAAGGGCACGCCTTTCACCGTCATGAACTTAACCGCCTACTCGATTTAGCAGAGGGTGGCATACAACAGCTACTACAGCAGCAGCAGCAGGTTCTGGAGGAGGATTAACGATGGCTAACATTGTACTTGCTAGCGGTAACCGTGGCAAAGTGCGTGAATTTAACCAACTATTACAGCCACGGGGATATCAAGTTATTCCCCAAACTGATCTAGGGGTTAGCGAAGCGCTAGAGAGCGGTCTTAGCTTTGTCGAAAACGCCATTATTAAGGCGCGAAACGCCTCGGCACAGACCGGAGAGGCGGCGCTAGCTGACGATTCGGGCCTTGAGGTCGATTTTTTAGGTAACTCGCCCGGCATCTACTCGGCCCGTTACGCCGGAGAGGGGGCGAGTGATAGCGATAATGTCGCTAAACTGCTGCGAGAGCTAGAGGGGGTGATCGATCTGAGTGAACGAAGTGCCCGCTTTCAGTGTGTATTGGTCTTTTTAAAACACGAACACGACCCGACCCCGATTATCTGTCAAGAGAGCTGGGAGGGGAGCATTACTCTACAACCACAGGGGGAGAACGGCTTTGGTTACGATCCGATCTTTTGGGTCGAGCAGTATCAGTGTACTGCCGCCGAACTCTCGCCGGAGCAGAAGAATCGACTCAGCCATCGTGGCAGAGCGATGCAGCAGCTACTGCAAAAATTGCCCCTAGCTGAGGCCTAAATTAACCACAGAGACTATCTACAGTTAATGGAGTAAGATGATGTCCGACAACTATAAAGAGCAGTTTATTCGCTTTGCGTTCGAGAACTGCGTACTCAGATTTGGTGAATTTTCCCTCAAATCGGGTCGCATAAGCCCCTACTTTTTGAATACCGGGCTATTGAATAGCGGCCACCAACTCAATCGCCTAGGGCAGTTCTATGCGGCGGCTATCGAAGCGGCCGATTTAAAGCCGACTACGCTGTTCGGGCCTGCCTACAAAGGCATTCCGCTCGCCACCGCCACCGCCATTGCACTAGATACCCACTATCAGCGCTCTGTTCAGACCTGTTTTAATCGCAAAGAGGCTAAGGATCACGGCGAAGGGGGCTCGCTAGTCGGCGCACAGCTACAAGGAGAGGTGACCATTATCGATGATGTCATGACTGCCGGTACCGCGATTAGGGAGTCGATAGAGATTATTCGCCACGCAGGTGCAATACCGAAGAGTATCATCATTGCCTTCGATAGGCAGGAGCGAGGTCAAGGGGAGCTCTCTGCCATACAGGAGGTAGAGCAGCAGTTCGGAGTGCAGGTAGTTAGCATCGCTACTCTGTCTGATCTGCTGAGCTTTTTAGAGCACAGCCCCGATATAGCTGAGTACCGACCGATGGTCGAGGCCTATCGCGAGCGATATGGCATCTGAGATAAATAAACCCGCCCCCAAAGGACTAGCTCGTCTGCAAGATGCCGCCCGCTACTCTTGGGCCGGATTTCGGGCGGCAGTGCGTCATGAGGAGTCATTTCGGCTGGAGCTAATGGCCGGTGCACTACTCTTCCCTGCCGCGTTCTGGATCACAGAGAGCGCCCTAGAGCGAATAGCGCTGCTGCTGCCATTACTACTGGTGCTAATAACGGAGCTATTAAATTCAGCCCTAGAGACAGTGGTGGATAGGATCAGTACCGAACACCACCCCCTGTCAGGTCGAGCGAAGGATATTGGCTCTGCCGCCTGCTTTTTAGCCCAGATGAGTGTTATCCTTGTCTGGTCACTTCTACTACTAGATAAATTTTAATTTTAATTTTAATTTTAAAAGGAGCTCCCCCTATGCCAGCACTCATTTGCGGTTCAGTCGCCTACGACACCATCATGGTGTTTGAGGATCAGTTCAAAAACCACATCTTGTCAGAGAGTGTGCATATACTGAATGTCTCATTTCTGGTACCTAAACTGCGGCGTGAAAACGGCGGTTGTGCCGGCAATATCGGCTATAACCTAAAACTGCTGGGCGAAGAGCCCTATATCATGGCCACTGTCGGTGTCGATTTTATCTCTTACGCTGAACACCTGAAGCGGTGCGGTATCGATCAGCGCTATATTCGTGAACTACCGACCGCCTATACCGCCCAAGCGTTCATTACCACCGATATCGATGATAACCAGATTACCGCCTTCCACCCCGGGGCGATGAGTTTCTCCCACTACAATCGAATTAGTGATGCCTCAGATAGCGCCATTACCCTCGGTATCGTCTCGCCTGATGGCCGCGAGGGGATGCTCGAACATGCTCAGCAGTTTAACGAGGCAGAGATCCCCTTTATCTTCGATCCCGGTCAAGGGATGCCGATGTTCGATGGCAAAGAGCTAAACCATTTTATCGATCAGGCCGAGTGGATTGCCCTCAATGACTACGAGTCGCAGCTACTGCAACAGAAGTGTGGCGACTCACTAGCCGATATTGCCGCTCGGGTCACGACGCTGGTGGTGACTAAGGGGGCAGAAGGCGCTGAGATCTACCACAATGGCGACTCTCTCCTCATTCCCGCCGCGCTGACCAATGAGATTAACGATCCAACCGGCTGTGGCGACGCCTATCGTGCCGGCCTCCTCTACGGTATCGATCACCGTCTTGACTGGCAACAGATAGGAGAGCTAGCGGCAGTGATGGGGGCTTTGAAGGTAGAGCACCACGGCACCCAAAACCACACCCCTTCGCTAGACGATATTCGCCAGCGCTGCCAAGAGAGCTTTGGAGAGTCGATTATATAACCCCCACCCCACCCCACCATAGTAGCTATCGATGATCACCTTTGACCGCCACTTTTTTCGTCAATTCACTCCGCTTAATCAGCTCTCTGAGAGCAACTTGCAAGATTTGATCAGCAAAATTCACATCGAGCAGGCAGCAAAAGATACCCCACTGTTCAAACGGGGCGATAACGATCAACGCAGTATCTATATCCATCGCGGTACCGTACTGCTGTTAAAAGCCAATGGTGGCAAAGATCGCTTAGTCGGCGGCACTCCCGCCTCACGCCTGCCGCTCGATCCTCACACCCCGCGCACCTGTACTGCGATTACTGAAGAGGAGGTGAGCTATTTTGTGGTCGATAATGGCTATCTTGATCTACTCCTTAGCTGGGAGCAGAGCGGCGAGAGCTACAATGTCGCCGACATTGAGGCCGAAGAGGAGGGCGACTGGATGGGAAATCTGTTACAGTCACAGCTATTTCAGCGCATTCCGCCTAGTAATATCCAGCTAGTCTTGACCCGCATGGAGCCGGTCAATTTCGACGCCGGCGAGGTGATTATCCACCAAGGGGATGAGAGCGACTACTACTACTATATCAAAGCGGGTAGCTGTCTGGTCACCCACCAAGCCAAAAGTGGCAAGGTGATTAAACTGGCAGAGCTGAAGGCAGGACAGGGCTTTGGCGAGGAGGCGATGATCTCCAATAACCCCCGTAATGCCACCGTCACCATGCAGCAGAGCGGGAGCTGTATGCGCTTGGCCAAAGCTGACTTTGAGGAGCTATTAAAGACTCCAACCCTAAGCGCCATCACCTTTGCCGAAGCTCGACAGCGACTGGCTGAGGGGGGGGGACAGCTGATTGATGTCCGCACTGAGAGCGAGTTTAGCCGCTTTAATCTTAAAGGGAGTCTCAACATTCCCATCTATCTGCTGCGCATACGGGCAAGGGAGCTCGACTCGGAACAGACGATCATTACCCTCTGCGACAATGGTAAACGCAGCGCATCGGCCGCCTTTTTGCTCAATGAGCGCGGTTTTCATGCTAGCTATATCGACGGGGGGTTAATCGGCATTAAGCAGCAGCTACAGCAGCAGCAGGGAAAATAGCGCCACTGTTCACAGAGCCCACTCCCCCTTAAAATTGCATTTTAGCTTGCCATATCGCCCTAATGGGGTTAGTTTTAACCTCTCTGTCATGTCACAGAACCATCGGTAACGACTCGGTGACAAATGTCAGCAGCAGGTCACGGTAGCGTTACCCCCATTTAAGTTGAGGAGTTTTAATGTGAAGAGAACCATGATTGCCACTGCCATAGCGGCACTAACTACTTTTGCGTCAACCACTTATGCCGGCACGCTGGAAGATGTCCAGAAAAAGGGCTACCTCTCCTGTGGTGTTAGCACAGGGCTAGCTGGATTTTCTCAAAAAGATGAGAAGGGGGGCTGGAGCGGACTTGATGTCGATGTCTGTCGTAGTGTCGCCGCTGCGGTACTAGGTGATGCCGATAAGGTACAATATAAGCCACTCACCGCCAAAGAGCGCTTTACTGCGCTACAGTCGGGGGAGATCGATCTGCTCTCGCGCAATACCACTTGGACTCATACCCGTGATACCTCACTCGGACTTAACTTCGCCGGCACTATCTACTATGACGGCACCGGGTTTATGGTCCAAAAGAGCCTAGGGGTTAAGAGCGCCACTGAGCTCGATGGCGCGGCGGCCTGTATTCAGGCCGGTACCTCAACTGAGTTAGCGATTGCCGACTATTTTCGCGAAAACAGCATGAAGTACACCGTGGTCACCTTCGATACCTCCGATCAGACCCGCAGCGGTTTTGAGTCGGGACGGTGCGACTTTCTGGTCTCCGATCAGTCCCAACTCTATGCGCTGCGTATCGGTCTAAAAAATCCTGCCGAGGCGATCGTACTGCCCGAGGTGATCTCTAAAGAGCCATTAGGTCCAGTCGTGCGTCAGGGGGATGATGCTTGGTTTAATATCGTCAAGTGGAGTGTTAACGCCATGATTGAGGGCGAGTATCAGGGGGTCACCTCCAAAAATGCAGCTGCACTGCGCAACAACGGTAAACCCGGCCAGAAGCGTCTGCTCGGTAGCGAGGGCGATTTAGGTAGTAAATTGGGGCTAAAAGAGGATTGGGCTTACAACATTATTACCCAAGTCGGTAACTACGCCGAGTCGTTTGATCGCAATGTCGGTGCTAGCTCACCGCTAAAAATCTCTCGTGGTCTAAACGCGCAGTGGAATCAAGGCGGTATCCTCTACTCGCCTGCAATGCGTTAATCTAACCCTGTCGCGCTCCGCTCCCGTCGCGGAGCGCGACTGCAAGTGGAGTCTCTGCCTATGGCTGAATCTATGCAACCTAGTCGCTCTCGGGGTATCGCCAGTTACCTCAATAACCCGCAGGTGAGAGCGATTTTCTATCAGGTGCTGTTAGTCTCTGCGCTCGGTTACCTCTTTTACACCATCATCTCTAACGCCTTGACCAATATGGAGGCGCGGGGGATTCAGAGCGGTTTCGACTTTTTGTGGGGAACCGCCGGCTTCGATATCTTAATGTCGCTCATCCCCTACGATGCGACAGATACCTACGGTAAAACCTTTATCGTTGGACTACTAAATACGCTACTAGTCTCGATTATCAGCATCTTATTGGCCACGCTGGTCGGCTTCATTATGGGAATAGCCCACTTCTCACCCAATTGGCTCATTCGCAAACTAGCGCTGGTCTATATCGAAATTTTTCGTAATATTCCGTTGCTACTACAGATCTTCTTTTGGTACTTTGCGGTACTGACCACCCTCCCCGGCCCACGCCAGAGTCTGGCACTCGGTGAGGCGATATTTCTCAATGTCAGAGGGCTCTACCTACCCGAACTGGTTCCCGAGGCGGGGGCGGGGCTGGTCTATGGTGCGCTACTTAGCGCCATTATCGCGATAGTTGTGCTGCGCCGATGGGCCAAACAGCGGCAGGAGAGGACAGGGGAGCAGTTCCCGCTACTTTGGAGTTCGCTCGGGCTCCTACTCGGATTACCACTGTTAGCGCTGTTAATTAGCGGCCTACCGTTTCACTGGTCCTATCCTGAACTGCGCGGATTTAATTTTCAGGGGGGGATTACCCTAATCCCCGAATTAATGGCATTAACGCTTGCCCTAACGATGTACACCGGTGCCTTTATCGCCGAAGCGGTACGAGCTGGCATTCAGTCGGTTCCTCACGGTCAGACTGAGGCGGCCCGTAGTGTCGGTATGAAGGAGCGGCAGATTATGCATCTCATTATCGTACCGCAGGCGATGCGGGTGATTATGCCGGTGCTCAATAGTGAGTATCAGAGCTTAGTCAAAAACTCGACCCTAGCTACCGCTATTGGCTACCCTGATCTCTTTACAGTCTTTGTCGGCACTACGCTCAATCAGACTGGACAGGCGATTGAGATCGTCTCGATGACGATGGCGGTCTATTTTGTCTTTAATATGCTTATCTCATTGATTATGAACCTGTTTAATCGACAGGTTGCCATTGTGACTAAATAACTAGGGGAGAAACTTCGATGCAAACCTTTACCCCCTCCCCCGCCCAGCCCGCCCCCCTCACCAGTGTGGGGCCGCTGGCTTGGATGCGCCATAACCTCTTCTCGTCATGGCTCAATACCCTAACCACGCTGCTAATTGGGGCTATTTTAATTAAAATCGTGCCGAGCATGGTCGATTGGCTCTTTCTCTCCGCTAACTGGCAGGGGGAGAGTCAAGCCGCCTGTACCGATGAGGGGGCCTGTTGGGTCTTTGTCAGGGCATGGTCGCAGCAGTTCTTTTATGGCAGCTACCCCGACAGTGAGCTGTGGCGAATAGATCTGTCGCTACTGCTGCTGTTTGGCACCGTCATTCTCGCCTACAAGGTCAATAAGGGGCTGCGGGAGAGGCTCTTTATTCCACTGTTTCTGCTGCTACCCTTTCTCTCAATTGCGATTCTTGATGGTAGCTACCTAGGGCTAGAGCCGGTCTCAACCGACTATTGGGGCGGTTTTTCACTCAATATTCTGTTAGCCCATCTTTCGTCAAATCCGACCAAAATCCCCAAAATATATCGGGAACCCGATATGCGATTTTAATTAAATCAATTACTTGAGTTTTGAAAATAAATCGTAGTGCCATAATGTGACGGATAGGCTTGCAATCCCCCATTTTGCAGCTACACTGTCAGTATGTATATTCGTCGCACTACGATTAAAAGCCACGGCTCCGGTGAGCCCTACTTCACCTATCGACTGGTGGAATCCACCCGTGTGGCCGGCAAGGTCAAGCAACAGACCCTGCTCAATTTGGGTCGCCACTTTAGTGTAGAGTCGGCGCAATGGCCGCTTCTGACCGCCCGCATTGAGCAACTGTTGAACGCACAGGGCGATTTTCTCACCCTGGCACTGCCAACCGCCCTGGAGCAGACCGCCCAGCAGTTGAGCAACAAACTACAGCAAACCGGTTACGGCGAACCGTTACCGCCGCACACCTGGCAATCGGTCGATATGGACTCTCTGGAGCTAAGCCGGCCTCGTCAGGTTGGCATTGAACAGTTGGCTCTGCATGCGCTGCAACAGCTGAAACTGATTGATAAACTGCAAGAGCTTGGCTTTAACCGTCATGAACTGGCCGCAGCCATTGGCAATATCGTTGGGCGCATGGCTTCTCCTGCCAGCGAGTGGGCCACCTATCACTGGCTCCAGCAGCAGAGTGGACTGGGCGAGCTCATCGGTTATGACTTTGACGCCATGGGGCATGATCGCCTCTATCAAGCCAGCGACCTGCTCTGGAAACACAAAGCGGCACTGGAGGCCCATCTCTGGCAGCGGGAGCAGACGCTTTTCGATCTGAAGGAGACTATCGCCCTCTATGACTTGACCAATACCTTCTTTGAAGGAGCGCCCGACTCCGAACTGGCACAGCGTGGGCGCTCCAAGGAGCGGCGCAGTGACTGCCCGCTCGTTACCCTCGGTCTGGTACTCGATAGCAGTGGCTTTCCGCGCTGTTCACGCCACTTTGCCGGTAATGTCAGCGAACCCTCCACCCTGGAGGGTCTGCTCACTGAGCTGGAAGCCTCGCCACACAGTACTGTTATTATGGATGCCGGCATTGCCAGTGAGAAGAATCTACAGTGGCTGAAAGGTGCCGGTTACCACTATATTGTCGTGAGCCGTCAACCCCATCGAGAGTTTGATGAGACCCAGGCCACGCTGATCAAAGAGAGCCCCGGCAATTGCGTACGCGCGCAGCGGGTTGAGGATGGCGAGCGGGGGGAAGTCAAACTCTACTGCCACTCCGAAGCGCGAGAACTGAAAGAGCAGGCGATTCTGGATAGCATTGCGCAACGCTTTGAAGCGGGGTTAACCGCCCTTAATGAGGGACTATCTAAACCCCGTTGCACCAAAAGCAGCGAGAAAATCCATGAGCGGATTGGTCGGCTCAAACAGAAGTATTCCCGTGCAGCCGCCCGCTATACCATTAGCGTCAGCGAACAAGAGGGCAAAGCCACGGCCATCACCTGGTCTCTCAACGATGCCGCCGACTCAGCGGCCAGCCATCCCGGCGTCTACTGTCTGCGCACCGATTTACTCGATTGGGATGCTGCCAAGCTGTGGCAGACCTATATCCTGCTCACCGACCTCGAAGCGGTCTTTCGCAGCCTGAAAAGCGAACTGGGGATGCGCCCCGTCTATCACCATACAGCCGATCGCCTCGAGGGCCACCTCTTCATCACCCTGCTCGGTTACCATCTCGTGCATACGCTGCGACATCAACTCAAAGCACACGACATTCATGCGAGCTGGACATCCCTGCGACAGCTGTTTGCCAATCGTCAGCGGGTGAGTGTCACCGTCAAGCGTGAAGATAATCGCACCATTCATCTGCGCAAAACCACCCGCATCGAACCCCATCAACGTCCAGTTCTGGATGCGCTGGGACTCGACTATTCGGTCCATCCGACAAAGATGACGCTGATCTAAATTCGGCTCAGTCAACACGCGTTCTGCATTCTGCATCGTGAAAAATCATAGATGTAGTGCCATACTACCCATTGAATTCGTCTCAACTATTTGATTTTTTGCACTATTCGATCTAGCAAATCGAAAGATGGGTTAGCAGCGGCCAGTATTATCGTCGCCTTTCCGCTGGGGTTTCTCTGGGCCTTAGGACGGCGTTCAGAGATGCCGCTCGCTCGCAGTGTGAGTGTGATTCTTATCGAATTTTTTCGCGGAGTGCCGATTTTAGCGCTCTTTTTTATGGGTTCGGTCATGCTGCCGCTCTTCTTTCCGGAGGGGACGACTGTCGATAAGCTGCTGCGAGTCTGGATTGTGCTGATTCTGTTTATGTCGGGCTATATGGCCGAGGTCTATCGCAGCGGTTTTAACGCCATCCCTAAAGGGCAGTATGAGGCAGCTGATGCGCTCGGTCTAAGCTACTGGCAGAAGATGCTGCTTATCATTCTGCCGCAGGTATTGAAAATATCAATTCCTAATATTCTCGCCACCTTTATCATGCTATTTAAAAATACCACCTATCTACTGATTATCGGCATTTTTGAGGTGTTAAGCACGACCCAGACCGCGCTCAGTAACTCCAACTGGCTCGGTGGCCACGCTACCGAAGGGTATCTATTTGTAGCACTGGTTTTTTGGTGCGTCTGTTTTGGCATGTCAACCATTGCCCGCTCTATTGAACGCAAACTTAAGACCGATCACCATTAAAATTGACAGGAATAGAGAAGATGATACAGTTTCAACCCAATGATCACACGACCCCAGAAGAGGTCATTATTATCCAACAACTCAATAAGTGGTATGGTAATTTTCATGTGCTAAAAAATATCGATCTCACCGTCCATAAAGGGGAGCGCATCGTTATTTGCGGCCCCTCCGGCTCGGGTAAATCGACCCTCATTCGCTGCATTAATCGGCTAGAGGAGTTTCAGACCGGCTCACTAATTGTCGATGGGATTGAGATGATTGAAGATGTCAAAAATATCGATGCCATAAGGCGCGATGTCGGCATGGTGTTTCAGCACTTTAACCTCTTTCCCCATCTAACGATTATGGAGAATCTCTGTTTAGCCCCGATTTGGGTTCAAAAACGGCCTAAGCAGGAGGCTGAAACGCTAGCGATGAGCTACCTAGAGCGGGTTCAGATCCACGATCAGGCCTATAAATACCCCGGTCAACTCTCCGGTGGTCAGCAGCAGCGGGTGGCAATTGCCCGCTCACTCTGTATGAATCCAAAAATTATGCTCTTCGACGAACCGACCTCAGCACTCGATCCGGAGATGATTAAAGAGGTACTCGATGTCATGATAGAGTTAGCCGATGAGGGGATGACGATGCTCTGCGTCACCCATGAGATGGGCTTTGCCAAAAGGGTCGCCGATCGGGTGATCTTTATGGATGGGGGTGAGATTGTGGAGCAAAACGAGCCCGAGGCCTTCTTTAGCACCCCCCAAGTTGATCGCACCCAGCAGTTTTTACAGCAAATTTTGAACCACTAAGTTATCTATCTTAGTTCGCCCCTAACCAGATCTGTTGAGCGTTAACAAACATCTTTATACCGTGCGGCCCTAACTCACGCCCATAACCGGAGCGCTTAACACCGCCACTAGGGAGGCGGGGGTCGGTTTTGACAATGCCATTGACTGCCACTTGACCGCTCTCGATCTGGGCGGCCATCTGCTCCCCTTCGGCCACCTTAGCGCACCAAATACTAGCACCGAGACCATAGGGGGTATCATTGGCTAGCCGCAACCCCTCTTTCGCATCGGCCACTGGAGTAACGACAGCAATGGGGCCAAATGTCTCTTCACAGCTCACCACCATATCGGGTGTCACATCGGCTAGCATCGTGATCGGATAGAAGAGCGCCTCGCCGATCGGCATCTCGCCACCGAGCAGTAAACGGGCACCCGCCTCAATAGAGCTAACCACTTGACGATGGAGTCCCTGCCGTAGCTCGGCACGAGCAATTGGGCCGACATCGGTACTCTCTAGCTTAGGATCACCGAGTTTGAGCTTGGCAAAACGACTGTGGAGTCGCGCTAGCATCGGCTCATAGACCGCCTGCTCGACCAATATCCGTTTAGCGGCAATACACGATTGGCCGGCGTTAATAATACGAGAGAGGACAATCGTATCGGCAGCCCGCTCTAGATCGGCATCGGCTAATACCAGTGTCGGATCGGAGCCGCCTAGCTCTAAAACGCACGGCTTGATCTCTGAGGCCGCCGTGGCGGCAATGTTAGCGCCAACTCGATCTGAACCGGTAAACGACACCCCCCTCACCGCTGGATGGCGAATAATCGCTTCGACTGAACGGCTGGTCACAGCCAGATTGGTAAAGACCCCCTCAGCCACTCCCGCTTGGGTAAACGCCTCAGCGATGCGTTCGGCACAGAGCGGCACATGGGAGTCGTGTTTCATCAAACAGGTATTGCCCGCCATCAAGGCCGGTGCGGCAAAGCGAAACGCTAGCCAGAAGGGGGCGTTCCACGGTAATACCCCCAAAATAGGCCCTAACGGTAGATAGTGGACATAGCTTAGAGCGGCATCGGAGGCGATCTCCTCTCGCGCTAGATAGCTCTGTGCATGTGCGGCGTAGTGTTCGGCACACCAGACCGACTTCATCACCTCTGCTCGCGCCTCTTTAATCGGTTTACCCATCTCCTCTACCATTGGCAAGGCAAAGTAGTCGATACTATCACGCATCACCTGCGCCACTTTTTGCATCAGCTCGGCCCGTTCAGCAAATGAGGTATCGCGCCACGAGTGACGATAGGTCGCTAAGGCGAGCTCAATTTTGGCCTCTAGCTGCGCTGAACTATCTTGCGGACACTCATAGACAACACTGCCATCGAAGGGGTTAATCGACTGTAGGACTCCACTCGACATAAATTGCTCCTGCTCTACTCTATTTGGTAACTATTTTTTGGGTGGCTTGCTAGCTTTTGCTTCTAGGTTAGATGCCGCTTCCACCGCGATCTCCCCCTTAACCGGAGCCGCTTTCGGCCCCTGATCGGACTTAATGGTAAACTCCTCGGTCATACTAAAGAACGATTCGCACCCATCGGCGGTGACTCGAAGCGTATCAGATATCCCACAGGTCTTTTTACCCTCAACCCCCCAGACCCAAGGAATTAGGTGGAAGGTCATCCCCTCGCGCAGTACCGTCGGGTTGCCGTGGGCAAGACTGAGAATATAGCCCTCATCCCAACTCGGCGGAAAGGCGATGCCGATAGAGTAGCCAGAGCGGGTGATCAAAATGCCGTGATCATCATCGACGGTAATTGTCTGTCGAACCAGATTATCGAGATCGGAGACGCTAATGCCGGGGCGAATCAGCTCTTTGGCCTTAATGAGCGCCTTTTGGCTCCGCTCTTGGGCATAGGCCATTTTGTCATCTAACTCCCCTAAAATGACTGTCCTCATCATCGCGGTGTGGTATTGACGGTAGCAGCCGCCCACCTCCAAAAAGACATGCTCTCCGGGCAAGACTTTACGCCCCTCCCAAGTCGCGTGGCCTATCATGGTGCGCGGCCCTGAGGTGACATAGGGCATGACCGCCGGTGGCTCGCCACCCGCTTTAAACATGGCCGAGGCGATATCGGCGGCAATATCGTTCTCCGTCACGCCGGCACAGGTGGCCGCAATACCGGCCTTCATCCCCGCCTCGGTCGCTTTAGCTGCCTGACGCATAATCTCGATTTCGAACTTCGATTTGATAATCCGCCCCTCCTCCACAATCCCGAAACAGTCGTTTAACTGACCGCTTGTGAGAGAGTACTGGAGCGAATCTTGCTGATAGGCGGGTAGAAAGTAGCTATTGCGCTCAAAACCGATCCGCTTATTAGCCAGCCCCATCTCTTTCATACTAGCGACTAGCATCTGAATCGCATCTTCGGTATCGGCAAAGGGGCGGACGATTTCAACCCAAGTTCGCTCATAGACATTGGAGGCCTCCAACCGCCGAATCACCATAAATGGCTCCCCCTCTAGCGGCACCACCAGCGCCTGAAAGAAGGAGTAACCGGTGGTTTTATGGCCGGTTAGGTAGTAGAGGTTCTCCGGATCGGAGACGATGACCACCTCTAGCAACCGCTGCTCCATTCGTGCCCGCAACTCATCCAGACGGCGCTTATACTCCTCAAACGGAAAGACTAAATCATCGCGCTCTAACACAGCTCTGCTCCTGACAGTTCAGCCGCTACAGCGGCGGCAAAAATATCCAACCCCTGCTGTAGTTCAGCCGCCGGAATCGTTAAAGGTGGAATAAATTTGAGAATATTGCCCCGCCCGCCGCAGGCACCAATTATCAACCCACTCTCGAAGCAGCGCTTAGCAATCGCTTTGGTCACCGCCCCTTCGGCAAACTCTACCGCCTGAATCATCCCTCTGCCGCGCACCTCTAACCCGGTGTGATGAGCGGCAACACTGTCAAGACAGTGGCGCATTGTCGCCCCCTTATCGGCGACCTGCTCCATCAGCTCGCTGTTATCGAAGTAGCCCAGCGCCACCCGACCGGCGACAAACGATAGCCCCTGGCCACGAAAGGTGCCGGTGTGCTCACCTGGGTGCCATAACTTATCGTATTCGGGCTTATTGAGCGTCATCGCCAGCGGCGTTCCAAAGCCACCCAGCCCCTTCGCTAGCACGATAATATCGGGGTCAAGCCCCATGCCATCAAAGCTAAAGTAGCTGCCGGTACGACCACAGCCGACCTGAATATCGTCGATAATCAATAGCGCACCGCTATCCTCTGCTAACTGCTGCACCGCGTGGAGCCACTGCCGACTGGCGACTCTCACCCCCCCTTCGGCCTGAATTGTCTCTAGCAGAAAGGCCGCCGGTGGCTCAATGCCAGAGGAGGGATCGTTAAATTGTGCCCTAAGCTGCTCTAACGCGGCCATGCCACACCCCATATCGCAGCTAGCACACTTTCGTTCGCAGCCGAAAGGGTGTCGCAGCACCCCCTCTAACGCGACTCCAGAGGCGTTACGAAAATAGTGGTTAGAGGTGCAGGCGAGGGAACCGAGGGTCATACCGTGAAACGCTTGGGTAAAAGCGACCACCGTTTCGCGCTGTGTCACTCGCCGCGCCAGCTTGAGCGCCGCCTCAACCGCATTCGTGCCGGTAGGGCCGGTAAACTGCATTTTATAGTTCATATTGCGCGGTTTAAGGATCGTTTCGGCGAACTTCTCGATAAAATCGCGCTTAGTAGTGGTGTACATATCGAGACTATGAGCTACGCCATCGGCCTGCAAAAACTCGATCATCGCCGCCTTCATCGCGGGGTTATTGTGGCCAAAGTTAAGCACTCCGGCACCGGCAAAGAAATCGATATAGCGCTTACCGTTCTCATCGATCATCACCGCATTCGAGGAGGATTGAAACACCGTCGGCACCGCGCGACAGTAGGCACGAATATCGGACTCCCAAGTGGTAAAAATGTCATCATTAAGCACCATTCACTCTCTCCCTCGACTCACTAACTCACACACTATTAAAACTGACTCACCTAACAACATCACACTATCGTCTCTAGCCCCGCCAACCGCATCAAGACTCTAGCAACGGGATCGATGAGACGATCATTAAAATCGTAACCGGTATTGTGACAGGCTGCCTGATGGTGACTCTCACCATCATCACTACCGATAAGGGCAAAGGCACCCGGGATCTGCTGCAGATAGTCGCTAAAATCTTCTGAGGCCATCACAGGCGTTGCAAGAGAGCTCTGCCACGCCTCACCCAACACCTGCTGTAGCTGACAACGCATCTGAGCGGCAGCAACGGCGTGGTTAATAGTCGCCTCATAACGGCTACCGATAGTCGCCTCTGCGACCACGCCATAACTCTGCGCGGTCGAGGTGGCGATCTCGACAATCGCCTGCTCGGTGATCTCCCGAGCCGCACGATTCGAGACCCGAAAGCTCCCCTCAACCTTAGCGCTATCGGGCACAATCGTCACCCCGCTACGAGCATCAATTGAGGTGACCGAGACGACAACCGACTGCTGCGGTGCCAGACGGCGGCTAACAATCTGCTGTAAATTGAGCGTCATGGCCGCAGCGGCCAAGACCGGATCGCGGCACAGTTCGGGCTGACTAGAGTGCCCGCCGTGGCCGCGAATTTCGATATGAAAGGTGCCGTTACCGGCCATCACCACCCCATCGGGGCAGAGAGCCTGCCCAAAAGGGATCGCCGGCCAGTTGTGCCAGCCAAAAATCAACTCAACCCCCTGTAGCGCCCCCTCATCGATCATCTTTTTAGCTCCATGCCCCCCCTCCTCTGCCGGCTGAAACAGCAGCGATACCGGCCCCGGTAGGCTCGATTCGTGCTGTTTTAGCCCCATCGCCGTCGCCAATAGGGTAGCGGTATGGCCATCGTGGCCACAGGCGTGCATCGTCCCGGGGGTTTGGGATTGGTAGGGGAGCTTGGTCTGCTCCTGTAGCGGTAAGGCATCAATATCGCCCCGTAGCGCGACATGAGTCCCTGAGGCGGCAGGTGCCAGCGTCGCCACTGTGCCTGTGGTAGCGCAGGGACGCCAAGCGATGCCCAATTTGGTTAACTGTTGGCGGATTAATGCGGCAGTGCGATGCTCCTGCCAAGTCAACTCGGGCTGACTATGGAGCAAATGGCGAAAAGCAACCGCTTCAGCAACGCGCTTAGACCACCCTTGAGACACAACACCACCTACTCTTTCGTTAACAAATTAATAAGCGCTTACTTTACCCCCTAATTGGCTCTATTTCCAGTCAAAATCGGGATTTTTTTTCTTTGCATGCAAATTAAATTTAAGCACCAAACAGTGAATAGGCTCAAGTAAGCTCGATTAATCTCGATTAAGTTCAATAATCTCAAACGCCATGGTGGCCAAATCACCCCGAATGTAGCTCGCTTTCGGGCCGATACCGGCTGTCGTGCCGGGATTAAGCAGCAGCGTCTGCCCCCGACTATGCTCGATAGTCTCTATTTTGGCGCGGTGATCATGGCCACAGCAGACGATATCCCACTTACCGGTGAGCGCCAACGCTTCGGCGTAGTGGGGGTAGTGAACGAGAAAGATACGCTTACCGGCAATCTCTAAGCCGGCATCTTGGCCGTGGTAGTGGATATGGCTCCCCGGCTCCTGACTGAGCATAAACATCGCGTAAGTATCGCCCCTATTGTTACCGTGAATGACATGCACCGGAATCTTTAGCGGTAGCAGGGGTCGTAGTGCCGTCGGTGCGACCACATCGCCGCAGTGGAACACCATCTTAGCCCCCCAAGCGATCGACGCCTCGACCGCCGCTGTCAGCATCGGGCGGTTATCGTGGCTATCGGAGACGATACAGACTCTCATAACCTCCCCCCCTCCTTACTCCCACGACGACCACGCAGCCACTCGACTAGCCGCTTAAACAGACTCCCTACTTTGGGACGATCCTCATCGTTAAAGGGGATCGGGCGCATCAACTCCATCGCCCGCATACCGATAATCAGCGTATAGAGTCCGACACTCGCCCCCTGCATCAGTTTAGGCGACAGAGTACCGAGTAGCTGATTCGAGACAGCCTCCTCCCAAAAATCGCCTAAAAGTTCGGTAATACTGGTAAAAAGCAGATAGCCGAGCATCATTTTACCTAAGCGGTAGCGCCCGACTGCCGAGGGTCGTACCCCATAGATTTGCGCCACCTCATCGACCATCACCAGCGAGCGCCACAGCGCAATTAGCACATCAAACAGCGCCAAGGGGCTTAACGCCACCGCCACCCCGACTTGGCGACTGTAGCTATTAATCCGCTTTAGGGCGCGGCGATCGAGCTCGGCTAGATAGTGACCCGAAAGATGGTTAATCGTCTCGACATTATTGTTATAGTCGGGCATCTCCGCTAGGGTCGTCTGCCAATAGCTATAGTGCGGCTTGCCGTGGTAGAAGCTATCGAGCCTTTTTAGATAAGCGGTGGCCTCGCCATATCCCCGGCTTTGGCGCAGCTCAGTTGCCGTCGCTCGGAGCTGCTGTAGCTGCTGTAGCTCCCGCGCCTGTTGCCGAAAGCGACTAAGAGAGAGCAGGGTGAGCAGGGTGAGTAGCAGCAGTAGCCCCATCACCGCCATAGCCGCATAGTGGCTCCATTGATAGAGTGAGGTGAGCACGAGAGAGAGCTCCACCCCGCCCCAGCCGAGCAGTGTCAGTAGCAGCGTCAGTAGCAGCGGTTTTATAAAGTGGTTGCGCATCGGTTCCAATCGGGTCAGCGGCTCTTCGCCTCGGGGCGTTAAGAGTAGCTCCAGCCCACTGTCACCGCTGACAGGTTCCGGTCGCTGCAACAGTTGGTTATCGATGGGAATAAAGTAAGGATCGTGGTTGACAGCCATTACAGTTTATCTCCAATCAGCTCACGAATAACACTATCGAGACGAATATGCGGCAGCGTCCCGCCCTGTAGCAGCTTCAATCCTGATGGGGGGAGCAGTCGTCGCAGCACCCACCCCTCAAACTGCTGCCACTCTGCTGCGGAGGGGATATGGTCCGGAATATCAGGATGGCTTAAATAGCCCGCCACTCCCCCCTCAACTTGCCCCATTAACATCTGCCGCTGTTGATGAGTGGCTTTGGTGGTCGTCCGTACCGCCGACACCGCCTCGGTATGGAGTTCGACCTGTTCATAGCTAGCGCGACGGTAGGCCTCATGTACCATTGTGCCGGTTAGCACCCGAATATTTTCGTGCTGATCGGGCAGCACTTGATCAATTTTGGAGGCGACAAAGATCACCTTTTCGACCACAGGGGCGAACAGCCGCCGAATCAGACTATTTTGGCCATAATCAAAGCTACCTAGCACCTGAGTGAGTCCTAGCTGCATATCCTCCAAATGCCCCTCGCCACCATTGAGCGCCTGCAGCACATCGACCAGCACTAGATGGCGGCTCACACGACTAAAGTGGTCGCGATAGAACGGTTTGACCCAATGCTCACAGTAGTGTTGATAGCGCTGCTGCATCACCCCGAGCAGACTCTGACTCGGCACGCGAGCTAACTCCTCTGCTCCGTAGCGGTGCAGCTCTAACAGCGGCACAAAGGGGAAGAGCGACTCTCGACTGGTCTTATCCTCCAACAAAAAGCGCCCGGGCTGAATCACATTCAGATTCTCCGCCCGACAGCGCTTTAAGAAGGCCAAATAGCTACGATAGTGGCGCTCAATGTCGTGCTCATCGAACGGCGCTAAAGGATCAAGTCGAGCCAAATCATCATAGAGCGAGCCCAATAGCGTCTGCCGTGGCTGCTGACTAAAGAGCGACTGACACTGCTCGCACCACCCCAGATAATCGACCCCCAACAACGGCAGATCGAGCAGCCACTCGCCCGGGTAGTCGGTAATTTCGATATAGAGTCTTTCGTAACGCCGCCCTAACGCCGACATCACCCCGCCACGGGGGCGGCAGCGCAGCTCCAACATGAGGGTACTAATCCCCTCGGTCGGATCGGGCCAGCGCGGCGGATCGTCGCTTAGCGCCCGAATGCCTTGGTCATAGGGAAAACGGGGCAGACCGTTACCCTTCACATCGATCAGCTCCACGCCAATGAGGCGATGACGGGTATCGGGTGGTAGTGCCGTTAGTTGGGCATTTTGAAAGTGGCGTAGCTGGTGGATAAAACTAGTTAAAAAGGTCGATTTGCCGCTACGACTAAAGCCGGTGACACCGAGTGTCAGACGCCGCTCTAGTAGTCGGTCAACAAACTCATCGGTACGATCTCTCACGCCGTCAAACCAGCGCTGTACGCCAGAGTGTGGTAGGTGGGCCACGGTCACAACTCCCTGTTCGATTCGATTAAACTCAACTTTTGCGATCACCCTCCGGTGACAGGTGGAAAGAAGGCGATCTCATCGCCACTCTCTACCCTGTCGTGCAGCGAGCAGTAGTCCTGATTGCGCGAAGTGAGGGTGTGAGCCGGCATAGGCCGCCCCCCCGAGGCCATTAACCAGATATCAGCCACCGTAGCGCTCTCGCCAATCTCTACCGTTGCCCCTTCGCAACCGACCTGCTCCCTCAGCGAGGCAAAAAATTTTACTCTAACGGTCATTCTTACTCTCCCCTCTTTATTCGTTGCCCCTTGGGCGATTATACTCCCCCCTCCGGTGGCTGACAGTTTGACCTCCGGACGGGGCGGCCATTGTACCCCAAATAATTCATCCTAACCAACGGAGTGACGAGCTTATGATACCGGAGAAGGTGCGCTATCTCATCGACTTTATTCTGCCACTCATGGCGGCCACACTCGACTATCTACTGTTAACGATGCTAGGGGGGGAGTGGATCGACAACCACGAGATGCAGGCGGTAGTGATTGCCCATGCCACCGTCACCGCGCTGGTCGTCGCTGCGATACCACGAGCAATTATCGCTGCCAAACTGCAAGAGGGGTTCGCCATCTTGCGCAATGAACGCGCCTGCCTACCACACGAACTACCGTTTCGGGCGCTATTTGGCAACCAGATCGCCTACTGGGTACCACTGGCTCAACCGCTAGAGACCACCATCTGCTTCTATACCCCTAACGAGTGGCGCTATGTGACCGTCACCTTTGAGCGTCGCCTCTCGGCTGATGATATGGGGCGTAGAGTCGCCGCTCGCTTTAACCGCATCGAAAAGGAGCTAGAGGAGCAGCTACAGCGAACTCTATTTGCCGCCTCCAAACGAGACCCTAGCTTCGCCGACTTTCTAGCTGAGGGTCAGCTCATGAACGATGACGATATCAACACTCTAAAGAGCAAGCTGCTATCGGTGGTCGAGAGTAGCCCAGTGCCGGGAGTCGAGTACGGCATTCGCCCCGAAACGATCCATCTGAACCTTAAGTCGGTCAGGCGCACCCCCCACACCCAGCAAGCTAGCGCCGATCTTAAGAGCAACGATCCGCTAGCGCTGAAAGATTTTGATCTCGATGCTATTTTTGATGGCCTTAAACTAGCGGGTCGTTAGGGTTCGGCTCTGGCGGCTGCAGCGGTAGCGCTTCGTGATCAACAAACCAGTGGTTAGGTCGAATCTCGGTGACCGGAAAGCGCTCTCCGGCACGAATGCGGCGAATAATCTCCCGCTTACCGGCACCTCGGGCGATCACGATCCGTTCTCGGGCGCTACGGAGCCGAAATAGCCCCAAAGAGATGCGATTAGGGGGCGGTTTAGGGGCATCATAGATCGCCACCACACTATCTTTGCTCTCTAGCGCTGCGCTATCGTCAGGAAAGAGGCTGGCGGTGTGGCCATCCTCCCCTAGACCGGTGACAACCAGATCAAACGGTACCACTGAAAAGAGTTTACGCCGCATCGCCGCAGCCCCGTTTTTTGGCCCCCGCTCCGCCATCATCGGATGGAACTGGTCGGGACTAAAGGCCGGCTGCTGCTCAAGCATGTAGGTAAAGAGTTGATCATTGCGCTCAGCACTCCCTTTACGAACGCAACGCTCATCGGTCAGATAGAACTCAAACCGCTCCCACGGCAGCTCTCTGTCGAGTAGCGCTTCGACGATCGGTTTTGGGGTCGTCCCCCCAGGAAGTACCAGATGGCAGATCCCCCGAGCACGGATCGCCTCTAGGGCAGTCTCAGCCATTTTGGTCGCAATAAGCCGCGCCCAGTCGGTAGGATGGGTGGCGATATGCCAAAAATATTTATGTCGTTGTTGCATGATAGCGATAGACTCACACTCAGTATTGAAACTAGACTGGGCGATACCAGCCATTAATACAGTCATTTAATAGCTGATCCATACCGGGAATATCCCAAGTCGCCGCTCGATAGCGATTAATAGAGAAGTGTTGTGACCAGTGCTGCATAATCGGCTCGACCATTCGCCACGAGTTCTCGACCTCTTCAGCGTGGGAGAAGAGGGTCGCCTCTCCGAGCAGCACATCGTGAAGTAGAATCTCATACGCATCGTAGATATGGTTCTCATCACTCTGATAGGGGGCTCGCATCTCCAGTCGCTGCATATCGGTCGTTAAGCCGGGTAGTTTAGCGTTCATTCGCAGCGTCATCCCCTCATCGGGCTGCAACCGAAAGATAAGGGTATTAGGATGGGTAGCGAGCCGATTACTCTCGCCAAAGAGGTTGTGTGCCGGCTGCTTAAATCGAATCACCACCTCTGAGACCCTTTTCGGCAGCCGCTTACCACTCCAGAGCACAAACGGCACTCCGCGCCAGCGCCAGTTATCGATATAGAACTTAACCGCCGCAAAGGTATCGGTCACCGAATCGGCCGCTACCCCCTCTTCGGTACAGTAGGCCCGAATCGGATGACCGTCACTATCGACCCCTGAGGCGTATTGCGCCGCTAAGGTCTGTTTGGGCACATCCTCTGGCGTAAGCGCTCTAATCGCCCGTAATACCTTCACCTTCTCGGCCCGAATATCGTCGGCGCTAAAGGCGACTGGCGGTTCCATCGCCACTAGCGTCATCACCTGCATCAGATGGCTCTGAATCATATCCCGCAGGGCTCCTGCCTTCTCATAGTAGGGGGCGCGATACTCCACACCGAGTGTCTCGGCGGCTGAAATCTGGATATGGTCGATATAGTTACGGTTCCATAGGGGCTCCAGAATCGAGTTTGCAAAGCGGAACACAAACAGATTTTGCACACTCTCTTTGCCCAGATAGTGGTCGATACGGTAGATTTGCGTCTCTTTAAAGTATTGCCACAAAATTCGGTTCAGAGTGAAAGCCGATTTGAGATCGTGACCAAACGGCTTCTCGATCACAATGCGACGATAGCCATACTGCTCATCGGCGAGTCCAGCCTCCCCGAGTTGATTGATCACCGTCTCATACCACTGCGGCGGAATAGCGCAGTAGAAGAGTGCCGGTTGGGCATCGTGATAGATCTTCAGTGACTCAGCCAACTGTTGATAGGTCGCCCTCTCCTCCAATGCCCCCTCGACCGGGACTAACATCGCCTGTAGCTGTTCTACCTCAGCGCGGGTCGGTTTCGGTGCTGGGGAGTAGTCTAACAGCGCCTGAGCGATACTCTCTCGCCAGCTATCGACCTGACCTCGTACCACGCCGACAATCTGGCTATCGGGGTGGAGCAGACCGCAGCGCAACATTCGTAACAACGCCGGCATGAGCTTGCGCTTAGTTAAGTCGCCGGTCGCCCCAAAGATAACTAAATTAGCCGGTGGTGGTAGCTGCGCCGCCCCCGAGCCACAGTGGCAGTTCGCATCAGTGGCCATCTTTAACTCCTGTGACTCTCAGGCTCTGCCGGTTTAGTCGCGTGTCCCCCAAACCCCGCTCGCATCGCCGCCAGTGCCCGCCCTGCCAGCGAGCTCTCCTGACGGGAGCGAAACCGCATCATTAGCGCCAGCGATAAGACCGGTGCCGGTACGGCGGCATCAATCGACTCCTGCACAGTCCAACGCCCCTCACCAGAGTCGGCCACCCAGTCACTAATCTGCTCTAAGTGGGGATCGCGTTGCAACGCATCGGCAGTTAGGTCGAGCAGCCAAGAGCGCACCACACTGCCGTGCTGCCACAGCTTAGCTATCTGCAATAGGTCGAGCTCAAACTCCTGTTTCGCATCCAACAGCTCCAGCCCCTCCGCCAGCGCCTGCATCATGCCGTACTCAATGCCATTGTGGATCATCTTGGTATAGTGGCCGGCACCGGCCGGGCCGACATGCCCCCACCCCTTATCCTCTGCCGGAGCGAGCGATTTCACCACCGGCTCAATCAGGGCGAACGCCTCTTTCGTGCCGCCACACATCATTGAGTAACCGTTCTCCAACCCCCAGACCCCCCCTGAGGTTCCGGCATCAATAAAATGGATATCAAGTCGTTGCAACCTCTCAGCGCGTCGCTGCGACGCTTTATAGTTAGAGTTGCCCCCATCAATAATCACATCACCGCGATCCAGTCCGGCATCAATGAGCTGCTCTATCGTCTCATCGACCGCCTCGTAGGGAATCATTAACCAGACGACTCGTGGTGAGGGAAAATCGTTCACCAACTGCTGAAAGTTATCGCAGATGCTGATATTAGCCTCCTCAGCCGCTAGCGCTTCGGCGGTCTCACGGCTACGCGCATAAGCGAGCACCTCATGCCCTGCGCGAGCTAAGCGCAGCGCCATGTTGCCACCCATTCGACCCAGTCCAATCATTGCCAATTTCATGGTGTTACCCTTTACTCCGTTCGATTAATAGACCAACTGTTTGCAAAATTGCGCTTATAGTGGCAGATTAAAGGGCACAAAAAAAGCCTTACCATGACAATAAACCCCACGATGCGGAGAATAGAGGCCCCTAAAATGAGCCAGCCTACACTGCTTATCTGTACCAAACGGCGTCGCCACTCCCCCTCCTGCCACGCTCGCGGTGCAGAGGTTGTCGCGACACAACTAGAGCCGTTACTACAGCACCACTACCCCCAGGTTACAATGGAGCGGATCGCCTGCCTCGGCCACTGCCAGCACGGCCCCAATCTGCGTCTGGTGCCCAATGGACCGCTACTGCACCATATCACCGAGACCGAACTCCCCCGCCTACTCGAACTAATGGCCCACTGGCTACAACAACAGCCATGAGACTATCTCGCCCCACCCTACCGGCAGCACTGCTCTTTTCAATCCTCTTTACTAGTGCGATTGTGGTTACCGGCTACGGTATTTTCCACCTCGAACGCAGTAATCGTCAGCTCGAACAGCTCTTTGTTCACCAAGATCATGTTAGCCAGACTATTTTGCAGATGCGTGATATCGGCCTAGAGCGAGTCTTTATCATGATGTTTATCACCACGAATAACGATCCCTTTGTGCGGGAGGAGTATCTCACTCGCTATCGCTATCTCGCCTCCAACTTTATTCAGCTAAGGGAGCAGTTTGAAGCGCTCACTCTCGTCGAGTCGCAACAGCACGCCTTTAACCAACTCCTCTCGACCGTGCGCCGCGCCTCTTTCAATCAGGATCGGGTAGTGCGGCTATTAGAGGAGGAGGCGACTCCTGAGGCGTTAAGAACCGGGGTTTATGATGTGATTCGGGATCAATACCGCCTGACACAAGCCTTTAACAATCTGTTTGAGACCACCCGACACCACATCAATACGACCCAGCAGCGACTGACCGAGAGTAACCGTAACAGTATCTATATCACGCTGCTAGTCGCGTTCGGCCTCTTTCCTGTGACACTGCTATTGGCGATCTCCATTCTCCTGCAAACAGCTAAAACCCAACAACAGCTCCTAGCGGAACAGCACGAAACCATGGTGGCAAAAGAGGAGCTAGAGGAGCTTACCGCCGATCTGGAGCGATTAGTGACCAAACGCACTTTTGAGTTGCAACAGAGCAATGCAGATCTACAGCAGACTATTAACCACCTCCAGACTGCGCAGCAGCAGCTAGTGCAGTCGGAGAAGATGGCCTCTCTTGGCAATCTAGTTGCTGGCATCGCCCACGAAATCAATACCCCTATCGGGGTCGGCCTAACCGCCACCACGAGCCTAAACGAAGAGGTCGCTCAAATTCGCCACCAATTTGATCACAACAGCCTCAAAAAGGGCGACTTCAGCCAATTTATTAGCCATGCTGAGCAGGCGTGCCATATTTTACAGAGCAACCTGCAACGCGCTGCCGAGCTGATTCGTAGCTTTAAACAGGTCGCTGTGGATCAAGGCAGCGATCAGTGGCGTCAACTCGGACTACGACACTATATTGATGAGATCACCCTCAGCCTGCGCCCCAAACTAAAACGGCGTCTGATAACGGTTGAAAACCAGATTGCCGCTGATCTCAGCCTCTATACCCATCCTGGGGCCATCTACCAAATGATTAGCAACCTGATACTAAATTCACTCATCCACGCCTTTAACGAAGATGAGACGGGCACTATTACAATAGACGCCTACCGCAGCGACGCTCATCTCACGATTGAGTATCTCGATAATGGCCACGGTATGGATGAAACCGTGCAGCAGCACCTGTTTGACCCCTTTTTTACCACCCGTCGCCACAGCGGGGGTAGCGGATTAGGGCTACATATCGTCTATAATCTAGTTACTAGTACGCTACAAGGTTCTATCACTGTGAGCAGTCAAGTCGGCAGTTATAGCCGATTCCAAATACAACTACCCGAAAAGAGAGAATGAGTATGAATCCGGAGGAGGATGAGATAATGTTTTCTAACGATAACGAAGAGGAGGCGGCCACCCGCCCCCCTTCACCGAGCCGCTCTGTCGTGCCCGGCTGGAAGCTGCTACTGGTCGATGATGACAGCAGTGTGCACGATGTCACCACTTTAGCGCTGAAAAACTTTGAGTTTAATGGCCGGCCACTCCACTTTCTGCACGCCTACTCCGCCGCTGAAGCGCTAACGCTGCTACAGCAGGAGCAGGATATCGCGCTGGCACTTATCGATGTGGTGATGGAGACCGATCATGCCGGACTCGATTTAGTGCGTCACATTCGTCACGATCTACAAAACCGCACCACTCGGCTAGTGCTGCGTACCGGCCAGCCGGGACAGGCCCCGGAGCGCTCTATTATTCGTGACTACGATATTAACGACTATAAAGAGAAGACCGAGCTCTCATCACAAAAGCTCTATACCACCGTTATGGCTGGGCTGCGCTCCTATCAGGATATTATGGCGCTAGAGGCGAACCGGCAGGGGCTGCACCGCGTCATTAACGCCTCCAGAGAGCTGTTCCGACCGCAGCATCTGCCGGAGTTTATTCAGGGGGTGCTACAACAGCTAGTTGCGGTACTCTACCTCGATAAAAACAGCCTCTTTGTTCACACCGGCTGCTTTGCTATGGAGTGTGACGATGAACAGAATCGCATTACGGCCGCCACAGGTGACTATGAGGCCTATATGAACCGCGATCCACACGATGTCTTTGATGACGACATTATTAACGCTATCGATGCCTGTTTGCAGCATAAACACGACATACTGACAGAACACCACTACACCGCCTACTTCAGTCCCGCTAATGGACGAGAGGGAGTCCTCTACCTCACTACCCCGCACCGTTTAAGCAATATCGACTATGAGCTAGTAAAGCTCTTTTGCCACAACGCTAGCATCGCCTACCAAAATATCGTGCTGCGTGAAGAGGTAGAGCAGACTCAAAGCGAAATTGTCTATATGTTAGGGGAGGCGATTGAGCGCCGCTCCAAAGAGACCGGTAACCATGTCTATCGTGTCGCCGCTTACAGCGAACTACTCGCGCGTCTAGTCGGGCTCGATGAGCAGTTATGTCGGCGGGTACTCATCGCCGCGCCACTACACGACTTTGGCAAAATCGGTATCCCTGACGCTATTTTGCATAAACCCGGTAAGCTCGACAGTGAGGAGTGGACTATTATGCAGCGACACGCCGAAATCGGTGGCGAACTGCTCGGCCGCTCCAAACGAGATGCTATTCGTCTTGCCGCCACTATCGCCCGCCAACACCACGAAAAGTGGAATGGTAAGGGCTACCCGCTCGGACTAAAGAGCGAAGAGATCGAGCTTACCGCCCGCATTACCGCTCTAGCTGATGTGTTTGACGCCCTACAGAGCAAGCGCTGCTATAAAGAGCCGTGGAGTATCGATAAAACCATGGAGTTAATTACCCGTGAGGCGGGAGAGCACTTCGATCCGAAACTAGTTCAGCTACTGAAAGAGAATCTAGCCCTGTTTATCGCGGTACGGGAGCGCTACCCCGATCCTGACTAAGCGCTAAAAACTTTGTCACCACAGCCAGAGCGTGCCAAAATCCTAGCCCAACCCCCACTTAAGTTACCAATCTGTTAAAGCAAGGAGCAACCGACTATGCCTACCTACCGTTCCCATACCTCTACCCAAGGTCGTAATATGGCCGGCGCTCGCTCACTCTGGCGTGCGACCGGTATGAGTGATGATGATTTCAATAAACCGATTATCGCCGTCGCTAACTCCTTTACCCAGTTCGTTCCCGGCCATGTTCACCTAAAAGATTTAGGGCAACTGGTCTGTCGAGAGATAGAGAAAGCGGGCGGGGTCGCCAAAGAGTTTAATACTATCGCCGTCGATGACGGCATCGCTATGGGGCATGATGGTATGCTCTACTCCCTCCCCTCACGGGAGATTATCGCCGATGCAGTGGAGTATATGGTCAACGCCCACTGCGCCGATGCGTTAGTCTGCATCTCCAATTGCGACAAAATCACCCCCGGCATGCTCAATGCCGCCATGCGACTCAATATTCCGGCCATCTTTGTCTCCGGTGGGCCGATGGAGGCGGGTAGAGCGGTTATTAACGGCCAAGAGGTCGCGCTCGATTTAGTCGATGCGATGGTCTCAGCGGCCAACCCTGAACAGAGTGATGAGACCGTGGCAACCCTCGAACGCTCCGCCTGCCCCACCTGCGGCTCCTGCTCGGGAATGTTTACTGCTAACTCGATGAACTGTCTGACCGAAGCGCTAGGGCTGTCACTTCCCGGTAACGGCTCCATCGTTGCGACCCATAGCGACCGCAAGCGGCTCTTTCTGGAGGCGGGGCACATTGTGGTTGCACTGGCCAAACGCTACTATGAGAGGGGGGATGAGTCGGTACTCCCTCGCTCCATCGCTAACTTTAAGGCGTTTGAGAATGCGATGTCGCTCGATATCGCCATGGGGGGCTCGACCAATACCATCCTGCACCTCTTAGCCGCCGCGCAGGAGGGGGGGGTTGACTTTACCATGGCCGATATCGACCGCCTCTCGCGCCAAGTTCCCCATCTATGCAAAGTCGCCCCGAGCACCCAGCAGTACCACATGGAAGATGTCCATCGCGCCGGCGGGGTGATGGCCATTCTAGGCGAACTCGATCGCGCCGGCTTGCTCCATAGGGATGTCCATACCGTCCATGCCCAGAGCCTCGAAGAGGCGCTAGCGCTGTGGGATATTCGGTTAACCGCTGATAACAAGCGGCTCGACTTCTACCGCGCCGCCCCCGGAGGCGTCCTGACCACCGAGCCCTTTAGTCAATCCAACCGCTACCCTAGCCTCGATAGCGATCGTGAACGGGGGTGTATTCGTGCCAAAGAGCACGCCTACAGCCAAGATGGCGGCTTAGCGGTACTCTACGGCAATATCGCCCTTGAGGGGTGTGTGGTAAAAACAGCCGGTGTCGATGAGTCGAATCTTAAATTTAGTGGCCGAGCACGCATTTTTGAGAGTCAGGATAGTGCGGTAGAGGCGATTTTAGGCGATCAAATCGTCGCCGGCGATGTGGTGGTTATTCGCTACGAGGGGCCGCGCGGTGGCCCGGGGATGCAGGAGATGCTCTACCCGACCTCCTATCTAAAGTCGAAAGGGCTCGGCAAGGCGTGTGCCCTCTTGACCGATGGCCGCTTCTCCGGCGGCACCTCCGGCCTCTCTATCGGCCATGTCTCCCCTGAGGCCGCCGAAGGGGGGGCGATTGCTCTCATTGAAGAGGGCGATAGTATCGATATCGATATCCCTAACCGCACTATTAATGTACGCCTTGATGAGAGTGTGCTTGCGCAGCGCCATCAGACGATGAGCGCGCGAGCTACCCCTTGGCAGCCAGCTTCAGCTCGTCGCCGTCAGATCTCCTCAGCACTAAAGGCGTACGCCGCGCTCACGACTTCAGCCTCTCGCGGTGCTGTGCGTGATGTCTCGCGCGTTGGTTGATTTATCGACCGCTTTGCCAAATAATGGCTCTATAACGGCTGCAACAACCAGCTTGCTGCTCAAACCGGCCGCTATATTAGGATGACAATAATCGAAAGAGGACTATAGGATGTTAATATTGACCCGTCGCGTTGGTGAAACCTTGGTGATTGGTGACGATGTCACCGTCACGGTACTGGGGATCAAGGGAAATCAGGTCAGAATCGGTGTTAACGCCCCCAAGGAGGTATCGGTACATCGGGAGGAGATCTACGAGCGAATCCAAAAAGAGCGCGGAGAGGAGAGCGACGGTTAATTTTACTCCCTGCGCCAGTAACGCGGCTGCTGCTGCCGATAGCGCTCCGGTTTAGAGTCGGGGCAGTGCGCCCCGAGACAGAAGGTCACCGCCCCCGACTCGGCGGTGACCACCATCTGACTCCCTACGGCGCGATAGCGCTGCACCACATCAGCATGGGGAAAACCGTAACGATTGCGAAAACCGCTCGGAAAAACCACCCACTCGGGTCGAACCTGCTCAATAAAGTCTGTTGTAGAGGAGGTACGACTACCGTGGTGTGGTGCTAACATCATGTTTGCCTGTAGCCGCTCCCCATAACGCTCGACTAATCGCTGCTCCATCTGCTGTTCGATATCGCCGGTCAGTAGCCCCCTCTCCCCCCCTGCCGCCTCAATCAGCAACACACAAGAGCGATTATTCTCCGATAACCGATCATCCTCCCGCTGCGGCGCAAGTATGGTGAACGCCACCCCATCGTAGTGCCACTGCTCTTTAGCCAGACAGCGACGAACATTGTGCCCTAGCCCTCTAACATCATCAGAGCCCACCACCTCAGCTACCGGTAGCTGCTGTAGTAGCGCTGCCGCACCGCCAACATGATCGCTATCGCCGTGGCTGAGAATCAGCCGATCGACTCGCTGATGGCCTCGCCACTGTAGATAGGGCAGAATAATCGCCGAACCGCTATTAAATCCAGAACGAAATCTAGGGCCGGTATCGTAGATCAACAGATGGCGCTCTGTCTCGACCACCACCGCTAGCCCCTGCCCCACATCGAGTACCGTCACCGTCGCCGAGCCATAATCGGGTCGTGAAGGGGTGTAGCTCAGTAGCGGTAACAACAGCAGCGCCCCTAACCAACGCGCCGGCCAGCCCCTTGGCAACAACAGCCACACCACCCCAATCAACGACAGCAGCAGCAGCGGCCACGGTAGAGCGCCGTGCTGCCACGGTTCGAGCCATTGCGCCAATCCCCGCAGCGTCTGTAGCAACCACTCTAACTGCCGATCTGACCAGAGTAGCAGCCAAGCAGCGAGCCCCTCCCCGCCAATCAGTAACAGCAGTAGTGCCAATAACAGCGGCGGCACAATTAGCAGCGTGACCCACGGCACAGCAAAACTGTTAGCCAGTGGCGCGAGTAGCGATAGCTGACCAAACAGCAGCAGTAGCAGCGGCACCATCCCCCAAAAGAGCCACCACTGTAGTCGCACCATCGCCAGCAATGGGTTCACAAGCGGCGCAGCGCGGCGTTGATAGCGTCGATAGCGCTGTTTTAGCGCCAATAAAATAAGCGCCACCGCAGTGAGCGATAGCCAATAACCGACACTAAGTGGCGCGTAGGGATCGATAATCACCAGCCCCACAGCCGTCACAGTCAACCAGTGGCGCTTTAATAGCGGTCGCTGCCACCA
The DNA here is from genome assembly GCA_008375315.1 of Ectothiorhodospiraceae bacterium BW-2. Classification (NCBI taxonomy): domain Bacteria; kingdom Pseudomonadati; phylum Pseudomonadota; class Gammaproteobacteria; order Chromatiales; family Ectothiorhodospiraceae; species Ectothiorhodospiraceae bacterium BW-2. The sequence continues at coordinate 3,051,289 of CP032507.1, read as the reverse complement.
CCACGCCAGTGCGACCAGCAGCAGCATAAAGAGCGCTCGCTGGGTCGGGATCGAAAAGCCGGCTAGCGCCGCATAACTGATCGCCGCTAACGCCCCCAAGATCAGCGCTAGCCGTCGCGGTGCTAGAGGCGGCGTCAACCAGTGCGGAGAGAGACGCCACAACCAGCTCACCAACACGATGACCGAGGTCGCCACCGCACCAATATGGAGGCCAGAGATCGCCAGCAGATGGCTAGTTCCAGTCGCAATGAGTAGCTGCCACTGGCTATCACTCATCGCCGAACGCTCCCCTAGCGCTAGCGCCGGCAGCAGCGCCGCACTCTCCGAAGAGGGCATCACCGCCTGCAACCGCTGTAGTAGCCGCTCTCTAAAGGCTAGGAGTGAGCCCGCCTCTGCCGCCGCCAACCGCTGCGGGGTAAACTCCCGATCCCGCACATAGCCGGTCGCCACCACCCCCTGTTGCCAAAGCCAACGCTCATAATCAAAACCACCCGGATTAGCCATGCCCCGAGGCGGTTTCAACCGTACCGCCATCCGCCAGCGCTCGTTGGCTCTAACCTGAGGCCCAACCTCCCCCTCACGCGCATACCAACTTAAACGGATCCGCCCCTGCCAAGAGTTCTGCTCTATCGACTCAAGCGCCACTATCCAGCGCTGACGATAGCCGTGATCTTCGACTAGGGAATCGACTCTCCCCTCGATAATCACCGTCTCCCCCAGCCACTGAGGCGGCAACTGCTGCGTTAACTGCAACGAAATATGCCACCCAACCCACCCCAAGCCGAGCAGCAGCATCACCCCATAACGCCCAAAACGACACCGCTGAGAGAGCGTCAGACCGAGCCATAACAGCAGCAGCAACCCCAACTCTGTTAGCCACCACCTAGGGTCAAGTTTCGGCCACCACGGCAAGCTGTGACCCAAAAGCACGCCGACCAAAAATAGCGCTGCTGTTATCATACAACCGACATTGTCCGTTCGCCCCTATCTGTTGTTATCTCGGGGGGCAGGACTGGTACGCCTGCCCTAAATCACTGGGATGAAAAAGAGCAAAAAACTATTTGGTCAACCGATAAGGTAAGACTACACTAAGGCGACCAGAGGAGAGCAACCACCACTACCACCACCACCACCATGCCTAGACTGTTTATCAAACGAATGATGCCGAACAATGATACCATTCGTAACCACCAACAACTTCGCCACTTAGCGCCATGGCTAGCCGATCCTAAACTATGGCACCTTAACCGTCGCTCGGCAGCGGGTGCTGTTGCCACTGGGCTCTTTATCGCTTGGATTCCAATACCGTTTCAGATGGTGCTAGCGGCACTGGTGGCGATTGTGTTGCGCATCAATATGCCGATTACCATCGTGTTCGTCTGGATCAGTAACCCGATTACTATGCCGGCGATGTTCTTTTTCGCCTACAAGCTAGGGGCACTGCTACTCGGCCTAGAGCCGAAACCGTTTCAGTTTGAACTGAGTTGGGAGTGGCTCTTTTACAGTATGGGAGCGATGTGGCAGCCGTTTCTACTCGGCTGCTTCATCTGTGGTATCTGCTCTGCTGCGGCCGGTTTTTTAGGGCTGCGTCTCCTCTGGCGTCAAGCGATCTTAAACCACATCAAGGCTCGAAAACTGCGCCAGAAGATAGCGTTAAAGATCGACTGCCCAAAATAGTCCGCTCTACCACTCCCCTTTAGCGCCGCGCTCCATAATCTCCAAAATAAGGGTCTTAACCTGCTCGGCCTCCCGCTTCAGCTCCGGCGGCAGTGGCGCCCCGCCATAGATCATTAAATCCATATTGAGCGCAATGAGCCACAGCTTACCCTGTTGATCTTCTAGTAGGGTAATTCGGCAGGGGAGATAGGCCGAATAGTCGTCGTTATAGTCGATCATCTTTTTGGCGATTAGCGAGTTACAGAACATATAGATCTTGGCAAAACGGTAGGTCTCACCCGTTTTAGCCTCAATGTCTTTATAGATGGGTAGCTCGCCGACATTGCTCATGTTCTTCTCATTAGCTACCATACGCATGGTCTCTTCGACATCTTCAGCACTTAGCCCCTCGGCTACCGGCACCTTCCAGATCGTCGCGGTCGCCGCATCTTTGCTATGCCGTAGTTTATCTACCAGCTCAGCATAGACTTTAGCAGCGTCAGGATCAAACTCCCCCAAAAGCTGGTTATACTGGCTATAGAGGTACCCCCCCAGTAGCAGTGCCACTAGCCCGATTAATGCCAACAGATTGCGTAAAATCGCCATATTACTCTCTCCTTCGGTTCTCTCTTAACTATAATGGTAAAATTTAGAACCGGAATTTTACTCCAACCATCACGCTAATGCCAACGCAAATGGTGCTGACAGCCTCCCCCCTCCCCGACAATAATCTTTGACAGTTTGCCGTTGACCTTCTAATCTATTGGCAATATCTGTTCACACACATCGGAACGATTGGGAATAGGGAACATTAGGGTGATGTTGATTTTGGGCATAGGTAACTCGCTGCTAAGCGATGAGGGGATTGGCTGTCATGCTATCCGCTATCTGCAGCGCTCACCTCTGCCGCCATGGCTGCGCTGTATTGATGGTGGTACGATTAGCTTTCCACTTGCCGCCGAGATAGCCTCGGCAGCGGGAGTGGTGGTCATTGACGCGGCTCGAATCGGATCTCCCCCCGGCAGCCACCGTCTGCTACAGGGGGAGGCGATGGATCACTTTTTAGAGCATCAACACCGCCCGACAGTCCACGAGGTCGGTCTGCGTGATCTGATCTACATGGGTAAACTGAGCGGTGATCTACCCACACGGCGTGCGCTGTTAGCCGTCGAGCCTGAATCGATTGGGTGGGGTGAGGCGCTCACCCCCGCCGTTCAAACCGCATTACCGACTATCTGTCAGCAGGCGCAACAGCTAACACAGGTGTGGTACGATGAGCTCGCTTGATGCCATTACCATCGAACAGGAGCCTTGGCCTGAGTTTGAGCTCGGCCACAACGCTGAGGCGATTTTGATGGAACTGACTGAACGACAACAGCACTATCTCAGTCATGGCGAAAGTGGCGCTATCGATCTACGCACCCTCCCCCTTTCGATCGCTGAACGGGAGAAGTTACGCTACATTCTTGGTCACGGTGAAGTAACCATTACCCTCAATAGCTGTGGCCGCTCCGACATTTATGAGACCGCCATCGCCGGCATCTGGTGGTTGAGCCACTATAACGAAGAGGGGGAGCTGCTAGCTGAGCAGCTAGAAGTCACCCCGTTACCGGCGATTGTCGCTACCGACAGAAGTGAGATAGCTCTAGCGCAACAGCTACTGCGCCAGCGAATTAAGACCGAACTACCCCAGGCAGCAGACGAAGGAGTTAATGATGAAACAGACTGCTAATGCCGCCCGACCAACCCTGACAGAGCGTATGCAACAACAGGGGATATCTCGGCGCGGATTTTTGAAATTCTGTACAGCGATCACCTCGGCGCTAGCGCTCTCACCGGCATTCGCACCGCGAGTGGCCCACGCGCTAGGCAGCACTAGACGCCCCTCGGTGATCTGGATGTCGTTTCAGGAGTGCACCGGCTGTACCGAATCGATACTCCGCTCCCACTTTCCCTCCATTGAAGGGCTAATTTTCGACCAAATTTCGCTCGACTACCACCATACGCTACAGGCAGCTGCAGGCCATCAAGCAGAGGCGGCGCGAGAGGAGGCGATGGCGCAATTTGACGGCGAATATCTCCTCTTAGTCGATGGTTCCATCCCCTATGGCGATGAGGGGGTTTACTCCACCATCGCCGGTATCAGTAATCTACAGATGTTACAAGAGACCGTCAGAGGGGCTGCGGCAGTGATTAGTATCGGCACTTGTGCCGCCTACGGTGGCCTACCGCAGGCCAAGCCTAACCCGACCGGTGCGATGGGGGTTGAGGAGCTAATGAATTTGGGAGCGATAGAGCGCAAGCCGCTAGTTAATGTTCCCGGCTGCCCTCCCATTCCATTAGTGATGACCGGTATTATCGTCCACTACCTCACCTTTGGTACCCTGCCGGAGCTTGATCGCCTCAATCGCCCTAAAGCCTTTTATGGCGATACGGTTCACGATCGCTGTTATCGGCGCACCTTCTACGATCAGGGCAAATTTGCCGAAACTTTTGATGATAAGGGTGCCCGACTCGGCTGGTGTCTCTATAAACTCGGCTGTAAGGGGCCGACCACCTATAACGCCTGTGCGACGCTAAAGTGGAACGATGGTACTAGCTTTCCGATTGAGTCGGGCCACGGCTGTATCGGCTGCTCAGAGCCCGGTTTTTGGGATGCAGGCAGCTTCTACAAGGCGCTCTCGGTACCGATTGCCAATGAGTCGATGGCGGGAGTGGCGCTCGCTGTCGGCGCCGTTGCCGGTGCCGCTACCGCCTACCACAGCCACCAGCAACGACAGCAGGCGCGTACCGATCACGAAACTGTCTCAATTCATGAACTGGAGAAGTAAACCATGTTAGCCGAACCGACCGAACTACTGCTCTGGGCCAGAGGGCCGGGCTTTGAGTGGGCTGTGCTGATATTTATCGCCGGAGTGATTATCCGTATTATCGAAATTGTGGTGCTAAGCCGCAAAACCGATCTGGCTCCGGCTCGACCCATCTCGCACGGCTCAGGAGTGAAGACTATCTGGAGCCGCTTTAGCTCTATGCCGGCGCTCAATAGCCAGACCGCGATCACCTACGGTGCCGGTTATCTGTTCCATATCGGACTGCTAGCCACAATCTTTTTTGCCATGCCCCACATTGAGATCTTCCGCCATCTATTCGGCTTCGGCTGGCCGGCACTGCCGACGATGGTCATCGATATTCTGACTGTGCTGGCGCTGGTCTCTATGATCGTGCTACTGATTGACCGTATTCATAATCCGGTCAAAAGGATGCTGTCAACGTTGGGGGACTATGTCGCTTGGGTGGTCACCTTTCTGCCGCTACTTACCGGCTATCTCGCCTACCACCATATGCTGCTCCCCTATCCGCAGATGTTAACGCTGCATATTTTAAGTGCCGAGCTACTACTGGTGCTGCTGCCATTTACCAAACTGGCTCACGCTTTTACTATCTTTATTGCCCGCTGGTACACCGGCGATAACTTCGGACGCAAGGGGGTGGCCTCATGAGCGCTTCACTCGAAAAGGGGGTGCGCGAGTTTCGCGCCGTTATTGATGGACCGATAGCTAGCTACTTCTCTAGCTGTATTCACTGCGGCCTCTGTGCCGAGGCGTGTCTCTTCTATACTGAGACCGGGGAGGAGAAGTACACCCCGATCTATAAACTCGAACCCTTGCGCCGACTCTGGCAGCAGGAGTACACCCTACTCGGTAAAGTGGGTACTAAGCTTGGATTATCGAAACCGATTACCGATGATGAGCTGGCCGAGTGGGCTCCGCTAGTCTATGATAGCTGCTCTATGTGTGGCCGCTGCTCTATGGTCTGTCCGGCCGGTAACGATATCGCCTACATGATTCGCAAAATGCGTGAAGGGATGGCCGCTGCCGGCCACGCTCCAGAGGGGATTATCGGCGCTGCGACCCGTGCGGTCGAACTCGGTAGCCCGATGGGGGTCAAACTACCGGCGGTTAAAGCGCAAGCAAAACATATCGAGGCTGCCGTCGGCTTTGAGGTGCCGTTTGATCAAGAGGGGAGCGACTATATGCTGCTGCTCTCCTCAATGGAGATTATGAACTACCCCGAGTATCTCGAAGCGGTGGCGAAGATATTCCATCAGGCAGGCAAGAGCTGGACTCTCTCCTCGACCGCCTTTGAGGCGACCAACTCCGGCATTCAAATTGGCTCATCCGATATCGCCCGTGAACTGGTGAGCCGAGTGGTGAAGGCGGCTGAAGATCTCAAAGTCGGCACGGTGATTAGCCCCGAGTGTGGTCACGCCTTTAGCGCCATTCGTTGGGAGGGGCCTAATCTGATTGGCCGCCCCTACCGCTTTGAGGTTAAGCACATTTTGGAAATTTTAGATGAACTCAGAGCACAAAAATTGATCAAAATCGCTGATAAGGAGAGTAGCCGTCTCACCTATCACGACCCGTGCCAGATCGCTCGTCGGGGTGGCGTGGTCGAGCAGCCTCGCAGGCTACTAGCCGAGGTGGCGGAGAACTTTGTCGAAATGGCCGACCACGGTACCATGAACTGGTGCTGCGGCGCCGGCGGCGGCGTCAGTGCTAACGAGCGGGCTGAGCCTTTGAAAATGAAGGCGTTTAAGCGCAAGAAGCGCCAGATCGAAGAGCTTGATATTGAAGTACTCGTTACCGCCTGCGCTAACTGCCGCATTCAGCTCGAAGAGGGGCTGGAGGAGAACAATATCGATCTACCGGTTTGGGGTCTGACAGAGATGATCGCCGAACATCTACAGGAGGAGAGATCATGAGCGCCACGGTCATTGAACAGACAGCCTCGCTGCCGCCATCGATACAGCGACAGCTAGCCGCCACTCTGATTATCCCCTACCGTAACTTCTGCGAAGACTCCCGCCTAGAACAGATTCTGGCGGTCATGCAGGGGGGCGGCGGCGATAACGAACTCCAAGCGGTACGACAGTTAGCTCAATCGCTGGTTGTTGATCGCCATACCCGCTGTGGTGCGGAGGGGGATTGGCAGGAGCAGGCGGGCTACTTTATCGCTCGCGCCGCAGCGGCAGCCATCGCTGTGACCCCGAAAGGGGGGGCTATCCCTAAAGTGGTACAAAATTGCCGCATGGCCGCTAGCTGTGCCGCTCTCGCCCATGGTGAAGAGAGCGATATTAGCAGCGAACAGATCACCGAAATTGAACAGTTCCTGGCACAACAGAAAGGAGAGCAGCCATGAGCGAACGGATTGTCGTCGATCCCGTTACCCGTATTGAGGGCCATCTACGCATTGAGGCCGAAACCGAAGAGGGCACTATTACCCGCGCCTCTAGCAGCGGCACCATGGTGCGAGGTATCGAAATTATCTTGCGTGGTCGCGATCCTCGTGACGCGTGGGCCTTTGCGCAGCGAATTTGTGGCGTCTGTACGCTAGTACACGGCATCGCCTCAGTCCGTTCGGTTGAGGACGCCTTAAAAATCGAACTGCCCCATAACGCCGAGCTCATTCGCAACCTGATGATCGCCGGACAGTATATCCACGACCATGTGATGCACTTCTACCATCTGCACGCCCTCGATTGGGTCGATGTGGTCTCGGCACTCAAGGCCGATCCGAAAGCGACTTCAGAGCTGGCGCAGTCGATTAGCCGCTATGCTAAATCCTCCCCCGGCTACTTTGCCGATATTCAAAAACGGGTTAAGGATCTGGTCGAATCGGGCCAACTCGGCATCTTTGCTAACGGCTACTGGGGCCACCCCGGCTACAAACTGCCGCCGGAGGCCAATCTGATGGCGGTAGCCCACTATCTAGAGGCGCTCACATGGCAGCGCAATGTGGCCAAACTGCATACCATCTTCGGCGGTAAAAATCCCCACCCCAACTTCTTGGTCGGCGGCGTTCCCTGTGCGATTAGCATCGAAGCCGAGATTCGGGGAGGGGCTGCGGGCACCGGCGCTACCTCGCTCAATATGGCTGGCCTACAGCAGGTACAGCAGATTATTGGTGAGATGCGTGACTTTGTCGAGCAGGTCTATCTCCCCGATACTTTAGCGATTGCCAGCTTTTATAAAGATTGGTTCAAACAGGGCGAGGGGGTCGGTAACTTTTTAACCTATGGTGACTTTCCGGCTACCTCATTTAGCGATACTTCCGGCTTTTTAATCCCCCGTGGTGCGATTCTCAACCGTGATCTATCGGCAATTCATGCGGTAGATTTGAATGATCGAGAGCAGATTCAAGAGTTTGTCGATCACTCTTGGTATCGCTACCGCGGTGGGGAGGGGCGTGGCCTCCACCCCTATGAGGGTGAGACCGAGTTTAACTACAGCGGCCCTAAACCCCCTTATGACCATCTCGATGTCGATAACCGCTACTCTTGGCTTAAGTCGCCCCGTTGGAAGGGACACGCGGTTGAGGTCGGCCCGTTAGCACGGGTGCTAATGCTCTACGCGACCGGCCATGAGCCGACTCGTGAGCTAGCAGGATTTGCGCTGCAAAAACTCGATCTGCCGCTAGAGGCGCTCTACTCTACCATGGGGCGCACGGCAGCCCGTACTTTAGAGAGTAAGATTTTGGTCGAGCAGATGCAGGGGTGGTTCGATCAGTTACTGGCTAATATCCGCAGCGGCGATCTAAAGACTTTTAATGAGAGTCGTTGGGAGCCCTCCACTTGGCCTAAGGAGTCGCGTGGTGCCGGCTATATGGAGGCCCCCCGAGGTGCCCTAGGCCACTGGATTGTGATTAAAGATGGGGTGATAGATAACTATCAGGCTGTCGTCCCAAGCACTTGGAACGCCGGTCCTCGCGACCATCAGGGGACTATCGGCCCCTATGAGGCGGCGCTGGCCGGTCATAAAATGGCCGATATTCATCAACCGCTGGAGATTCTGCGCACTATCCATAGCTTTGATCCCTGCATCGCCTGTGCTGTCCATCTGACCGATCCCGACAGCGGCGAACAGATTCAGGTGAAGGTGCGTTAACCCGCCTGCCACCCAGATAACGCAGATAGTGCTAAATTAGCTGCACTACTCGACAAAATCGTGGACAATCGCGGCCATTATCAGCATAATGGCCGCGTTTTTGTATTGATCTGTTCTTGTTCTGTTAACCTACCCAATGCCGCTCGTTGTGAATACTCTACCAATCCCCCCTACCCTACTGCTGTTAAATGGCCCTAACCTTAACCTATTAGGAACCCGTGAACCGAGCCACTACGGTGTCGAGAGGCTCGATTCCATCGTCGCCACGCTGCAACAGCAAGCAACTACCGCTGGCTATCGACTACACCATCTACAGAGTAATAGTGAAACGGCGCTGATTGAGCGTATTCATCAGGCCAGAGAGGAGCAGATTGCTGGCATTATTATTAATCCGGCTGCCTTTAGCCATACCAGTATCGCCCTGCGTGATGCGCTAAGTGGTGTCTCGATCCCCTTTATCGAAATACACCTCTCTAATATTCATGCCAGAGAACCCTTTCGCCACCACTCCTACTGCTCCGATATTGCCGCCGGCGTCATAGTGGGTTTAGGGGGGTATGGCTATCAGCTAGCACTATCGGCCATGATACATCGGCTGGAAACTGTGCCGGCGGCGACCTAACCTGCCCCCTCCTTCGCTTTTGACGGGGCGGGCCACACGACTATGAGATTTAAACTTAGAGGGTAATACCTGTGGATATTCGTAAAATAAAAAAGCTGATTGAACTGTTGGACGACTCCGGTGTCGCCGAAATCGAGATTAAAGAGGGGGAGGAGTCGGTGCGAATCTGCCGCTATGCCCAACCTGCGCCTATCGCACCGGCTCCTCCCCCTTTCGCCGCGCCTGCCGCACTAGCGCCAGAGAGCACTTCGAACCGTAACGATGAGGTCGCTATTCCCACAGGCCATCTTATCACCTCGCCGATTGTCGGTACCTTCTACCGCTCCTCCTCGCCTAGTAGTAAGCCGTTTACTGAGATCGGCCGCCAGGTGGAGGCGGGGGAGACTCTGTGTATTATTGAGGCGATGAAGATTATGAACCAAATCGAAGCCGATAAGTCGGGCGTCGTTAAGGATATTTTGGTCGATAACGGCGAACCGGTCGAGTTTGGTCAGCCACTGTTTGTTATTGAGTAGGAGCTTAAGGCAATGTTCGATAAAATAGTGATCGCCAATCGGGGTGAAATTGCGCTGCGTATCCTACGCGCCTGTAGCGAAATGGGGATAAAGACGGTCGCAATCCACTCCATGGCCGATCGCGACTTAAAACATGTGCGCTTAGCCGATGAGTCGGTCTGTGTCGGTCCGGCGGCCTCTGCCGAGAGCTATCTTAATATCCCCGCGCTAATTAGTGCCGCTGAGGTGACCGATGCGATGGCTATCCATCCTGGCTACGGCTTTTTATCGGAAAATGCTGACTTTGCCGAACGGGTCGAACAGAGCGGTTTTACCTTTATCGGCCCTCGTCCCGACACTATTCGATTGATGGGGGATAAGGTCTCCGCCATTGAGGCGATGAAGCAGGCCGGTGTGCCGACCGTTCCCGGCTCCAATGGCCCGTTAGGTAAGGAGGATGCGACCAATCTGGCCTTAGCACATAAAATCGGCTATCCGATTATTATCAAGGCCGCAGGTGGGGGGGGAGGACGGGGAATGCGGGTCGTCCACTCCGAATCGAACCTACTCGATGCCATCGCCCTAACCCGCTCTGAGGCGGGCTCCTTTTTTGGTAACGAGATGGTCTATATGGAGAAGTTTCTCCAAAACCCGCGCCATATCGAAGTTCAGGTGCTGGCCGATACCTATGGCCATGCGATCCATCTCGGTGAGCGCGACTGCTCGATGCAGCGCCGTCACCAAAAGGTGCTAGAGGAGGCCCCTGCCCCTGGTATCTCCCCCGAACTACGGGCCGAAATTGGGGCCCGTTGCGCTAAAGCGTGTGTCGATATCGGCTACCGTGGCGCGGGTACCTTTGAGTTTCTCTACGAAGAGGGTCAGTTCTACTTTATCGAGATGAATACTCGAATTCAGGTCGAGCATCCGGTCACTGAAATGATCACCGGCGTCGATATTGTGAAAGAGCAGATCCGAATTGCTGCCGGCGAGCCGCTCGCCTATCGCCAGAGCGATATTCAGCTACAGGGGCACGCGATTGAGTGCCGTATTAACGCCGAAGATCCAGAGAAGTTTATGCCCTCCCCCGGCAAGATCACCTCGGCCCATATGCCCGGCGGGCCAGGGGTGCGGGTCGATTCGCATATCTATGAGAGCTACACTGTCCCTCCCCACTACGACTCGATGATCGGTAAAATTATTACCCACGGTGAGAATCGCGATGTCGCTATCGCCCGTATGCGGACCGCCCTACAAGAGACGATTATCGAAGGGATTAAGACCAATATCCCGCTCCATCGGGAGCTGCTGCGCGACTGCCAGTTTCTTCAGGGGGGAACCAATATCCACTACTTAGAGAAGAGGCTGGAGCGATAGGATGGCTAGCTGGCAACAGCTTACTCTATTAAGTCACGCCCTTGAGGCCGAGCTGTGGGAGGCGCGACTATTTGAGCTCGGTGCGCTAGCGGTAACGCTACGAGACGGTAAAGATGAGCCGCTCTATGAGCCGCCGCTCGGCACCACGCCGCTGTGGCAGACGACCCAAGTGACGGCGCTATTTGAAGCCGATGCGCCGCTTAGAGCCCAGCTAGACCAGCTCGCCCTCTCACTGGCGCTACCGGAGTACCAAATTGTACCGCTAGCCGATCAGGTGTGGGAGCGTAGCTGGATGGAGGGGTTTGAACCGATGCGATTTGGTCGGCGACTCTGGATCGTCCCCAGTTGGCATACCCCACCACCACAACCGGAGGCTGTCAATATTCTTCTCGATCCCGGTATCGCCTTTGGTACCGGAACCCACGCCACCACTCGCCTCTGTCTGGAGTGGCTCGATAGCCACGCCGCTGAGCTAAGCGCAAAGCACTGGATCGATTTTGGCTGCGGTTCGGGGATTTTAGCTATCGCCGCCGCTAAACTAGGGGCAGGCCATATCGATGCTATCGATATCGATCCCCAAGCGGTGGCCGCGACCTGCCGCAATCGGGATGATAACGGTATCACACCGGCTCAACTTGTCGCCACCTGCGGTGAGAGGGTGCCGCTGGGAGAGCGAGTCGATGGCGTTATCGCCAATATTCTAGCCACCCCCCTCATTGAGTTCGCCCCCCAGCTCAGTGCCAAAATTAGACCCGGGGGGTGGTTGGTGCTCTCCGGTATTCTGTCCGAGCAGGCCGAGACGGTTGCGTCAGCCTATCGCTCCACTATCGATCTTGCCCCAGCCACTGAACTCAATGGCTGGGTTCGCATCGAGGGGCGACGCTACTTATCGAACTGAAAGTGGGCGCTATTTTGCTGTAGTCGTGCCGCCATCTGCTGTAGCTGTTCGGCCATCTCAGTCACGCGCGAGCTACTATCGGCATTGTGGCTATTTTTATCGCTAATGGCATTCACGCTACGACTGACATCTTCGGCTACCGAGCTCTGCTCTCTAGCTGCGGCTGCGATGTGGGTACTCATATCGGTAATCGCATTCACCGCTTCGGTAATCTGCTCTAAGCTCTCGCCGGCACGATTGGCCTGCTCAACACTCTGATCGGTCAGTTGCCGACTAGAGGTCATCGCCTCTACGGCACTTTCGGTACCGTTTTGCAGCTTCTCGATCATCTGCTGAATCTCACCGGTCGCCTCCTGAGTTCGCGATGCGAGGGTCCGCACCTCATCGGCAACAACGGCAAAACCACGCCCCTGCTCCCCGGCACGCGCCGCCTCAATCGCGGCATTGAGCGCTAACAGATTGGTCTGATCGGCAATCGCCCGAATCGTCTCCAAAATCGTACCGATATTTTCGCTATCACGATTTACCTGCTGAATTAGCTCGGCGGTAGAGCTGATCGTATTGGACATCCTCTCAATGACCTTCAGTGTATCACTCACTACTTTACGACCAGAGGCGGCCTGGGCATCGGCAAGGGAGGCCGACTCTGCTGCCTGAGAGGCCTGCTGTGCCACCTCACTGCTGCTTGCGGTCAACTCGGTCACCGCTGTCGCTACCATGTCGGTCTCATTGCGCTGCTCGGAGATGGTATTCATAAAGCTACCCGAGAGCGTAGAGAGGTTCGCCGAGGCATCGACTAGTTGAATCGTACCGCTTATCATCCCCTGTAGTAGCTGACCGAGCCTGCTCTTCATCGCGGTTAAATCTTGACAGAGCTGACCTAGCTCATCGTGCTGATGGCGCCTACCGACACAGATCGGGTGCGAACTCAAATTGCCCTCGGCAACTGAACCGATTTCAGCGGCGACCTTACCGATGCCGCCTAACAGATCAAGCACGATATTAAGCAGATAACCAAACACTCCCAATAGAATCACCGCGCCAATGATCATAATCCAGTTAATTCCCCCTAAAACGCTCTCTAGCTCCTTCAACTGGCTCCCAGTTAGGCTGTTAGAGCTCTGCAGTAGCTGCTCGACTTGGGTTGTAATTCGACTCGCCTCAGCATCAAAACTGGCCATCATTGAGTTACCACCAGCCGGTCCCTGCGCAATATATGCCTGAGCCATCTTCTGCCCTGCCTGATAGTAACTCTCGAACTGTTGTCGAATCTGGCCATAGCTGTTGCGATTATCGCTATCGAGTTCCGAAAGCTCATCGAGTATCCCTCTGACAAGAGTAGCGTGCTCTGCGGCCACCTCAAAGCCGTCATTGAGACCATCCTGCCCCCGAGTCGCACTAATATCGGTTAACCACTGCTGCACCTGTACCACATGAAAGCGCAGCTCATGCGTTTTGGTCAGAAGGGGCACGGAGTGGTACTCAATTTGGTCATTGAGGCGGTTAGCATCGACCATCACCAGAAACACCAGCACAATCAACAGCAGAAACCCTGCTCCCATCACGACAGCAAACCAAGAAAATTTTTGGCGTAAACTCATTATCCACCTTCCGTTTTTGATATAGTCTCGATATTAATTTAACTGCCTTAGCTGGCACATCTGTGCGTTATCCATACCGCTCCAGTCGGCAGGCAGCTCAAGCAACTTGAATCATATCCCTAGTGCCTATCATAACCCGAAACGATTTGAGAACTACAGCGACTTTTCACCATGCAGACCCGTTGTCCTAGCTGCCACACCCTATTTCGTCTCCCCCTAGAGCAGGTCGTTCTCTCCCGTGGAGAGGTGCGCTGTGGCCAGTGTCTGACAACCTTTAACTCCATTGATGCTCTAGTCACCCCAGAGGGCGAGCCGCTAAAACGGCCAACCTTAACCCAAATCGTCCCCGACATTACTCCCGCCCACTCAACGCCACCACCGGAGCGGCTCTTTTTGCCGATCGATGAGGAGGATATCGCCCAGCTACTACAAGATAGCCACCAGCCCAAACCCGATCCGGCCTCCCCGCCACCTAGTTTGACCCCGATTATCCCCCACCACCCCTTTACCTTGGTAACAGAGCCGCAGTGGACTGCCAATCCTGCCCCCTCCTCCCCCCCCAAGCCGATCCGCTATCGTCAACGACAGCGGATCCGTCACGCGGCGACACCGAGCCGGTTACAGCGTATAGGGCAGCGACTGCTACTGCTACTACTATTAACGACTTTGGTAGCACAGCTCCTCTACTGGCAATGGCAACCGCTGTTACACCACCCCCAGGGGCGAGCGCTGCTACAGACGATCTGTCACCATGTTCACTGCTCCCTGCCGCCCCAACAAGATCTACAACAGCTTAAGCTGCTAGAGAGCACCATTACCAGCCACCCCCTCTATCAAAATGGGCTACGCATTAGCGCTCGTCTCCATAATTTGGCCGATTTTTCCCAGCCGTGGCCGCGGCTACAGCTACGACTGCACGATATCTCTAGCCATCAGATTGCCGCACGCACCTTCACCTCGGCACACTATCTTACCGCACCTGTAGAGGCGCTGTTTCCGCCCCGAACCACCGTCGATATTGGACTAGATATTGCCGATAGCAGTGCCGCCGCCATCGGTTTTACCCTAACGATACTACCTTCGGAGTAATCCACTATGCTTCGTCGTCTCCATATTCGTCACTACGCCATCGTCTCAGAGTTAACGCTGGAGTTTCACCGTGGCATGACCGTCTTGAGCGGTGAGACGGGTGCTGGCAAATCGATTCTGCTCGATGCCCTCGGCCTCACCCTAGGCGATCGCGCCGACAGCCACGATATCGCCGCTAAAGAGCAGCGAGCCGATATCTCCGCCAATTTCGATATCGATAATCTGCCACTTATCCACCAGTGGCTAGCTGAGCGCGAACTCGATGAGGAGGGGGGAGAGTGCATCATTCGGCGCACCATCAATCGTGATGGTCGCTCCCGCGCCTATATTAATGGCCAAGCCGTCCCGCTGCGTCATATTCGCGAACTAGGAGAGCATCTGATTGAGCTCCACGGCCAGCACGCCCATCAAAATCTACTCAAAGCGGCGGTGCAGCGCCAACAGCTCGATCTCTACTGCCATCAACCCACACTGTTACAGCAGGTGCAGCAGAGCTACCACCACTGGCATCGATTACTCCAACAGCAGCAGCAGCTACAACAGCGCCAGCAGCAGCGCCAAGATAGACTCGATCTGCTCCTTTTTCAGACCAATGAACTACAGCAACTCAATCTACAGCCAGGCGAGTTAGAGCAGATTGAACAGGATCACCGTCGCCTCAGCCATCTACAGGAGATTGTCAGTAGCTGCCAACAGGCGCTCTTCTTGCTAGAGGAGAGCGAGCAGGCGGCGATTAACTCCACTTTAGTGAGGGTGAGTGAGGATATCGCCGGCCTAGCCGAGCTCGATCCCGCACTGCAAAGCTGTGCCGAACTGCTCGATTCAGCCTCTATTCAGCTAACCGAAGCGATTAACGAACTGCGCCACTATAGCGACCGGCTAGAGCTCGATCCAGAGCGGCAGCAGCAATTAGAGCAGCGACTTGCCGATATTCAACAGCTCGCCCGCAAACAGCGCATCGCCCCCCATGAGCTGCCAGAGCGGCTACAGCAGCTACAGCAGGAGCTGCAACAGCTACAGAATCAAGACGAGTTGAGCCAACAGCTCGATACTCAAATCGCACAGGCGCTTGTGGACTATCAACAGCTAGCGCAACAGTTAACGGTCATACGGCAGCAGGGGGCACAAGAGCTAGCGGCGATTGTCACCAAAACCATGCGCAATCTAGGCATGAGTAAGGGGGAGTTGCAGATTCTACTCCAGCCCCAAACCGCCCCTTGCGCCTACGGCAATGAGGAGATCAGCTTTCAAATCAGCCTCAATCCGGGACAGCCGCTGCGGCCACTAGAACGGGTCGCCTCAGGGGGCGAGCTCTCTCGCATCAGCCTAGCCATTCAGGTCAATAGCGCAGATCAGAGTCGAATTCCGACCATGATTTTCGATGAGATTGATGTCGGCATCGGCGGACAGACCGCCGCTATGGTCGGCCAACTGCTGCGACGGTTAGGAGAGCGGTGCCAAGTGATCTGCGTCACCCATCAACCCCAAGTGGCCGCCAGTGGCCACCTCCACTACCAGATCAGCAAGCTACAGAGCGATACCCACACCGAGACCCGCGTCACGCCACTCAATGAGACCCAACGCATTAGCGAGATCGCCCGTATGTCGGGTGGGCTAGAGATGACCGAGGAGACACTCAACCATGCTGCAACGATGATTGAGCGGATGCAGACAAAATAAAACGAGCCGGCATACCCTAACGGGCAGCCGGCTAAAAAGGTTCAGTTTGAACCCAAAGGAGAAGTAAACTCTTTTACCTAGTCATCTGCGGCCATGAAGCCGAGCAGATGGAGCAGACTGGTGAAGAGATTGTAGATAGAGACATAGAGGGTGACGGTCGCCATAATATAGTTGGTCTCGCCTCCGTGAATAATATTGCTAGTCTCATAGAGGATGAGCCCCGCCATCAGCAGCACAAACATGGCGGAGACCGCTAGCGATAGCCCCGGCATCTCGAAGAAGAAGGCGGCTAGACCGGCGATAAAGGCGACCAGAATTCCCACCATCAGGAAGCTGCCCATAAAGCTAAAGTCACGACGACTGACTAGCGCATAGCCAGAGAGACCCAAAAAGATAATGCCAGTGCCCCCCATCGCCATCATCACAATCTCAGCCCCATTCGGCAGCGACAGATAGCTGTTGAGGATCGGCCCTAAGGTATATCCCATAAAGCCGGTTAGCGCAAAGACAAACAGAATCCCGAGCGAGCTGTTACGAAACTTAGTTGTCGCGAACAGCAGACCAAAATAGCCGATTAGGGTGATAATGATACCCGGGTGGGGTAGGTTAAGCGCCATCGATACCCCAGCGACCAGAGCACTAAATAGCAGTGTCATTGAGAGCAACGAGTAGGTATTGCGCAAAACCTTGTTAGTTGAGACCAGCGAGCCCTGCGGCTGCGCGGTCGATTGTAGGGTTTCAGAAGAGGCATTAGGCCAGTTCATAACTCACTCCTTAATTAATAATCAACATGAGGTAAGGGTTAAACGACACCTTTCACAATGGTAGTGGCACGACGAGAGTTCAATAGAGACGACCACCGCGCCATACCATTACGATTTGATTGAGAGCATAATGGAACTCACGGCATAAATAAACTCGAATATAACTGATGAACAGTTCGGAAAAGACGAATTATGATTAACTACAAACATCTCTACTACTTTTGGTGTGTCGCTCGCGACGGGACAATTAGCCGCGCTAGTGAGCGACTCCACCTGACCCCACAGACAATTAGTGGTCAAATTAGTCTGCTAGAGGAGCAGCTCGGGGAGCCGCTATTTACCCGAACCGGACGCCAGTTACAGTTGACCGACTCCGGTCGCTTTGCCCTCGGCTATGCCAACGAGATCTTCTCCCTCGGCAGCGAACTAGAGCAGATATTGCGCCACCCGCCCTCCCAAACGCGACTGCCATTTCGGGTCGGCATTGCCGATGTGGTGCCCAAATCGATCGCCTACCGCCTATTAGCCCCCGCCTTCGCGTTCGATAAACCGATTAAGCTCATCTGCCGCGAAGGTTCAGTCGAGCCGCTACTCGCCGAACTCGCGCTACACCGACTCGATCTAGTGATTGCCGACTCCCCTCTGCCGAGCAGTGTCAGTATTCGTGGCTATACCCATCCGCTAGGCCATAGCGGTATTTCGTTTATGGCGACCCCAGCACTCGCGCAACAGCTTAGTACTCCATTCCCGCAACTCCTTGATCGCCAACCCATGATGCTCCCCGGGAAGTCAACCGCTATTCGTAGCCGCCTGACAGAGTGGTTTGAGCGCCACCATCTGTTGCCGCAAATTGTGGCCGAGTTTGACGACAGCGCTCTGATGAAGGCGTTCGGTCGCGCCGGCAACGGCATCTTTATCACCCCCACCGTCATAGCGACTGAGGTAGAGCAGCAGTTCGACGCAGTCACCCTCGGTCAAACCACCGAGGTTGAAGAGCACTACTACGCCATCTCGATAGAGCGCAAAATCACCCATCCGGCCATCGCTCTCATTACCACCACCGCCCGCCAGTGGCTCACCTCACACCAGTGTCAATAAGATGCCAGCCGTGGCCGCTGATCCAATAACCCCAGCCACATTTGGCCCCATCGCATGCATTAGCAGCACATTGTGGCGGTTACTCTCCAGACCGACACGGTTGACCACCCGCGCTGACATCGGGACCGCCGAAACGCCAGCGGCGCCGATAAGCGGATTAATCGCCCCACCAGTCAGGCGATACATCAGCTTGCCCATTAAGATCCCACTAGCCGTACCAATAGTAAACGCTATCGCGCCTAACGCCAAAATGCCTAAAGTCTGTAGCGTTAAAAAGGTATCTGCGCTCAATCTCGACCCCACCGCCAGCCCTAGCAGCAGGGTGACGCTATTGATAATCTCATTTTGCGCCGCGCGACTTAACCGCTCAACCACACCCGCCTCTCGCAGCAGATTCCCAAAGGAGAGCATACCAATCAGTGGCACCGCCGCCGGCAGAAAGAGTAGCGTTAACAGTAGCAGTAGCAGCGGAAACAGAATCCGCTCCTGAGAGGTGACCTCTCGTAGCTCTCGCATCGGCGTCATCCGCTCCGCCTCGGTCGTTAATAGCCGCATCACCGGCGGCTGTAGCAGCGGCACTAGCGCCATGTAGGAGTAGGCCGCTACCGCAATCGCCCCTAGTAGCTCTGGCGCTAATCTGGAGGCGAGAAAGATCGCCGTCGGTCCATCGGCCCCGCCAATCATGGCCACTGCCGCCGCCTGCTCCAGAGAGAACGAAAAACCGGGCAGATAGTTCAGCAGCAGCGCACCTAAGAGGGTAGCGAAGATACCAAACTGTGCCGCAGCCCCTAGTAGTAGCGTCACCGGTCGGGCAATGAGCGCCGAGAAGTCGGTTAACGCCCCTACCCCCATAAAAATCAGCAATGGAAAGAGCCCTGAGGCGACACCTAGATGGTAAATTTGACCTAAAAACTGCCCCGGCTCGGCGATCGCCGCTAACGGCGTATTGGCCAATACCGCCCCAAAACCTATCGGTAGCAGCAGCAGCGGCTCATAACGACGCCCAATCGCTAAATAGATCAACCCTAGCCCCACCGCTACCATTATTAGCTCGCCCCAACCGATGTGAGCTAGGCCGGTGGCATGCCACAGGGCGATTAACCGCTCTAGCATGGCTGCAACTGTAGCAGCGGGCTCCTAACCGCTACCTCCTCACCGGCCGTGACCAAAATCTTATCGACCACCCCATCAGTCGAGGCGGCAAGCTCTGTCTCCATCTTCATCGCCTCTAAAATCAGCAGCGTCTCACCACTCGCGACTCTCGCCCCCTCCTGCACCATAATTTTCACCACCCGCCCCGCCATCGGTGCAGTCACTACCTCTCTAGGTAGGGTTGTCTCTTTGAGCGGGGTCACTCTCTCTATCTCTCCGACCTCAGAGACCTTCACCCGATAATTTCTCCCCTCCACGGTCACTTCGTAGGTGGCAGCTGTGGCCGTTGTAGCTGTTGGTGCCGGTGTTGGTGCCGGTGTTGGTGTTGGCTCTGGCTCAAAAGCGTCGGGAAGGTGGCGCTGTTGCAGAAACTTTAGCCCCACCTGCGGAAACTGAGCATAGATGAGCGTATCCTCATCGGGCGACGACGATAGCTCAAACTGATGCTGCCGCGCTAGTTCGGCTAGCTCAGCGGTCAGCGACGCCAATTCAGGGGGGAGGCTGTCGGCAGGGCGAGAGTGAATCACGACCTCCCCCTGCTGACAGACTCGCTGCTGTAGCGCCGTATCGACAGTCGCTGGCGTAGCACCGTACTCCCCCCGCAACAGCGCCGCCGTTTCGCGACTAATGGTGCGGTAGCGCTCCCCCGCAAGGACATTCATCACCGCTTGGGTAGCGACAATTTGCGAAGTCGGGGTCACTAGCGGCGGATAGCCTAACTCACGGCGTACCTTGGGAATGTCGGCTAACACCTCATCGAGCCGATGTTGCGCCTGCTGTTGCCGTAACTGACTCTCCAGATTGGTTAACATCCCGCCTGGCACCTGGGAGACCAGAATTCGACTATCCACCCCGCGCAGACTCCCCTCAAACGCCTGATAGCGCTGCCGTACCTGCCGAAACCAAGCGGCAATCTGCTCTAGCTGTTTAAGATCAAGCCCTGTCTCGCGGTCACTCTGCTGCAGCATCGCCACCACCGATTCAGTGGCAGAGTGGCCATAGGTCTGCGACATGGAGGAGATAGCGCAGTCGAGAATATCGACCCCCGCCTCAGCCGCTTTCAAAGCGGTGGCGGTACTGAGGCCGGTCGTGGCATGGCTATGGAGCGCAAGCGGTAGATCAACCCGCTCCTTTAGCCGACTCACTAGCTCATAGGCGTTATAGGGGGTCAATAGCCCCGCCATATCCTTAATCGCAATCGAGTGGCACCCCATCTGCTGTAGCTCCTGCCCTTGAGTCACAAACTGCTCTAGTGTATGGACGGGACTAACGGTATAGCAGATCGTGCCTTGGGGGTGTTTACCCGCTTTTAGGGTCGCCTCAATCGCCGTTTTTAGGTTGCGCAGATCGTTGAGCGCATCAAAAATACGGAAAATATCGACACCGTTGCGAGCGGCATGGTGGACAAATCGCTCGACCACATCATCGGCATAGTGGCGATAGCCGAGTAGATTCTGCCCCCGCAGCAGCATCTGCTGCGGCGTCTTCGGCATGGCACTTTTTAACGCCCGCAGTCGCTGCCACGGATCTTCACCTAAATAGCGAATAGCCGCATCGAAGGTCGCCCCGCCCCAGCTCTCGATCGACCAGTAACCTACGCTATCGAGCTTATCGGCTATCGGTAACATATCTTGCAGTCGCATACGGGTCGCTAATAGCGACTGGTGGGCATCTCGTAATACAACCTCGGTGATGGCTAACGGGGGGAGAGACATAGCGACTCCTTACTCTCGTTGACGGTGGTGATGAATAGCGGCAGCTATGACCGCCATTAAGTGGGGGGAAGGTGCCTCCATTTTATTAGCATATTGGCGCCAAAAGCGGCTATTGAGCCTTAACACAGCGATCAGCAGCATTAAGAAGAGCACCACAACACCCATGCCCAGTACCATTAACTCCAGCCCAACCCAAAGCAGATCGCTATTAGACATCGCCCCCTCCTCGGTTAAACCATACCCTTGAGCGCCCCCTCTGCTCCAGCCGATAGAGAAGCTCCCCACTAGGGAGGCGGCACCAGAGCCAGCCGAGTAGCACCCCTACTGTATTAGCAGCCATATCGGTTAACTCAAAATAGCGCACCCCACCCCACTGCTGTAGAAACTCCAGCACAACGCCGATTGCAATAAAGAGCGCCACATAGCGCCAGCGACTAGAGGCGCGGCGGTGAATCATCCCAAACCAAGCCATCAGCGTAGCATATCCGCTCAAATGCATCAGCTTATCACTGTAGTGGAAGCTAAGCGGCTGCGGCGGCCTCCCCGCTAGCGACAGATAGATCACCAACAGCACCATCGTCCAACCGATAGTTAACCATACCCCGGCCCACCTTAGCGGACTGATCGACTCAGAGGCCATAGAGCCACAACAGCAGGCCACCGAGTAGCAGCCGATAGATCACAAACGGCACCATGCCGATCTGTTCTAATAACTTTAAAAAAGTATGAATCGCAGCATAGGCACTCAGTGCCGCTAGCACCGTGCCTAGCCCTAGGCTGAACCAATCGACCGGCTCCGACTGCTGGATTAGATCGAGCCCATTTAATCCGCCGGCCAGCACAATCACCGGAATCGAGAGCAGAAACGAAAATCGTGCCGCCGCGCTCCGACTTAGCCCCAACATCAGCGCTGCGGTCATGGTGATACCAGAACGAGAGGTTCCCGGAATCAGCGCCACCGCCTGAGCGAGACCGATAATGGCAATATCTCGCCAAGTTAAGCTCGATTCGTCCCGCTCGCCGCGACCATAGCGATCGGCCCACCAGAGTAGTAGCCCAAATAGAATTGTGGTCACAATAATCACCTGTGGCGTGCGCAGTTCGCTCTCAACGATCTCTTTAAATAGCAGCCCCGCTAGCCCGACCGGAATGGTACCGAGCAGTACCGCCCACGCCAACCGGCTCTCGCCTACCACTCGGCGCTGCATGATTGAAGCCCAACAATCTTGCATGAGAACGACAACCTCTCGGCGAAAGTAGCCAACTACCGCCAACAGCGTTCCTAAATGGACTGCGACATCAAACGCCAACCCCTGATCAGCCCAGCCCGTTAGCCACGGCAGCAGAATCAGATGGGCCGAGCTAGAGATGGGCAAAAATTCGGTCACCCCCTGCAACAGCGCCAGTAGGGTAATTTGATACCACTCCATTCACTGTGACTCCTCTAAATGATTAAATTATTAAGTTATCCGGCTAAAGCTCAAACACCATCCCCTCAGTCGCGATAGCAAACCGACCAATAAGGTGCGGATAGCTCTCCTGTAGTTCGCTAAAGATGGCATCTAGCGCCCTATCTGTCCGTTCGGGATCGTGGTGCGTTAACATAATTAGCTCGATATTGAGCCGCTCGACCCGCTCAATCCACCAGTCGTAGTAGCTATGTCCCCACCCCATGCGTTTAGAAAAATACTCCTCACGGGTAAACATAGAGTCAGCCACCACGAGATCGACCCCCTGCATCGGCCCATCTAAGAGCGCTAGCCGCTCATCAATCAGACGCTGATACTCCTCGTACCCCTCCTCACCGCGCTGATAGAGGTTTTGTGGCGGCTCATGATCACCGGTGAAGAAGAATCGTCGCTCCCCTTCGGTGATAAGGTAACCAAAATTGACCACAGGATGGTTGGTTAAGATCGGCTGCACGGTTAGCGAACCGATCTGGTAGCTAACCCCATCTTGTAGATCGGTATAGCGAATCTTGGCCTTTAATTCGCTCTCCAGTACCGGAAAGTAGCAGTACTCCATCTGTCGGCTTAATACATGTCGTAGTGAATTGTTATAAACCGGATCGACCGGCCCGAACAGATCGATAGTAAACCCGGGAATAAAGAGCGGCACAAAAAAGGGGAGCCCCTGAATATGATCCCAGTGGGTGTGGGTGAGAAAGATATGGCAGTGTGACGGCCCCTCTTGGTTCACCATCTGATTCCCTAGGGGCCGAATACCGGAACCGGCGTCAATAATCACCCGTTCACCGCTTTGAGCCACCACTTCAATACAGGTGGTGTTACCGCCATAGATATAGCTCTCTGCCCCAGGTACGGGGATCGAGCCTCGGGTGCCTCGTAAAGTAATTTTCATCGTTCGACTATCTATCTAGTTTAAGCTTAAGCCACTCTATTGCAAAAATTGCCGGGTCACCTCAATCTCGGCCTCCAGCTTTCCAAGCAGTGCCGGAACTTCGGACAGCTCACACCCTAACCAAGCCTGCATCGGCTCAGGTAGCGCCTCGATCTTTGAGAAGGGGTGGCCCGCCTCCGACATCAGCAGTTTACTGACCTGGTTGGCTACAAAGAGCACCATATCGAGCTGTGTGAGCTGC
Organism: Ectothiorhodospiraceae bacterium BW-2; assembly: GCA_008375315.1. Lineage (NCBI taxonomy): Bacteria > Pseudomonadati > Pseudomonadota > Gammaproteobacteria > Chromatiales > Ectothiorhodospiraceae > Ectothiorhodospiraceae bacterium BW-2. The sequence continues at coordinate 3,027,600 of CP032507.1, read as the reverse complement.
CGCTCTAGCGGTGAGTGGTGGGTCGCGACCGCTGTCACAATCTGTTCTGGCAGTTGCCAGCGCGACAGCACTAGGGAGGCAATTTGGGGGTGATCATATTTTAAATACTGTCGCTCCAGCAGCACTATCGGTAGCTGCTGGCTACGCGCCTGCTCTAGTAGCGTCGCGTAGCTATCGTTCTGCCAGCGCGCCAAAATAATCATGCCGATATCGTGCAGCAGACCGGCAACAAAGTAGTCGCTTAAATCACTCTCGGTCACACCTCGATGGCGAGCAAAGAGTCGTGCTACCGCAGCGGTGGTCACGCAGTGCTCCAAAAAGAGTTCCATACGACAGCTACCCATGTTGGTATGCGGCATCGTCCCCATAGCAGCGACCGAAATGGCGAGGTTTTTAACCGTATTAATGCCGACATAGACAAAGGCCTGTTTAATACTACTCATCCGCTGGCGCAGTCCGAACGCCGCCGAGTTGACCAGTCGCAATATTTTGAGGGTTAACACCGGATCGTGTTCAATGACCTCAATCAGTTTACGCGGGTCGATATTAATATCGCCCGTTAGCTCCAAAATCGCCTGAACACTGGCCGGAAAGGCGGGCAAGGTATCGACAATTCGTGCCAAAACCTGCGCCTCATCGCCACTAAACTCTACCATCACGCCCTCCGAATCGCGCCTGCTGCATGAGCTCTCTCATCTCCGTCACCGCTTGCGACAGACCACAAAAGAGGGCTCTAGCCACAATGGCGTGGCCAATATTTAGCTCCCGAATTTGCGCTATTGCGGCAATCGCGGCGGTATTGTGGTAGTGCAGCCCATGCCCGGCATTGACCGTTAACCCGAGCCCCTCCCCTAACCAGGCGGCGTAACGGAGCCGCTCTAGTTCATGCTGTGGTGTCGTTGCATCGGCATAGTGGCCGGTATGAAGCTCGATCACCGGCGCACCGCAGGCCGCTGCCGCCTCAAGTTGGTGCGGGTCGGCATCGATAAAGAGCGATACCCGAATCCCAGCGGCAGTCAGGCGCTCGACAGCCTCTTTAACTCGCTCAGGTTGGCCTGCCACATCGAGCCCCCCCTCAGTGGTTAACTCCTGCCGCTTCTCCGGTACTAGGCAGCAGTCGTTGGGTCGATGCTGCTCGGCAAAACTGACCATCTCCTCGGTAATCGCCATCTCCAAATTCATACGCACCGCTATGAGCTGCTGAATGAGCTCCACATCGCGCACCTGAATATGACGCCTATCTTCTCGTAGATGGAGCGTAATCGCATCGGCACCGGCGCGTTGGGCATCCAGCGCTGCCTCAACCGGATCGGGATAGCGGGTACCCCGCGCCTGCCGCAGCGTGGCGATATGGTCGATATTGACCCCTAATAAAATCGTTGCTCTCTCTGTTAACACTCTGTTGCCCTATCTCTAATCCCCTGTCTCACTACCATCTGCCGATAGAGTAACCGGCTACGCAGTGGCCGTCCATCCAACCAGTGGTCAATGACCTGTCGCATAAAGCGTTTTAGCTCGGCAAGTCCCGAGGCGGGTGGCCGCTGCGACTGCGCCAATGCCGCTATCCAGCGCCCCTCTACCGTAACGCCTCCCCTAGCTCTCGCACCCGCCACCGGCCATAAGGCGACACCATCGTAACGGTAATAGCGCTGCGCCTCAACCCTATGCCCCTCCCCATCGAACAGCCACTCGACCCCCAGCTCAGCTAACAGCGCGGCCTCAAACTGCCGTAGCGGCCACTCCACTGCCTCCCCCCCACTGAGGCGCTGTAGCGTCTGCCAGTAGTGGTGAAACAGTAACGGCAGCGGCACCTCCAGCGGCAGCAGTCGCAGTAGCAGCTCATGCAGATAGTAGGTGAGCCAGAGCTGCTCTGCCGAGAGCGCTAGCGCTCGCCCCTCTCCCGCCTCCACGGCGGTTAATGTTTTTAACTCCCGCTGCCCGCGCCAGGAGAGCAGTAGCGGTATCGCCGGCTGTAATAGTGCCGAGCGCTCCCCCGTCGCTGCCCCACGGGCAAGTAGCCGCAGTCGTCCGGCATCGGCGCTAAAGCAGTCGAGCAGCAGATCCCGCTCTCGCCACGGGCGACGGTGGAGCACCACGGCGGCAGAGGCGCTCCCCTCCACCGCCACTACGGCTCTCCATAACCGAGCTGTCCGAGTAACCGTTCACTATCAGACCACCCCTGTTTAATTTTAACCCATAGTTGTAGATAGATTTTATGGCCAAATAGCTGCTCCATATCGGCTCGCGCCTGAGCGCCAACGAGCTTCAGCCGCTCTCCCCCCTTGCCAATAATAATCCGCTTCTGCCCCTCTCGCTCCACCCAGATGAGGGCGGCGATGCGTAGCAGCCCCTTATCGATAGTAAATTGTTCAATTTCAACCGTCAGCGCGTAGGGGAGCTCATTGCCTAGCTGTCGGGTCAGCTTCTCCCGCACAATCTCGGCGGCCAAAAAGCGTTCACTACGATCGGTGAGCTGATCGTCGGGATAGATAGGCTCGCTAAGGGGCAGATAGGAGAGCACCCGCTGCTGTAGCCGCTCTAAATTGGTCTGTTTCAGCGCCGCCACCGGTACCACTTCGATAAACTCCCCCCGCTGTGTTAGCTGCTCAAGCAGCGGTAGCAGCGCCTCGCGCCGAGGTAGCTGGTCAATTTTGTTCACTACGGCAATGACTGGCTGCGACTGCTGTTGCAGATAGCCTAACACCTGCTGATCATCCTCCTGCCACTGCCCCGCCTCGACGACAAATAGAATGAGATCGACCCCATCGAGTGAGAGGGCAGCGGTTCGGTTCAGATAGCGATTCATCGCCTTTCTCCCCTGACGGTGGATTCCGGGGGTATCGACATAGATTAGCTGCCCCGCCGCGAGGGTCTGAATGCCGATAATACGGTGGCGGGTGGTCTGCGGTTTACGGGAGGTAATGCTCAGTTTTTGCCCGATTAGGTGGTTCATTAGCGTCGATTTACCCACATTAGGGCGTCCGACAATCGCGACATAGCCGGCTCTAAACGGTTCGTTCACAAGCTCTCTCCTGCGGTTGTTAACCACTCAATCCATTGGGTTGCCGCCTGCTGTTCCGCTTTACGACGGCTGCTTGCGACAGCCGTTTCGGTACGGTCAAAGTTCTCAATATGGCAACTGACGGTAAACTGCTGGCAGTGCGCCTTGCCGCTAATGTTGGCCACCTGATAGTCGGGCAGCCCTAATCCCCGCCCTTGCAGAAACTCTTGCAGACGGGTCTTGCTATCCTTGAGGGCCATATTGGGGCTAAGTTGCTCTAACTGCCTAGCCATCAGCCGAGCTATCACCTGCCGCACCGTCGCCTCATTAGAGTCGAGGTAGATCGCCCCTAACAGCGCTTCAAAACTATCGGCCAGAATCGATTTGCGCCGCTTACCGCCACTCTTTAGCTCCCCACTGCCGAGGTAGATATAGTCGCCTAGCTCGATCTGTTGCGCTAGCGTGGCCAGAGTCTCCCCCTTAACTAGGGTGGAGCGCAGACGGCTTAGCTGCCCCTCATCGACAGTCTGAAAACGGTGGTAGAGCATATCGGCTATCACAAAGCTGAGGATAGAGTCGCCTAAAAACTCCAGCCGCTCATTATGGTGACGACCGGCGCTACGGTGGGTCAGCGCCTCGATTAACCGCTCTGGCTGCTGAAACCGATACCCTAGAGCCGCCTCAAGGCGGGCAGTCTCGGCCACCATTAACGCCGGGTCACCTCACCCTGCTCCCGAAACTGAATCAGAAAAGAGAGGTTACCCATAATCGGGATCACAGCATCGTAACTGACGCTAATACGAAACTTGTCAGCCACCCGCTCAACCTCGACATTGTCTGCTTTAAGCTCGTTAGTATAGACACTAGAGTCTTTGACTAGATGGAGAAAACGGCCCCTAAGTGAGTGTTGGGTCTGCCAGCGCAGATCATCCTCTAGCTGCTGTAGTACCGATTTAACCTCCATATTGCCGATATAGGCCGGCCCGAGCTTAAAGCCGAAGGTAAGCATGACCCAAATGCCAAACAGAATAAACACTATTCCAATAAGACTTCCGCCCCGATTTGAGGCGGGCAACGATCTTCTCTCTAACATGGCTAATCGACCCATTTTCCTATCCGTTTTATGTTAATAATATCATCGCTAGCGCTATCCCAGTTCATCCAGATCATAAACGCCTTACCAATTAGGTTCTCATCCGGAACAACCCCCCAAAAACGGCTATCGCGGCTGTTATCGCGATTATCGCCCATCACAAAGTAGCTATCGGCCGGCACGACAGTCTCAAAGTTAAAGATCGGCGGTGAGGGCATCACTAAAATATCGTGCTCCTTCCCGTTAATCATCTCCCGCTGGTGCCAGGCGCCTGTCATCATCGCCCCGCCCCCTCTGCCGATATAGCGCCCGAGGCTCTCCTGTGGCAAAAGTTCACCGTTAACATAGAGCTGTTTATTGCGGTAGGCGACCCTATCCCCCGCCACCCCGACCACCCGTTTAATATAGTCAATCGTGGGATCTTCGGGATAGCGAAACACAATAATATCGCCCACTTTTGGGTCACCTATATCGATAATTTTCTGATTTAAAACTGGTAATCTTATACCATAGGCAAATTTATTAACTAAGATAAAGTCACCCACTAGCAGAGTCGGCATCATCGAGCCGGAGGGGATGCGAAACGGCTCGGCAACAAAGGAGCGAATGAGTAATACAATCAGTATCACCGGAAAAAAGGAGCGCGACATCTCAACTAGCGCCGGCTCCTTCAGCGGCTGTCCCGTCGCGCTACTGCGCTGACGCCGTTTCGGTGCCCATACCTTGACATCTAATAGCCAGATTAGCCCCGTCATGGCGGTAAATAGGACTAAAAAGGCGGGAAAATCGAAGTTCATCACTACTACTATCCTTGGTATCAATCGCTATCAACTGTCGCTCTTGCCAACATGTAGCACGGCAAAGAAGGCCTCTTGTGGAATCTCGACCGAGCCGAGCTGCTTCATCCGCTTTTTGCCCGCTTTCTGCTTCTCTAGCAGCTTGCGCTTTCGGGTCACATCGCCGCCATAACACTTAGCGGTGACATTTTTGCGCAGCGCCTTCACATTAGTGCGGGCGATAATGTGGCTGCCAATAGCCGCCTGAATCGCGACATCAAACATCTGTCGGGGGATCAGTTCCCGCATCTTCTCTGCTAGCTCGCGCCCACGAACTTGTGCCATCTCTTTATGGACAATGAGCGCTAGGGCATCGACCACTTCGCCGTTAATTAAGACATCAAGCTTAACCAGATTAGCCGCTTGAAAGCGGCGAAAGTGGTAGTCGAGCGAGGCGAAGCCGCGACTGCACGACTTTAAGCGGTCAAAAAAGTCGAGCACCACCTCACTCAGAGGCAGCTCATAGGTCAGCGAAACCTGTGAACCCATGTATTGCAAATTCTGCTGCACACCGCGCTTCTCCTCACAAAGCGTGATCACATTGCCTAGGTAGCTCTGTGGCAGCAGAATGTTAGCCTCAATAATCGGTTCGCGAATCTCACTAATGGTATTAATCGCCGGCAGCGAGGCGGGGTTATCGATATTAAGCACTTCGCCTTTAGTGGTCTCGACCTCATAGATAACGGTCGGAGCGGTCGTGATCAGATTCAGCTCATACTCTCGCTCTAACCGCTCCTGCACAATCTCCATGTGCAGCATACCGAGAAAGCCGCAACGAAAGCCAAACCCGAGTGCCTTTGATGTCTCCGGTTCATAGAAGAGTGAGGCGTCATTTAACCGCAGTTTCGCTAGCGCCTCGCGCAGATCTTCGTACTGATCGCTACTAATAGGAAAGAGGCCGGCAAAGACCCGCGGCTGCGCCGGTTTAAAACCCGGCAACGCCCTATCTGCCGGAGTCTCTGTGCTGGTGATGGTATCTCCAACCGGTGCCCCGTCAATCTCCTTAATCCCGGCGACAATAAAACCGACATCGCCCGCTTCGAGCTGATCTCGGTCGCTCATCTTAGGGGTAAAGATGCCCACTCTATCGGCCTGCCAGTTACGGCCAGTTGACATCACCTGAATTTTACCCCGTTTTTTTAGCCTCCCCTGCACCACCCGCACTAACGATACCACGCCAAGATAGTTATCGAACCAAGAGTCGATAATGAGCGCCTTAAGTGGCGCATCACGATCCCCTTCAGGGGAGGGGATCTTTTTCACCAACTCTTCGAGCAGCTCATCGACCCCAATCCCCGATTTAGCGCTAACTCGTACCGCATCGCTCGCCTCAATACCGACAATATCCTCAATCTCACCGATCACTCGATCGGCATCGGCTGCCGGTAGGTCGATCTTATTCAATACCGGGACTACCTCTAGCCCCTGCTCAAGCGCGGTATAGCAGTTAGCTACCGTCTGCGCTTCGACCCCCTGTGAGGCATCAACGACCAATAGCGCCCCCTCACAGGCGGCGAGTGAGCGAGAGACCTCATAAGAGAAGTCAACATGGCCGGGGGTATCAATAAAATTGAGCCGGTAGATCTGGCCATCTTTGGCCGGATAGTCGAGCGAGACACTCTGAGCTTTAATAGTGATCCCCCGTTCCCGCTCCAGATCCATCGAATCGAGCACCTGTTCGGCCATCTCCCGCGCACTCAAGCCGCCACAGATCTGAATAAAGCGATCAGAGAGGGTCGATTTACCGTGATCTATGTGGGCGATAATCGAAAAGTTACGAATATGACTCAGTTCGGGCATCTCAATTCGCGACCACATTAACCAGTTTATTTGGTACCACAATCACTTTACGCACACTCTTTCCCTCAATAAATTTACTAATGTTAGCAGAGGCTAACGCTTGCGCCTCAATCGTCTCTTTTGTCGCATCGGCAGAGATCTCAATTTGATCTCGCACCTTACCGTTGACCTGAACAACCAACATCATATGACTCCTAACTAGCGCTTTTTCATCAACCTTTGGCCACGCCGCTTGTAAAATATCCTCACCATACCCCAACTCACGCCACAGCGTATGGCAGAGGTGGGGGGCTATCGGCGAGAGCAGGCGTAGCAAGATAGCAAACCCCTCCTGCCGCACCGCAGCGGCTGCCTCTCCCTCCCCTTGGCACTGACCGAGACTATTAAGGATCTTCATACAGCCGGCGACCACAGTATTAAACTGATACTTATCGAAGTCGCGCAGCGCCGTCTGCAGCACCTCATGCACCTCGCGCCGAATGCGCTGCAACGGCTCCGGAAGTGGCTCTAGCAGCGGAGCTGACGATTGCAATGCCGGCTCATGGTCAGCGGCAAACTGCCACACGCGGCGCAAAAAGCGGTGCGCCCCCTCAACCCCAGACTCCTTCCACTCTAGCGACTGCTCCGGTGGGGCGGCAAACATCGTAAATAGCCTTACCGTATCGGCACCGTAGCGATCAATGAGCTCTTGTGGATCGACGGTATTGCCCTTCGATTTAGACATTTTAGAGCCATCCTTTAACACCATCCCCTGTGTCAACAGGGCGCTAAAGGGCTCATCACAGCTCACCATCCCCTCATCTCGTAGCAGTTTATGGTAGAAGCGGGCGTAGAGCAGGTGGAGGATCGCATGTTCAATGCCGCCAATATATTGATCAACCGGCAGCCAGTAGTTAGCCCGCTCATCGAGCATCGCCCCCCTCTGGTCGCGACAGGTGTAGCGGGCGTAGTACCACGATGACTCCATAAAGGTATCAAAGGTGTCGCTCTCACGCTCCGCCGCCCCACCACACTGAGGGCAGCTAGTTTGGTAAAACTGCGGCATCTGTTTAAGCGGCGAACCGACGCCGCTAAACTCAATCTCCTCCGGCAGCACCACCGGTAGCTGCTCATCGGGCACCGGCACTGCGCCACACTTAGGGCAGTTAATAATCGGGATCGGGCAGCCCCAGTAGCGCTGTCGCGACACGCCCCAGTCACGCAGACGGTAGTTAACACTCTTTCGCCCTCGCCCCATCGCCTCCAGTTTAGCGGCTATCGCCTCTAACGCTGGCTGAAAGGTTAGGCCGCTAAACTCACCCGAGTTGATCAGACGCCCCTTATCCGTATAGGCAACACGGTTCAGATCGATCTCACTACCATCGAGCGGTTCAATCACCTGTTTAATCTCAAGGCCATACTTCTGAGCAAACTCCCAGTCGCGCTGGTCGTGGCCCGGTACCGCCATCACCGCCCCTTCACCATAGCCCATCAGGACAAAATTAGCCGCATAGACAGGCACACTCTCGCCAGTTAAAGGGTGGTCGGCTTGGAGTCCGGTCGGGTAGCCACGCTTCTCCATCGTCTCCAGCGCCGCCTCTGATGTCTCCATCTGCTGACATGAGTGAATAAACTCGGCCAGAGCGGGATCGTCTCGGGCCACCTGTTCGGCTAACGGGTGTTCGGGGGCTACGGCGACATAGGTGACCCCCATGAGGGTATCGGGACGGGTGGTAAAGACCTTTAGCGGCTCGCCATTGACCAAAAAGCTTAACTCAACCCCCTCCGAACGGCCAATCCAGTTCTGCTGCATGGTGCGTACCTGCTCTGGCCACTGTTCTAGCTGCTGTAGATCGGCCAGTAGCTCCTCGGCATAGGCGGTAATGCGCATGAAGTATTGCGGAATTTCGCGCCGCTCCACCACCGTATCGCAGCGCCAGCAGCGGCCATCGATCACCTGCTCGTTAGCCAGTACGGTGACATCGTGGGGGCACCAGTTGACCGGCGCCGTTTTTTTAACCACTAACCCCTTTTTAAACAGTCGGGTAAAGAGCCACTGCTCCCATTGATAGTAGTCGGGGTGGCAGGTGGCTAGCTCGCGGCTCCAATCATAGCCAAAACCTAGCCGCTTAAGCTGCTGCTTCATGTAGTCGATATTGGCATAGGTCCACTGCGCTGGGGGAACTTGGTTCTGAATCGCCGCATTCTCCGCCGGCAGGCCAAAGGCATCCCACCCCATCGGCTGTAGCACATTTTTGCCCAGCATCCGCTGGTAACGGCTCACGACATCGCCAATGGTGTAGTTGCGGACATGGCCTATATGCAGCTTTCCCGAGGGGTAGGGAAACATCGATAGGCAGTAATATTTCTCCCGTTCGGGGTTATCTTCTGCAATAAAAGATTGATTTTGTTGCCAATAATCTTGGGCTGCCCGCTCAAGCTGTTGCGGTTGATAAGTGTCGTCCAGTGCCATAAGTCTCTTCGGATAGGGTTAGGGTTGGCTCAAAGGGGCGTAGCATAGCAGAGAATCGCCGCCGTTGCCGCAGCTTTAATCAGGCAAGCACTATCTCATCAGGGGCCAGTGCTGTTTATCCTAGAACTGTTAATGGCTCCATACTCTCTACCCGCTGAAAGCCACGCGGCAGTTTGGTACCCCGCCGTCCTCTCTCACCTAGGTAGTGGTGCAGCTCCTCCCCCTTTAGCGTTAAGCGCCGTTTACCCGCACCCACCACGACCCCTTGTTGCGGTAAGGAGATGAGCTGTGCGGCGAGTAGGCGCTCTTCGCCACTTGCATGGGCCATGGTAGGAATCGCGAGCAGTCTATTCCCCTTCCCTCGGTTAAGACGCGGCACCTCCTCTACAGGGAGGATAAGTAGCCTACCCTCACTACTGAGCAGCGCTAGATGGGTCGTGGCGCTCTCTAGCCGCAGCGGCGACAGCAGCCGCCCCTGTCCGCCTAGATTGATCACGCTCTTACCGCTCTTGTTGCGACTGAGCAGCTCACTAAAGGGGGTAATAAAGCCGTAACCGCTATCGCTCAACAGTAGCCACTCCCCCTCATCGCCGTCCATAATCACCGCCTCAAAGGTGACGCCGGAGGGGGGGTTAATTCGACCACTCAGCGGCTCTCCTTGACCCCTTGCAGAGGGGAGCGTATGCGCCATTAGGGTGTAGCTACGGCCGGAGGAGTCGAAGAAGATGGCCTGCTGATGACTCTTGCCTAGCGCATGGCTGCGGTAGTGATCACCCGCTTTATAACTGAGCTGCGTCGGGTCGGTATCGTGCCCTTTCGCGGCTCTTACCCACCCTTTGGCCGATAGGACGACTGTCACCGCTTCGCTAGGCACCCTATCGCTCTCATCCATCGCTTTAGCCGCCTGACGCGAGACGATCGGGGAGCGGCGCTCATCGCCATACTCGTCGATAACTGCCTCTAGCTCTTTGCGTATCAGGGTCTGCATTCGCTGTTTGGAACCAAGAATCTGCTCGATTTGAGCTCGCTCCGACTCTAGCGCCTGCTGCTCGCCTCGTAGCTCCATCTCCTCAATACGGGCTAATTGGCGCAGTTTCGTCTCTAAAATAAAGTTCGCCTGCGCCTCGGTCAGCTTAAAGTGGGCGATGAGCGCTGCTTTCGGCTCATCGCTACTGCGAATAATCGCAATCACCTCATCAATATTAAGATAGGCGATGAGCAGCCCCTCTAGTAGGTGGAGGCGCTGATTAATCTTCTCTAGCCGATGCTCTAGGCGGCGGCGCACTGTCTGTACCCGAAAGGTGAGCCACTCGTTCAATATCTGCGGTAGATTTTTCACCTGCGGTCGGCGGTCGAGTCCAATCATATTCATGTTGACCCGATAGCTGCGTTCTAGATCCGTGGTGGCGAATAGGTGGTTCATCACCTGTTCGGCATCAATGCGATTCGAGCGCAGCACAACGACTAGGCGGGTCGGGTGTTCGTGATCCGACTCATCACGCAGATCATCGACCATCGGTAACTTTTTAGCCCGCATCTGTTGGGCAATCTGCTCCATAATGCGTGCCCCGGAGACTTGGTGCGGCAGGGCATCAATCACAATATCGCCCCCCTTCTCCTGCTGCCACCGCGCTCGCATTCTGACCGAGCCCCCCCCGCTGCGATAGATCTTCTCTAACTCATCGGGAGGCGAGATAATCTCCGCTTCGGTCGGATAGTCTGGCCCGGGGAGGTGGGCCATTAGGTCATTTAAGGTCGCCTCAGGATGTAGTAGTAGGTGGATAGTCGCTCGCACTACCTCAACTAGGTTATGGGGCGGGATATCGGTCGCCATCCCCACTGCAATACCCGCTGCGCCATTGAGTAGCAGGTGGGGGGCTCTTGCCGGCAGAAAGAGCGGCTCTTTAAGGCTACCGTCAAAGTTATCACCCCACTCCACCGTCCCTTGACCGAGCTCACTGAGCAGAATCTCGCTCAATCGGGTCAGCTTCGACTCGGTATAGCGCATCGCCGCAAACGATTTAGGATCATCTGGGGCACCCCAGTTCCCTTGACCATCAATGAGCGGATAGCGATAGCTAAACGGCTGCGCCATCAACACCATCGCCTCATAGCAGGCTGAGTCACCGTGTGGATGGTACTTACCTAGTACATCACCGACGGTACGGGCCGATTTTTTATATTTACTACTCGCCTTTAGCCCTAACTCCGACATCGCATAGACGATACGCCGCTGTACCGGTTTTAAACCATCGCCGATAAAAGGGAGCGCCCGATCCATAATCACATACATGGAGTAGTCGAGATAGGCGTGTTCGGTATAGGCCGAGAGCGGCATCTGCTCTCGGCCATCTTCGGTCAAGGTAATCAGTTCATCCATTTGTCACCACCACTCTCCATTCGTAAGGGCCGCTAATGTACCGAAAAGCACGCGACAGTGCTATAGGTGACTACAGAAATTATTGGGTATCTTCCGTCTTGCCGATAGCCGAGCACGGCCTTGTTCATCGTTCTGTCAAGCTCGCGATTTCTATTTAAGGGAGGGACGAGCTTGATACCCGCCCCTACTGTGATGAAATAGCCTCCTAAAAAGCACAGCTTGAATCACACCCGATTAGCTCTTGTCTTTCGCTAGTAATTGTTGTCTAATCGCTCAGCAGTGATTAACGATGACCTTCACCTAACTCTCAAGGAGCCTTAAAATGCGACTTTCCTCCATCCGCTACCCACTATTAGCCATCGCCCTAGTTACCACCCCCTTTCTAGTCGGTTGCTCTCACTACTATGTCAATGGCGCAACCACCGTTCCGGCGACCTTAACAACCACCACTAGCTGCGGCTACTCCGCCTGTGCCACGAACACCATCACCACGCACTACTACCCGCTCTGTGGAGCTGCTACAGGGTGTGGTTATGCGGTGTGGTATTAACCCCTAGTTACAATACTAGATGGTTAATATCGATATTGACCTGCCGCAGCTCGCCTAGCACAGTGATGAGTACGATGGCTCGATCCTCGCCACGCTGGCACTGAAATATCGCCTCTAACTCCTTCATTGGCCCCTCGGCGATACGCAGCTTATCCCCTTTTTTGAAGCGGGTCTGATCGGTTAAGCGAATGATCCCCTCCTGCTCACGCTGCTGTAGCGATGTAATCACTACATCGGGCACCGTGGCAGGAGTATCCCCGAAACGAACCATTCGACTCACCCCGAAGGTAGAGCGAATCGGTGCCGAATTATCGGTGTCAAGATCGAGCTGAATAAATAGGTAGCGAGGAAAGAGCGGCTCGATTACCTCACGCCAGCGCTCGCGTAGCCGTTTGCGAGTTAGTAACCACGGCAGATAGGTCATAAACCCCTGCTGTTGCAGATTTTTCTCAGCTAAGCTCTCCCGTCTCGGCTTCGTTTGAATGAGATACCACTGTTGCACAATCGTCAGATCCAATAATATTTTCGAGTATAGATACCGAGCGCTAGCTCGCCCATGCTTAATTGCAGTAGCTGACTACGATCACCATCGATAAACAGTAACTGCTCGGTATAGCCATCTTTCCAGAGCAGGTTAAAGCAGATCGGATGCCCCGATACTTTAGCTATCATCCCCTCCCCCTTATGCAGTAGTTGGCAACGCTTTACCAGACTCTGCCACAATTCGGTGTCACTCCCCTCCTCAGGGGCTAGTCGTTTAAGAGAGGATTCAGGCCGCACTTTAGGCATTGCCTCTATCCTATGCCACAACTGCTGATACCTTGCAGCCGGTTCTCTCTGCAATAGTCGCCGCAGGCGCTCTAATAGCTGCTCTGCCGCTGCGCTATCGGTTGCGGCCACCGGAAACACCCGCTCAAGCCAGTGCAGTAGTCTATTGGCTCGCTGCTGTTGATCTTCATTAAACGGCTTCTGATAGCTTAAAAACAGGCTCAACTGCTCCAATACTTTTAAGTAGGTGACAAAATTGGTACTCGATACCCCCTCCCGTTTCAAAATAGCTAGCAGCAGATTTTTCCACCCTAAATTGAGAAATTCAAACACGATCGCAGGCATCGCCTGACCACAGAGAATCTTCTCCAACTTTTGAGCGAGAAGCTGTTTTAACCGCGCCGTTCTAGCCTGTTGTATCGCCCGTTTGAGCTGCTGTGCGAGCTGGTGGGGCAGTCCCATCTCCTCCTCTATCCCCTCATCCCCCTCCGGTAACTGTGGCCAAGTGTAGCTACCATTGATCTTATGCAGATGAGAGTCGATACCCCGTTGCTGGATAGGTTCTAGCGCTAGCGGTAACTCCAGTTTCGGGTCGGTTTTCTCCCCTGCAAGAGGGGCTGGCTCATCGTCGGTGGCGCAGTGTTTAGAGATGCCGTGTTTATCGAGACAGAGGCCAAGTTCATTCAGTAACTCACCGTAACGGCGCTGAAACAGCGCGGCAAAGGTCTTAAAGATACTGTTTGAGACCTCAGGATTGGGAAAAAACTCCTGCAACACATTGCCAAATATATTGATAATGGCTAACGGTCCGGCAGGATGACTCTCCCGAGTCACCGGCACAACCGCTATCTCCGACAGGCGTGCCTCCATAATGACAATGTCCGCCCCTTTGCGATGCTCTATCTCATTGACCAAATTGGTAATAGAGATCCAGTTACTGAAGGAGACATTATCTACCACATCCCGTTTATCTAGCGTCGCTAGTGCGAGTTGATAACCCGCTGCCGTATCGCTCTCAGAGAGGGTCAAAAGCTGCTGCTCAACTCGCCGCATCAGAGCGTTGCGTACCTGCCAGCTCTTCTGTTGCAGCAGTAAAAAGGCCTCATGAAAGGGCTCTCTCTCCTTACCCTCTGCTTGGTTATAGAGCTCAAATAGATAGTCTTCAATCTTCTGTAGCGCAGACTCGAAAAACCAGCTCAAAAAGGCTGAAATAACCCCAGCACACTCGCGGCGAATAAGCTCGCGGCGACTCTCCTGCTGCTGTCGATTGGCGTGGGATGAGGCCTCTGCTTGCAAAAACAGAATCGCCTCCAGATTACGCTCGGTGACCTTAACCCCAATACCGCTCTCTTCGCTGAGTCTGACAATCTCCCCTTCCAGAAATAGCCCCCCCTCAGGGGTGTCAAACTCGACGATTAGTGCCGATCCCATACCCACCTCAGCGGGGAGTTGATTGCCAACAAACTCCTTGCAGTCGAGAAATAGCCCCCCAATGCAGAAGTCACGAATGGTACACAAAGTAGAGTACTGACCGGCAAAGGTGGTCATTGCCGCCAGATCGATCTTGTGTCTGACATAACTACGCGCCTCTTCCCCCATAACTCTCTCCCTGCTCTTAAATACGGTTAGCGAATAGGCATCCCGGGTTCAGCACCCTTATCGGGCTGTAGTAGAAACAGCCCTGCCTCCCCTCCTGCCGCTAATACCATCCCTTCAGAGAGGCCAAAGCGCATTTTGCGCGGCTGTAGATTAGCCACCATCACGGTTAGGCGCCCTATCAGATCGTCTGGGGCGTAGGCTGACTTAATGCCGGCAAAGACCTGTCGCTGCTCCGGCCCTAAGTCGAGCTGAAGCCGTAGCAGCTTATCGGCCCCTTCGACCGCTTCGGCCGCGACAATTTTGGCCACGCGCAGATCGACTTTGGCAAACTCGTCGATACTGATGCGCTGTGCCAGATCGCTCAACCCTGTCGAGGCTTCTGACGGCTGCGACTGCTCCACCATCGCCGCAACCGCCTTGGGATCTACTCGTTGCATAAGAGGCTGATAACGCTCAATTTTACGCCCTAACTGCGGCTGTGCTAGCTGCTGCCAGCACAGCGGCCCGGTAGCCAAAAACTGCTCGGCTTGATGGGCTAGTAGCGGCAGTACCGGCTTTAGATAGATCACTAATTGGTAAAAGAGGTTGAGCCCCATGGTACAGATCTGTTGTAGTTCGAGTGCCCGACTCTCCTCTTTGGCCACCAGCCACGGTTTCTGTTCATCGATATAGCCATTGGCGCGATCGGCTAACTGCATCACCAGTCGCATCGCTTTGCTATATTGTCGCACTTCATAGCAGGCGGCAATCTCCTCACCGGCACCAACCCCTTGCTGCCACAGCGCCTCATCGGCTAAAGTCTCGGAGAGTTGGCCCTCAAAGCGTTTGCTAATAAATCCGGCGCAGCGGCTAGCAATATTCACCACTTTGCCGACTAAATCGGAGTTCACCTTTTGGATAAAATCGTCCAAATTGAGATCAAGATCGTCGATACCGTCACTCAATTTCGAGGCGAAGTAGTAGCGCAAATACTCCGGATTCAGATGGTTAAGGTAGCTGCGAGCCATAATGAAGGTGCCGCGCGATTTGGACATCTTCTGGCCATTCACCGTTAAAAAGCCGTGACAATAGACCGCCGTTGGCAGCCGAAAACCGCCGCCATAGAGCATCGCCGGCCAAAATAGGGTGTGAAAATAGGCGATATCCTTACCGATAAAGTGGTAGAGCTCACTCTGACTATCGGCCCCCCAGTAGCGATCAAACTCAAGGTTGTGTTGACGGCAGTAGTTCTGAAAACTGGCCATATAGCCTATCGGGGCATCGAGCCAGACATAGAAATATTTGTCATCGGTACCGGGGATCTTAAACCCCCAGTAGGGGGCGTCACGAGAGATATCCCAATCACTGAGTCCCGCCTCGAACCACTCATTGAGCTTACTCGCAATCGCCCCTTGTAGCTGACTATCGCGAATCCACTGCTTTAATGTCGCCTCAAAGCGGGAGAGATCGACAAAGTAGTGCTCCGACTCTCGCTCAATGGGTGTGGAGCCGGAGAGTACTGAACGCGGATTTTTTAACTCGGTCGGGGTATAGGTCGCACCACACTGTTCACACGAATCGCCATACTGATTAGCTGCGCCACACTTCGGACACTCCCCCGTCACAAACCTATCGGGCAAAAACATCTCTTTGTCGGCATCATAGGCTTGGGTAATGGTACGCTGGTTAATGTAGCCCCCCTCCTTCAGGCGGGTATAGATCAGCTCGGCAAAGTAGCGATTCTCGTCGCTATGGGTGGTGTAGTAGTTATCAAAACCGATGGCAAAGGCGGCAAAATCGGCTTTATGCTCCTGCGCTATCCGCTCAATCAGCGTCTCTGGCTCTACCCCTTCGCTCTGGGCACGCAACATAATGGGGGTGCCGTGAGCATCATCGGCGCAGACATAGTGGCACTCGTGACCCCGACACCGCTGAAACCGAACCCAGATATCGGTCTGAATATACTCCACTAAATGGCCTAAATGGATCGGCCCGTTGGCATAAGGGAGAGCACTGGTAACAACGATTTTGCGCAAAGAGGTTGGCATAGTGGTGACGGTTTCCTGTTAAGTTAAAATTTTAAACTGGCCTGTTTACCCAAACTGCAAGCCGCTAACCATACCAAAATAGCCCCACTATGCGCTAGTCAACTGTACAGTTAAATCGCCATGACGGTTTTTAGATCGTGATCATTAGCTGCTCAAGCGGTACCGGTCGATGGATTTGGTACCCCTGGCCATAATCGACCCCTAGCGTTTGGAGCCGGTCAAGAATTTGGCTATTTTCAACATATTCGGCTACCGTCCGTTTGCCGAGAATATGGCCAATATCGTTAATCGACTTCACTAACAGATAGTCCTGCTCAGAGCTAGCGATAGTTTTAATAAATACCCCATCAATCTTCAGATAATCCACCGGAAGTCGCTGTAGATAGGCATAAGAGGCGTAGCCAGTACCAAAATCGTCTAACGAGAAACGACAGCCGCTCGCTTTAAGCGAGTTAATAAAATAGATCGCATCGTCTATGTTGGTCACAGCCGAGGTCTCTGTCACCTCGAAACAGACCAGTGTCGGGCTAAATTGCGCCGCCGCTAGCTGCTGCTGGACAAACTCAAGAAAAGCGCTCTCTCCCACGCTCTGTCCAGAGAGGTTAATCGATACCCCAGCACACTGCCGTAGCTGGTGGTGGTGCTGATTTAACCAACGAAAGGTCGCCTCCACCACCCAGCGATCAACCTCCTGCATCCGGCCGAAGCTCTCCGCCGCCTGAATGAACTCAAACAGCGGTAGCGGAGTCTCATCCTCATCGACCACTGAGAGGAGAATTTCGTAATGTTTAAGATAGCCGCTGGCGCGATCTATCGGCGCAATCTCCTGTGCCCGCAAGCGTAGCCGATTCTGTGTCATCATCTCGGTCAAACGGCCCATTAACTGCTGGACACTCCCCTGCTGCAGCAGTGCTATCGACTCCTCTATGTCGATGATAATCACCGTAACACGCCGCTCTAATGCTCGCTGGCAGGCCTTATTCGCTAGGTTAATTAGCTCGCTAGCTGAGATCAACGCCTCGCTTAACACTACCGCTCCGGCTCGCAGCGAAAAGGGGATGGGGCTCCCCTGCCAGAGAAAAACGCTCCCCGCTAAAGCGGTTGTGAGCGCGACTGCCTGCTGACTCGCCTCCTCGACTGAATCCGCCCGTAGCAGCAGCGCAAACTCATCACCATTAATGCGGGCTGCTATCGACGCGTCACCTAGCTGTGCCCTCATCACGGTGGCAAGTTGGCGCAGCAGTTGATCGCCCCCCTCGTTACCATAGAGCTGATTAATCAGCCGAAACTGGTTAACATTCACGATGAGCAGTAGTGCGGTTAGCTGCTGGTGCAGTACGATAAAGATCGCCCGCTCTAGCTCGCGTAAAAAGGCACGACGACCTAAAAGTAGGGTCAACTCGTCCCGATTAGCCTGCTGTAGCACCGACTGGTGCAGATCTTGCAGTAGCTGTTGCGAGGCTCGCTCATTTATCTTTAAGCCGCTGCGCTCTAAGAGGCTCACCGTCTTTTGGTGGAACTTTTGTGCTAACTCCCCTAAAGAGCAGTCGAGTGCGGCTTGGCCTGAGTGGTCGATAAATAGATAGCGCTGCCGCTGCTGATCCGACCATGCGAGCTCTAGCGGCTCCGCCGCGGTATCGGGCTGGCGCTGAAACAGGATTCGATCCCCCTCCCCTAAATTCTGCCCCTGACGCACAAAGTGTTGCCACCTTTTGGCCGTTAACTCTTGTGGACGCCAGCTCTCTACCGAAGGTTGCAGTTTAGGCAGCCTTGCCTCGACTCGCTCTCGTGGTAGCTGGATACGATAGTTGGCCGATGTCGCTAGCGCTAAGGAGAGGGTCGATAGCAGGGTTGTCAGCCGGTGCGGTTGAGTGCTATTTAGCCGTAACATCTTTTCAAACCAAGCGTAGAGCTTAAACGCCCGCTGCTGCTGTACGCTATTGTAGTCTTGAGGGTAGTCGAGAAAGAGCAGGAGCTGCTCTAGCCCCTTTAGGTAGATCTGGTACTGCGGGCTCTCCTCCCCCTCTCGCAGCACAACCTGTCGCAGTAATGGGTACCAACCCGCCTCAATAATCTCTCCGAGTAGCGTCGGTAGCTGGCGAGCGGCAAAACGGTGATCGAGCTCTCTCGCCACTCTCTGTTCGGCAACAGAGTGGCGCTGCTGCTGCTCCATCGCCTCAATTTGTACCCTGCGCTGCTGTTGGTAGTGTTGCTGATACTCTTCGGTTAACGCGCTAATTTTATCGCAGCTCTGTTGTAGTGCCTGCTCATCACACTCGATACGCTCATGTAGCTGTTCAAACTGCTGCCGCACTACCTGGTCAACTCGTTCATAATCGGCTCTACGCTGCTCTGGCACCAGATAGGCTAACTCATTTAGGCTCTGACAGAGGGTATTGAGTAGATCACTTTCGCTCTCTAGCAGGGTGGGCCGCTGTATCAGTGCCTTAAACAGTGAGGGTTCAAGCTGATCAAACCAGCGCTGGCTCGATGGGGAGTAGCGTTGATCTCGACGCACATAGCTAAACAGCGTATCGGCTAACTGTATCGACTCCGCTAGCTCTGGCTCTATCTGCCCCTCCCCCTGCTGTGCCAGAATCTGCTGTAGCTGCTCATAGCGCCCCGTATGGCGCTCAGGAGGGAGTTGATGCGCAGCGGCGAGCAGGCGCTCTCGGCTGATTCGAAGAGGGGTTGCCGCTAGTGGCGACGATGGCGATGCGGCAATCGCGCTGTTTAGATGGCGCAGGTAGTGTCGCAGCGCGGTTAGCGGGGGGGCCGTGCCACTCGACTCCTCGGCGCTCTTTTGAGGGCTATCGATCACCTCTCGACTCTCCCTCTCTCTCTCTCTCTCCCCTTCACTGCGACGACTGTGACGGCTAAAAAGCGTCTGTTCGATAGAGGGCGGGCGTTCAGGGCCGATGCCGTGCTGCTGTAGCGTCTGGGTAAGCTGTTGTAGAAGTCGCAGATAGGGCAAAGCCATCTCGTCACGCCAGAAATCGAGCAGCAGGCGCACCGCTATTAGCTGCTGACAGAGCGGTTCAAGCCCATCAATCCAGCACTGTAGTAGTGGTTTAATCGCCCAAGGCGGCTCCTGCTCACCACGATTAAACCGTGGTAACTGCCGTAGGCTCAGCTCTAGCTGATGGTTAGGCTCTTCACAACGCTCTCTCAGTTCAGCCGCACACCTATCTAGCAGTAACCAGCGCTCAAACTGTTCGGTATCGATTAACGAGAGCTCGGCCGATTCACTAACGCTCTCTTTTAGGGGGTGTTCGTATCGCTGCTGCCATAACTGCTCTAGCTGTTGTAATAGTCGCTGCTGCCGTTTAGGTTGCGCTAGCTGTTGCGCTAGTTGATAGAGTTCGTAGCGCTCCCCCTGCTCAGAGAGCGAATCGGTACGCTGTAGCAGCGCCTCACTCACCTGCTCAAGCGCTCGTTTAAATAGCAGCGTTACCCCCTCCTCTAGCTGCGCTGCTATCTGTGCCGCTGCCGCTAGGTTCGGGGGGGAGGAGGCGGTGCAGCGCTGCATAAAGGCCAACGCGGCCATATCTTGCCGCGTAAAGTGGATCCCTAGCCCCTGATCGACGATGCGTACCACCTCCGCTTCGAGAAAATGCCCCCCCTCAGGGGTATCGAATTCGACCGTTAGTGGCTCCCCTAGCTTAACCCCTGACACCCCCTGATCGATATCGACATAGAGCCCGCCGACACAGAAGTCGCGTGCCTGACAGCGAAGCGGCGAACGGCCACTAAAAGACAACACAACCTCAAGGGTAATGGGGTAGCGTTTATGACGCCGCTTATCCCGACTCATCGCAGCAGATCACTCCGGTAGTGTGTAAAAAAGTTGAAAAAGTGGCTAACCATACCAAATAAGTGCCCTATCATGCCAGTAGCGGCGGGTGGTGTCACTCTCTGCTGGCTACAGCAATTGACAGTTTCACTCAACTAGACAAAACCTCAGGAATCTACTATGTCCGACATCGAAAAGGCGGCTGTTGAAGCGGCAATCAAGCAGTATATCGACCCCTATCTGGAGAAGGATCTCATGAGTGCCGGCTGCATTAAGCATCTGGAGCTCGCCGCTGATGGCAAGGTCTCTTTTTCTGTAGCGCTCGGTTTCCCCTCACAAGGCTACCAGCAGACGCTGAAGCAAGATTTGGAGCAGCGTGTGGGCGCTGTCGAGGGGGTCAGTTGTGTCGAGATCGATATTAGTAACGCAATCGTCTCCCACGCTGCGCAAAAAGGGGTAAAACACATTAAAGGGGTGAAGAATATTATTGCCGTCGCCTCCGGTAAAGGGGGGGTGGGCAAATCGACTACTTCGGTCAATTTGGCCTTAGCTTTAGCCGCCGAAGGGGCGAGTGTGGCCATTTTGGATGCCGATATCTACGGCCCTAGTCAACCTAGGATGTTGGGTGTTGCCGATGCCAAACCCGAATCGAGCGATGGCCAGACGATGGAGCCGGTGATGAGCCACGGCCTACAGTCGATGTCGATAGGGTATCTGATTGATGAGGATACACCCATGATCTGGCGTGGCCCGATGGTAACTCAAGCCTTAGAGCAGCTATTGAACGATACTCAGTGGCGTGAGGTCGATTATCTGGTTATCGATCTCCCCCCCGGTACCGGCGATACCCAGTTAACCCTAGCGCAAAAAGTGCCTGTCAGTGGTGCGGTGATTGTCACCACGCCGCAGGATATCGCCCTGCTCGACGCCCGTAAGGCCTATAAAATGTTCGAGAAGGTCGAGGTGCCGATCCTCGGTGTGGTCGAAAATATGAGTATCCATATCTGCTCTAAGTGTGGCCATGAGGAGCATATTTTCGGTCAGGGGGGTGGGACTAAGATGGCCGATGACTATCATGTCAACTTCCTCGGCGCACTGCCACTCGATATTCAGATTCGGCAAGAGGCCGACAGCGGCAAGCCGACTGTTATTGCCGATCCGAACGGGCGTGTGACGGAGATCTATAAAGAGATCGCCCGCCGCACCGCCGCTAAATTGTCGCAACAGGCGAAGGATTATAGCGCTAAGTTCCCCAAAATCGTCATCTCTAACGATTAATTTGAAGTTATCAGCCTCTGCCTCTGATAAGTGAATAGTGAATCGCTATCAGAGGCGTTAGGTCGATATTTATTGTTTATATTTAATGTACGCCACCTCCCCCCTCAATACGGCAGCAGAGTCCAAACTGGAGCTACGGCTGCACAGTTCGATTGATGAGATCCCCCAGCAGAGCTGGAATGCTCTTATTCGTGGTAGTAACCCCTTTATTCAGCACCAATTTCTGGCAGCGCTAGAGCATAACCACTGCGTCGGCGAACATTTTGGCTGGCTACCGTGCCATCTAGCGCTCTACCGTGATAGGCAGTTAGTCGCCGCTCTGCCGCTATACGAGAAGCACAACTCATACGGCGAGCTGGTGTTTGATCACGCTTGGGCTAACGCTTTTGGCCAGCGGGGGCTCAGCTACTATCCCAAATTGGTTAGCGCTATCCCCTATACGCCGGTGACTGGCCCGAGGGTGATTAGTTCGCTGCCACTGGCTGAGGTGCAGCCCCTCTTTGAACAGCTACTGCACCAACTACTCCAACAGGGAGACTACTCCAGTGCCCATCTGCTGTTTCAACAAGATGAGGAGCACGAGTTGTGGCAGCGGCAACACTTCTTTGCTCGTAGCGATATTCAGTTCCACTGGGAGAATGCCAATTACACCCATTTTGAACATTTTTTAGGGGAGTTAACCCACAAAAAGCGCAAAAATATCCATCAGGAGCGCAAAAAAGTGGCCAATAGCGATATCAGTTTCCGTATTGTCCATGGCCATGAGAGCTGTGAGGCCGACTGGCACCACTTTAGCCGCTTCTATCAACAGACGTTTGAGGAAAAGTGGAGCTTGGCGACGCTCAATTTCGGTTTTTTTACCGAAATAGCTGCCACGCTCGGCTCTCAAGTCGTGCTTATCTTTGCTGAACGCAACCACACTCCGATCGCCGGAGCGCTGCTATTTCGCGATAATGAGCGCCTCTATGGCCGTCACTGGGGGGCGATTGAGCACCATAGCGCCCTCCACTTCGAGACCTGCTACTATCGTGGTATTGAGTATGCCATTGAGCAGCAGTTACAGTTTTTTGAGCCAGGTGCCCAAGGGGAGCACAAACTCGCACGCGGCTTTATGCCGGTATTGACCCGCTCTAGCCACTATATTAATAACGAGCAGTTTCTCTACCCCATTGAGCGCTGGGCTAACCACGAACGCACGGCGGTAGCGAGCTACTGTGCTGAGTTAATGGAGCGCTCGCCCTTCGCGCTTCATGGTCAACCATCAGGCAGCCTGCATGGCGATGGTATGATCGCGGCGCTTGATCCGATTACCGTCACCGACATAGATTAAATTGGGCTTATGGCGCAGCAGCTCCTCATGGTTAAGGCCGATATAGGCGCAAATAATCACTAAATCGCCCGGGCGGGCTCTGTGAGCGGCGGCACCGTTAACCGAAATCGTCCCCGAATGGGGTTCAGCACTAATGGCGTAGGTGGTAAAACGCTCTCCATTGGTCACATTGTAAATTTCAATCTGCTCATACTCTCGGATCCCTGCTAACTCCAGCAGGGAGCTGTCAATCGCACAAGAGCCCTCATAATCGAGTTCAGCGTGAGTCACCTGCACTCGGTGCAGTTTGGCTTTTAACATCATGGTGATCATGGTTCAGATTGGATAGCTCCCGATTATTCATAAAGGCGTGGATTATAACAAGGGTTGCCACTAGACCGAAATAGCGTTCCAGAGCAGATTGTCAATTAAGCGCGTCTGCCCTAATCGAACGGCTGCTAAAATAACTAATTTCCTATCTACCGACTGCGGCAGAGCGAGGCTCTCGGCGGCGCGAATCGCCACATAGTCGGGTTGAAAGCCGGCCTGTCGCAGTCGGTTTAACCCCTCCTCTTCCAGTGCGAGCAGATTATCCTCCCCTAAGGATAGCCGGTGGGCAATCAGGCGCAAGGTGCGATAGAGTTCTGGCGCGAGCTGCCGTTCTCGCGTGCTAAGGTAGCTGTTGCGTGAGCTTAGGGCTAAGCCATCACTATCACGAACTATCGGCACAGCGATAATCTCAACTGAGAGGTTCAGATCAGCCACTAACCGTCGAATAATGGTTAGCTGCTGCCAATCCTTTTCGCCAAAGAGGGCTATGTCGGGCTGCACCATATTGAACAGTTTGGTCACTACCGTCGCGACGCCGCGAAAGTGACCCGGTCGTTGGGCACCACATAAGATATCGGATAGTTCAGGCACCTCCACGACGGTCACGGCTTGCGCTCCGGCCGGATAGATCTCCTCAGTCGTCGGCATAAATAGCAGATCGACCCCCGCCTGCCTTAGCTGCTGCTCGTCTTGCTGTGGTGTCCGTGGATAGCGGGCTAGATCATCGTTATGCCCAAACTGTAGTGGATTGACAAACACAGAGACAACCACTCGATCGGCACGCTGCTGCGCCCGCTCTACTAGCGCCAAATGCCCTTGGTGGAGATTGCCTAGCGTCGGTACTAGAGCGATGCTCTGCTGCTGTGCTCGCCACCTATGCAGCCGCTGGCGCAGCTCGGTTATGCTGGTCACGCTATGCAAAACAGTGCTCCGGTGCCGGAAACTGTCCCTGTTTGACCTCGGTCACATAGCGGGTGATCGCATCGGCTATGC
Source organism: Ectothiorhodospiraceae bacterium BW-2 (assembly GCA_008375315.1). NCBI lineage: Bacteria > Pseudomonadati > Pseudomonadota > Gammaproteobacteria > Chromatiales > Ectothiorhodospiraceae > Ectothiorhodospiraceae bacterium BW-2. The sequence goes on along the minus strand of CP032507.1, from coordinate 3,003,391 downwards.
TACTGGCCCCCTCCATATAGTTTTTGACAAATCGTGGCCGCCGTCCTGGCGTGAGGCCTAACATATCGTAACAGACGAGTACTTGAGAGGCGCACGCCGGCCCCGCACCGATGCCGATGACTGGAATCGATAGCCGCTCTGATACCGCGCGACTCACCTGTTGCGATACGCACTCTAGTAGTAGCATTGAGGCACCAGCCTGCTCACACGCTATGGCAGAGTCGAGTAGTGCTGCGGCCTGCTCTGCATTTTGACCCTGTACCCGATACCCCCCTAGTTGATGCACTTGCTGTGGCAGTAGTCCGAGGTGGGCACAGACCGGTACCCCCGCTCTGGAGAGGGTCGCCACTAAGTCGATCTGTTCTGCGTGCAGCTCTAATTTGACTAGCTGTGCGCCGCCCTCTGCTAGTAAGCGCCCGCTATTTTTGAGCGCCTGTTGTGGATGACGGTAGCTCATAAACGGCATATCGGCCATCACAAGCGCCGTTTCGGTACTGCGAACCACCATGCGGGTATGGTAGAGCATCGCCTCCATCGAGACCGCGACGGTACTCTCCTCCCCTTGCACGACCATACCGAGCGAGTCGCCGACTAATAGCAGCTCTACCCCCTGCTGTTCAAACAGGCGGGCTAGGGTCGCATCATAGGCGGTGAGCGTCGCAAAGCGCTCCCCCTGCTGATGTAGCTGGCGAAAGTGGCTTAAAGTCAATCTTGGCACAATAGTAGTTCACTCTGTTTGGCTGCAGCTGGATAGTGATCTAGCCGCACCCCGTTAGGTAGGGTTAGATCGGGATCGAGCTCTAGCAGTGGGATCGCGACAAAGGGTCGTTCGGTGAGACCTGGATGGGGGAGCGTTAGCTGCGGCTGTTGCTGCTCTAAGTTGCCATAGAGCAGTAGGTCGAGATCAAGCGTCCGCGCCTGCCATCGCTCGCAGCTAGGCTGTCGCCCCTGCTGCCGCTCAAGCTGCTGTAGCTGCTGCAGTAATGGTTGCGGCTCTAGCAGGGTCTCAAGCTTGGCCACGGCATTAAGGTAGTCAGGTTGCGCCATATTGCCTAACGGGGCGCTACGGTAGCGGTTCGAGACGGCTTTAAGGCGAGTCTGCGGTAGCTGTGACAGCGCTTTAAGCGCCCGCTCTATCTGTTGCAACGGCTGCTGTAGATTGCTGCCTAGACCGATATAGACCGTCACCACCCTAGGCCTCGCTGCGTTGTGGTGCGGTGAGGGTTCGCCCCGGCCCGCGCCGACGGCGACGGCGACGCCGTTCATCAGAAGGCTCGACAGCTATCTGCTGCCGCTCTGGCGCTGAACCTAGTTGAAACTGCTCCCACCACTCGACCAGTGGCTGTAGTTCCTCCTCTCCGGCGAGCGCTCGTAGTTGCAGAAAATCGAAGGCGGCCCGAAAACTGGGGTTTGCCAAAGTCCGCTCCGGTTGCCGCTTTAAGATCAACCGATGCTGTACCACCCAAATATCGCGTGCCATCATTAGGTGGCGCCGAGGGCCGGCGGTATATCTCTGCTGCTGTGTCAGCACCTCATCTCCGATCTGTTGTAGCTGCTGTAGATATTGCCCGCTGGAGCTATCTCCCCCTTCGATGAGTCGATTTACCTGCGGCCATAGCAGCGCCGCTAGCAGAAAGGCGGGGGTGACCGGTCTCCCCTCCGCGACACGCCGATCGCTATTTTGCAGCGCCACTTTGATAAAACGCGCCGTTATCGGCTCGCTCAGTAGAGTCTCATTGAGGTGGGGATAGAGGAGCGGGAGTAGCTCATAGGTTCGTAGCAGCCGAAAGCTCGCTTCACCGTGTCCGGTAAGAAACAGTTTTGCCGCCTCATCGAATAGTCGAGAGGGTGAGACTCCTTGCAGCAAGGCACCCGACTGCTCAATCGCCGCGTCAATCGCCCTATCCGGCTGGAGATCTAGTTTCGCGGCAAACCTGACCGCCCGAATCATTCGCACCGGATCTTCACGAAAACGCAGCAGTGGCTCGCCGATCGTCACTAGTTTGCGCTGATTCAGATCCTCTAGGCCGCCGGTATAGTCGATAACACTCTGCGAGGCGAACTCAAAGTAGAGGGCGTTAACCGTAAAGTCGCGTCGCCAAGCATCACTCTGTAGATCGCCATAGACATTGTCACGCAGTACCATCCCCTCATCATTAAGTTTTTGACCGCTCTCATCACTGCCACGATAGGTCGCCACTTCAACGATATCGTTGCCAAAATAGACATGGGCTAAGCGGAATCGGCGCCCTATTAACCGACTATTACGAAACAGGGAACGCACCTGTTCCGGTCTAGCGTTCGTCACAATATCGAAATCTTTAGGCCGTTGGCGAAGCAGTAGATCTCTCACCCCGCCACCAACCATCGAGACCTCAAAGCCCGCCTGATGTAACTTCTGCATCACCTTAACACTGCTTTTTCCCATCTGCTCAAGGCCGATATTGAGCTGAGCTGCAGCCACTCGTTGTGGCTGCCTAGCAACAGGCAGCACTGAGGCTCTGGAGAGCGCTAATTTGCGTTTAATCCATCTAATCATGGCTTAAATCATAGCATGATTAACTCTGGCGGCAAATCAACTCCATTGCCCTGACTCTAGCTAAGTGGGTAAAATAGGGGCCGTAGCACTGCTTCGAGTCCCTATTAACATACGCTATACAGCCATTTCAGGAGTCTATTCATGTTTAAAAAAATCGTGCCCATTTCGACGGAACAACATAAAAAAACAAAAATAAAACAGTTAGTTAACTACAAGTTTGCCAAAGGGCTAAATCTCGCCACCGTGATGGTGAACGAACTGCCCCAAGCCGCTACCACCTACCCTGTGGTGCTGATTCAGGCCGGTGAGCAGTATCGGTTAGCAACAATTTTTGGCCTAGAGCAGGAGCAGAATCTGTTTTTAGATGAGCAGGGAGTCTGGAACGCCCCCTACATTCCGGCTATTTTGCGCCGCTACCCCTTCTCGTTAGCGCAGACCGAGATCAGCGCTGAGGGGCAGAACTATGCTATCTGCCTAGATGAGGAGAGCGAGCTGGTCAATGAGAGTGAGGGGCAGCCGCTGTTTGATAACGAGGGTCAAGAGAGCCCGCTGCTGGAGAATGTACGCAAATTTCTCACCGAGCTACATCAGATGGAGCAGTTAACCCTACAGTTTTGCAAAACGCTACAGGAGCTAGAGCTAATACGCCCCCTCAATCTACAGTTTAAGCAGGGGACGCAGAACCGTAATCTGACCGGACTCTATGCGGTGAATGAGGAGGCGCTCAATACTCTCTCCGATGAGCAGTTTCTAACCCTGCGCAAGCAGCGAGCGTTAGGGCTTATCTATGCCCATCTCAACTCCCTCTCCCTATTTAACCACTTAACCCGCCTCTACCAGCTACGCCAACCCCAGCGGTCGGCATAGTTTACGGAGTCGAGATGGTGTCATCGTCATCCTCTGTCAATCTCAATCACCCTCGCTATCCGGTATGGGATATTGGCGTGCGTCTGTTTCACTGGTTACTGCTGCTGCTGCTCATTGGGGCTTGGATCACGGTGGAGAGGGGCAATATGCTCTGGCACAGCTACTGTGGCTACGCCCTCTTAACGCTACTACTGTTTCGGCTCTTTTGGGGGCTCTGGGGGAGCCATTATGCTCGCTTTAGCCAGTTTATCCGCTCACCTAAGGCGGTTATCGACTACTTCAAGGGGCGCTCCCCCCATGCACCAGGCCACAATCCGGCAGGGGGCTGGTCGGTTGCCGCGATGCTACTGCTGTTGCTGCTACAGGCGATAAGCGGGCTGTTTGCCTACGACGATATTCTGTTTGAGGGGCCGTGGTATGGTGCCGTCTCTGCCGAGATCGCCGAACGGCTAACCCAGCTACACCACCTCAATTTTAATCTGATTATGGCACTGGTGGGGCTCCATATCGGTGCGATTATTCTCTACCGTTTGCGGGGCGAGGCTCTAATCATCGCAATGGTCAAAGGCAAAGGGGAGGGGCGCTATAGCTACAGCACCTATCCGCCTGCGCCGCTCTGGCGTATGGTGCTGACGCTACTGCTTGCGGTGGCTATAGTCGTGCTCCTGCTATGGCTAGCACCCGAGCCTGAGGTGAGCGCTTTCTATTAGTTAACCCGACCCTATTAGCCCTTAATAACGGTAGTGGCTCCCCCAAACTCTAGGTAATCGAGCTCTGCGGCGCTAAAGCCGGCCTGATATCTCGCCTCACGGGCGAAGGGGGGGCGGGGTGGGGAGACGCCATACTGTTCAAAGAGCTGTAGAAAGGTCGCCGTAGGTTCTAGCCCCTGCTGCTGACAGAGGTAGTTAAACCAGCGGTTGCCGATCGCGACATGGCCTATCTCATCGCGAAAGATGATTTCCAGCAATAAGGCGGCGTTGGCATCACCATTATCTCGCAGCTTGGTTTGAATCGTGGGGGTGACATCTAGCCCTCTTGCCTCTAAGGTTCGCGGCACCAGTGCCATTCGCGCTAGCGGGCTATCTGCCGTTTTTAACGCCATCTCCCATAGGCCATTGTGGGCCGGATAGTCGCCATAGCGGTAGCCTAAATGGTTTAAGTGGCTATTTAGCAGACTAAAGTGGTAGGCCTCTTCGGCGGCCACCTGTAACCAGTCGGCCAGATAGGCTGCGGGGAGTGTCCGAAAGCGGTAGGCGGCATCGAGTGCTAGATTAATGGCATTAAACTCAATGTGAACTAGCGAGTGGAGTAGGATCGCCCGCCCCTCTGGGGTGGTCGGTTTGCGGCGCGGTAGATCACGCGAAGCGACTAAGGCCAAGCGTTCAGGTCGCCCCGGCACCGTGACCGATTGGGGTAACGCTGAGGTACCCTCTCCGTCTCGCCACCCTCCCGCTTGCCACTGCTGCCATAGCTGCCCTGTTTGCGCCACTTTTTGAGCCGGTTCCGACTCTAGTAGCGCCTCAAGCAGTTTAGGATAGTCCATCGAGTCCCCGTGCTAGGTCGGCCTGTAGATCGGTCACCGCTTCGAGCCCGACCGAGATTCGCAATAGCCCCTCGTCAATCCCCGCCGCTTGGCGCTGCTCTTCGCTTAAACGGCCATGGGTTGTGGTCGCCGGATGGGTAATGGTGGTTTTTGTGTCACCTAAATTGGCGGTAATAGAGCAGATGCGAGTCGCATCGACAACCTGCCACGCCGCCGCTCGCCCCCCTTTGACCGTAAAGGAGAGCAGCCCCCCCGGCCCCGACTGCTGCTCTTTCGCCAGCCGGTGTTGGGGGTGGCTAGTGAGACCGGGAAAGTTAACCCGTTCAACGGCCGGCTGCTGCTCTAGCCATGTCGCTAGCTGTAGGGCGTTGTGACAGTGGCGCTCCATCCGCAGCGATAGCGTCTCTAACCCCTTTAGAAATATCCAAGCATTAAAGGGGCTCATCGTCGGCCCTGCGGTGCGTAAAAAGGCGAACACCTCCTTCATCAGCTCCTCACGCCCCACCACCGCCCCCCCGATGGCTCGCCCCTGCCCATCGAGATATTTGGTGGCTGAGTGGATCACAAGATCAGCACCGAGAGCTAGCGGACGCTGTAGCACCGGCGTACAGAAACAGTTATCGACCGCTAACCAGCAGTGGTGCCGCTGGGCCAATTCAGCTAGCTGCGCAATATCGGCAAGGTCGGTGACAGGATTGGAGGGGGTCTCCAAGAACAGCAGCCGAGTTTGGGAAGTGATCGCCTGTTGCCAGGCGTCAATATCGGTCAAGTTGACAAAGGTGGTAGTCACGCCAAATTTAGCCATGTAGTTATTAAACAGCACGGTGGTGGTACCAAAGACAGATTGTGAGGCGACAATATGATCACCCTGTTGCAATAACCCCATGCAGGTGGCCAGAATCGCCGCCATGCCGGAGCTGGTGGCAACGCAGCGCTCCCCCCCCTCCATCGCCGCTAGTCGCTGCTCAAAGGTACGCACAGTCGGGTTGGTAAAACGGGAGTAGATATTCCCCGCCTCGACCCCCGAAAAGCGATCTGCCGCCTGCTGTGCCGATGTAAATCGAAAGCTGGAGGTCGGAAAAATAGGCTCACTCTGCTCCCCTTCGCAGGTTAACTGCTGACCGGCGCGTACCGCTTGGGTCTCTAACTGCCACTCGCTCCACTCAAACATCTATTGTCCCTCTATATTTATGTTACCGTTAGACCATAACGACTCTCTCTGCCACGGCAGTGGCGAGATATCGACCTTGCTATCAAAGATAGGCGCATCGTTATCGGCGCAGCCTGGCGCTAGTCGCCACCGTTGTAAGATGCCCTCCACCCTCTCTGCCAGTAACGGCGCAAAGGCAAGTTTAGTCGGCCATGCGGTCATTAACCGCTCCTCATCACAACAGGCGATAAAGGGCTCGGTCGGCCTAGAGCCGTCACGATGAATCCCCTCGGCCCGATTAATCGGTAGAGTCGCCCACTGTAACTGACGCTGTTCGAGCCACGGCATAAGCTCCGAGAGCTGCTGCTTTGCCACCTGAAGCTGGGCCGCACTCTGTCTCGTTACCCCCTGCTCCGATAGCTCTCCCCCCAGATACCAGAGTGTCCGCCCCTGGCTATCGTAGTGGGTGGTGAGGGTCAACTTCGGCGCGGCGGAGGCACCGAGGGCGTGGGCATAGAGGGGGGAGAGCGCCTCCCCACGCACCATCACCATCTGTAACGGCCGCAGCTTCATCTCTGGCTGTCGCTGCTGTAACTGCTGCAGTAGAGCACCGCTCCCCTCACCCGCAGTCAAGACCAGCGCCCGACTAGACCACTGCGTTTGGGTCTGCGCATGAGAACAGTGCCACCCCCCCTCTCTATGTGCAGATCGCTGTAGCTGGAGCTCAGCACCGGTGACGATGGAGGTGCGGTAGGGTTTCACTAGTTCGCTTAATAGCGAGTGGGTGTCGAGTACCGGCTCGTGCAGCCGATAGAGCTGCCCCTTAAAGTCGGCATGGGCAAAGATAGCGGGGTAGTCGGCTTGCGGCAGGCGCTCCATCCGGCTGCGCATCAATTGGCTGGCAAAAAAACCGGCTAGACGAGAGGTGATCGCCGCCGATGACCAGAGTAGCTGCTGCGGTGCTAACAGCTTAACGCCACTTAAATCGATCTCACCTTGACCGTCTAACGCCTGCCGCCAGCGCTGCGGCATGGCTGCAATCGCCTCAGAGGCATCATTGACGATACCGTTTAGAGCATATTTCACCCCTCCATGAATGATGCCTTGAGAGTAACCGGTTTGACCTGCTCCAATCGCACCTCGTTCACACAGAACCACCGAATAGCCCTGCTGTTTAAGGCGGTTGAGCAGCCATAGTCCGGCGACACCACCGCCGATAAGGGTAACATCGACCACTTAGTTGACCTTAATCTTGGCAATACGCCGCTTACCGACCTGAACGATAGCCTCGCTACCGGCCTCTAGCAGCCGTTTGCTGTCACTCACCCTTTCGCCATCGAGTTTAACCGCCCCCTGTTTGACCATCCGTATCCCCTCGCCGCTCGATTGCACTAGCCCTGCCGCTTTGAGCAGTGCTGCGATCATCACCCCCTCACCGCCACTATCGAGCGTTACCGACTCGATCTCATCTGGTAACTGCCCCTTCTGAAATCGGTTTAAAAAGTTCTGCTGTGCCCTCTCTCCTGCCCCCTCACCGTGAAAGCGGTCAACCATTTCGACGCCTAGCATTAATTTAATATCGCGTGGATTCTTACCGGCCGCCATCTCATGGCGTAGCTGTTCGATCTCAGCCATCGGCTTAAAGCTGAGAAGCTCAAAGTAGCGCCACATCAACTCATCGGAGATAGACATCAATTTGCCAAACTGCTCATCGGGCGGCTCATCGATGCCGATATAGTTGCCGAGGGATTTGGACATCTTCTGCACCCCATCAAGCCCCTCTAATAGCGGCATGGTGAGTACCACCTGTGGCTCTAGCCCCATACTCTCTTGGAGCTGTCGCCCGACGAGCAGATTAAACTTTTGGTCGGTTCCCCCAAGCTCGACATCGGCCCTCATTGCAACTGAGTCATAGGCCTGCACCAGTGGATAGAGAAACTCATGAATCGCAATCGGCTGCCCGGCTTGATAGCGCTTGCTAAAGTCATCGCGCTCTAGCATTCGAGCCACCGTATGTTGCGCGGCTAGGGCGATTAATCCGGCCGCATCCATCTTTCCCATCCAAGCGGAGTTAAAACAGATCTCGGTCAGCTCTGGGTCGAGAATTTTAAAGATCTGCCGCTGGTAGGTTTGGCTATTTTCCGCCACCTCAGCTACGGTGAGTGTCGGCCGGGTGGCACTCTTTCCGGTCGGATCGCCAATCGTGGCGGTAAAATCGCCAATTAAAAATTTAACCCGATGGCCAAGCTGCTGAAACTGGCGCAGTTTGTTAATTAGCACCGTATGGCCTAGATGGAGATCGGGCGCGGTGGGATCAAAACCGGCCTTAATCGTTAACGGTTCGCCCCGTTGTAGCTTTTTAACCAACGCCTCTTGGGGCAGAATCTCCGCTGCCCCCCGTTCAATGAGCGCTAACTGCTCTGTTATATCGGCACCTATCACTATGCTCTATCCCTCTCTCTATTCATCATTAAGTAGCCCTTATAAATCCTCTAACTCACTGTTAATTAACGCCTCTAGCTCCGCATCACTCATTGTGGCGATGTCGGTCTCACTCGCCGATGTTGGCTCGGGTGGGTCGTTATCGAACAGCTCTCCTAGCAGATAGTCACTTACAGCGGCGATATTGGGGTATTTAAACAGCAGTGTCGAGGGGAGATCGAGCCCAAAGTGGCTCTGTAGCTGATTGCGCAGCTCTACCGAGGTGAGTGAGTCCATCCCTAAATCGAACAGACCGGTATCGATATCGAGACTCTCGACACGGCTGCCAAGTACCTTCGCTACCTGCTGCTTGACCGCCAATAATAGCTGTTCACGCTGCTCACTGTACGGTAGCTGTGTTAACTCCTCTAGCCACACCGCCCCTTGCAACTCGCTTCCCTCAGCATCCGCTCTTTGCTGCCGCTGGCGGTAGTGGTTTAGCAGTGGCAGCTCACGCTGTAGCTGGAGTAGCTTCGGCCACTCAATCGGCACCGCCACGACCTGCCCCTGCCAGCGATAGATGCGGTCAAATATCGCCATCCCCGCTGCGGTTGTCAGCGTCCCTACCCCCTGCGTTTCGATCTGAGCTAAATCGCCTTTACGAACCGCCAACCCCTTCTCCGACCAAGCACCCCAGTTAATCACCAGCGCCGGTAGCCCTTGGCGCTGCCGCAATCGTGCTAACTGATCCAAAAAGGCGTTAGCGGCGGCATAGTTGCCTTGCCCAGGCGGGGCAAAGATCGAGGCGACGGAGGAGAGTAGAATGAAGAGATCCAGCGGTTGTTCGAGTGTCGCCTGATGCAGCGCCCAAGCCCCCGCCACTTTAGCGGGCAGAAGAGACTCAAACTGCGCCCAGCTCATCTGCTGTAGCACCCCATCTGCCAGATTACCCGCCGCATGAATCACCCCCTTTAACGGCGGGCGAGGCTGTTGCAGTAGCTGTTGCAGCGCGTGTTGATCGCTAATATCAAGTTGAGCTATCTCAAGCTCAGCCCCCTGCTGCCGGAGTTCGCTCAGTAGCGCCTCTGCCTCTGACGACGGTTGAGAGCGGCCGATGAGCAGCAGATAACGCGCCCCCTGCTGCACCAGATAGCGAGCCATCTCCAACCCCAGCTCCCCTAAACCGCCACTGATTAGGTAGCTCGCCTCAGCATCGATAGCCACGACGGCGCGGTGGGTCGTATCGGCATCGTGTAGTCGTGCTAGATGGCGACCGTCACTATCGATAGTGACGATCGTCTCACCCTCACCGTTTCGCAGCTCCTCCATCACCATCGCCACCCTCTCTGAGGGCGATATCTCGGTCGTCAACTCAAGCAGACGAAGCTGACACTGGGGCTGCTCATTCGCGACTGTACGCACAATCCCATGCAGCAGGGAGGAGAGCGGCGCCGTGGTCAGAGTCGCATCGTACTGGCTCACTAGCGTTAGCGGTATCGTCGGTGCTAGCGATAGCCACTGTAGCAGCGGCTGGCAGAGCTGCCGCCACTGCGTCGAGAGTGGCTGAGTGGTGTCGAGTGAGAGCGGATAGAGGAGTAACGCCCCCTGCCACGGCTGTAGCGCCTCTCTATCTAGCTGCTGCCAGGCGGCGACAGTGAACGACTCTACCTGCTCAAACTGGTTAGCAAACAACGCGCACTCATCGGCTGCGCCTAAGAGCAGCCAACGACCTGCTAGCGGCGCTACCGCCGCCCTCTCGCCGCGAGCCATAATCACGCTCTGCTTAATAAACTCCCCCTCACCGAGCTGATCGGGGGTGAGTAGCGCCACCTCGCTGAGCCCCCACTGCGGTAACAGCTGCTGCCACTGTGCGGCGGTTAGTAAGGGGTAGTCGTGGCGCATCGCATCACGGCCACCAAAACGCCACCACCCCTCTGTCATCCCAAAACTGAGATCGAGCCAGCGCTGTTTCGCGGCCGCCTCCAGCAAGATCACCACCCCATCCGGAGCGAGTAGCTGCCGACAGTGGTCGATAGTGGTCGCTAAATCGGCCGTGGCGTGGACCACATTGGCGGCAATGACCAAATCGAACTGCCCATGCAGCGCCGCATCAGCCCCCTGTTCGATATCGATAACCCCATAACGAACAAAGGGGTAGTCACCAGCAAACTGCTGCTCGGCGAGGCGGGTAAAGTGGCTGGAGATATCGCTAAAGAGGTAGTCGCAGCGCTGCGGTGGGAGCTGCGGCAGTAGCTGCACTGTGGTGCCTCCAGTCCCCCCGCCAATTTCGACAATACGCACTGCCCGATTTAGCGGCAGCGTGGCCATCGCGCGTCTCACCGCCGCAGCTAAGAGCTGATTAATCGCCTTCGCCCCGACTGAGTGCTGATAGAGCAGCGTCGTCACCCCCAAGTCGCCCTCTGGAAAGAGGAGCTGTAGCGGCTCGATCTCTCCCCGCCAGACCTGCGCTAACGCCTGGCCACAACGAAGGGTAAGGGTAATCTCCGCTGCCGCCTCGATAAAATCGTGCTGTAGCGCCTCAACCTCGGCCCGATTTAACGGCAACAGTGGCTCTAATAGCTGCCAATGCTCCCCCTCTAACGCCAAAATCCCCGTCTCGCTTAGGATCTGCAGCGAGCGCCGAAATAGCGCTCGCTGACTCTCAATAATCGCTAGCTGCGCTATTAGCTCGATCACTGTTCCACGACTACCGACCGCCGCCTGCCACCCACAATCGAGCAGCGCTTGGCAGACTAAAGCGGCTGCCAACGCCTCTAGCCGCTCAAAGAGGGGGCGGTAGAAACGGCACGAGTCGAGTAGCTGCCGCTGTAACGGCGCTAGCTCAGCCGCTATCGCCTTAGGGCCGGTCAGCGCCGCCGCACTACCACAGACCAGCGACTCTATCGGCCAATCGAGACGATAGAGCCAGCTATCGTAGCGGGTATCGGTTAGGGCTAAAGCGGAGGGATCTACCTTTTGAAAATGGAGCGCCACCACATCGGCCACCACCTCACCGCTCTCATCGAGTAGCTGTAGATCGGCATCAAAGCGGCTAATCTCCCCCTCAGGGGTCGGGGCGATAACGCGGCACCAGAGGTTAGTCGGTAAACGGCGATAGCAGCGTAGCTGCTCTAGCCCTACCGGCAGGAAGGGGGTGTGACGGGCCAGTAGCGGCACCCCCACCATCTGAAAGGCGGCATCTAACAGCACCGGATGGAGCTGAAAGTCGCTCGCTGTCGCGCTCAGCGTCGTCGGGAGCTCTAATTGCGCCAACACCTCCCCCTCCCCTAACCAGAGCGCGGTGACCGCCTGAAAATCTTCGCCATGTTCAATCCCGACCGAGCGGGTTAGGCGATAGTACTCCGCCACCGGATAGGGCTGTTGGCAGCGCTGCTGTAGCGCCGCTAAGTCGATTCGTTGTGGCGAGAGCTGGCTCTTTGGGACGAGTTCGCCACTGGTATGGCGCTGCCACTGATGACTCCGCTGGGCATAGAGGGTAAAGCGGTAGTGATCTTGCTGACGCTCAACCACCATCTGTAGCGGTAGTTCCGCCTCGGGGGGGAGCACCAGTGCCTGCTCAATCGTCACCGCTTGTAGCTCCGCCCCCTGACCTAATAGCGCCACCGCCGCCGTCAGTGCCATCTCGATATGGGCCGCTGCCGGTAGCACAACTTGGCCAAAAATCTGGTGGTGGGCTAAAAAGCTAACCGTCAAGGTGGAGAGCGAGTTGTGAAAGAGCGCCCCTTCTGGCAGTAGCGGGGAGTCGATTCGCTCCCCTAAGAGGGGGTGGCCGGCACGCGCGGGGGAGGAGCTCGACTCTAGCCAGTAACGATCAGTGATAAAGGCCATCGTCGGCAGTGTCACCGCATAGCGAGCCGTCGCTGGAGCCACCCCCCGCACCGCCTGATCGACACCGTGGCAGTAGAGTCGAGCCAGACTCTGGAGTAGCTGCTGCCACGGGGGGCGGCTATAGCGCAGCGAGGGGAGCCACAGTAGCGCTCTCTCGTCCCCCCTTGCGGCGGCAATTGACTCGCCTAGCGCCGTTAACAGCGGTTTAGGGCCTATCTCGATAAAAGTATCGATGCCGCTATCGAGCAGCGTCTTAATCCCGCGCTGAAACTGGACTGGCTGGCGAATATGGCGACACCAGTAGTCGGCAGAGGCCGCCTCATCGTTATCGATAAAAGTGCCACTCACATTACTCACTAGCGCTAGCTGTAGTGGCTGCATCGTCACCGCTTCCACCGCGTGACGAAAAGGTTCGACCATCGGTTCGACCAGTGGCGAATGGAAGGCGTGGGAGACCCGTAGCCGCTTCACCTCGATGCCGTCACGCTCTAGCTGCTGCTGCAGTGCCGCTACCGCTCGGCTCTCTCCGGCGACGGTGACACTCTCGGGGCCATTCATTGTCGCTAGCGTCACCTGTTGGCTATCGAACGAGCGCAACCGCTCGCTAAGCGCCGCTTCGCTTAGGGTCACTGCGATCATCGCCCCGTGCTGACACCGCTCTGCCATCAACTTACCGCGCTGGCAGACCAGCCTCATCCCCTGTTCTAACGACCAGAGGCCGGCCACCGTCGCAGCCACCAGCTCGCCGACACTGTGTCCCATGACCGCTTCCACTTCGATCTCCCAACTGAGCCAGAGTTGAGCTAGCGCGTACTCGATGGCAAACAGCAGAGGTTGTGTCAAATCGGTACGGGCAAACTCAGCCTCCAGCCCCTCATCCACCTCTCGTTGATAGAGCAGCTCTAGCAGCGATACCCCAAGTAGCGGTGTGGCGATGGCGTCACAGCGCTCTAGCGTCTGTCGAAACAGCGGTTCACTCTCATAGAGCTCCCGCCCCATACCAGGGTATTGTGCCCCCTGACCGGTAAAGAGTAGCGCTAGGCGTCGCGAAGCGGCACCCGCCCGCCCCTGTTCGACTCCCCCCTCCCGTAGCCGCAGCGCCGCCTGTTGCGGCGAGTCGGCGACCAGCGCTAAGCGGTGGCTATAGTGGCCTCGCCCCCGAGCGGCGGCGGCGACAAATGGATGCCACTTTGCCAACGGGAGCTGCTCTAGCGCCGTGGCGTAGCGCTCTGCTAACGCCATTAGCCCCGCCTCGCTTTTGGCCGATAGGGGCAGTAGTCGTCGCTGGGTGGGGGGAGCGACGGGCTTGAGCGCCCCGCCCTCACCCTGATCCCTACCCTGATCATCAGCGTCACGATAGTTGGAGAGGATAAGGTGGGCGTTGGTGCCACTAAAGCTAAAAGAGCTAACCCCGGCGAAGCGCTCCTCGGTTAACCATGGGGTTAACTCGGTCGGGATGACCACCGGCAGCGACGCCCAGTCGATATAGGGACTCGGCTCGTGAAAGTGGCGATGGCTGTAAATTTCACCATGGTGTAGCGATAAAATCGCCTTCATTAGACCGGCGATACCGGCAGCCGACTCTAAGTGGCCGATATTGGTCTTAATCGAGCCGACCCAGAGCGGCTGCGCCCGCTCGGCTGCGGCAAAGACGCTCCCTATCGCCCCCATCTCAATCGGATCGCCCAGCGCCGTACCGGTGCCGTGGGCTTCGAGATAGCCTATCTGCGCAGGGGTTAAGGCCGCAGCGGCTAACGCCTGTTCAATCACCTTAACTTGTGAGGGGCCGTTCGGTACCGTTAAGCCGCCACTTGGGCCATCTTGATTAACCGCCGAGCCGCGCAGTAGCGCCAAAATCGTATCGCCATCGCGCTCAGCATCGGCGAGCCGCTTTAACACCAACACCCCCACCCCTTCACCGCGAGCATAGCCATCAGCGGCAGCGGAGAAGGTTTTGCAGCGACCATCGGCGCTCAACATACGCGCCTTGCAGAAGTTGATATGGGTCTCGGGGCCTAGAATTAGGTTCACCCCAGCTGAGAGCGCCATATCGCACTCACCGAGCCGTAGCGCCTGCATCGCCAGATGGGTGGTAATCAGAGAGGAGGAGCAGGCGGTATCGACAATAAGACTCGGGCCGGTAAAACCGAAAGTGTAGGAGAGCCGTCCGGCAGTCACCCCCAATGAGCCCCCCGTACCGGCGTAGGCGCTGATTTGGCGCACATCGTCGGGCCAGATCAGATGGGCACCATACTCAAAATTACTCACCCCCACATAGACGCCGGTGTTGCTGCCATAGAGGGCGTTAGGGTCAAAGCCGCCATTCTCTAGCGCCTCCCATGCGGTCTGTAGCAGCAGCCGCTGCTGTGGATCGATCGAGTGCGCTTCTCGCGGTGAGATACCAAAGAAGGCGGGGTCAAACTGGTCGATATCACTCAAAAAACCCCCGTAACGGGTGTACGACTTTCCTGCCACGTCAGGATCGGGATCGTAGTAGGCGTCAACATCCCACCGCTCGGGGGGGATTTCAACAATCCCCTCCCCCTGCTGCTGCAAGAGAGTCCTTAACTGTTGCGGCGAGTTAACCCCACCGGGAAGGTGGCACGCCATCGCTACCACCGCAATCGGCTCCCGCTGTTGCGCCTCTAGTTTAGCTACCTTTGCCTGCATCTCCTGCAGAGCGAGTAGCGCCCGTTTAGTGGGTGATATTTCCGTCATGGTCTATAGAATCCCTAAATGTAAAGATAGTAACAAGTCGGCTCACAATCTATTCTGACTCTAACTTCGCTAGCTCGGCTAGCAGTGCCGCTTCGGCCTCCTCTTCGCTTAGCTGATCAAGCGCTGTCGTCGTCTCACCCCTCTTCTCATTCTGTTCGGCCACGAACGCTGATGCGAGTAGCTGTTTGAGCAGATAGTCGTTTAGCGACTCCAGCGTGGGGTAGTCAAACAGCAGCGTTGAGCTAATCGGTTGCTGTAGATCGAGCTGGAGCCGATTTTTAAGCTCCACCGCCATCAGCGAGTCGATGCCGAGATCGAACAGTCGCTCGCGTGGGTTAATCTCGCTCTCAGGCTCTAGGCGCAGTACATCAACCACAATCGCGCTCAGATAGCGCAGCAGCTCTGAGTGGCGCCGGGAGGGGGGAAGCGGCTGTAGCTGTCGTAGCAGCGCCCCCCCCTCTGCCTGAAGGGGATCATCGGGGCGCAGTGGCGCGACCATCGTCGGTAGCGCCGCCTGAAATCGATGCCAGTCGAAGGGTAATATCGCTAGCTGCGGTATGGCCCCACCTAAGAGCTGCGGCAGGAGCTGTAGCGCCTCACGCGGAGCAATCAGTGCCACCCCCTGCTCTCGAATACGCTGCAGCTCCCGCTCAGCTAACCTAGCGGCCATGCCGATATCGCTCCACGGCCCCCAGTTGAGCGCGACGATAGGCCGCTCAGGGTAGGCTGCGGCCACGGCATCGAGGTAGCTGTTAGCGGCGGCATAGTTCGCCTGCCCGACCCCCCCTAAGAGTGAGGTCACTGAGGAGAAGAGGGCGATAAACTCCAGCGGCATGGCAGCGGTTAAGCGCAGCAGATGGTGGGTGGCGGCCACCTTGGCCGCTAGGGGGCGGTAAGCCTGTGCCCACGCTAGCTGCGCCACCGCACCATCGTCAACCACCCCCGCAAGATGGAAGATGCCCACCAACGCCGGTAGATCGCCCGGCAGCCGCTCTAGCGCGTCGGCTAGCTGATCGAGCTGGCTAATATCGGCCCGTAGCAGCGCCACCCTAGCCCCCTGCTCTCGTAGCTGTTCGAGTCGCGTTAGCTGTTCACGAGTCGGCTCGCTACGGGTTGTTAGTAGCAGGGAGGTCACCCCTTCAGCCACTAACCACTCGGCCAGCGCCAGCCCTAACCCGCCGAGCCCGCCAGTAATGAGATAGCTGCGTTCGGGGGTAAAGCGACGCGGCGGCGAGAGGGTAGAGCGCTCCACTGCGACAACTCGTTGGCCAAAGAGCTGCCCCTCGCGCCATGCTAGCAGCGGCTCATCAGCGTGCGCTAGCGCCTGTAGGAGCTGCTGCGCCTGCGCCTCGGCAGAGGCGGTGGCTAAATCGACCATGCGAACAGCTAGCTGACTCTGCTCTAACAGAGCGCTCTTACCGAGCCCCCATAGCGTCGCCTGCCACGGCTGTCGCCGACTCTCGCTCCCGCTCACCGGCCACACCTGTTCGGTCACCCACCAGAGCTGCTGCGCTCGTGGGTGCTGTAGTAGCTGCTGTAGTAGCGTCAGTGCGGTGCCGTAGAGTCGCTGCTGTTGCGCTTCGCTGCCCTCATCTTGGCGCTCATTGAGCGACGAGAGCAGTACAACCCCCTGCCACGGAGCCGAGTCATCCCGCTTGAGCAGCGCCTCCCAGCGATCACACTCGGCCTCGGCGATAACAACCCGACTCGCCCCTCCCTGCCGCAGCGCTGCAGCTAGCGCTGTCGCCACGCCGCCACTATCGGCAATTAACAGCCACTCGCCGCTCACCGCCGTAGAGGTAGGGGCCGCTGTCGATAGCGGTTGCCACTGCGGTCGGTAGAGGTGGTTCTCTAACCCCCCACCGAGCGAAGCGAGCAGCGCCGCTTGACTCGCTTTCCGCCCCTCAAGGCCAATAAAGCGGGCGATAGGCTCCCCCTGGTCACTATAGAGTTCAATATCGCCCACCAACCGTTCGGCGCTGAGACTCTCACGCCGCAGCCGTGCATGAGTCCATAGCCTCTCCCCCTGCTGTGGCGGACGCTGTAGCTCCAGCGCCTCTAGGGCAAACGGAATAAAGCTCTCTTCAACTGCCATCGGATGGGTCATCACCAACACCCCAAAGCAGGAGTCGATTAACCCCGGGTGGAGCTGATAGCGAGCCACCTCCCGCTCCAGCCCTGCCGGGGGAGTGAAGCTAGCGACCGCCTCCCCCTCGCCGAGCCGAACCTGCTCTAGCCAACGATAGCCTGCACCGACCACAATGTGGCGCTCTGCCTGAGTCTGATAGACCGACTCGACCGCGATGGCCTGCTGACAGCGCTGCCAAATCGGCTCCCGTGCGACCGGCGCGACAGAGCCACCAGCCTCACCAGCCTCACCAGTCTCATCAGCGATCGGCACCACCTCGCCTTGGGCGTGAACACGCATATCTTGCCGCTCAAGCGAGAAGCTCACCAAACGAAAACGGTAGCGACCCGCCCCCTCCGCCAGTGGAGTGAGCGCTAGCTGCACCGTCCGCTCGCCCCCCTGCAAAATCACCAGCGCCTGCGGAAACATCACCGACTCTAACCGACACCCTCTCTGCCCGCTCTCAACCTGCATCGCCCCTAAAATGAGCGCTAAATGGGAGGCCCCAGCGACAACCAACTCGCCAAAAATACGGTGGTCATCCAAAAAGGGGAGCCGTGAGAGCGAAAAGCGACTCTCAAACAGCCGCTCACTCAGGAGAGGGGAGTGTAACCGCCGCTCCAGTAGCGGCTGATCTAGCGCCTGCTCGCCATAAAACGCATCCCCCCCTTTGCGATCAAGCTCGACCTCATGCCAGTAGCGACGGCGCTGAAACGGATAGGTCGGTAGCGAGGCTCGCCCACTGCCGAGTCGCTCCCACGCGATCTCAGCCCCGTGACACCAACAGGCAGCAACGCTATGTAACCACTGCGACCACTCACTCCGATTGCGTCGCAGCGAGGGGCGCCAGCGATCTAAACTCGTCCCCAGCCTCAGCCCCCGCCTCTCGGCAAGCGCACGCCCCATCCCTAACAGTACCGGCTTTGGGCCGATTTCGATCAATAGATCTATCCCCTGCTCTAATAGCGCCCCCATTCCACCTGCAAAATCGACCGGCTGCCGAATATGATCTACCCAGTAGTCGGCAGTCGCTATCTCACGACCGGCAACACGACCTGTCAGATTAGAGTAGAGCGCAATCTTGGGAGCCTGGTAGCTAATCGTGGTCGCCACTGCCCTAAACGGTGCCAATATCGGCTCCATTAACGGCGAGTGGAAGGCGTGAGAGACCGCAAGAGGACGCACCTCGACCCCCGCGCCCTCAAACTGCTGCGCGAGTTGGTTCACGGCCGCCGTCTCACCGGAGATGACGCTGTTAGCAGGGCCGTTGCGGGTGGCAACGACCAGCTTCGAACTCAACCCCGCCGCCTCAATCGCCGTCTCAATGGCGGTAAGATCGGTCAAAATAGCGCACATCGCCCCCCCCTCTGGCAGCGCCTGCATCAGCCGCGCCCGCTCGGCAATCAATCTTGCCCCCTCCTCAATCGTAAAGACGCCCGCAACTGCGGCAGCGGCATACTCACCGACACTATGGCCAAGCAGCGCCACCGGCTCAATACCGCACCAACGCCACAGCGCCGCGAGTGAGACCTCCAGCGCATAGAGGGCGGGCTGGGTGACTCCGGTCTGATCTAACACCCCCTCCTCCGCCTCAAACAGCAGCTCGGTCAGTGGCCGACCTAACAGCGGCTGTAGCACCGTATTGCAGCGATCTAGCGTCTGCCGAAAGGGGGTATCGGCCCGATAGAGCTCGGCCCCCATTCCGCGATACTGCGATCCTTGACCACTAAAGAGAAACGCGATCCGTGGCCTCTCCCCCTCCACCGCCTCACCATGGGCCACTTCGAGCGGCCAGTGACCCTCGGCGACCTGTTGTAGTAGCCCTATCGCACTGCTACCATCGGCGGCGGCGACCCCTAAACGGTAGTTAAAGTGGCTGCGACTCATCGCCGCCGAGTGGGCGATGGCTGGCCAGTTCGCCTGCGGCTGTTGCAGCCTTTGGAGATAGCGAGCGGCTAACTGCTGTAGCGCAGTTCGGCTCTTGGCCGCGAGCGGCAGTAACTGCCACGGCAGTGGCGCTTCAGAGGGGGCCGGTGCCGGCTGCGGTGGCGGCTCTGAGACAACTAAGTGGACATTGGTACCGCTAAAACCGAACGAGCTAATGCCGGCCGTTCGTCGCCCCCCCGCCACCGCCGGTTGCCATGGGGTGAGGGTGGTCGGGATTTTGACAGGGAGTTCAGCCCACCGAATCAATGGGTTAGGGGTCTTGAAATTAAGATGGGGCGGAAGCTGCTGCCGCTGCAGCGCCTCAACCACCTTCAGAAAACTAGCGATACCGGCTCCGGCCTCCAGATGGCCGATATTGGTCTTTACCGAGCCGATATAGAGTGGCGAGTCGGCGGAGCGATAGCGACCAAACAGCGCCCCTAGCCCCCCGATCTCAATCGGATCACCTAGGGGGGTACCGGTGCCGTGCGCTTCGATATAGTTTACCTCAGCCGGATCGATATGACCGCTCGCGAGCGCCTGCTTCACCACCGCCTCCTGAGAGGGGCCGCTCGGTACGGTCAGCCCGCCGCTAGGGCCATCTTGATTGACGGCTGAACCGCGAATAACGGCTAAAAGGGTATCACCGTCGCGCTCGGCATCGGCGAGCCGTTTTAGTACCGCCACCCCGCCCCCTTCGCCGCGCACATAGCCGTTTGCTTCGGCGTCAAAACTCTTGCAGTGGCCATCGACCGAGAGCATACGCGCTTTGGTAAAGGCGATGGAGATGCCGGGGTGGGTCAGTAGCTGCACGCCGCTGCCAAGCGCCAAATCGCACTCTCTACGGCGCAGACTTTCGCAAGCAAGATGGAGTGATAGCAGTGAGGAGGAGCAGGCGGTATCGACAATAAAGCTGGGGCCGGTGAGACCAAACTGGTAGGAGATGCGCCCTGCAATCGGCGCGAGGGCGCAGCCGGTGCCGTAGTAGGCGTCGATATCGCTCATTAACGCATCGCCAATTAGACGCGTAGCGTTATCGAGGCTACTGACGCCGATAAAGACCCCAGTACGGCTCTGAAACAGCGACTCGGGCACAATGGCCGCATCCTCTAGCGCCTCCCAGCAGAGCTCTAATAAGAGTCGCTGCTGCGGATCCATGCTCTGTGCCTCCCGCGGTGAGATTGAGAAAAAGGCGGCATCAAACAGCGCCGGCGATTGATCGATATACCCCCCTAAAGCGGTACATATTTTGCCCGGTGCCTCAGGATCAGGATCGACAAACTGCGCCACCGACCAGCGTTCGGGGGGGGTCTCTACAATCGCATCGGTGCCGTTAGAGAGCATCTGCCAGTAGTTTTCGGGGCTATCGCTCCCCCCAGGAAAGCGACAGGCACGGCCAATGACCGCAATCGGCTCCCGCTGCCGCAGTTCACTCTCGGCTAGCTGCGCCTTTAACTGTTTAATCTCTAATAGTGCCTTAGTCATTAAGGCGCGATAGTCGGTTTTACTCTCGCTCATCGATTCCCTCAAAATTTACAGTAACAGTCTAAATCTAAATCTAAATCTAACTTTAAAATTAAAAGCGACACTGATTGTCGCCACCATGCTCTATCCAGCCATGAATCATACGCCGAGTCGAGAGTGCGGCACCGCAGTTACCCTCGCGGTCGATGACAATCACCCCGCCTCTGCCATTCACCCGACGAACTAGGTAGTCGATGGCAGAGCTAGCCGCCTCAGGAGCGCTCACAGCCGTCAAGTCGATAATGTCGGCAATGCGTTTAGCTAGCGTGGTGCGTAAAAAATCTTCCCCAAATCCGGTACAGGAGACAGCGCAGCTCTCACTATCGGCATAGACGCCAGCGCCGATAATCGGGGAGTCGCCCACGCGGCCAAACCGTTTATTGACAATGCCACCGGTAGAGGTCGCCGCCGCCAAGCCGCTGTAGTTATCGCGGGCAACCACGCCGATGGTGCCATATTTGTCGGCCCCCTCTTTTGGAATTAGGGAGGCGGCATCGTCGTGATCGAGACCGATGCTATCGCTCTCTCGTGCCCGTTGCCACTGTTCGATTCGCTCTTGGGTATAGAACCACGCCTCCGGCTCGGTCGGTACGGCAAAGCGCTGTCCAAACTTCATCGCCCCCTCACCAATGAGCATCACATGTTCGCAACGGCTCAAGACCAAGCTAGCGAGCTGAATTGGATTTTTCACCCCGATCACACCGGCCACGGCTCCGGCTTGCAGGCTCTCGCCGTCCATAATGGCGGCATCCATCTCTACCCTCCCCTCCTCATTGAGGACCGAACCTCGGCCAGCATTGAAGAGGGGATCATTCTCCAACATAATCGCGCACGCCTCAACCGCTTCCAGCGCTCTACCCCCTTGGGCCAAAATCTCTCGACCCTGATCCAGTACTCGGCAGATGCTCTCAATGTAGGGGCGTTTTTGCCTCTCTGAGGTCAGATTTCTCAGCTCACCAGCCCCGCCATGAACCATTAACGAAAATCGGTTCTCTGTTGTCACTCCACTGCTACCTACTTCTGTTAAACCTATCTTGTGGGCAAAAAAAGACCCCCCATTCGCTTGCCTCTACCCCTTTTCGGGCCGTTCTCCAAAAAACTGTTTGGCGCTCTGCAGTAATCGGTGTATTTTTCCACCCCATTCGTGGCCGCTATCATAGCCTACTGCTCTTTTAACGGCCATCTTCTGTGACTTTTTTCGAGGATTCTCTGCTTGGAAAAGATTAAATCCAACTGCATCGTTCCGAGTGCGGCCTATGCCGTGCCCAAATCGCTCATTAAACGCTACGATAGCCACTGCCATAAGACACCGGAGGTGGGCGATCTCATCTTTGGTGAGGTGATGGCGCTAGGGCACCATCGCAATATCGAGAGCCGCTCCGGGCGGCTGCATACGCTCAATATCGGCACTCGGTCGATTTTTGTCTTCGGGAACCGCTACGCCCCCGATCAGTATGAGGGGCGGGTACCTGCTGACTATCGCGATACGGTCGATCTCTTCAGTCGCGGCGGAGTGGTCGGGGAGGTGACGCAGCAAAATCAGCTCATCGGCATGGCGACCCGAGTTAAGCTCCTCGGCTACGCCTGTCAGGAGAGTGGCGAGGTGATTAATAGCCGCAGCCATCTGCTCATTAAGCCGACAAGATCGGAGCGTCAGGGCGAGGGAGCGCGGCTGATTTTGTGTATCGGCACCGCCATGAACAGCGGCAAAACCGAGGCGGCGGCAGCCTGCTGCTACGCCCTCTCTTCGATGGGGCGGCGGGTTCGTGCCGCCAAGGTGACCGGTACGGCCAGCCTGAAAGATATTCTGTTAATGAACGATTGTGGCGCTGAACATATTGCCGATTTTACCTACTTTGGCCACCCCTCCTCCTATCTGCTCGATCAGCAGCAGCTACTGAAGATGTTTCACGATATCGACATGATGTATGGCAATAATCCGAAGAACTATCTGGTGATGGAGTTTGCCGACGGTATCTTTCAGCGGGAGACGGCGATGCTGCTCAAATCGCCTCCGGTACGGGAGCGGCTCTCTCGGCTTATCTTCTGCGCCCCCGACTCCACTGCGGTCTATGGCGGGCTGCGGATGTTAAAAGAGGAGTTTGATCTGGTGCCTGATGCCATTTCGGGACTCTGCTCTAGCTCTCCGCTAGCGATGCGGGAGATTCAGAGCTTTACCGATATTCCGATCTTAATGAGTATGGAGAAGGATTTTCGGCGTATTTTCGAGATCATTCACTAATTTAGCTGAATCCGCTGCCCCCAAGGCACCTGCTGCTTCCCCTTCACTAACCAGATAACCGGAAATGGCGGTTCAAGGCTAGGAAAATGTCCCTGAGCGTCGGTAAAGTAGAGCAGCAGATCGGGCTGAGGAGACTGCTCCTCAGCCCAGCGAATCGCCGGTTCAAAGTCGGTGCCACCACCGCCGATAAACTCTCGCGGCAGGCTAAACGCCTCCCACGGCTCGTAAACCCATGGCCCATCGTCGGCCAGTTCGGCATCGCAGGCCAGTAGCGTCACCCTAGCGGCCATTTGCGCTTTAATCGCATTGACCTCCGAGAGAAACTGGCGCATCTCCTCATCGCTCACCGAACCGCTAGTATCGAGTGCTACCACCACCTTAAGCTCGTGGCTCTTTAGGCTCGGCATAATCGCCTCTCCCTCTCGGCGAGAGGGTCGGGAGTAGTTGTAGTCATTGCGTGCGGTCGCGGTCATATAGCGGGCGAGCAGGTTTCGCCACGGTAGTTGTGGCTGTAGCAGGTGGTCAATCATTCGCGCCAGCGCCCCGCCTAGTTTGCCCGACTGCAGCGCATTTTGAGCCGCTCCCGCCATGCGTTGCGACCACTGTACCGCTAGCTGCTCCTGCTCATTAGGCGTGAGCGGCTTCGGCTTGGAGGCGCCACCCTGATCCTGCTGCCCCTTCCCCCCTTGACCACCGCTCAGTTTAGAGTCGCCTTGTCCCCCATCGTCCTCTTGAGCGCCCCCGTCGCTCTCACTCTCTTGGTCATAGAGGTGATCGTCGTGTGGGGTGAGTCTATCGTCCTCATCTAGCAACGGGTAGATCTCCTCCGCCGTCAACCCCTCAAATTCGGGATTAGGGGGGATCGCATCGCTAGTGAGGGTCATCCCTTCAGCCACGAGTAGCTGGTTGATGGCGAAGTCACACGCGATATCCCAACGAAACTTATCCCGATGGTGGCGGCGAGCAAAGTGCGACAGGGCACAGTGGAGTGCTTCGTGGGCCAATATAAACTGGGTTTGGGCTAAATTGAGCGGTTCGATATAGTCGGGGTTGTAGTAGAGCGCTTTCGCATCGGTCGCAGTGGTTTTGCACCAGTGGCTATCGGCAAGCACTAGCGGCAGACGCAGCACCAGCGCCCCTAAGAAGGGCTTATCGAGAATTAGCCTCGTCCTAGCGGCTGCCAGTTTAATCTCAATAGCGGCTATCTCAGCGCTACTATACATAGAGCATCACTGCGGCGACTTGGTTAGCCCAAGGGGCAAATTCAGCCACACTAAAGAGCTCTTGGCCGACGGCACGGTGGAGATCGGAGACTAGCATGATCCCCATCTCCTTCTCATGAAACATCGAAGCGTAGTTCAATACCTTGCCATACACCTCGCCCCCCTTGCCCTCATCGCGGGCACGAATCGCCCGACCCACCAAGGCGGAGGCGATGGCGTACTGTAGATCTACCTCGCGCGGAATCGGTAGCTGTTCACCGCGTAAAATGGCGTCGATATCGGGTAACTTATCGAGATTGTTAATAAAAGCGTGGACTTCAATCCCCGCCGCCGGCCCCACACACGCCTGGAGTGAGTCGAGCAGCAGTGCCGGCATTTGACCAAATTTGCGCAGCGCCCGATGGGCAAACTCCCACGAACGGGGCGAAGGGAAGGCGATCGGATTATGCGCCGGATCAAAGTCAAACAGTAGCTCGGGGCGAAAGCGTAAAAAGGCGATAATCCCCTCATCAATTTGGTGGGCATAGGCCCAGCTAACCCAATCATCAAGATGGGTTTCGACCTCAAAGTGGGCAAAGCGGTTCGCTAGGGGGGCCGGCATGGTATAGGTCACGCCGCGATCCCCCTGACGGTTACCGGCGGCGATAATCGCCCAGCCATCGGGGACTTGGTACTCCCCCAATTTGCGATCCAAAATGAGCTGGTAGGCGGCAGCAGAGACGCTAGGGGGGGCGGAGGTGATCTCGTCTAAAAAGAGGATCCCCTCCTCGCCGTGACGATCGCTATGGGGCAACAGCGCTGGGGGAGCCCACTCAACAGTCGCGCCGGAGCGAAACGGAATACCGCGCAGATCACTCGGCTCCATCTGCGATAGGCGTATATCGATAACGCCGATGTTGTGCCGCTGCCCTACCTGCTGCACCATCTGCGACTTCCCCACCCCCGGCGGCCCCCAGAGCATGACTGGGGTGTGGTGTCCCTCGCGGGTGCTTAAAAACTCCTGTTCTAGTATGGTATGAATATGGGCAGGACGCATCCGGCTCTCTCTCCTGTATCGTTATTAAGGTTAATAGGGGCTGTTATGGGGTCGGGAGGCTGATGAGTTCAACCCCGTCTCCCTCTAGGAGAAGAGCGCTTTATTTCGCTTACTCATCGTCTCCAGCATCTTCCAATAGACAATGGGAATCTGCTGCATCTTCTCCAGCGGCAGCGAGACTAGCTTGACACCCTCTGCCATACGATAGTGCACAATATCGACATAGTGGGCTTCGCCAAAAAATTCGCCGGCCTGAAGAGTAAACTCCACCTCACCAAAACTATTTAGCCACTCAACAGAACCGGTTTCAATAAGATAGAGTCTATCCGTTGGGTTGGCGTGAATGATCTCGCCTCTATCGCATTGGTGATATTGGATATACTCTAACATCGACTCTAGGGTTAAAAAGGTAATCTCCTCCCCAAAGAGCCAAGTGCGGCGTAAAAAGCTCACTTTGGTAATAATCTGCTGCATAGAGTCTAGGAGCTGGTTCTTCTCCAGAAAATAGTTAAATAACCGGCTCGATATCGATAACAATCGACAGTGAGAGACGGCAATATAGGTACCCCGATCAAGGCAGCTATCATTTAACAGCGTCTGGATGCCAATAAATGAGCCGTAGGCTAGGGTATTGTGCACTCTGTTAGCGGCGTCAATATAGGCTACTGTGCCAGAGAGGACGATATAGATATGATCACACACCCTATCTAAACGAACGATAAGTGTCCCAGCATTTAGCTCCACAATAGGGCAGTCCAATAAAATTCGCAGTTGGTTTTTAC
This sequence comes from Ectothiorhodospiraceae bacterium BW-2, assembly GCA_008375315.1. Taxonomy (NCBI): domain Bacteria; kingdom Pseudomonadati; phylum Pseudomonadota; class Gammaproteobacteria; order Chromatiales; family Ectothiorhodospiraceae; species Ectothiorhodospiraceae bacterium BW-2. Next base: position 2,977,443 of record CP032507.1, on the reverse strand, counting down.
TTACTTTCGAGAAGAGTGTCCCGACATAGTAAGCGGCCCGAACCCGCAGGTAGTCCTGCTCGCCGGCAATGAGGGTATCTAGCACCCCAAAATAGGAGGCCGATCCAATCTCCAACTCATTCAGGGTTAGCTCTCTATCGATGTGTGCTAGTAGCAACCTGTTAGAGTTATCCCCCTTAAAATCTTGCGCCATACCATGAATTAACCCCCCACCGATATCGATCTTTTTTATATCTGCCGCGGTTAGATAGTGCTGTTTAATCTGCTCTATATAGTCACGGCCCAACTCGGGGTAGTTTTGCAACATCGCATCCAGTACTGAAAAGGCCGATAGATCGGCCCAGTGGGCATAACTCTTCTCTTGGCCGTCACTATCGATGGCTTTAAACAGAAACAGATTATTCTCAACCGGATGGGGCGAGTAGAGGGGCATGACTTCGAGTCCGTCACAATCGTTCCACTGGTTAAAATTGAGATCGCGCACCTCAAAGAAGCGCTCAAACTCCCTCTCGGTTAACGAGACCAGCGCGGCAAATTTTTTCGCCACCGAGGCCCGCACCAGTGGCGAGGCGAAATATGTTAACTTTCTATCGGTACGAATAAGGGCAGGAAGTCCGGCAAAGTGATCATCGTGGCAGTGGGTATGAAAAATCCCCTCCACTTCGCTAATATCGATTCCGAGCGCCGTTAGTGAGCTCATCACATTAGGCCCGGCATCGACCAGAAAGATACGCCCCTGAAAGATTAAAATAGCGCTCATGCTAGGGCGATTGGCATCCCAGCCATCCCCCTCACCCGAATGAAGTACCGAGAGGTAGTGGCGCTCCACATGGTGCCGACCTAAGGTATAGGGCTGTTCATAGACGACGCCCGCAGGCAGAGTGAGGTTAACGGTGGTCTCTTTGCCGCGGTACTGAAACCGAAACTCATTGGCCGCGATTCGCTCGACAGTGACCCCGTTTCTTATTTCGCGCGCCTCCCCCTCTAGGATGAGGCTATCGATAAATTTATCGGGAGGGTGGATGGCGTTAAAAGCGAAGTGGAGCTTGATTTTCATGTAGCGTTCCGCCTCCTCCCTACTCGCGCCACACGCCATCATCTCCTCAAGGGTCGTTAAACCATAGTTACCACAGTGGATATAGCTTAGCTGCGCTTCGACCTGCTCACGCGATCCGACTAGCAGCGGCTTCACCCCACGATTATTCGGGTGCCCCGGTAGTATCATTCCCTGCCGATAGAGCATCTGTAGCACCGGAAACTCGGCAAGATTTGAGATATTGCCATTTTGCACTAGCAGATCGGAGAGCAAAATGACATTCGGACCACTCTCATACTCGACCCCCTCGCGCGAGACTCTCTTAATAAACCCCTGCTTTTTTAAATGCTTAACGACCTCTCCTGGGCAACCACACAAAATGTAGAGCTCTGCCTCCGGTATCTGAATCCAGTACACGCCGGCGGTGACCTCCACTGTCAACAGATTTTGCATCGCCTCTCGTAGTGAGTTCTGCATCTGCTCTAGCTCCGCAGTGCGCTGTTTTACCCGCTCCTCTAACTGCTGCTGATAGGAGAGCAGAGTCAGGTGTGTCTTCACTCTAGCCCGAACGATGGTTTTGGAGATAGGTTTACTAATATAGTCAACAGCGCCCCGCCTGAGCCCCCTCTCTTCATCACTCTCTTCACTCTTTGAGGTAATGAAGATAACCGGAATCTGCTGAGTCTGCTCATCTTGTTGTAAGTGGCTTAATACTTGATATCCATCCATATCTGGCAGTTCGATATCTAATAGAATCATATCGGGAATAGGAGCCGATTTTGCTTGTGAAATCGCCTCTTGGCCATCTTTTGCCAGTTTAATATGGTACTCATCTTCTAGTATTTTATTTAATACATTAAGGTAGAGCTGACTATCATCAACAATGAGAATGGTTCGAGGGGGAAGCGTATGAGACATAGAGTCACCTGTTATCATCGTACGACTGACACTCTAAGCCGGTAGCTGCCATATTTACCGGCAAAGGGGGCGAGAGTCGCCTGTTCAGGGGAGGATTGCACGCTCACATAGAACAGACCACTGCGGTTAGGAGTAAAGGTGAGTCCGGAGCGCAAATTAGAGCCATCGTTGAGTTGATCGGGGGGGGAGGTGACATAGTTACGATTATCGTTATCGTCATCTTCTAATAGCTCCCCTCCCCCTTCACTGTAGAGCGTTATTAGGGTGTCGGCACCGTTGCGTAGATCAAAGGTCTCGATCCGATAGGTTCTATGATCGGCTAGTTGTAGCCGCACCACATCGATATCGCCCTCGCCGTAGAGGGTATGCGCTTGGCTAAGGCAGGTCTGGTTAACCGCAGTGTCGCGACAATCGTTGAGCGGCAGGGTGGCATCAAGCGTATTGTCACTCTCAAACGCATCGGGCTGCATAAACACCCACCGCTCGGCAAAGATCGCCTCTAGGGTTGGGCGTTCAGGCTCGCCAAAGCGTGCTAGCGCCGCCTCCCACAGCCGCTCTAAGTGGATCCACTCCCCTTTTGCTTTAGCCGCTGGAAGCGCTTGGTCAATGAGTGGCCAGAGCTGCTCTGTGCCGTAGGCCTGATCGAGTTGCCATAGAATTTGGCTCACCGCCACTTCGTTGGAGGCGTAGAGGTAGCAGTCGTCACCCCCGCTGCAGAGCCCTTGATCGCGATTGGCAAAATCGAACGACCAGCCGTTAAAGAGACGGGTATCGACATAGTTGGTCACCCGATTGTGTGCAGTCGTCGAGAGCGCCTCGGGCGTTTGCGCCACTAGCCACTGCTTAATCGCTGCCATCACATAGGAGGCGTACCCCTCGCTCCAGCTTAAACGCAGATCGAGCGCCTCATCGGTAACAAAGTGGTAGCCGCCGGGGGAGTCGGAGATCCCCAGTGCATATTCAATGTAGTGGCCAAATTCGTGCCAGAGGACATCATCGTCATAGCTGTCCGAATCGCTACGACTATCGCTAACATACATTCCGGGGCCATTCACGCAGTCAATACCATCATACTCGTCACAGAAGTAGGTGCCGCGACTCTCTCCCGCCTGCCAGTAGATATCGAGCGGAGGCAGTGCCGGTTTATCGGGGCGGTGGGCGGCTAAAAACTGCATCGCTTGGGTTAAGACATCGAGCATATTCATCCCGCCAGCGAGGGAGGGATCATCGAATCGCAGTTCTATCTCGCTATCGCCAGTGCTGTCGTTCAAATAGTGGTCGTGGCGGTAGAGCTGCTGGCCGTTGTTATAGAGGTTTAACTGATAGCCTCCCTCTGTTATCGCGGTCGCCTTAAAGCGAATACGGCTGACGCTGCTATGGCTATGGCTATCGACAGTCAAGCTAAAATGGCCATTTTTGTCGCTCTGAGTGGTAGCGATAGGTTGCAGTTGGGTATCGAGTAGCTCCAGCGATACCCCCTGCAAGGGGCGCTGGCGCTCCTCTTTGGTCAGGGCTGTGCTGTGATAGAGTCTATCGGTATAGCTAACTTTGCCAGACCAGTGAGACGGCCCCTTAACGATGCTTTGGGAGGGTGCGCTGGCTAACTGCGAGTCGTTCACAGTGCTATCGTCGGCGGCGGATTGACACCCGCCTAAGTTAATGAGGGCGGCGAACAGCACCGCTCCTGCCATCGGGCCACGAGTTAGCAATTTACGGTACCTCGCCTATCACATCGACCCCCTCAGGCGGTTGAAACTGAAACAGGTGCCTCTCTAGCACCGGATTGCGCTCCACCTTTTGTAGCAGCAGGCGGGTTGTCTGGCCAAAACCGTCGATCATCTCAATGGCTCGTAGCGTCTGACCCTCAATCGCTAGCCGAATGGTATTGAAACTCGCGTCGCTCTGTTTAGGGTAGAGATTGAGCCAGAAGAAGCCATTTTGCTCTCCAATCTCCTCAACGGTAAACGAGTGGTTTAACGGCTCTTGGCCGGAGAGGAGTAGCGCCGGTGTGCTACCGAGAGCATCCTGTTGCGGCTTCACGCTCACCTGCTCTAAGTCCTTATCGTAGATCCAGATAGACTCCCCATCGGCGATATAGCTTAGCTCGTAGGGGTGGTAGTAGTCGAGCCGAAAGCGCCCCGGACGGTGGAGAATTAACTGGCCAAGGCTCTCCTCAATCAGCTCCATTCTCGGGTTGAGTACTGTCTGCACAATCTCGGCTCGCAGCGTCGTAAGATCGTCAAGAAACTGCTCTAACCGCTGACGACTCTCAGCCGCCGTGGCCGCGCCGATGGTTGTCACCCACACCACGATGATCATTGCGATAATACGCGCCATGTAGCTACCTCTGTTACCCGTTATCGGTACGAAAAAAGTGCATCAACTTAACCAAGCGCTCCGCCTCCTGCTGCAACATCTTTGCCGCTGCTGCAGTCTGCTCGACCATGGCTGCATTTTGTTGAATGCCGCTATCCATCTGAGTCACGGCGCTATTTACCTGCTCGATCCCTTTTGACTGCTCGGTCGCGGCGGCGGCGATTTCGGTAATAATATCGCCAACTTGTAGCACCGATTCGACAATGGTGTTGAGGCTATGGTGCATCTGTTGCACCACTTCGGTGCCGCTATTGACGCGACAGACCGACTCCTCAATGAGCTGCTTGCTCTCCCGCGCCGCTGCGGCGCTGCGCTGGGCTAACGCCCTGACCTCGCCGGCGACGACAGCAAATCCACGCCCATGCTCCCCTGAACGGGCCGCCTCGACAGCCGCATTTAGCGCTAATAGATTGGTCTGAAAGGCGATTTCGTCAATCACCGAAATAATAGCAGCGATCTTCTCTGAAGAGCGGCTAATCTCACTCATCGCCTCAATGGCTCTGCCGATAAGCTCTACCCCCTGCTCAGCATTGGTACGAGCGTTGTGGGCTAGCGTTTTGGCTTGATAGGTGCTGTTGGCCGTCTGCCGCACTGACCCTGTCATCTGCTCCATAGAGGAGGCTGTCTGCTCCACCATACTCGCCTGGGCTTGGGTTCTATTGGAGAGTTCGTGACTGCCGCTAGCAATCTCAATCGCCGTCTGTTCGACCTGGCAGCTCCCCTGATTCACCTCATGCACCACCCGCTGTAGCTCGTTCTGCATCTGTTGCAGCGCATAGAGCACTTGGGCTATCTCATCATCGCTATCGATCTCCACTTTTTGGGTCAAATCGCCAGTTGCAATCGAACCTGAGAAGCTCATCGCTCGCTCTAGCTCCTGACGAATAGAGCGAATGGTCGCTAGGTTAAGGGCCACAATCGCGGTAATCATCACCCCGACAACGACCAGACTCATCCAGACATTTTGCCAAAAGGTCTGATTAACATCATCGACATAGATACCAGAGCCGACAATCCACCCCCACGGCTGAAAGCCGCTGACATAGGAGACTTTGGCCACCGGCTCCTCAAAGCCAGGTTTAGGCCAATAGTAGTCAACATAGCCGGCTTGCTGCCTCTTAACCACCTGCACAAACGCCATAAATAGCCGTTTCCCATTCGAGTCTTTAATGTCAGCGAGCGGTTTGCCATCGAGTGCCGGTTTGATCGGGTGCATCACCATCACCGGTGCCATATCGTTAACCCATAGGTAGTCCCCGTCACCGTATCGGATCTGTTTGAGCTGTGCGAGTGCGCTCTGTTTGGCAGCCTGCTGAGTGAGCGCCCCACTCGCGGCTTGGGCGGCGTAGTCGTTGACTATCGACATCGCGACTTCGACCACATAGCGGGTGGTCAGGCGCTTTTCAGCCATTAACGCCGAGTGTTTGGAGTGGAGCAGTAGCCCAGCCACCACTCCCATTCCGACGATCGCCACGACGACACTGATACTCAATCTGGTTTTGATAGCAAACCGATTTAATAACGCCATGTCTCTTCCTCCACTAATTTTGCGGCGGCGGCACCAGTATGTCGCGCTGGCCGTTCGATTTTATCGAACTCACCAGCCCTGCCACCTCCATATCATCAACCATGCGTGCCGCACGGTTGTACCCTACCTGAAGTCGGCGCTGAATACCGGAGACTGACGCTCTGCGGGTTTCGATAACAATCTGCACCGCTTGGTCGTAGAGTGGATCGAGTTCGCGATCTCCCCCTGCTGCCCCCTCTATGGCCAGTGGATCTCCGGGAAAGAGCGCCTCGCCCCCCTCTGACTCATCGTAGCCGTTGACTATGGCATCTTCATAGTCGGGTGCGCCAGTGGTTTTCAGTACCTCTACCACTTTTTTGACCTCATCATCACTGACAAAGGCGCCGTGGGCTCGAATCGGCTCCTGCCCCGGCGGCAGATAGAGCATATCACCCATGCCGAGTAGTGTTTCGGCTCCCATCTGATCGAGCACGGTGCGGGAGTCGATTTTAGAGGCGACCTTAAACGCGAGGCGGGTCGGCACATTGGCCTTAATCAGACCGGTTAAGACATCGACTGAGGGGCGTTGGGTGGCTAGTATGAGGTGGATTCCCGCCGCCCGCGCCTTTTGGGTCAGGCGAGCAATCAGCTCCTCCACCTTTTTACCGACCACCATCATCATATCGGCCAGCTCATCGACTATCACCACAATAAAGGGTAGTGGCTCTAGTGCCTTGGGCTGCTGGGCACCGATACCGGCAGGATCGGGTTGAAAGAGTGGATCGGCAATGCTCTGCCCGGCAGCTAAGGCATCATTAATAATTTTATTGTAGCCGGCGATATTTCTCACCTTAAGGGTGGCCATCAGTTTATAGCGCCGCTCCATCTCGGCCACACACCAGCGTAGGGCGTTAGCGGCATCTTTCATATCGGTCACTGCCGGAGCGAGCAGGTGGGGAATATCGTTATAGACCGATAGCTCGACTACCTTCGGATCGATCAGTAGCAGCCGCACCTGTTTTGGGGTAGTCCGGTAGAGGATACTCAATATCATTGTGTTGATTCCTACCGATTTGCCGGTACCGGTCGCGCCGGCTACTAGCAGGTGGGGCATTTTGGCCAGATCGGCTACCACCGGATTACCGCCAATATCTTTGCCTAGCGCCATGGTCAGCGGGGAGGGGTTCTCTCGATACTCACGGGAGCTTAATGTTTCGCTTAAAAAGACCATCTCCCGATTTTTGTTGGGGATCTCAAGTCCAATTGTCGTCTTGCCGGCAATCACTTCGACCACCCGCACACTCACCTGCGAGAGTGAACGGGCGATATCGATAGCGCGGTTGGTAATTTGACTCCCCTTCACGCCGGGGGCGGGCTGAATCTCATAACAGGTCACCACCGGCCCGGGATTGACTGATTGTACCTCGGCGTCAATTTTGTAGTTTTTCAGCGTATCCTCCAGCAGCCGCGACATCCGCACTAGCTCATCTTCGTTGATGGAGATTCGATTCTCCGGCGGCTCATCGAGTAGCTCCAGTTTAGGCAGGTTATCTGCGGTTAAACCGTACCCTGGTGGGAGTGTCGACCGCTCATTGCGCTGAAAGTGGTGGATCGGTTTGGGCGCTGGCTCTGTCGGTGCCTCGTGAAGTTGATCCTCTTGCGCCTCATCCTCCTCCTCCCATGCCGCCTCTTCTGAGAGGAGACTTGGGGCGTGTGGCTCCCAATCGTGTTCAGGCATAGGCTCTGAGTCTGGTACGGGCGCAGCCTCTGGCTCCAGTTCTGGCTCCGGTTTTGGCTCCGGTTCTGGCTCCGGTTCTGGCTCCGGTTCTGGCTCAGGTTCTGGCTCAGGTTCTGGCATGGAGACTGGCACGGGCTCTAGCGCAGGCGCTGGTTTTGGCTGGGGCGGCTCTAACTCTTCGATATCATCCTCCTTAACGCTCTCGATCGCAGCGCTATTAAGGCTAACCTTTGGCAGAGGCCGACTCTGCTCTACATCGTTTAGCGCCTCCTCCAGTAGATCCTCATCCCAATTCAGAGTCGGTTCAATTCGATCTCGCGTCACCACAGTCGAGTTATCGAAACTCTCAAGTTCGTCAGCCACAGCTAACGGCGGCTCCGGTTCGGGCGCTAACTCGCGCTCCTTCGCGGCGTGGCTAAAGATAACAGCCGCTTGAGAGAGCGACGCGACCATAGCACTCGCCATCGCAGGCTTAGGTGGCGGCTCTGGTTCTGGCTCTGGCGCTAATGTTGACTCGGGCTCGGGTTTATCATCCGCTATCGAATCGGGGCGAGAGTGGATAATCACTGGCCGCCTCTCCACCGGTTCGGACAGATCAACAGCCTCCTCTAGTGCCTCCTCTAGTGGCATCGACTCATACTCAAGCTGACGCAATTCATAGTCGCGCTCTGCCGCCTTCTCGGCTCGGCGTAGCTGGCGCTGCTCCTGCCACTGAGAGACTCTATCGGCTAGCTGCTGCCATGCCCCCTCCCCTATCTGGCGCATCCAAGCGACCCCCTGTAGGGTATGCATACCGGTCACCTCCATCAACCAGAGCCAAGAGAGTCCAGTTAGCAGGGTAATGCCGGTCAGTAGCAGCGCCAACAGAATTAGGGTCGAGCCTAGAAAACCTAGCAGTGGGATCGCTATGTGGGTCGCCACAACATCACCAAACACCCCACCGGCGACATCGGCATCTGGGATCAGATCGCGATCTGGCACCACATAGTGCATGTGAGCTAAACCGCAGCCACTAAAGATGATAACCAGTAACCCGCCCCATTTAATTAGCATCAGTAGCCAGAAGATACTCCCCTCTAGCTGTTTGCGCTCCCGCAAAATGGTATAGGTCAAATAGGCCAGCATCAGCGGCAGTAGATAGGCTACCATGCCAAAACCGTGCAGCACCACATCGGCAATCCAAGCGCCTATCTGACCGCCAAAGTTGTGGTAAGAGCCGTTGGACTGGTTATGGGTAAAGGCGGGATCGCTCGGATGGAAGCTAATTAGCGCTAATAGCAGAAACAACGCAAGGGCGGCCAAAAGTATCGCCGCTACCTCCCGTAGGCGCGAGCCGAGCTGTAGCTGCCGCTGTGGCTCACTACTCTTTTTACGCCGAGGCGTATTGGTTGCTGAGGGTCGTTTTGTTACTGCTTTTTTGGCTGCCAAGATCAATTCCATTCAATTCGCTAGGCGACAGCTAAGAGCGGTTAGCGGCAAGATTGCCCCAAAACCGATAACAATCACCTGATTTTACTAATGAATCCGCTCCCACGGCTGATAATTTCGGACAAACAGGATAACTAAGTTGCCCATTATAACGCCAATCGTGGCCACAACGGCTACCCCTGTCATCAATATGGTGGCCTTCTTGTGACGGCGCTAAAGGGGGCTATCTTTGCAATTCAAACAGGCCAGAGCCGCAGTACCGCCACAACCAAGCCACCCACTGCGACAGTCGTTGCAAAAAACCAGCGCATCTGCTGCTTAATCTCCAGATGAATCGCCATAATCTCATTATGTTGCAGATCGAGCCGTTTATCGATCTGCTCAAACCGCCGTCTATTCTCTTCGGCCATCTGCTCAAAGCGCTTATCGATCTGTGTCAACGCATGCTCAAACCGCTTATCGGTCTGGGCCTCCCCCTGCTCAAACCGCCGTCTATTCTCTTCGGCCATCTGCTCAAAGCGCTTATCGATCTGTGTCAACGTATGCTCAAAGCGCTTATCGGTCTGGGCCTCCCCCTGCTCAAACCGCCGTCTATTCTCTTCGGCCATCTGCTCAAAGCGCTTATCGGTCTGGGCCAACGCATGCTCAAACCGCTTATCGGTCTGGGCCAACGCATACTCAAACCGCTTATCGGTCTGGGCCAACGCATACTCAAACAGCCGTCTATTCTCTTCGGCCATCTGCTCAAAGCGCTTATCGGCCTGGGCCTCCCCCTGCTCAAACCGCAGTCTATTCTCTTCAGCCATCTGCTCAAACCGCTTATCGGCCTGGGCCAACGCATGCTCAAACCGCTTATCGGTCTGTGTCAACGCATACTCAAATCGCTTATCGGTCTGGCCCCCCTCCTGCTCAAACAGCCGTCTATTCTCTTCGGCCATCTGCTCAAAGCGCTTATCCATTTGAAGCATAAGGTCACGAATGAGCTCACGCTGGGCTTTAAACTCCTCACCCTGATTCTTTAGCGCCTCCTCAACTCGGACCATCCGTTCCCGTAGTTCAATCTCATAGACAACCGGTGGCTTTCCTAGTGACTGCTCGGCTAACCATCCCCCTATGTGGTTCTTAATAAAGGAGATATCCTCTTCCGCTAACATTTTTTGACACCCTGCTCTCTAGTTGAGACTATTGCGCTAACCGTTACTATCTGCGCCCAAAATTTAAGGGGGCGGCGGGAAGTTAATAGCATCCTGAAAAACAAGCAATTTCACAGGAGCCCCACCCATACCAGATATTATGCAGCGTTTAAGCAGTTTGATCTACGAATTAGGCTCGACTAAATCAATGTCATTTGCTTTCCGTTGACCCGATTTGTGCTTGCGTAGGGGCACCCCCCTGTGGGTGCCCATGAGGCAACGATCTCTAATCTCCTGTTATAACTCTACTTTTAACTCGCTTGCCCTAAATGATAGTCGCCGCCAATCAACCATCAATAAACAATTTACTTGAACCGCGAGGCACTAATCCAGTATGTTTAGCGCCGTTACAAATTAGAGTTAACCCATAAAGAGGTGGATGATGAAACTTAACCGCAAAAAAGGGATACCGACCCTGCTCGGTACCCTGCTTCTTGGCAGCTCGACTGCCCTCTTAGCCGCCGATGTGCTCAAAATTGCCATTGTCGGTCCGATTACCGGCCCTGTTGCCCAGTATGGTGATATGCAGATGAGCGGCGCTAAAATGGCCATCGAGCGGATTAATGCCCAAGGGGGCGTTAACGGTATGCAGCTCGAAGCGGTCTTGATGGATGATGTCTGCGAACCGAAACAGGCGGTCGCTGTCGCCAACAAGGTTATTAATGAAGACATCCGCTTTGTCGTCGGCCACCTCTGCTCCGGTTCGACCCAACCGGCCTCCGATATCTACGAAGATGAGCAGGTCTTAATGATCACCCCCGCATCGACTAGTCCGGCGATTACCGAGCGCGGGTTTGAGATGATTTTCCGCACCATCGGCCTCGATAGCCAGCAAGGACCGGTCGCCGGTCGCTACATTGCCAACTCGATTCAACCCAAACAGTTGGCCATTATTCACGATAAGCAGCAGTATGGTCAGGGGATTGCCGATGAGGTCAAACAGACCGTTGAGAGCATGGGAGTTAATGTTGTGCTCTACGAGGGGGTGACTAAAGATCAAAAAGATTTTTCAGCCCTCATTACCAAAATGAAGAGCCGCAATGTCGATTTTGTCTATTACGGCGGCTACCATCCTGAACTAGGTCTCATTCTGCGCCAGTCGCGCGAGCAGGGCTTTAAGGGCAAATTCATGGGGCCAGAGGGGGTGGGCAATAGAGACATCAGCGCCATCGCCGGTGAGGCATCCGAAGGGCTCTATGTCACCCTACCTGCCGACTTTACCACTTTGCCGCAAAACCGCGATCTGGTCAAAGCGTTCGAGGCTAAAGGCGAAGACCCCACCGGCCCCTTTGTGATGCCTGCCTATGCTGCGGTACAGATTATTACCGATTCGATTAAGGCAACCGGTACCCTCGATACCGTTAAAATCGCCAACTTCATTCGCAGCCACAGCTTCGATACCCCCATCGGTAAAGTGCAGTATCAGCCAAATGGTGACTTAAAAGATTTCAAATTCGTCATCTACGAGTGGCACGCTGACGCGACTAAAACGGCGCTACAGTAGAGTTTGAACGAGACGACCCTCTATAGCGTCTCCCAGCTCAATCGGGAGGCGCGGGTAGTGCTTGAAGGAGGCCTCGGCCTCCTTTGGGTCTGTGGCGAAGTTAGCGGCATGGTGCTCGCCCGCTCCGGCCACCGCTACTTCACTCTAAAAGATGAGTTTACCCAAATTCGCTGCACCCTCTTTCGTAACCGTGCCGCCCACCTCACCTTTGAGCCGACCAACGGCATGGAGCTGGAGGCGTGGGTTAAACCGACCCTTTACGAGCCCCGTGGTGAGTTTCAACTAACTGCACTAGAGCTGCGCCGAGCCGGCACCGGTGAGCTACAGCGCCGCTTTGAGCAGTTAAAAGCTAAACTAGAGGCTGAGGGGCTATTTGCCGCCGAACGCAGACGCCCACTCCCCCCCTTTCCCCATCGGGTTGGCATCATTACCTCCGCCGATGGCGCGGCAGTGCGCGATATTATCGCCGTGATGAGAGAGCGCTTTGCCGCCATTGAGCTCATTCTCTACCCCACCCGAGTCCAGGGTGACGGGGCGCAGGAGGCTATTTTAGCCGCGATCGCCACCGCTAATCGTCGCCAAGAGTGTGATCTGCTGATTATTGGCCGTGGTGGCGGTTCGGCCGAAGATTTAGCGCTCTTTAACGATGAAGCTGTGGTTAGAGCGATTGCTAATAGTAACCTTGTCACCGTCAGCGCTGTAGGCCATGAGATCGATACCACCCTCGCCGACTGGGTCGCCGATCTACGAGCCGCCACCCCCTCCGCCGCCGCCGAACAGATCTCGCCCGATGGCAACGAACTAAAGCAGCGGCTAATCGGGTTAACACAACAGCTACTGCGAACGGTACAGCAGCAGCAGCAGCAGCGACAGCAGCGGTGGCACTATCTGCAACAGCCCTTTACCCGCCCGCCGCCACAGCTACAGCAGACGATGCAGCGGCTCGATCAACTAGAGTGGCGACTACAGCAGCCGCTAGGACAGCAGCTAGCGACGGCTCGATGGCGACTAGAACAGGCCCTCACCGCACTACAACGACACTCCCCGCTACAGCGGCTGTTTCAGCAGCAGCAGCGGCTCGATCGCACCCACTACCGCCTACGACAACTCATTGAGCAGCGACTAGCGCAGCAACAACAACAGTTAGCGCGGCAGCCGCAGCGGTTAGGGCACCAGCTTGAACGGCGGCTACAGCAGAGTCGCCACCATTTTCAGACCTTACTAGCTCAACTCCACAGTGTCAGTCCACTTGCAACCCTTGAACGGGGCTACTCCACCACCCATCGCCAGCGCGATGGCACGCTGCTACGCCATACAGAGCAGCTAACAACAGGAGAGCTCATCGTAACCCAGCTACAACAAGGGAGAATTTTGAGCCAAATTATCGAACTTAACCCCGAGACAGTTTAGCCATGAGAGTTACCCCCCCGCTACTGCTACTGTTAACCCTACTTTTAAGCTCCCCCCTCGCTAGCGCCTCTCCCCGCCATAGCGCTGTCCCCGGCGGCATCGCTATAGTCGATTTAGGCCCGGCGACAGCCGACAGTGAGCTACCGAGCGCCTACCACGCCGAACAGCGACTGCTGGTGACCGAGCGGGGGGGGCGCTATAAAGCGTTAGTCGGTATCGCCCTCGACTACCCCCCCGGTAGTCTAACTATCGAGTCGCACCATCCAGAGAGTCCCGCCCCCCGACAGCACTCTCTACAGGTAGTCGATAAGGCCTACCCCGAATCCCATATTACCCTCGCTAATAACCGCCAAGTGACCCCCTATAAGCAGGATATGGAGCGTATCTATAGCGAACAAAAGCGGAGCCGCGCCGCCTTTGCCAAATGGCGTGAAGTCAACACCAGTGCCGAACTGCACCTTCCCGTCGAGGGGCGGCTCAGCGGCCACTTTGGCCACAAACGCTTCTTTAATGGCCAACCGCGTCGCCCCCATAGCGGTATGGATATCGCCGCCCCCGAAGGGACACCGGTGTTCGCCCCCGCCGATGGCGTTATTACCGAAATCGGTGACTACTTTTTTAACGGTAAGACGATCTTTATCGATCACGGTCAAGGGTTAATCACCATGATCTGCCACCTGAACTCGATTGAGGTTGACATTGGCGACCAGATCAGCGCCAAAGAGCGAATCGCCACTGTCGGTATGACCGGCAGAGTCACCGGCCCCCACCTCCACTGGACGGTGAGTCTCAACGGCGTCAGGGTCGATCCGGCGCTCTTTTTGAGCGAAGAGATCATAGCGCGACTGGATGCCCCTAACCATCCAGAGCAATAAGAGAGTGATAAGATGACGAACTTGAGTTTAACGACAGGGAGATAACATTGCTTGAACTGATGATAGCCGGTGGCTGGCTAATGGTACCGATTCTGCTCTGCTCCATCTTTGCCATGACCATTATTATCGAACGGCTGCTAGTGCTACGCCAGAGACGAATCGCCCCCCCCAATCTGGTTAACGGCCTCTGGAAGCTCCACATTGAGGGCAAGCTCACTAACCAACACATCGAACAGCTAGCGCTTACCTCCCCCCTCGGACGAGTCTTGGCTGCCGGTTTAACCCATCTCACCGCCGAGCGAGAGGTGATGAAAGAGGTGATTGAGGAGGCGGGACGACAGGCTGTCGGCGAGATGGAGCGCTATCTCAACGCCCTCGGCACGATCGCCTCCATTACCCCGCTGCTCGGCCTACTCGGTACCGTGATCGGCATGATTAAGGTCTTTGCCGCCATTACCGCCGCCGGAGTGGGCGATCCGACCATCTTGGCAGGCGGCATCTCAGAGGCACTGATTACCACCGCTACAGGGCTCTCTGTTGCGATTGTATCCCTCGCCTTCTATCGCCATTTTCGCCATAGAGTCGATATGTTAGCCCTTAGAATGGAGGAGGAGGCGCTGCGACTGGTCGAGATGATTCACGGTGAACGGCCGGTGAGCCGATGAGATTTCGCCACCGCCCCACCGAGGAGGTCGAACTAAACCTCACCCCGCTGATTGATGTCGTCTTTCTGCTGCTCATCTTCTTTATGGTCTCGACCACTTTTGAGCGCGAAAGTCAGCTTAGCATCGAACTACCCCAGGCGGCTCAAGAGCAGCCGCCAGAGCAGGGTATCACGCTACAGCTCTCCATTAATGCCGCCGGCGACTACTTTATTAACGGCAAAGCGGTTGGCAACTCAAAACCCCACACCCTCTACAACGCTCTGCAACAGACCTCGATGGCACTACAGCAGCCTAAAGTGATTATTAATGCCGACAGAGCGACCCCCCATCAGGCGGTAATGACGGCGCTCGATGTACTCTCTCGCTTGCAGTTAACTCAAATTTTGTTCGCCACCACCCAGAGTGGGGAGTCGTGATGTCAAGTTCACAGAGCACTTGGACGGTCTATCGACGCCTGCTCGGCTATATTCTGCCCCACTGGCGGCTCTTTCTCATCGCCATTATCGGGCTAATTCTGGTCGCCGCGACCGAGACCGGCTTTGCCGCACTAATGAAGCCGATGCTCGATGGCAGTTTTGTCGAGCGCGATGAGGAGATTATCCACTGGACGCCGTATGTGTTAATTGGGCTATTTTTGGTGCGCGGTATCGCCGGCTATCTGGCCGAGTACTATATGGCTTGGGTTGCTAGAACCGTGATTAAAACACTACGAACAGAGATGTTTAGTCAGATGCTACGCCTGCCGGTCACCTTCTACGACACCTCCCCTGCCGGCACGATCATCTCCAAACTGATCTACGATGTCGAACAGGTAGCTCTCGCTGCCACCGATATCATTACCGTCATGATTCGGGATACGCTCACCATTATCGGCCTACTCGGCTGGATGTTCTATATCGACTGGCAGTTAGCCCTTATTCTAATGCTCGGCACCCCCTTTGTCGCCGCTACCATTAATGCCATTAACCGCCGTTTTCGTCGCTATAGCCACCGTATTCAGGAGTCGATGGGCAGTGTTAGCCACATCGCCGAAGAGGTAATTGAGGGGCAGCGCGAAGTGAAGAGTTTTGGCGGCCAACCCTATGAGCGATACCGTTTTGAACAGGCCAATGAGGATAACCGTCGCCTCAATATGAAGCTATTGGCCACCAGTGCCGCTTCGGTGCCGGTAGTACAGCTCATTTCGGCCACCTCAGCGGCGCTAGTGATCGCCTTTGCACTACGGCAACCCGATTTAAGTGTCGGTAGCTTTATCTCCTTTATTAGCGCCATGATGTTAATGTTAGCGCCGATGAAGCGCCTCACCCGCATTACCGCCAATCTACAGCGCGGCGTCGCCGGTGCTCGTAGTATCTTTAACTTTATCGATGCCCCACCGGAGCCCGATCAGGGTCAACAGCAGCTAAGTGGCTGTCAGGGGGCGATTCGCTACCGCAAGGTCAGTTTTAACTACCCGAATCAGCCGCAGCGCCAAGTGCTTAAAGAGATTGAACTCGATATTCAACCCGGGGAGAGGGTAGCCCTAGTCGGCCGCTCCGGCGGCGGCAAGACCACCTTAGTCAATCTCCTACCGCGCTTCTATCTCTGTAGCGAGGGGGAGATTACGATTGATGGTGTTCCGATTAATGCCCTTAGCCTCAGCTCACTGCGACAACATATTGCGCTAGTAAGCCAGAATATCACCCTCTTCAACGATACCATCGCCCACAATATCGCCTATGGACAGCTCGAACAGGTGAGCCAACAGCAGCTACGGCTCGCCACCGAGCAGGCCCATGCGCTGGAGTTTATCGAGCAGCTACCGGAGGGGTTTCATACCATCGTCGGCGAAAATGGGGTCATGCTCTCCGGCGGCCAGCGGCAGCGGCTCGCTATTGCCAGAGCGCTACTTAAAGATGCCCCCATTCTGATTCTAGATGAAGCGACCTCTGCCCTCGATACTGAATCAGAGCGCCATATTCAGGCAGCACTAGAGAGGTTAATGGAGGGGCGGACGACGCTGGTAATCGCCCACCGCCTCTCTACCATTGAAAACGCTGATCGCATTATTGTGCTAGATAGAGGCG
The DNA here is from genome assembly GCA_008375315.1 of Ectothiorhodospiraceae bacterium BW-2. NCBI lineage: Bacteria > Pseudomonadati > Pseudomonadota > Gammaproteobacteria > Chromatiales > Ectothiorhodospiraceae > Ectothiorhodospiraceae bacterium BW-2. The sequence continues at coordinate 2,960,727 of CP032507.1, read as the reverse complement.
TTATCGCTGAACAGGGGAGCCATCAGCAGCTACTACAGCTAGATGGCCTCTATGCGGCGCTGCATCGAATGCAGTTTAATGCCGCTGCGGCTTAACCCCCTACCGCCCTTACTAACGGCTCTCCATCCGCCGTTCGACCCACTTTTCGATCTGCTGCGGCAGCCGCAGTAGCTGTTTACCGTAACTGTAGAGAATATCAAGATCGTGCGCCCGTTTAATAATCGCCGGCGTGAGCGGTAATCACCCAAATATATTTTATTGACAATTTCACTCATCTTCGTGTGCATTTTCTTCTGCAATTCTCTCAAGCAAGGCTTTCAAATCAAATCCTGTTCGGTTCTTTACATAGTCCCACGCATTACCCCCCAATGGTACTCTCCGCCAATGCCTTTATAGAGGGTTTCTAGTGTCTCTTGCATTCCTTTTGCCTGCGTCCGATTTGGATAGTAGAACATTACTCGTATAGGCTTAAATCTTGCTGCCGAAATCACCTGTGTCTGTGAGATTGGATGTACTTTCTAGCCTTGATAGTGCCTTTAGTGTCGGCTCCCATCATTACCCATTAGGTGTCGTTGACCATCTCAATCAAGCGAGAGAGCTTGGCGGGGTCTTGTATCTTGTTCTGGGCTTTGGTGAATATCTGCCCCAGCATTCCCTTGCCGGTGCCAAGTTCTCTCAGCAGGGTGATGTAGTGACTTTCCAGTTCCGCGCCTTTTTTCAGGCGCAGGCTCTCCCAGTTGTACTGCTCGGGTATCCCCACATCACGGCTATGGGGTGGCTTGCTGTACTCGTCGGCCATTTTGAGGAAGATGAGGTAGGTAAGCTGCTCCAGGTAGTCACCATAACCCACCCCGTCATCACGCAGGGTGATGCAGAAACTCCAGACTTTGGAGACGATTGCGGAAGCTGTCAAGTAATTTGAGACCAGTTGTTAAAAAAATAAAGCTCTAAATCTAGCCGGTGATTGCCACTGCCCTCACCGGCAAATTTCGCCTATGTTGAGTCATGACGCAACAAGGAGCGAACATGACCCTCATGGCCCTTTGCCGCAAGAGCCAAGCCCTTCAGCAAGGGGGAGCTGCAAGGCGAACTGCAACCCCTAATCTAGGAACCTCCCTCCTGCACCGCGTTACCCACAGCCCGCCCCCCTACGATAATAAGGGGGTCTCCGGGGGGCGGGCTATGGATAACGCTCTGTCATTCAGCCACCACAACCGGCTAAAGCCATCGACGATAGACCCACTAGCGGCACCGTCACTCATCTCTCCTTCGCTCTATTCAGGGTTGGATAGTTGACCTCCAGCGACCCCACCCCCTCCTCCGGTAGAGCGGGGTTAATCCATACCTCAGTAGGGGGTTGCTTAACCTTGGGCTCACCATGAATAAAGCGTTTCGGATGCTGCTGATAGGCCTGCTTCAGCGCCTGTTCACGCTGCTCGCTAACCTCCTTGTAACGACCGGTAAATACCTGCTCTGGAGTGAACCACGCAATCCCTCGATGGTGGTGGTGGAAACAGTACCAGTCAACATAGTCACTAAACCATATTCTGGCATGGTCAACTCCTGTAAATCGTTGAGGATAATCGGGTTGTTGCTTGAGTGTTTTAAATTGACTCTCGCTAAACGGATTGTCGTTACTGACTCGTGGACGGCTGTGGGAGCAGGTGATCCCCAGTTCGGCCATCAAGTCGAGATAGCCTCTGGCGGTCATCGGCACACCTCTATCCTGATGCAGTGTTAAGCCACTGAGCGCGACCCGATAGCGAGCCGCTGCGTCACTGATTAACAGCTTGGAGAGCTCACTATTCTCCTTCCTTGAGACCATCCAAGCCACAATAAAACGGCTGTAGAGATCCATCACCACATAGAGATTCAAGAAGTTACCCTGCTCTGTGGTGGGAAGCTTAGTGATATCCCATGTCCAAACCTCATTCGGGCGGGTCGCCCGTAATCGGGGGATAGCGTGTGATTTGGCCGGTTTTTGAGCTCGCCGCTCTCCCGTCTGTTGATTAGCACGAAGGATCCGATACATCGTACTGATTGAACAGTAATATTTCCCTTCATCCAGCAGGCTAGCATAGATCTCTGCCGGAGGTTGGTCATAGAATCGTTCGCTGTTCAAAAGCCCCAGAACGGCTTGCCTCTCTGCCTCACTCAGCGCATTGGCTGCGACGGGTCTTGGAAGGCTCGCTCGGGGGGAGACAACCGGAGCCTGTCGGCGGTAGTAGCCTGCACGCGAGAGCGCTAGGCTATCGCAAGCGGCTCTTATGCTCACCGAACTGGGGCACTCTTTTTCAACTAATCTCATAAGCTTATCTCTGTGTTCATCTGCTCCAATAAGCTGAAGGCTTTTTTTTGGAGCGCAATCACCCCTTCGGTCTGCTGTAACCGTTGGCTAAGACGCTGAATTTCCTTCTTTAAACGCTCTATCTCCTTATCTCGCTTGTCTAGGCTCGGTTTGCGACCACTCTGTTTCCCTTTCAGGCCAGCCTGCCCCTGTGCTTGCAGTTGTCGGCGCCATTTGGTCAGATGGGAGCTGTAGATCTGCTCTTTGCGCAGCAGCTCGCCTAGCTGACCCGGCTCCTTGCACTGCTCTGCTTCTGCTAGGATCCGAAGCTTCTCTTCCTCACTAAATTTGCGGTAGGAGCGCTTCTCTTCATCGGGGTCGGTAACCTCGTTGGAGGGTAAAACGGTAGTATCTTTGGGCATCGTGTATCTCCTCTGTTGCCCCCCTGATTCTACATTCATTTCTCATCAGGGGTGGTCTCAGGGTATCTTGACACTCAGGGATTGTATCGGCGTTCATGTTTGACCTTTTGCCTCTAAATAGTGGCTAGTTCCGGTTGCGATGAAATAACAATGATATTTAATATCAATGACATATATTTTGTTGATGCTATCATTGCAGTTAAAATGAAATAAGGTTAAGCCCAATGGGGAATGTACCTCGCATATTTACGGGAGTCGGGAGCGCCCGGGTCGAGCTTGATGAGCTTCTGCTCAACCGCTGCCGAAATAATTTGGGAAACCGAGTGTAACCTTACGCCACCATAGCGTGACGGCCTCGGAGCCGGCCTGATAGACTTAAACAGAGGGAGGGGGAGGCAGTAGGCTCGGTATCGCCACTCTCAATCTGCGCCTCGCCCCACTGTTTGAGCTGCGCCATCAGCGGTAGTGAGTGCTGCTGATGGTAAGCCAGCCGCTCTGCCGGGGTGTACTTCTCCTTCTTGCAGTGAGCATCGTGGTGCCACACCGGGTCGTAGAGCGCTAACACCCACGGGACTTTATCCGGATGCAGCTCTGCCACATCCACAAACCCCCGCCTACAGTGGCTGTTGCAGAATGTATCGTGTCGCTGTGTTTCATCCAGCACCGTAGGCAGATTGCGACTGAGCGCATCGCACATGATAGTGGGTTTGGCTAACCCGGAATGGCGCAGACGCAGAATCTCATCGATCAACTCTCCGGCATGGCCAATATCGGTCTGGTAGAGCACGATTTGTTGGCCACTCTCCAGTGTCGCGATTAAGCCGGAAGTGAAAGTACCGCTGCGGGGTTTAAGTTGACCGCTCCTTCTGTCAGGCTTCAGAATCGTGCCCTGATTCAAAATCCGGTTGGGTGTGTCATCCAGATGGTGCCATTTTACCAAATTTGAGAGGAGTTGGCGTAGTTGTTGTGCCTTAATCGCACTTATCGGCTCTGCTGGGCGAGGCAACCCCGGTATTTGCCTTTGGAGAGGCGCTTGGTCATCAGCCAGTAACCATTGTTCTCATAGACCAGCAGGCGAATCATCGTTTTGGAGCGGTTGATAAAGGTGAATACGGTGCCTGAGCGCGGCTGTTGGCCGAGTTGGTGTTGGCACAGCGCGACAAAGCCGTCGATGCCACGGCGAAAATCAGCCGGTGCTGTCGCTATCATCACCGGAGTCTGTTCTGTGAGGTAGATCATGAGTTAGCTCCCATCTGGCTGAGCAGGGGCAGTAGTTGCCGCCATTGTTCCGGTGATAACTCACCCTCCACACTCAATGGTCGACCGGTAGTGGTTTCGGTCGTCCATTTGAGAGCCAAAAGAGGTTCGCTAGTCGGCTCTGACGGTTCAAGCGCGATGAATCCCGGGATGGTGTTGTTCTCCTCCCAGCTCTTCTTCCAGCTACTGAGTTGACGGTAATTGATGCGCAGCGCTTTGAGTATGTGGCTCACCGGGTAGTGGCCTATTAACGCTACGGTTTGTTGTTGCAGCGCCTCGGGAATTCGGCTTCGCGCGCTCTTTTCCGGGTTCTCCCGCCAATCTTTAAAGGCCTGTGATACGGCTGCTAGGGTGGGGTTCAGCATCTCTGTTCTCCTCTGTGGTTCATCAGGGGAGTAGTGAAACAAATTTTTCGGGGCTTTTTACGCTATGGTGGCGTAAGGTTACGGATGAGTCTCAACGAAAAAAAGGGCAGCGAGGACGGTTAAAGCGTTCTAAATCCAGAAACTTACTGGAACATCTGTTGGCGTACGAGGAGGATGTCCTGCGCTTCATGGTGGAGCTTGAAGTGCCGTTTACTAACAATCAGGGAGAGCGCGATCTGCGTATGAGCAAGGTTCAGCAGAAAATCTCTGGATGTTTCCGCTCAAAGGAGGGAGCTATGATGTTTGCCAGAATTCGCAGCTACCTCTCTACCTGCCAGAAGAATGGGGTATCCCCAGCTAAGGCTTTGCGACTGCTCTACAATGGAAAGTGGCCAGAGTTTATGGAAATTCACCCCTGAATAGTTACTCGGCAATCAGTCCATAGGTTATGTTAGAACATTAGGTTAAATTGGCTAAGCCATAAAGGCTCGCCAAAATACCCGCTGTGACTACCAGTCGTCAGAGGAGGATGAAAAGGTATCATCAAAACCGGAGATATCGCTGCCACTATCGCTATCGCTATCACTAAAGCTGCTATCGAAACCGTAAGGATTCCCCTCAATATCAACGCTACCTACACCATCAACCATCGGTAGGCCATTAGCTGGGTTAATCTCTATCCCGCTATCGTTTATCACTGTTTCGTCCGACATATAATCGTCACTCTCCATCGCGGCAAAGGCCACAGCAGCGGTCACCCCGGTGACAGCCGCCGCTGTCGTTGCCGTGGTGCTGCTATGGTGCTCATCATCTGCCCGAAGCCGCTTTACCGGATGTGCTCTACCCGGTTTAGCTGAGGCGTAGCCGTAGCGCGTTGCCATAGCCTCACGCAGGTATTTAATCACAATAGCTAGCATGACAATAATAATCAGCAGCCCGAATAGAATCGTATTTTCACTCACTTTTTTACTCCGTTACTGTTTATCCGATAGCCTATACAACGATAGATGAATACCTGTTCTCAACCAAGGTATAATATCCTAAATCCTCCATGCGTCATAGCCTGCCCTAACTCAACTAACCAAACAGCCCCAACCAGCGCTTACGATTCTCCTGCTGCAAGCGCCTTAATAGCTGACTAAACTCCACCCGACTCTGGAGCTGTAGAGTCAGCGCTAGCGGTTTAAGCTCTGTTAGCTGCGCCTCTAGCTGATTGCCCTCCCCTGCGGCAAACAGAATTTGGTTCGCCTTGCCCGGTACCGATAGCGCTAAGGCATTGTGGCCAAAAAAGGCGTTGAGCTGCTCCTTGAGCCACATAAGCGCCGAGCGCTGCTCGATCCAGACATTCATCGCCACCACCGCTTCCGGCCTTGCCACTTGGTGAAGATAGGCAAAA